>CP063166.1:2424165-3030206 GCA_016806145.1 Variovorax paradoxus
CGACGCAACAAGACCTTGATCACCATCATGCAAACCAAATCATTCCTTGAACTCGCCGATGTCAAGCTGATCGCCGCCGCCGCCGAAGCCGAGGCACTCAAGAACAACTGGGCTGTGACCATCGCCATCGCCGACGACGCGGGCAACCTGCTGTGGCTGCAGCGCCTCGACGGCGCGGCCGCGCTGTCCTCGCACATCGCCCCGGCCAAGGCCCACACGGCCGCCATGGGTCGTCGCGAGAGCAAGGTCTACGAGGACATCATCAACGGCGGCCGCACCGCGTTCCTGACGGCACCGCTGGTGCACGGCCTGCTCGAAGGCGGCGTGCCGATCGTGAAGGACGGCCACGTGATCGGCGCCGTGGGCGTGAGCGGCGTGAAGTCGAACGAAGACGCGCAGGTCGCCAAGGCCGGCATCGCTGCACTGGGTCTCTGAGATCCGGCATGGGCGCATGGGCGCCCTGCACGAACGAAAACGCCGACTCGAGAGTCGGCGTTTTTGATTGGACGTTCAGCGTGAAAAAAAGCTTGGCTAGTCGGCGAACCGTTGGCTAGCAAAAAACGACCCTTCGGAGAAATGAATCTCCTGGAGTCGCCCCACGATGAAACTTGCGCGAGGGGCGGGCTGACCGGGACCTACTTGGTCAGGATCAGCTTGCCCAGTTTGGTGGCCTGCAGGCGGTACAGCGAACCGTTGTGCATGATGCCGACGGTCTTGCTGCCCTTGAGCAGCTCGGTGCTTTCGACCATCGGAACCGGTCGTTGGGCCTGGATGGTGGCGTGACCGCCGCCCGATTGATCGAGCGAAGGGTGGCTCAGAACAGCAAAGGCGTTGGTGGTGGCTGGCATCTCGGGTTCCTCTTATCGAAGCGATGACTGAATGATAATAATTCTCATCAAGAAGTCAATCGCCGCGATGAAAAATTTTGTGACCCGCGCGGCAGTTATTTCGCGTCGGGTTCGGTGATGAATCCGATCTTGCGCACGCCGGCTTCGCGCGCCTCCGACATCGCCTTGGCCACGCGCTCGTAGCGCACCGCCTTGTCGCCGCGGATGTGCAGTTCGGGCTGCGGCTCCTTGGCGGCCTCGGCGGCAAGGCGGGTGGGCAACTCGCTGTCGGAAATCTTCTGATCGTTCCAGTAGTAGTCGCCCTCGGCCGTCACGCTGAACAGGATGTTCTCGGGCTTCGGCTGCTCGGGCTCGCTGGTGGCGCGCGGCAGGTCGATGTTCACCGCGTGCTTCATCACCGGCACGGTGATGATGAAGATGATCAGGAGCACCAGCATGACGTCGACCAGCGGCGTCATGTTGATCTCGTTCATCACCTCATCGGGTTCGTCTTGGGTTCCGAAAGCCATGATGCTCAGCCCTTCTTGAGCGGAACCACGATCGATTCGGCGCCGCTCTGGACGCGGGCACCGGTCACGAAGTAGGCGTGCAGGTCGTGCGCGAAGGCATTGAGCTTGGTCAGCACGAACTTGTTGCCGCGCACCAGGGCGTTGTAGCCGAGCACGGCGGGGATGGCGACCGCGAGGCCCAGGGCCGTCATGATCAGCGCTTCGCCGATCGGACCCGCGACCTTGTCGATCGTGGCCTGGCCGGCCGAGCCGATGCTCATCAGCGCGTGGTAGATGCCCCAGACGGTACCGAACAGGCCGATGAAGGGCGCGGTCGAGCCGACCGAGGCCAGCACGGCCAGGCCGGTCTGCAGGCGCGCGGTGAAGGCGTCGATGCCGTTGCGCAGCGAACGCGTGATCCAGTCGCTGACGTCGAGCGCGTCATGCAGGTGCGCCTTGGTGTTGCGGTGGTGGGCGGCGGCTTCGCGGCCCTCGAGCGCCAGGGCGCGGAAGGGGTTGCTGTCGTCCTTGCCGAGCTTGTTGAGCGCGGTGGCGAAGTCCTCGCTGTGCCAGAAGTCCTGCGACTGCTTGGCGAGACGCTTGTAGCGGATGACGTCGAGCGCCTTGACGATGATCACGATCCACGACGCGAGCGACATGGCGATCAGCAGCACCGCGACGGCCTTGGTGACGAAGTCGCCTTGGTGCCAGACATTCATCAAGCCAAATTGGGAATCCATAGGGGTCTCAGTTACTTAGGTTGGTTGAAAACGATGGGCGCGGGCAGCATGAAGAGGGTCTCGTCGCTCGCGTTCGGATAGTTGCTCACGGTCACGGACGACTTCAGCACCGCATCGCGGGCGGCGCGGTCGAGGCGGTCGAAGCCGCTGGACTTGAGGATTTCGGCGCGGCGCACGACGCCGTTGCGGTTGAAGTACACGGCGATGGTCACCGTGCCCGATTCGCCGAGCCGCGAGCTCAGCTGCGGATAGACGGGCGCCGGCTGGCGCAGCCACTGCGCCTGCGCGGCCGTCACCTCGACCACCTTGGGCGGTGCGGGCGGCGCCGGCGGAGGGCCGGCGGCGCGGGAGGCGCGGGCGGCGGCGAGGGCGGCGTCGTCGGTGCGGGCGGCGGCGGTTCCGGATCGCCCACCGGCGCTTGCGGCGCCGGCGTGGGCTTGGGTTCGCGGATGGCCTGCGGACGCGGCGGCGGCGGTGCCTTCACGCGCGGCTGGGGCGGCGGTGGAGGAGGGGGCGGCGGCGGAGGCGTGGGCTTCGGCGGCTCGATGAACTGGCTCATGATCTCGACCGGGATCACCACTTCGGCGGCCCGGCGGAGCAGGCCGCTCTGCAGCGCCCAGAGCGCGGCGGCGTGGAAGACGATCACGCCGCCGGCAATGGCAGCATTGCGCGAGAGGCCGAGAAAGGTAGGAGGGGGGGCAAAGCGGTCAGACACGATCAACCATTCGAGTGCGAGCACGTGGTCACGTGCCCCGATTGCAGCAAAACCGCTACGACGACGTCTACTTCTATTTACGAAGGATCCACCAGACGGAGCCCGCCACCAGGATCAGGCTGCCGCCGAGTGCAGAGACGAGTTCCATGCTTTGCTTTCCTTGATGGAGTTGGCAAGCTGGATCGACTTCGGTTCCGATTCGCAGTGCAGGGCCGCGACCGGGTGCGAAGCGCTGCACTGCGCGACGATATCGCGCGCACATCCTTCACATTGGCCACACTGGGTGGCCACGCCGAGTTCGAATTGCACTTCGTCGAAGGTCATCCCCGCGCGCACATGGCGTGCGATTTCGCGGTCGGAGACTCGGCGGCAAATGCAAACGATCATGGCTGTGAAAGCGGCAGTTTGGCTGGCTATTGGATGTAGTGATTATAAATAAGAATCCCTCGCATTTGCAATAACTATCGTATTCGCCAGCGGCCGGCGTGACAGCTATTTGCTATGAGGGGGCCACCGCCTATATCTCCGACCAGAGCCGAAGCAGGTTGTGGTAGTGGCCGGTGAGGGCCACGGTTTCCTCGGATTCGCCCAGCCGGGCGCGCAGTTTCTGGATGTTCTGGTCCAGTTCGAACAGCATCGAGCGCTGCTGGTCGTTGCGCACCATGCTCTGGGCCCAGAAGAAGGCGCACACGCGCGCGCCCCGGGTCACCGGGTGCACGCGGTGCAGGCTGCTCGACGGATACAGGATCAGGTCGCCGGCCGGCAGCTTGACCTCGTGCGAGCCGTAGGTGTCGACCACCTCGAGCTCGCCGCCGTCGTAGTCGTCGGGGTCGCAGAGAAACAGCGTGCACGACAGGTCGGTGCGCAGCGGCTGCTCGCTGCCGGGCACGGCGCGCACCGCGCCATCGACGTGCAGGCCGTAGTGCTCGCCACCCTCGTAGCGGTTGAACAGCGGCGGCACGAAGCGCGCGGGCAGGGCGGCCGAGAAGAACAGCGGGTTGCGCGCCAGCGCGGCCAGCACGGTCTTGGCGAGCTCGCGCCCGACCGGCGAATGCTCGGACAGCTGCCGGTTGCGCTTGACCTGCGCGCCCTGGTCGCCGACGGTCTCGCGCCCGTCGACCCACTGGGTGGCATCGAGCGTGGCGCGCATCCTGCGCACCTGGTCCGGGCTCAGCACTTCGGGCACATGCAGCATCATCTTCGGGAACTCCGGAAGGAAAAAAGCCCCGGCGCGGGCCGGGGCTCGAGTGTCGCACCGCGGCGCACCGGCCCTGGCCGGCGGCTCGCCGTGGCGAACGATCAGAACGCGAAGTTCGCCGTGACCTTGAACGAGCGCGGCGTGCCCGGCGTGTAGCGGTAGCCCGACTTGTTGATGGCCGCCACGTAGTCCTTGTCGAACAGGTTGTAGACGTTGAGTTGCAGGTCGACGTTCTTGTTGATCCGGTAGGACGCCATGGCGTCGACCACCCAGTACGACTCGACGTAGGCCGGCGTACCGACCGCGCCGTCCGTGCCGCGGTACAGCTTGCCGTTGTAGCGCGCGCCGCCACCGATCGTCAGGCCGAACGGAAGCTGGTAGGTGGTCCACAGCGTGAAGGCGCGCTTCGGCGTGTAGGCCAGCGAGGTCGAGCCGTCGGCCAGCACCGAGGGGCCGCTGAGCACGCGGGTGTTCATCGTCGTGAAGCCGGTGGTCACGCCCCAGTTGTCGGTGATCGCGCCCGACACGCCGAGCTCGATGCCTTGCACGCGCTTCTTGCCGGTCTGGTAGTACTGCTGCGAGATCGAGTCCTGCACCACTTCGTTGCTGACGTCGGTGCGGTAGAGCGCGGCCGTCAGCGCGAGGCGCTTGTTGAGCACGTCCCACTTGGTGCCGAGTTCGTAGGTCTTGGCCTTCTGCGGCAGGAAGTCGGTGCGCGCGGCGCTGTTGCCGCTGCCGCCTGCGGCGAGCTGGAAGTTGGCGCCGCCCGGGGGCTGGGCCGCAGTGCCGTAGGCCGCGTAGACGCTGCTGTTCTCGGTCGGCTTGTAGACCAGGCCGATCTTGCCGGACCACAGGCTGTCCGAGAGCTTGAGGCGCGTCGGCGTGATGGTCGCGGTCTGCGGGTTGTTGCCGGTGCGTGCCAGGGTCAGCGCGGTCGCGTCGTAGTCGGTCGAGTAGTGGTCGTAGCGCAAGCCGCCGGTGAGCTGCCACTGTTCGTTGAACTTGATCGTGTCGAAGGCGAACAGGCCGATCGTGTCGGTGCTGCCGTCGGAGCCGGTGCCGTTGGGGAGCCGGTTGTAGCCGAGCACGTTGCGATCGGGCGCATACAGGTTGGCGGCGGGCCACGAGCCGGCCGGCGCGAAAGTGGTGCCGACGGTCGAATAGCCGGCCGCGTAGTAGTTGTTCGCGCGCTGCGTTTCGCGGATGAACTCGAGGCCGCCGTTGAAGGTGTGGCTGATGCTGCCGGTGTTGAACTTCGCCGAGACGCTGGTCTGGTTGGTGAAGATCGTGTTGGCCTGGTCCTTGTTGGTCGGCAGGTTGCGCGTGATCGTCCAGGTCGCGGGATTCGTCGGCACCACCGTGTTGATGAAGCCGGAGTTCACCGCGGGCAGCTGGCCGACGCCGGCCGTCGACGCGGTGAGGCCGCCGCCCATGAACGCGGTCAGCATGTAGTCCTGCTGCGTCTTCGCGTAGCGGGTGGTGTTGCGGATCGTGATGTCGGGCGTGAGGTCGTGTTCGACGCGCGCGGTGAACATGTCGGTGGTGACATGGTCGAAGTCCGAGCTGGTGCCGTAGAAGTTGCTCGAGTCGACGCGCTGCGCGTAGTTCAGGTAGGTGCGGCGGGCGAGGCCGCTGCGGATGGCCGTCGCATCAGGCGTCGAGTAGCCCGGCAGCCCGATCGTCGGCACGCCGCCATCGGGCACGTTGTTCTGCTTGACGTGCACGTAATCGAGGTACACGCGCGTCGGGCTGTTCAGGCCGAAGGCCAGCGAGGGCGCGATCGACCAGCGCTTGTTCTTCACGAAATCGCGGCCGGCCACGCCGGCGTCCTCGGCCACGGCGTTCAGGCGGAAGGCCGCGCCGATGCCGTTCTCGCCGCTCAACGACTTGTTCCAGTCGATGCTGCCGCGCTTGAAGTCGGCGCTGCCGAAACCCAGCGAGCCCGTGAAGCTGTCGTCGAGCTTGGGCTTCTTGGTCACGAGGTTGATGTAGCCGGTGGGCGAGGTGCGGCCCACGTCGGTGCCCGAGGGGCCCTTCACGACTTCGACCTGGTCGATGTTGAAGGTGTCGCGCGAGATCGAGCCGAGGTCGCGGATGCCGTCGACGAAGATCGCGCTCGAGCTGTCGAAGCCGCGCATGAACACCGCGTCGCCCGTGTTGGTGTTGCCGTTCTCCCCGAGGAAGAAGGTGCCCACGCCGGGGGTGTTGCGCAGTGCTTCGGTCAGCGTGGTGGCGCCCTGGTCGCGCAGCACCTGCTCCTTGATCACCTGCACGGTCTGCGGCGTGTTCACCAGCGGCGCCGTGAACTTGGTGTTGGCCGAGTTGTCGGCCTTGAAGTCGGAGGCGACCGAGCCCTCGACGCGGATCTCGGGCAGCACGCGCGAAGGCTGCTGCTGCTGGGCGAAGGCGGGGGCGGAGAGGGCGATCAGCGTGGCGGCTGCGGCGCCCGAGACCTGGGGAACGGCGCGCGCGACAGCGTGCTTCCGGCTCTTGATATAGGAGTTGGCCATGAAGGTTCTCGAAAATGAAAAAACGGCCCTGAGAACTCGACTGGCGATGCCCTGCGCGTGTGCCGTAGAGGCACCGGGGGCTGGCTGGGTGAGTTGACCTGCGGAAGGGCGAAGGTAAAAACCGTATCAAATGATAATGTTTATCAATACGGGTCTTAGAACTTATGCCCGCAGGCGCTTTGTAAAGTAGATACTTTGTTGCACTGAAGCAACTCGCATGCTGGGGGAATTGTTGACGGCGCGCAGATGCTGGTGGGCGTCGCCCTCCAGTGCCACGCAGGCCGGTGGCTTCCGTGCCTCAGTACACGTCGCGCCTGTAGCGCCCCGAGCCGACCAGCTCGGCCCACAGCGCCTCGCCCGCGACCTGCCGCAGCGCTGCATCGACGCCCGCTGCCATCCCCTGCAGGCTGCCGCACACGTACACCGCCGCGCCGCGCGCAAGCCAGTCGCGCAGCGCATCGGCGCGCTGCAGCAGCCGGTGCTGCACGTAGAGCCGTTCGGCCTGGTCGCGCGAGAACACCATGTCGAGCTCCGCCAGCGCGCCCTCGCGCTGCCAGGCCTCGATCTCGTCGCGGCAGAGGAAGTCGTGCGCCGCATGGCGCTCGCCGAACACCAGCCAGTTCTCGTACCGGCCCGCCGCGACGCGCGCGCGCAGATGGGCGCGCAGGCCGGCCAGGCCCGTGCCGTTGCCGATCAGGATCAGCGGACGCGAGGCGTTGCCCTCGAGGCGAAAGCCGCGGTGCGGGCGCAGTCGCAGCGCCACCGTGTCGCCGATGGCCAAGGTCGAGGTCAGGTGGCCCGAGGCCATGCCCAAGGTGCCGTCGGGATGCTGTTCCTGCCGCACCAGCAGCTGCAGTTCGCCGTCGGTGGGCAGCGAGGCGATCGAGTAGTCGCGCGGCCGTGCCGGATCGCTCGCGACCGCCATCTGCACCAGATCGCCCGAGTCCCAGGCCGGCATCGCGCCGGCCTGCGGCACCAGGCCGAGCAGGAACACCGGCGCGCCCGCGCTGCCGGGGTTGAGCAGGTTGCGATGCGCGAGGCGCCATGGAACGAAGGCGCTGCTTTCTTGCTCGTCAGGCGCGACCTCGGCATCGCCCCACTGGGCATGCCACGCGGCCAGCGCCTCGGGATCGCCGTTGTCGACCTCGACGCGCGCGAAGGAGGGCGTCGCGCCCCGGACTTGCAGCCAGTCGTCGAGCTGGCGCCCGAAGCCGCAGAAGTTCGCGTACTGGCGGTCGCCCAGGGCCAGCACCGCATAGCGCAGCGCGGACAGGTCGGGCTGTTCGGCCATTGCCTTTTCGGCGAACAGGCTGGCGCCGTCGGGCGCGTCGCCTTCGCCGTAGGTGCTGGCCACGAAGACGGCCTGCCGCGCGTCGCGCAAGGTGGCGGCGTCGAGGGCGTTGAGTTCCATCACGCGCACCGGCGTACCGGCCGCGCGCAGGCGGCGCGCGGTCTGCCAGGCGATGGCTTCGGCCTGGCCGGTCTGGCTGGCGAACAGCACCAGCGTCGATGGCACCGTGCCGTCGCCCGCCAGCGCCTGCGCGGCGCGCGCGGTGGCCGCGACGGCGCGGCGCTCGCGCGTGTAGATCGCCAGGCACATCGCGCCGTAGGCGGCCACGGTGGAGCCCGCGGCCAGCGCGCGCAGCAGCGTGTCGTTCATGCGGCGGCGGTCCGTTCGGTCCAGGCCGGGGTCGCGCGCGGGCTCGGCGGTCCGTCGCCCTGTGCCGCATGCGCGACGAACAGCGCCGCGATGTCGCGCGCCTCGGCGAAGGCGAAGCCTTCCTCGGGACCGAGCACCGTCAGCACGGTGGCCAACGCATCGGCGTGCATGCACTGCGCATGCAGCACCGTGACGCTCGCGAGCCCGGCTGGCACGGGTTCGCCGCTGCGCGGATCGATGGTGTGCGACCAGCGGCGGCCTGCGTGCTCGCGCTGGTGCCAGCGGTCGCCGGAGGTGGCGATCGCGAGGCCGTCGAGCGCCACGTGCACCGGCGCGGGCAGTTCGCCGTCGACCTGCACGCGCCATGGCTGTCCGTCGGGGCGGCGGCCCACGCCGCGCAGTTCGCCGCCGATCTCGAACAGGAAGTTCTCGAGGCCCAGCGCCTGCAGGGCCTCGACGCCGTGATCGACCGCGAAGCCCTTGGCGATGCCCGACAGGTCGAGCGCGAAGCCGCCGGGCTGGGTCAGCGTGGCCGTTGCGTCATCGGCCATGGCGAAGGCGAGCTTTCGCCAGCCCGTGCGCTCGCGTGCCGCTTCAAGGGCGTCCGTGTCGATGGGGCCATCGTGCGCATCGGGGCCGAAACCCCAACTGGCGACCAGTGCGCCGACCGTCGGATCGATCGCGCCGCCGCTGTCCTCGGCCCATTGCAGCGCGCAGGCCATCACGCGCGCGAACTCGGCCGACAGCGTGTGCCGCGTGCCCGCCGGCGCCCGGTTGAAGCGCGAGATCTCGGCGTCGGCCTCCCAGTGGCTCATCTGCACGATCACGCGCGCGAGCGCCGATTCGACCGCCTCGCGCACGTCGGCCAGCGGCCGCATGCCGGGGTTGTCGAAGCGCAGCGACCAGGTCGTGCCCATGGTCCGGCCGGCCAGCTGATGCAGGCGGGCCGGATCGGCGCGGCGCGGCACCGCCGCGTTGGCGTAGCCGTCGTGCCAGGAACTGCGGGAGGCGAAAGAAATGCCCAAGGCGCTGCGCGAAACGTCGCTCGGGATCAGGGCATCACTTCGAGCGTGGCCGCATAGCTCAGGCGGCGCTCCTTGGCGTTCGGCACGGTGGTCTTGTTGTCGCGCGTGGACACGTCGAGCCAGTACATGCCGGCGCTCGGCCAGGTCACGCTGAACTGGCCCTTGTCGTCGGTCTTGACCTTGAACTCCTCGAGCTTGTCGCGGTACTGCGTGTTGCCCGCGGTCACCGTGACCTCGAGGTCCTTGGCGGGCTGGCCGTCCAGGTGCAGCGTGAAGCTGGCCTTCTCGCCCTTGGCGAGGTCGGTCGGGCTGCCGGTGGAGATCAGCTCCAGGCCCTGGCCGATCGGCTTGAGCGCCGAGGGCTTGCCGACGGTGACGAAGGTCTCGATGCGGCCCGAGGACTGGGTGATGGTCACGTCCTGCGCATCGGCCGGGATCTCCTTGGCGATGGTCTCGGGCGTGCCGCGCGCGCGCTTGTTCTGGCCGGTGGCCTTGTCCTTCCAGCTCGCGAAGGCGCCGCCGTTGATCACGGCGATGCGGTAGGTGCCGGCCTGCGCAACCGGCACGTCGAACACGTTGCGCTGCTTGAGCTTGGCCTCGCTCTCGGGCTTGACGGCGCTGCCGTCGGGCGCGGTGATCTGCAGGCCTTCGAGGCGCAGCGGCGCATGGTTGGCGACGAACAGGTCGTTCGACACCGCGGCGTCGACGCTGACCGTGTCGGCCTTCGAGAACACGGTGCCCGAGGGCAGCAGCCAGGCGTTGTGCGCCTGGGACAGCGGGGCGATGGCGACGAAGGCGGCGGCAATGGCGGCGGCGCGCAGGCGGAGGATGTTCATGGCGATTCCTTGAAGGTGAGCGGCGAAGGTGCGGGGCGGTGTGGCGGTCAGGGCTTGAGCTCGAGCTTGATCTCGCCCAGTTCTTCCTTGCCCGAAGCGGTCGGCTGCGAGGCGCTGGTCGGTGGCCACTGGAACGGGATGCTCACGACCTCGCGGCCGCCGACTTCGCGCGCGGCTTCCACCACCAGCTTGTAGCTGCCCGGCGCCAGTTGCGGCATCGGCGCGCTGCCGTCGGTGAAGCTCAGCTGGTGCTTGCCCGCGGGCTTGGTCGCGCCGGTCACGCCGTCGATCGGCACCGACAGGTCGCGGCCGCCGCGGCGCCACCACTGGCGCATGTCCTTGAGCCACTTGGTGCCTTCGCCCTCGGGGTTGTTGGTCTTGGTGCGCACGTCGTACCAGACCGCCAGCGTGCCGGCCACGGTGTTGTCGGCGCGCTCGATCCAGGTCGCGATGTAGGGGCGGTGGTATTCCGACACGTTGAGGCGCGGCACCTCGATGTTGACGCCGAGGCTGGCCGAGAAGGCCGGGGCGGCGAAGAGCGCCGACATGGCGAGCGGTGCGAGCGAGTAGCGGATGTGCACGGGAGGAACCTCTTTCTTCGAAGCGGACGGAACGAGAGTCAATGAATGAAAAGCAGCGCGAGCAGCACCGGCACCACCAGCCCCATGCCGACCATCGGCCAGGTGAAGGGACGGTTGCCCGCGTGCATCTTGAGGATGAACAGGCCGGTGATCGAGAACACCAGCGCGGCACCCGCGAAGATGTCGATGAACCAGCTCCAGGCGGTGCCGGTGTTGCGGCCCTTGTGCAGGTCGTTGAAGTAGGAGAGCCAGCCGCGGTCGGTGCGCTCGTATTCGGCCTCGCCGTCGGCCAGGCTCAGGCGCAGCCAGGCGTCGCCGCCGGGGCGGGGCAGCGACAGGTAGATCTCGTCGTCCGACCATTCGGCCTCGCGGCCGGCGGTGTCGATGTCCCAGCGCTGGCGCACCCAGGACTGGAGTTCGGCGGGCAGCGCGGCCTTGCCCTTGATCGCCTTGTTCGACTTGACCTCGGCCATGGCCGCTTCGAGGCGGGCGCGCAGCGCCTCGTCGATCGTCGCGTGCAGCCGCGTGACCTGCGGCTTGCCCTCGATCTGTCCCGCGTGGTTGAGCGTGAAGCCGGTGACGCTGAACAGCACCATGCCGATCAGGCAGATGGCGGAGCTGACCCAGTGCCATTCGTGCAGGGTTTTGAGCCAGTAGGCACGGCGGCGGTTGTCGGGAGAGGCGGCATTCATTGGCGGCCGGCATTTTAGGCGCGCAAATGAGAATTGATTTCGTTTGGCAATCGGGGACGACCCGTGCCGAGGGTATCGATCCGGCCGGATCGAAGGTAAATCCTTCGTCTTATGCTATCAATTAAATAGCATGTGAAGTTTGGTAAAGCGAAAACGCCGGGCCAAAAAAAGCGGGACCGAAGTCCCGCAGTTGTTCATGGCGTGCCGTGTGGCTTGCGAGGGCGAGGCTTACTCGAGTTCGCCCATCTGCGATTGCAGGTAGTTCTGCAGGCCGACGCGGTCGATCAGGTCGATCTGGGTTTCGAGGAAGTCGATGTGCTCCTCGGTGTCGTCGAGGATTTCCTGCAGCAGGTCGCGCGAGACGTAGTCGCGCACCGATTCGCAATGCGCGATGCCGTCCTTGATCGTGGCCTGCGCGCCGGTCTCGGCGCCGAGGTCGCAGCGCAGCAGTTCGGGCACGTCTTCGCCGATGTTCAGCTTGCCCAGGTCCTGCAGGTTCGGCAGGCCGTCGAGCATGAAGATCCGGTCCATCAGCTTGTCGGCATGCTTCATCTCGCCGATCGATTCTTCGTATTCCTTCTTGGCCAGCTTGTCGAGGCCCCAATGCTTGAGCATGCGGTAGTGAAGGAAGTACTGGTTGATCGCAGTCAGCTCGTTCTTGAGCTGCGCCTGCAGATGCTCGATGACCTTGGGATCGCCCTTCATGGTGTTTTTCCTTGTTATGAAAGCAGTAAAGGCCGCGATTGTCGGAGCGCGAAGGAGGGTGGCGCAAGCAAAGCCATGCATTCGCGCTCTGCATGCGTTTGATGCTGATACACGTTCGTATCCGGAGGGCGAGCCATGCCGCCAGGCATGCGGCCCGCCCATCGCAAGACATAGGGGGCTGCAATGCATTTAATAGCTATGAACTATTGAAAGATGCCATTTGGTAGCTATACTCATGGTTCGCTTCTTTCATCACCACCAAGGAAACCAGCAATGTCCCTGATCAACACCCAAGTCCTGCCCTTCAAGACCCAGGCCTACCTCAACGGCAAGTTCATCGATGTGTCCGACGAGACGCTGAAGGGCAAGTGGTCCGTGCTGATCTTCATGCCGGCTGCCTTCACCTTCAACTGCCCGACCGAAGTCGAAGACGCCGCCGACAACTACCCCGAGTTCCAGAAGCTGGGTGCCGAGGTCTACATCGTGACCACCGACACGCACTTCTCGCACAAGGTGTGGCACGACACCTCGCCGGCCGTCGGCAAGGCCAAGTTCCCGCTGGTGGGCGACCCGACCCACACGCTGACCAACAACTTCGGCGTGCACATCCCCGAAGAAGGCCTGGCACTGCGCGGCACCTTCGTGATCAACCCCGAAGGCATCATCAAGACCGCCGAAGTGCACTCCAACGAGATCGCCCGCGACGTCAAGGAAACCCTGCGCAAGCTCAAGGCAGCCGTCTACACCGCCGCCCACCCGAACGAAGTCTGCCCGGCCAAGTGGAATGAAGGCGACAAGACCATCGCCCCGTCGTTCGACCTCGTCGGCAAGATCTAAGGCGCTCCGCGCGAAAGCCCGGGCGCTCACGAGGCCCCCGGGTTTTTTTGTCCCCAATTGATAGTTTCCAGTTATCGAAAGAGAGTCCCTCATGCTCGACGCCAGCACCAAAGCCCAATTGAAGAGTTACCTCGACCGCGCCACGCAGCCGATCGAGATCGTCGCCTCGCTCGACGACAGCAAGGCCTCGGACGAAGTGCTGTCGCTGCTGAAGGACGTGGCCGAAGCCTCGTCGCTGGTCCGCCTGAGCGAAAGCCGCGACGACAACCACCGCAAGCCCTCGTTCTCGGTCAACCGCCCGAGCGAAAACCACGGCCCGCGCTTCGCCGGCCTCCCGATGGGGCATGAATTCACCTCGCTGATCCTCGCGCTGCTGCAGATCGGCGGCTACCCGCCGAAGGTGGAGCAGGCCGTGCTCGACCAGATCAAGGCGCTCGACGGCGATTTCGAGTTCGAGATCTACGTCTCGCTGACCTGCCACAACTGCCCCGACGTGGTCCAGGCGCTGAACCTGATGGCGGTGCAGAACCCGCGCATCCGTACCACGATGATCGAGGGCGGCACCTTCCAGGAAGAAGTGAAGGAACGCCAGGTGATGGCCGTGCCCACCGTGTTCCTCAACGGCACCGAGTTCGGCCAGGGGCGCATGAGCCTGGAAGAGATCCTCGCGAAGATCGACAACAGCGGCGTCGAGCGCGAAGCCAAGAAGATCGCCGCCAAGGACCCGTTCGACGTGCTGATCGTCGGCGGCGGCCCCGCGGGTGCCGCGGCGGCCGTGTACGCGGCGCGCAAGGGCATCCGCACCGGCGTGGCTTCCGAGCGTTTCGGCGGCCAGGTGCTCGACACCATGGGCATCGAGAACTTCATCTCGATCAAGGAGACCGAGGGACCGAAGTTCGCCCATGCGCTCGAGGAGCACGTGCGCGACTACGAGGTCGACATCATGAACCTGCAGCGCGCCAAGGCGTTGATTCCGGGCGAGGGCTTGATCGAGGTGCAGCTCGAGAGCGGCGCGTCGCTCAAGAGCAAGTCCGTGATCATCTCGACCGGCGCGCGCTGGCGCAACATCAACGTGCCCGGCGAGCACGAGTTCAAGAACAAGGGCGTGGCCTACTGCCCGCACTGCGACGGCCCGCTGTTCAAGGGCAAGCGCGTGGCGGTCATCGGCGGCGGCAACTCGGGCGTCGAGGCGGCGATCGACCTGGCCGGCATCGTGGGCCATGTCACGCTGATCGAGTTCGACACCCAACTGCGCGCCGACGCCGTGCTGCAGCGCAAGCTGCACAGCCTGAAGAACGTCGACGTGTTCACCAACGCGCAGACCACCGAGATCACCGGCGACCAGAAGGTCAACGGCCTGGTCTACAAGGACCGCGCGACCGGCGAAGCCAAGCGCGTCGACCTCGAGGGCGTGTTCATCCAGATCGGCCTGGTGCCCAACACCGACTGGCTCAAGGGCACGATCGAGCTGTCGAAACACGGCGAGATCGTGGTGGATGCCAAGGGCCAGACCTCGGTGCCCGGCGTGTTCGCCGCGGGCGACGCGACCACGGTGCCGTTCAAGCAGATCATCATCGCGGCCGGCGACGGCGCGAAGGCGGCACTCGGTGCATTCGATCACCTGATCCGCACTTCAGCCCCAGCCTGAGTGGGTGCATCGGCGGCCAGATGAGAATTGTTCTCATAAAATAGTTTTCAGAGGCTCGCGCGCCGCGCATCGCGGCGAGAACACCAACAAAAGGGAACCGAGCCTCCCGCCGCCAGCCAGGTCAGCCGCGCCGCTTCCGCCGCGCCGAGGTCCAGCAAGCCGTTGTTCATTCCAACGCTTGCCGGACCTTTTTTCGTGGCCGCCACCTCTACCCGTCCTTCGCGCTTCGCGCGCTCGTCTTCCTCTTCTTCCCGACCCGCGCGCGCGCGCCGCGCGCTGCTGCCCTGGCTGATCGCCAGCGGCTTCGGTGCCACGGCACCGGCCTGGGCCCAGCAGCCGCCGCAACAGGTCGCCGCGCTCGGCGAGATCGTGGTCAGCGGCTCGCGCTCCGAACAGGAGAAGGACGCGCTGCCGGTCAGCGTCGAAGTGCTCAACCGCGAGACGATCGAATCGAAGCAGATCAACGACATCCGCGACGCGGTGCGCGACCTGCCGAACGTCTCGGTCAAGCGCTCGCCGGCACGCTTCGGCCTCGCCCAGGGCAACACCGGCCGCGACAACAACGCCGGCTTCAACATCCGCGGCCTCGACGGCAACCGCGTGCTGCTGCTGACCGACGGCATCCGCACGCCGCGCAGCTATGTCTTCAGCGCCAACGCCTTCGGCCGCGACTACTTCGACATCGGCCTGATCGAGCGCATCGAGATCCTCAAGGGCCCGGCCTCCGCGCTCTACGGCTCCGACGGCCTCGCGGGCCTGGTCAATTTCATCACGCGCGATCCGTCCTCGTTCCTGCGCGACGGCAAGCGCTTCGGCGGCAGCGCCAGCGTCGGCTACAGCGGCGACGACAACGGACGGCGCGCCGGCGTCACGCTCGCGGGCAAGCCCAACGAGACCTTGCAGTGGCTGCTCTCGGCCAACCTCGGGCGCTCGCACGAGCTCGAGAACCGCGGCAGCTACAACGCGCCCAACGCCGACCGCACCACGCCCAACCCGCAGCGCGACCGCAGTGGCGCGCTGCTGGCCAAGGTCATCCTCACGCCGAATGCCGACCAGCGCCACGGCTTCACCTTCGAGCACATCGAGAAGACCAGCCGCTACGACCTGCTGTCGGGCCTCGCGAAGCCACCCTATGCCTCGACCTCGGTGGTCGGCCTCGACGCCCGCACCGACCTGCAGCGCGACCGCTTCACCTACGACGGCCGGCTGCGCCTGAATTCGGTCATGGCCGACAGCCTGCAGGCCACGGTGAGCTACCAGAAGTCGAAGTCGCGCGAGTACATCTTCGAGGACCGCTTCAGCGCCGCCGACCGTTCGCGCGACGTGACCTACGACGAGAGCACCTGGCAGTTCGGCCTGCAGGTCGACAAGCTGGTGCGCACCGGCGACTGGGCACAGAAGATCACCTACGGCTTCGACTACGCGCGCACCAACGTGGAGAACCTGCAAACCGGCCTGGTGCCGCCTGCCGGCGAGAGCTACCCGCTCAAGCGCTTCCCCGACACGCGCGAGACCTCCTCGGCCTTCTATGTGCAGGACGAGTTCATCCACGACCGCTGGAGCATCACGCCAGGCATCCGCTTGGACCGCTTCTCGCTCGATGCCGACCAGGCCGGCTTCAACGCGCAGGCGGTCTCGCTCTCGGGCTCGGCGGTCTCGCCCAAGCTCGGCGTGCTGTTCCGCGCCACGCCGCAATGGAGCGTCTACGGCAACTACGCCTCGGGCTTCAAGGCGCCGAACGCGTTCCAGGTCAACAACTTCTTCGAGAACACGATCTCGGGCTACCGCACCATCCCGAACCCCAACCTCAAGCCCGAGAAGAGCCAGAACGTCGAGCTCGGCGTGCGCGGGCGCACCGGCGTGCTGAACTTCGACGTCGCCGCCTTCACCGGCAACTACAAGGACCTGATCGAGAACGACCGCCAGGTCGGCGGCGTGTTCGGCTCGCGCGTGAACCCGGCCACCTTCCAGTCGGTCAACATCGGCCGCGCGCGCATCAGCGGCTTCGAGGTCAAGGGCGAGCTCGACTTCACCGACAACGGCAATGGCTTCTCGGTGCCCTTCGCCTGGGGCCAGACGCGCGGGCGCGATCGCAGCAACGACCGGCCGCTGAACTCCATCGATCCGCGCAAGATCAACCTCGGCCTGGCCTACAAGGCGCCGGCCTGGTCGGTGCGGCTCGACGCGGTGCACCATGCGGCCAAGAAGCGCTCCGACGTGGATGCGGCCGAGATCACCACCGGCGGCGTGCAGTTCCTCACGCCCTCGGCGACCACGCTGGACCTGAGCGCGCAATGGCGCATCAGCCGCGACCTGCGCCTGAACGCCTCGATCACGAACCTCACGAACAAGCGCTACTGGATGTGGAGCGACGTGCGCGGCCTGACCTCCACCGCGCTGATCCGCGACGCCTACACGCAGCCGGGACGCAGCTTCAACGTCTCGCTCGTGGCCGATTTCTGAGCCACCCAATCTCACACAGGAAGGACCACAGACGATGAATGCCGACGACATCCGCCACCGTTTCGCCGAGCTGCGCGCCAAGGGCATGCGCCACAAGGACGCCGCCGCCGCCATGGGGCTGGCCGAGGGCGCCGCGATCGCGGCCCATGCGGGCGCGCACGACCAGGCCCTGCGCGCCACGCCGCTGCGCGGGCCGTGGCTGGCGCTGCTGCAGTCGCTCGAGGCCTGCGGGCCGCTGCTGGCGCTCACGCGCAACGAGACCACGGTGCACGAGAAGACCGGCATCTACGAGAAGCTCTCGGGCGGCGAGGCCATGGGGCTCGCGCTCGGCGAGGCGATCGACCTGCGGCTGTTCTTCAGCCGCTGGCACGCGGGCTTCGCGGTGGACGAGGCGGCCGCCAATCCCGGCGTGCCGTCCTCGCTGAGCCTGCAGTTCTTCGACGCGCACGGCCTGGCGGTGCACAAGATCTTCGTGCGCGAGGCCACCGACCGCGGCGCGCTGCAGGCGGTGATCGATGCGCACGCGGCGCCGGAGCTGCAGGTGGCATTCAAGCCGGCCGAGCCCAAGCCCGCGCCGCGTGCCGACGCCGCCATCGACGCCGGCGCGCTCGCCGAGGCCTGGCGCGGCATGCAGGACACGCACGAGTTCTTCGGCCTGCTCAAGAAGTTCGATACCGAGCGCCAGCAGAGCTTCCGGCTCACCGAGGGCGAGTTCACGCAGCGCGCCGCGCTGCATGCGGTGGGCGACCTGCTGCAGGAAGCGTCCTTCAGCGGCACGCCGATCATGGTCTTCGTCGGCAGCCCCGGCTGCATCCAGATCCACACCGGCCCGGTGGTGCGCGTCGAGCCGATGGAGATGCCGGCGCGTGGCGACGCCGCGCCGATGCGTTGGCTCAACGTGCTCGACCCCGGCTTCAACCTGCATCTGCGCGAGGACCGCATCGCGAGCGTGTGGATCGTCGAGAAGCCCACCAGCGACGGCCACGTGACCTCGGTCGAGGCCTTCGACGGCGAAGGCGAGCTGATGGCGATGTTCTTCGGCGCGCGCAAGCCTGGCGTGCCCGAGCGCGAGGACTGGCGCAAGCTGGTGCGCGGGCTCGCGCGGCTGTCCGCGACGGCGCCGGCAGCCTGATCGCTCGAACGTTTTTCTCCTTGCCCCACGTTTTTTCTCCATGACCGAAGAACGCATCTCTCCCTTCCTCGTCCGCCGCCGCGACGCATTGCGCCTCGCCGCCGCGGCCTCGCTCGGCGCCGCCGCGCTGCCCTTGTTCGCCCAGTCGCCCGAGGCGAAGAAGCTGCCGCGGCTCATCACCGTGAGCGGCGCGATCACCGAGGTGGTGTACCTGCTCGGCGCCGAGGGCCAGCTCGTCGGCACCGACACCACCAGCCTCTATCCGGCCGCGGCGCGCGGCACGCCCAAGGTCGGCTACATGCGGCAGCTCTCGGCCGAGGGGCTGCTGTCGCTCAAGCCCGATGCCGTGATCGCCACCAACGAGTCGGGGCCGCCGGTGGTGCTCGACCAGGTGCGCTCGGCCGGCGTCGAGGTCGAGATCGTGCAGGCCGACCACAGCTGGGGCGAGGTGCAGCGCAAGATCCAGGTGGTGGGACGCGCCGCGGCCCGCGAGGCGCAGGCGCGCGCGCTGCAGGTGAAGCTCGATGCCGAATGGGCCCAGGTGCAGCAGCGCGTGGCAGCCGCGCAGGGCCGCAAGCCGCGCGTGCTATTCGTGCTCTCGCACAGCGCGAGCCCGCAGGTGTCGGGCGAGAAGACCGCCGCGCACGCGGTGATCGGCTATGCGGGCGGCGTCAACGCGCTCGGCGGCTTCGAGGGCTACCGCCCGATGACCGCCGAGGCCATGGCCACGGCCGCGCCCGACATCGTCATGACCAGCGACCAGAGCATCGAGGCCCACGGCGGCGTCGAGCGCTTCTGGCAGCGGCCCGAACTGGCGCTCACGCCCGCGTTCAGGAAGCGCTCGCTGGTCACGCTCGACGCCTTGCTGTTGCTGGGCTTCGGCCCGCGCATGCCGGCGGCGATCGCCGAGCTGCATCCGAGGTTCATGGCCGCGGTGGCATGAGCCAGCGCTTCCCGCCGCGGGCCGTGGTGGCCGGCTGCGCGCTGCTGCTCGCCTTCGCGCTCGCGCTCGGCGCGGTCTCGGGCGCCTACGCGATCAGCCTGCCGCAACTGTGGAAGGTGCTGGCCTCGCTGGGGCAGGGCGCCGCGGCCGACAGGTCGCCCGAATACCTGGTGTTCGTCAACATCCGCCTGCCGCGCCTGGTGCTCGGCGTGGCGGCCGGCGCGGGCCTGGGCATGGCGGGCACCTTGATGCAGGGGCTGTTTCGCAACCCGCTGGCCGATCCCGGCCTGGTGGGCATCAGCAGCGGCGCCGCGCTCGCGGCCGGCGTCACCATCGTGCTGGGCGCGTGGTTCATGCCGGTGCTGCCGCGCACGCTCGGCAGCTGGACGCTGGTGGTGATGGCCTTCGGCGGCGGCCTCTCGGTCACCTTGCTGATCTACGCGCTGTCGCGCAGCGAGGGCGGCACGCGCATGGCGCTGATGCTGCTCGCGGGCATCGCGGTCAATGCGCTGGCGGGCGCGGGGCTTGGTTTCCTCAGTGTGATTGCCACCGACGAACAACTGCGCAGCCTGCAGTTCTGGCTGCTCGGCAGCCTGGGCGGCGCGCGCTGGAGCGCGGTGATCCTGGTCGGCGTGGCGGTGCTACTGTCCTGCGTGGCAGCGGCCTCGCTGGCCGCGCCGCTCAACGCGATCGCACTCGGCGAATCGCAGGCGGCGCTGCTGGGCGTGGACGTGGAGCGCATCAAGCGGCGCGCCATCGTCGTCACGGCGGTGGCGGTGGGCGCGGTGACGGCCACCACCGGGATCATCGGCTTCGTCGGCCTGATCGCGCCGCATTGGGTGCGCATGGTGGCCGGGCCCGATCACCGCGTGGTGCTGCCCGCCTCGGCGCTGCTGGGCGCGGCGCTGGTGCTGGTGGCCGACACGGTGGCGCGCACCGCGATGGCACCGGCCGAGCTGCCGCTGGGCGTGCTCACGGCCTTCATCGGCGTGCCGATGTTCCTGCTGATGCTGCGGCATTTCCGGGGGCGCATATGAAGGCGCCGGATCTGGAACTTGGATTGCGCTGCGAGGACGCCGAGGTGCGCATCGGCGCCAAGGCGCTGCTCTCGCGGGCCACGGTGCGGCTGGCGCCCGGCCGCGTGACGGCGATCCTCGGCCCCAATGGCGCGGGCAAGTCGACCTTGCTGTCGGTGCTGTCGGGGCAGCGCGAGCCCACGGCGGGCCGGGCGCTGCTCGACGGCCGGCCGCTGCGCGCCCACGGCATGCCGGCGCTCGCGCTGCGGCGCGCACTGATGCCGCAGGAAAGCGCGGTGGCCTTCGACTTCAGCGCGCGCGACGTGGTCGCGCTGGGCCGCTATCCGCACCGGCTGGCACCCGCGCCCGACGAGGACGCGATCGTCGCCGCGGCGATGGCGCTGACCGACGTGTCGGCGCTCGCGCCGCGCGTCCTCAACACGCTGTCGGGCGGCGAGAAGGCGCGCGTGCACATGGCGCGGGTGCTGGCGCAGCTGTGGCATCCGCGCGCCGACGGGGCCGCGCGCTGGCTGCTGCTCGACGAGCCGACGGCCGCGCTCGACCTGGCCCACCAGCATGCCGCGATGCGGCTGCTGCGCGGCTGGGCCGGGCAGGGCGTCGGCGTGGTGGTGGTGCTCCACGACCTGAACCTGGCGCGGCGCTATGCCGACGAGGTGGTGGTGCTGGGCGTGCCCGATGTCCCTGGCGGGTTGTGCCAGGGCCCGACCGCCGAAGTGCTGGCGCCGCCGCTGATCGAGGCGGTCTGGCGCATGCCGTGCCAGAGCGTGGTCGGCGCGGACGGGATCGAGCAGTACCTGTTCGGCTAGAAGCCGCCGTCCGGGGCGTTCAGTAGTTCAACCGCTCCGGCCGCAGCTCCTGCAGGATCGTGGTCGCGATCTCCTCGATCGACTTGGTGGTGGTCGAGAGCCAGCGGATGCCGGCGCGCCGCATCATGGCCTCGGCCTCGCTGACCTCGTGGCGGCAGTTCTCGATGCTGGCGTAGCGCGAATTCGGCCGGCGCTCGTTGCGGATCTCGCTGAGCCGTTCGGGCTGGATGGTCAGGCCGAAGATTTTTTTGCGATGTGGAATGAGCGCCGGTGGCAGCTGGCGGCGGTCGAAGTCTTCCGGAATCAGCGGGTAGTTCGCCGCCTTGAGGCCATGCTGCATCGCCAGGTAGAGCGAGGTGGGCGTCTTGCCGCTGCGGCTCACGCCCACCAGGATGACGTCGGCGCCCTGCAGGTCGCGGTTGCTCTGGCCGTCGTCGTGCTGCAGGCTGAAGTCGATCGCGGCGATGCGGTCGTTGTACTCCTTGCTCTTGCTGACGTCGCTGAAGCGGCCGATCCGGTGGTTGGACTTCATCGCCAGCTCGATCTCTAGCGGGCGCACGAAGGTGCCGAACATGTCCAGCAGCATGCCCTTGCAGCCGGTCTCGATCACTTCCAGCACGTCCATGTTGGCCAGCGTGGTGAAGACGATCGGGCGCACGCCCTCGAGTTCGGCCGTGTGGTTGATCTGCCGCACCGCCTGGTGGGCCTTGTCGACCGTGTCGGTGAAGGGCATCCGCACATGGCGCGGTTTCATCTCGAACTGGGCGAGCACGGCGTTGCCGAAAGTCTCGGCCGTGATGCCCGTGCCGTCGGAAACGAAGAAGACAGTTCGTGTGTGCATGGTCTGGCGGTGTTGTCCTGCGACGCGCGCGGCCCCGGCGCGCCTACAATCCGCCCCATTATCGGGATTCCGCCCCTCGGCCCCCACCGTATCTTTCCTTCCATGCCCACCGCGTCCGCACCCAAAGCAACGACAACGATCGTGCCGCGCCGTCCGCATGGAATGCAGCAGGTTTCAACTTCTGGAGCTTTCCCATGTCTGCACTTTTCGACGCGACCGCCCTGGTCGTACCGTTTGAAAACCTGAGAATGACCGACGTCGAGGCGGTTGGCGGCAAGAACGCCAGCCTCGGCGAGATGATCTCGCAGCTGCCCCAGGGCGTGCGCGTGCCCACGGGCTTCGCGACCACCGCCCATGGCTTTCGCCAGTTCCTGGCCCACGACGGGCTGGCCGACAAGATCAGCAAGCGCCTGGCCGCGCTCGACACCGAGGACGTGCGCGCGCTGGCCACCGCCGGCGCCGAGATCCGCGCCATGGTCGAGGCCCAGCCGTTCCCGGCCGACCTCGAGAAGGCCATCCGCGACGCCTTCGCCGCCCTGAGCGCCGGCAACCCGCAGGCCTCGTTCGCCGTGCGTTCCTCGGCCACCGCCGAAGACCTGCCCGACGCCTCCTTCGCCGGCCAGCAGGAGACCTTCCTGAACGTCGTCGGCATCGAGGACGTGCTGCACAAGATGAAGGAGGTGTTCGCCTCCCTCTACAACGACCGTGCCATCAGCTACCGCGTGCACAAGGGTTTCGCCCACGACGTGGTGGCGCTGTCGGCCGGCGTGCAGCGCATGGTGCGTTCCGACCTCGGCGCGGCCGGCGTGATGTTCACCATCGACACCGAGTCGGGCTTCGAGGACGTGGTGTTCATCACCTCCAGCTACGGCCTGGGCGAGACCGTGGTGCAGGGCGCCGTGAACCCCGACGAGTTCTACGTCCACAAGCCCACGCTCAACGCCGGCAAGCGCGCGGTGATCCGCCGCAACCTGGGCTCCAAGCTGATCCAGATGGAGTTCGCCACGCCCGAGGAGAAGAAGGCCTCCGGCAAGCTGGTCAAGACCACGGACGTGAAGGCCGAGCAGCGCAACCGCTATTCGCTGACCGACGACGAGGTCGAGCAGCTCGCGAAGTACGCGCTGGTGATCGAGCAGCACTATGGCCGACCGATGGACATCGAGTGGGGCAAGGACGGCACCGACGGCCAGATCTACATCCTGCAGGCGCGCCCCGAGACGGTGAAGAGCCAGCAGCAGGGCAAGGCCGAGCAGCGCTTCAAGCTGCTGGGCCGCGGCGCCGTGCTGGCCGAGGGCCGCGCGATCGGCCAGAAGATCGGCACCGGTCCGGTGCGGCTGGTCCACAGCATCAGCGAGATGGACAAGGTGCAGGCCGGCGACGTGCTGGTCACCGACATGACCGACCCGAACTGGGAACCGGTGATGAAGCGCGCTGCCGCCATCGTCACCAACCGCGGCGGGCGCACCTGCCACGCGGCCATCATCGCGCGCGAACTGGGCATTCCGGCCGTGGTCGGCTGCGGCGACGCCACCGACCTGCTGAAGGACGGCACCCTGGTCACCGTGAGCTGCGCCGAGGGCGACACCGGCTACATCTACGACGGCCTGCTCGAGACCGAGGTCACCGAGGTCCAGCGCGGCGTGATGCCCGAGATCGACATCCAGCTGATGATGAACGTCGGCAACCCGCAGCTGGCCTTCGACTTCGCGCAACTGCCCAACCACGGCGTGGGCCTCGCGCGGCTCGAGTTCATCATCAACAACAACATCGGCGTGCACCCGAAGGCGATCCTCGACTATCCGAACGTCGACAACGACCTCAAGAAGGCCGTCGAGTCGGTGGCCCGCGGCCACGCCTCGCCGCGCGCCTTCTACGTCGACAAGGTGGCCGAGGGCATCGCCACCATCGCCGCGGCCTTCTGGCCCAAGAAGGTGATCGTGCGCCTGTCGGACTTCAAGTCGAACGAATACCGCAAGCTGATCGGCGGCAGCCGCTACGAGCCCGAGGAAGAGAACCCGATGCTGGGCTTCCGCGGCGCGGCGCGCTACCTCAGCGAGGACTTCGGCCAGGCCTTCGCCATGGAATGCGAGGCGCTCAAGCGCGTGCGCAACGACATGGGCCTGACCAACGTGCAGATCATGGTGCCTTTCGTGCGCACGCTGGGCCAGGCCGAGCGCGTGACCGGCCTGCTGGCCAAGTACGGCCTCAAGCGCGGCGACAACGATCTCAAGCTGATCATGATGTGCGAGGTGCCGAGCAATGCCATCCTGGCCGAGGAGTTCCTCGAGTACTTCGACGGCTTCTCGATCGGCTCGAACGACCTGACCCAGCTCACCCTGGGCCTGGACCGCGACTCGGGCCTCGAGCTGCTGGCGGCCGACTTCGACGAGCGCGACCCGGCCGTGAAGGCCATGCTGAGCCGCGCCATCAAGGCCTGCAAGGACAAGGGCAAGTACGTCGGCATCTGCGGCCAGGGCCCCTCGGACCATCCCGACTTCGCGCTGTGGCTGGCGGAGCAGGGCATCGAGTCGATCTCGCTCAATCCCGACAGCGTGATCGACACCTGGCAGCAGCTCGCCAAGCGCTGAGCCGGCCCGACCTGCGGGAATCCCCATGCGGGGATTCCCGTGTCAGGCGGGTGTCAATCTCTTGGATTGACGTTTCCGGTGTCAGACTCGTGAAATTCATCACGAGTCGGCGTTGACCGGACTTCCGTGGCGTGCGGCGCCCCCGCTCGCGGCGGTAGCCGGCCGGCAGGCCGTCGGGAGACACGCATGATTCTTGTCAAGACGGAGACCGGCCAGCAGGTCCTCAAGGACCGCTCGGTCCCGCTGTCGCCGCGGCAGCGCACCGCCTTCATCCTGTTCGACGGCAAGCGTTCGGTCGACGACGTGATCGCCGCCGGCGCGGGCATCGCGCGCGAGGACATCGACCAGATGGTCGCGCTGGGCCTGCTGAGCCCGCCGGGCGGCACCGTGGCGGAGGCGCCGACCGCGGATTCCGCCGAGGCGGCGCCCAAGGCCTCTTCCGGCCGCAGCAGCCAGCAGCGCTACACCGACGCCTATCCCATCGCCACGCGGCTCACGGCCAGCCTCGGGCTCAAGGGCGTGCGGCTGAACCTGCAGGTCGAAGGGGCGGGGGGCTACGAGGACCTCGTGGCGCTGGCGCCGAAGATCCGCGCGGCGGTCGGGCCCGAGAAGGCCGAGCCGCTCGACCGGGCGCTGTACGACTGAGTCCTGCGGCCTTCCGGGCCTTGCCAGGCGCTCGATTTGGCGTTTCGCCGAAGTTATGGCTACAATAGCCGGCTTTGCCTTGCCACACTGCGCCGACGCTGCGGGTGGCTTCAACCCCTTCTTCCGGGCAAAAAGCGGAAGAAGAAACCCACAAGGAGTGCCATGCGTCACTACGAAATCATTCTGCTGATCCACCCGGATCAAAGCGAGCAAGTTCCGGCCATGCTGGAGCGTTACAAGGGCCTGATCACGACCGGCGGCGGCAAGATCCACCGCGTCGAGGACTGGGGCCGTCGTCAACTGGCTTACCAGATCAACAAGCTCAACAAGGCGCACTACCTGTGCGTCAACATCGAAGCCGAACAGGCCGTGATGAGCGAACTGGAACACGCCTTCAAGTTCAACGACGCCGTGCTGCGCCACCTGACCGTTCAGAAGAAGAAGGCCGACACCGGTCCTTCGTCGATGATGAAGACGGTCGAGCGCGAAGAAGCCCGCAAGGCTCAACAGGCCGAATACGCCGCCGCCAACAACAACAACTGATGTCGGCGTGAGTGCTGCCGCTGCGGCGGCAACCGGGGTCAACCAGCTTCTGCTGTCCGCCCATGTTGCCGAACTCGGTGCCTTGCGATTCACCCCGGCCGGCTTGCCCGCCATCGACCTGAAGCTCGAACACGAGTCGATCCTTCAGGTGGCGGGACAGTCCAGGCAGGTGAAGACGGCCCTCAAGGCCGTTGCGTTCGGCGCCATCGCCGAGCGGCTCGCAAAGCAGTCGATGGGAAGTCTCTGGCGATTCCAGGGGTTCCTCTCGACACCGGCCAACGGCAAGCTTCCGGTCCTGCACATCCAGGATTTTCAGCAAGATTAATTTTCGACAAGAGGTCCCACAATGGCCACGTTCAAGAAATTCAACAAAGACAAGCGCCCGAAGCGCAACACCCAGTCGCTGCTGTTCAAGCGCAAGCGTTTCTGCCGCTTCACCGTCGCTGGCGTCGAGGAAATCGACTACAAGGACATCGACACGCTGCGTGACTTCATCAGCGAAAACGGCAAGATCATCCCGGCCCGCCTGACCGGCACCCGCGCGATCTACCAGCGTCAGCTCAACACCGCGATCAAGCGTGCCCGCTTCCTCGCCATGGTCCCGTACAGCGACCAGCACCGCGTCTAAGAAGGAGACACAGCATGCAAGTCATTCTTCTGGACAAGGTCGTCAACCTCGGCACCCTCGGTGAAATCGTCAAGGTCAAGGACGGTTACGCCCGCAACTTCCTGATCCCGTCGGGCCGCGCACGCCGCGCCACCGCCGCCAACAAGGCCGAGTTCGAAGCCAAGCGCGCCGAACTCGAAAAGGCAGCAGCCGCCAAGCTGGCCGAGTCGCAAGTCCAGGGCGAAAAGCTCTCCGGCACGACCGTCAAGCTGACGCAGAAGGCTGGCGTCGACGGCCGCCTGTTCGGCTCGGTCACCAACAGCGACATCGCTGAAGAACTGGGCAAGCAAGGCTACAAGGTCGCGAAGTCGCAAGTTCGCCTGCCGAACGGCCCGATCAAGACCGTCGGCGACACCACCGTCAGCGTCTCGCTGCACACCGACGTGGTGGTCGACATCAACGTGACGGTCTACGGCGAAACCGCCTGATCGTTCCGGCGCATCCCAGATGCGCTGCCAGAAGCCGCCTTCGGGCGGCTTTTGTTTTTTGTGCCGCCGGCGGAAGTTGTCCCGCCCGCTGCACCGGAAGTTCACCTGTTATTCACAACCTTGTCCACGTGACGCCGCGGGGTGCGCGGGCTAGCATGGAGGGTTGCAAGGAAGCCCATGGCCGCCGTCTTCTCCTACGCCGACAACGATCCCTCCGACCGCCAGGTCGCGCAGCTGCGCATCCCTCCGCATTCGATCGAGGCCGAGTCGAGCGTGCTGGGCGGCCTGCTGCTCGACAACACGGCCTGGGACCGCATGGGCGACCTGCTGGTCGACGGCGACTTCTACCGCCATGAGCACAAGCTGATCTTTGCCGCCATCGGCGGCCTGATCAACGGCAGCAAACCGGCCGACGTGATCACGGTCTACGAGCAGCTGCAGACGCTCGGCAAGGCCGACGAGAGCGGCGGGCTGGTCTACCTGAACTCGCTCGCGCAGTACGTGCCGAGCGCGAGCAACATCCGCCGCTACGCCGAGATCGTTCGCGAGCGCTCGATCCTGCGCAAGCTGGTCTCGGCCAGCGACGAGATCGCGACCAACGCCTTCAATCCGCAGGGCAAGACGGTCGACAAGATCCTCGACGAGGCCGAGCAGAAGATCTTCAACATCGGCGAGGAAGGCACGCGGATGAAGCAGGGCTTCCAGAGCATGGATGCCCTGGTGGTCGAGCTGCTGGACCGCGTGACCGAGATGGCCGACAACCCGAACGACATCACGGGCGTTCGCACCGGCTTCTACGAGTTCGACAAGATGACCTCGGGCCTGCAGCCCGGCGACATGATCGTGCTGGCCGCCCGTCCGTCGATGGGGAAGACCTCGCTGGCGATCAACATCGCCGAGCACGTGGCGCTCAACGAGGGACTGCCGGTGGCGGTGTTCTCGATGGAAATGGGCGCCTCGCAGCTCGCGGTGCGTATCGTCGGCTCGATCGGTCGTATCGACCAGGGCCACCTGCGCACCGGCAAGCTCACCGACGAGGAATGGCCGCGCCTGACCGAGGCGATCGAGAAGCTGCGCACCGTCTCGCTGCACATCGACGAGACGCCGGGCCTGTCGACCAGCGAGCTGCGCGCCAACGCACGCCGGCTCGCGCGCCAGTACGGCCGCCTCGGCCTGATCGTGGTCGACTACCTGCAGCTGATGTCGACCAGCATGTCGGGCGACGAGAACCGGGCCACGGCCGTGGGCGAGATCTCGCGCGGTCTGAAGATGCTGGCCAAGGAGCTCAAGTGCCCGGTGATCGCGCTGTCGCAGCTCAGCCGCGGCGTCGAGAGCCGCACCGACAAGCGCCCGATGATGAGCGACCTGCGCGAATCGGGCGCCATCGAGCAGGACGCGGACATCATCATGTTCATCTACCGCGACGACTACTACAACAAGGAGTCGAAGGAGCCGGGCGTGGCCGAGGTGATCATCAGCAAGCACCGGAACGGCCCGACGGGCACCGTCAAGCTGGCCTTCCTGAAGCCCCTCACCAAGTTCGAGAACATGGCGATGGGCAGCGACGACTTTTGAGCTGGCGCCTTCAGCGCGGTTCGGCGGAGCGCGCGAGCGCGACGCCCGCATCGGGCGCGGTCGGCACGCCCTCGGGCCAGCGCTTCTGCAGCCGCTTCGCCTCGGCCGCCTCGGCCTTCACCTGGCGCAGCATGTCGGCCATGGTCTTGCCGGGCTCGTCGCGAAAGCGCTCGGCCAGCACTTCGACCGCGTCGATGCGGTCGATGCGAAAGCCGCGGAAATTCTCGCGCAGCTCGCACCAGGTCGACAGCGTCCAGACCTTGCCCCAGTAGAAGCAGCCCAGCGGCCGCACCGTGCGCTCGCTGGGCTCGCCCGCCACGTCGCGGTAGACCAGGTGCAGCTTGTGGCGCGACTGCACCGCTTCGCGCAGCGTCTGCAGGCGTTCACGCAGCAGGTCGCTCAGCCCCAACGCGGGCGCGTAGAGCGCCAGCGCCTCGGCCGACACGCGCGCCGAGGGCGGCAGCACCGAGAGGATCTTGCCGAGCCCGGTCTCGATATCGCGTGCCATCGCCGGGTCGACCCAGCTCTGCGCGAGCCGGGCCGCGGCCACCAGCGCCGAGGCCTCGTCCTGCGTGAACATCAGCGGCGGCAGTTCGAAGCCCGCGCCGAGCCGGTAGCCCACGCCGGCCTCGCCCTCGATCGGCACGCCCTGGTGCTGCAGGTCCGCCACGTCGCGATAGACCGTGCGCTCCGACACCTCGAGCCGCTCGGCCAGGAAGGCGGCCGTGGTGAGGCGCCGGCCGCGGATCAGCTGGACGATCTGGAACAGGCGATCGGCGCGGCGCATCAGCGCTCGCTCTTCGGGATGCTCATGCCACTCCGATGTGGATCTCTACCTTGTCCGGCCCCTCGTAGGCTTCGAAATCGCTGCGGTAGCGGCGCGCGATCTCCGGGTGCGCCTCGAAATACTGCCAGATGCGCTGCCAGGTGGCGATCACCATCTGCGGCATCTCGCCCTGGCCGCTGAAGACCAGATAGTCGCCGGCCTCGATGGCCACGCTGTCCGCGCCGCCCGAGACGGCCACGCCCGCCGTCAGGTCGAAGGGGCCGTGGGCATCGGATTCGTAGGCGGCATAGACGCCGAAGATGCGCGTGTCGCCCGTGCGATGCGGCGTGGCTTCGTAGGTCTGCTCGCCGAAGAAGCGTCCCCACAGCGCGCCGATGCGGGCGGTCGCGGGGTCGCTCTCTTCGCGATTGGTGGTGCGGACCGTGAGTCCCGCGACCTGGAAGGCGTCGTGGTGCCGGCGCTCGGGTTCCATGGTGTTCTTCTCCTGCAGGTGTGATCCTGGTTCGTGTCGTTCAGAGGGCCAGCGTTTTCAGGTCGGCCTTCATGCAGCGGGCAATCCATGCCATGTCGTCATCGCCGACGTCGAACATGCCGAAGCGGAACTTGTAGCCCCATTGCTTCGGGTTCTCGATGAAGGCGAGGCGCTCGATCATCGGCGCGATCGGTGTCTCGTGCGCGACGGCATAGCGCACGTCGCGGCGCCAGGGCACGAAGCCGCCGCCCATGTCGAATTCGTAGGCCTCGCCGGGCTGCACGATGCCGATCGACACGAAGCTCTGCAGCCTGTCCGTGCCGCCGAACACCGTGGCCGGCGAATAGTAGGCCACGCGGTCGCCCGCGGCGACCCGCCGGAGCGGGCCCGCCTTGCCGTGGCAGGCCTGCATGAAGCCCAGCGGTCGGTGATCGCGCCCGCGCCGGGCGTGCTCGGCGCTCGCGACTGCAATCCAGTTGCGCTGCGGCATGGCGCTTCAGGCAAGGGCGTGCAGGCCGACTTCGTTGCCCTCGGTGTCGCGCAGGTGGGCGATGAAGCCCATGCCGGGCGGCAGTGCCGACTTGGGCGCGACGATCTGCCCGCCGGCCGCCTCGATGCGCGACAGCACGGCGTCGATGCTCGGTGCGCAGTCGAGGTAGATGCGGATGCCGGTGCCCGTCTTCGCCGCGCCCTTCGCGCCGGCTTGCAGGGCGCCGCCGGTCGCGGGATCGTCGTAGGGGAACACGGCCAGCGGGTCGCCGCCGAGGGTCTCACGGCGCAGCTTGCGGCCGAGCACGGTTTCGTAGAAGGCCTGGGCACGGTCCAGGTCGGCCACGGGGATCTCGAACCAGCTGATGGTCTTGGACATGAAGGGCTCTCTTTCGTTGGTGATGAGGAGCCTCGATGGTGCGGACCGGCTCCTGACAACGTCTTGTCAGGAGCCGGGCATCGCGGGACGAAGAAAAGCCCGCGCTGCTCGGGGGAGCAGGCGCGGGCTCGAGGCCGGCGAGGGGCGCTGCCTTAGAGCACGTCGCTCGCGAAATCGGCAAGCCGCGAGCGTTCGCCGCGCGCCAGCGTGATGTGCCCGCCGTGCGGCCAGCCCTTGAACTTGTCGACCGCGAAGGTCAGGCCCGAGGAGCCTTCGGTGAGGTAGGGCGTGTCGATCTGCGCGAGGTTGCCCATGCAGATGATCTTGGTGCCCGGGCCCGCGCGCGTGATCAGCGTCTTCATCTGCTTGGGCGTGAGGTTCTGCGCCTCGTCGATGATCACGTACTTGTTGAGGAAGGTGCGCCCGCGCATGAAGTTCATGCTCTTGACCTTGATGCGGCTGCGGATCAGCTCGTTGGTGGCCGCGCGGCCCCATTCGCCGGCACCGCCGCCGTCGCCCTTGGCGAGGAACTCGAGGTTGTCGTCGAGCGCGCCCATCCAGGGGCCCATCTTCTCCTCCTCGGTGCCGGGCAGGAAGCCGATGTCCTCGCCGACGCTCACGGTGGCGCGGGTCATGATGATCTCGGTGTAGCGGCGGTCGTCGAGCACCTGCGTGAGGCCCGAGGCCAGCGCCATCAGCGTCTTGCCGGTGCCGGCCGTGCCGGTCAGCGTGACGAAGTCGATCTCCGGGTCCATCAGCAGGTTCATCGCGAAGTTCTGCTCGCGGTTGCGCGTGTTCACGCCCCACACCGCGTTCTTGCCCGAGCTGTAGTCCTTGAGCGTCTTGAGCACCGCGGTCTTCTCGCGGATCTCGGTGACGCGCGCGTACATGCTCGGCTCGCCGGGCGCCTCGAAGTACACGAACTGGTTGATGTACATGTTCGGCACGATCGGGCCGCTGACGCGGTAGAAGGTGCTGCTGCCGCTCTGCCAGCTCTCCACCGTCTTGCTCTGGCGGGTCCAGAAGTCGGGGGGCAGGGCGAGCGAGCCCGAATAGAGCAGGTCGCCGTCTTCCAGCGTCTTGTCGTTCTGGTAGTCCTCGGCGTCCAGGCCCAGCGCGCGCGCCTTGACGCGCATGTTGATGTCCTTCGACACCAGCACCACCTCGCGCTTCGCGCGGTCGGGCGATTCCTTGGCGTGGAGGTCGCGCAGCGCGTGCACCACGCCGAGGATCTGGTTGTCGGCCTTGCCCTGGGGCAGGCTCAGCGGCAGCGCGTAGTCGAGCGGATCGGTCTGGAAGAACAGCTTGCCGCCGGCCTCGCGATGGCCGGTGGTGTCGAGCTTCAGGCCCTTGGCGATGTCGGCGTCCTGCGCGGCGGCCAGGGCGTCGAGCGTGCGGCTGGTCTGGCGGCCGTTGCGCGCGACCTCGGTCGTGCCCTTCTTGTGACCGTCGAGCTCCTCGAGCACGATCATCGGCAGGTAGATGTCGTGTTCCTCGAAGCGGAACAGGCACATCGGGTCGTGCAGCAGCACGTTGGTGTCGAGCACGAAGAGCTTGGCGGGGCCGCTCGAGCGGCTGCGCTTGGGCTTCGGCGCCGGCTGCGGCGCGGGCGCCTCGGCACGCGGGGCTTCGGCCGGTGCCGAACGCGTCAGGGCCTGCTGCTGGGGCGCCGCCGGGGTCGGCGCGGGTGCGGGCGTCGAGCGGGGCTTGCGGCGGGGGCGGGCAGCGGGTGCCGACGGCGCTTCGAGGCCGCCGCCGGGGACTTCGGCCGAATGCCGGTCGAACAGCTCGAGTGCTTGCGGTCCGCTCGGCGCCTCGGTCTCGGCGCGCGCGTCGCCGGACCGGCGGGACCCCCTGTGCGAAGAACGGGCGGGCGCGTCAATCGCGTCCGGAGAGAGCAGTGCGGCACGTCTCGTGGGGGCGGGGGGCAGTGGCATGTGTCAGGTCGCTCGCAAAAAAGTGGGTACCAGAAAACGAAAAAGCCGCCTGAAGACCCAGGCGGCTTTGTTCGGAGGATGCGGTCGTGGAGCTCAACAGCATGCGGCCATTATGCACACCGCCTCTGGGGCGTCGGCGCCACTTTACGCCGTTTGTTGGACATTCCCCACGCGGCGGCGCAATTGCGCACCACTGACACGCGGGTGAAACCTTCGACCAGGCAGGCCCGAAAGCCTCAGGCCGGCTTCTTCAGGGTCTTGACGGCCTTGAGGACTTCGTCGACGTGACCCGGCACCTTGAGGCCGCGCCATTCGGCCTTCAGGATACCGTCGGCGCCGATCAGGAAGGTGCTGCGCTCGATGCCCTTGACCTTCTTGCCGTACATGATCTTGTTCTTGACCACGCCGAACATGTGGCACATCTTCTCTTCCGTGTCGGCGATCAGTTCGAACGGCAGTTCGAGCTTGGCCTTGAATTCGTCGTGCGACTTCATGTTGTCGCGCGAGACGCCGAACACCGTGGCGCCGGCCTTTTCGAAGTCCTTGTAGCGATCGCGGAATTGCATGGCTTCGGTCGTGCACCCCGGAGTGTTATCTTTCGGGTAAAAATACAGGACCAGGACGTGGCCGAGGTGCGAGGTATTCGAGACCTTGAGGCCACCGGTGGCGTTGGCGTCGAATTCGGGAATGGGTTTGTTGACAACGATCGCCATGAAACTTGTTTTCTCCGTTTGTTTCCACTGCCCGAGCCTGCCTGTGTCGAGCTGAAGGCGCCTTTCGGTGCCGCTCGCCAAAATCTCGGGTCCTCGGTTGATGGAAGATTGGTCGTTGCTAACTCTGGGTGCCCGGTGGCCCCCAGAAGGAGCGCGCCCGGCGGTTTGCAACCCGAGATTTTACCCCGAAAACCCCTCTCTCAGCCACCCGCGGGCCGCTCGACCAGCAGGGCCGCGACCACGTGGCGGCCTTCGCCGGCCAGGATGTTGTAGGTCCGGCAGGCCGCGGGGGTGTCCATGGTCTCCACGCCGGTGCGTTGAGCCATCAGGGGTTTGATCCACGCGGGCTGCGGGAAGCGGATGCGTGCTCCGCTGCCGAAAATGATCAGTTCCGCGCCCAGCGCGGCCAGTTGGGCGAAGTGCTCGGGGCCCAGGTCCTCGAAGCGGCTGCAGTACCATTCGAAGCGCTCGCCGCGCGAGCCGACGACCACGCTGCCCTCGACTTTTTCGTTGTTGATGGCGACCCAACCCGGGCCGTGCGCGGTGAGGGTCTGGGTGTCGGATTTGTCGGGCTGGAGCTTCATCGGGGCACTGGGAACTGTGGTCAAATTATAGGTTTTCCCTAGTGACACGAGGCCCGCCAGGGCCTTTGCAGGTCGCGCAGCGATCCCCGCCGTTGTCACGACTTCCCGCAACTTTCTTGCATGAACCGCGCCCGGGAGGGCCCTTTGAAGCAGCTCAAGAAATCGGCCAAGCTGGCCAACGTGCTCTACGACATTCGCGGTCCGATCATGGATGCGGCGAAGCAGATGGAGGAGGACGGCCAGAAGATCATCAAGCTCAACATCGGCAACCTCGCCGTGTTCGGTTTCGATGCGCCCGAGGAAATCCAGCAGGACATGATCCGCAACCTGCCCACCTCGGCCGGCTATTCGGACAGCAAGGGCGTCTTCGCCGCGCGCAAGGCGGTGATGCACGAGACGCAGAAGCAGGGCATCACGGGCGTGACCCTCGACGACATCTACCTGGGCAACGGCGCCAGCGAGCTGATCGCGATGTCGACCAACGCGCTGCTCGACGACGGCGACGAGCTGCTGCTGCCGGCCCCCGACTACCCGCTGTGGACCGCCTCCACCAGCCTGTCGGGCGGCACGCCGGTGCACTACCTGTGCGACGAGGCCAACGGCTGGATGCCCAATCTGGCGGACATCCGCGCCAAGATCACGCCGCGCACCAAGGGCATCGTGGTCATCAACCCGAACAACCCGACCGGCGCGCTCTATTCCGACGCGCTGCTCAAGAGCATCGTCGAGATCGCGCGCGAACATGGCCTCGTGATCTTCGCCGACGAGGTCTACGACAAGGTGCTCTACGACGACGTGAAGCACACGGCGATCGCCAGCCTGTCGACCGACGTGCTCACGCTGACCTTCAACTCGCTGTCCAAGAGCTACCGTTCCTGCGGCTACCGCGCCGGCTGGCTCGTGGTGTCGGGCGACAAGCGCGCCGCGCGCGACTACATCGAGGGCCTGAACATGCTCTCGAACATGCGGCTGTGCGCCAACGTGCCCGGCCAGTGGGCGATCCAGACCGCGCTCGGCGGCTACCAGAGCATCAACGAACTGGTGGGCGAGGGCGGCCGGCTGCGCCGCCAGCGCGACCTGGCCTACGAGCTGATCACCGCGATCCCCGGCGTGAGCTGCGTCAAGCCCAGCGCCGCGCTCTACATGTTCCCGAAGCTCGACCCGGCGGTCTATCCGATCGCGGACGACCGCCAGTTCTTCCTCGAGCTGCTGAAGGAAACCCGCGTGATGCTGGTGCAGGGCACCGGCTTCAACTGGGCCACGCCCGACCACTTCCGGATCGTGTTCCTGCCCCACGAGGACGACCTGCGCGAGGCGATCAACCGCATCGCGAAGTTCCTGGAGCAGTACCGCCTGCGCCGCAAGACGGGATCATGAAAGCCGCCTGCGCCGCCGCGGCCCTGTCGCTCGCCGCGTTGTCCGCCTCGGCCGCAGGGCCCGCTGCCAAGGCGCCGGTGTCCTTCACGCACAACGACTGGGAGCTGGCCTGCGACAACACGCGCACCTGCCGCGCGGCCGGCTACCAGTCCGAGAACGGCGCCAACGAGCCGGTCTCGATGCGCATCACGCGTGCCGCCGGGCCGGGCACCGCGCTCGAGATCGACCTGCAGATCGGCGCCGACGACATCAAGGGCCCGCTGCGCCTGGCGGTCGGCAAGGCCGTGGTGCCGGGCCTGAAGAACGATGCCCTGAGCCTCGATGCCGCCCAGATCCGCGCCGTGCTGCCCGAGCTGCTCAAGGCCGACAGCGCCAGGCTCACGGCCGGCGGCGGCCGCGAATGGCAGCTCTCGCTCTCGGGCCTGAACGCCGTGCTGCTCAAGATGGACGAGGCCCAGGGCCGCATCGACACCCCCGGCGCGCTGGTGCGCCCCGGCGGCAAGGCCGAATCGACGGTGCCGGCGGCCGTGCCCGCGCCGGTCGTGCGCGCGTTCCAGCCCGCGAAGCCGAAGCCGGGCGACGATGCGCTGGCGGCGCGCATCTTCCCCTCGCTCGATCTCAAGAAGGCGCTCGAGTACTGCAACAACAGCGAGAAGGTCGACCCGAAGTCGCTCGAGGTGCACCGCCTCACCGCCACCAGGGTGCTGCTGTCGCTGGGTTGCGGCATGGGTGCCTACAACTACTCCAGCCTGCAATGGCTCGCCAACGACAAGCCGCCCTATGCGCCGGTCGCGCTCGAGGCCAACGGCGAATACGACGACAAGGACGCCAGCATCACCTCGAGCTTCAAGGGCCGCGGCATCGGCGACTGCTGGTCCAGCGAGACCTGGCATTTCGACGGCCAGGCCTTCGTGCGCACGGGCGCTGAGAGCGACCATATGTGCCGCGGCTTCGCCGGCGGCGCCTGGTCGCTGCCGCGCTACGTCAGCCGCGTCGTGAGCGCCGCGCCGTCCACCACCCCATCCAAACCATGAACGCGACTCTCCCCATGAAACCCATCCAAGTAGGCCTGCTCGGCGCAGGCACGGTCGGCAGCGGCACCTTCAAGGTGCTCCAGCGCAACCAGGAGGAAATCAAGCGCCGCGCCGGCCGCGGCATCGAGATCACCATGGTGGCCGACCTCGACACTGCGCGCGCCCGCGAAGTGGCCGGCGACGGCGTGAAGGTGGTCAGCGACGCGCGCGAGGTCATCGCCAACCCCGACATCGACATCGTGATCGAGCTGATCGGCGGCTACGGCATCGCCAAGCAGCTGGTGCTCGAGGCCATCGCGGCCGGCAAGCACGTGGTGACGGCCAACAAGGCGCTGCTCGCGGTGCACGGCACCGAGATCTTCGCGGCGGCGCATGCCAAGGGCGTGATGGTGGCCTTCGAGGCCGCGGTGGCCGGCGGCATCCCGATCATCAAGGCGCTGCGCGAGGGCCTCACGGCCAACAGCATCCAGTGGCTGGCCGGCATCATCAACGGCACCACCAACTTCATCCTGTCCGAGATGCGCGACAAGGGCCTGGACTTCGCGACCGTGCTCAAGGAAGCGCAGCGCCTGGGCTATGCCGAAGCCGATCCCACCTTCGACATCGAGGGCGTCGACGCCGGCCACAAGGTCACGCTGATGAGCGCGCTGGCCTTCGGCATCCCGGTGCAGTTCGACAAGGCCCACATCGAGGGCATCACCAAGCTGGCCGCGCAGGACATCAGGTACGCCGAGCAGCTCGGCTACCGCATCAAGCTGCTGGGCGTCACCAAGCGCACGGCCAAGGGCATCGAGCTGCGCGTGCATCCCTCGCTGGTGCCGAGCAAGCGCCTGCTGGCCAACGTCGAGGGCGCGATGAACGCGGTGGTGGTGCATGGCGACGCCGTCGGCACCACGCTCTACTACGGCAAGGGCGCGGGCAGCGAGCCCACCGCCAGCGCGGTGATCGCCGACCTGGTCGACATCACGCGCCTGCACACGGCCGATGCCGCGCACCGCGTGCCGCACCTGGCCTTCCATCCCGATGCGCTGAGCGACCTGCAGGTGCTGCCGATGGCCGAGGTGGTCACCAGCTACTACCTGCGCCTGCGCGTAGCCGACCAGGCCGGCGTGCTGGCCAAGGTCACGGGCCTGCTCGCGACCGCCGGCATCAGCATCGACGCCGTGCTGCAGCGCGAAGCCGACGAGGTCGGCGGCGAGGGCTCGACCCAGACCGACCTGATCATCCTCACGCACGACGCGCGCGAAGGCACGGTCGACGAAGTCATGGCCGAGCTGCAGGCGCTGCCGACCGTGCTCGAGCCCATCGTGCGCATCCGCAAGGAAGAGTTGAAGTGAACTACCTGAGCACCCGCGGCCATCCCGACCGCAAGCGCTTCTGCGAAATCCTGCTCGAGGGCCTCGCGCCCGACGGCGGCCTCTACCTGCCGGAAAGCTATCCGCGGGTCGACACCGCAACGCTCGCGAAGTGGCGTTCGCTGTCCTATGCCGAGCTGGCCTTCGAGATCCTGTCGCTCTACATCGACGACATTCCGCCGGCCGACCTGAAGGCGCTCTGCGCGAAGACCTACACCGCCGAGGTCTTCGGCTCCGAGGAGATCGTGCCGCTGCGCGAGCTCGAAGACGGCGTCTACCTCGAAGCCCTGTCCAACGGCCCCACGCTGGCCTTCAAGGACATGGCGATGCAGCTGCTGGGCAACCTGTTCGAGTACGAACTGGCCCGCCGCGGCGCCGAGCTCAACATCCTGGGCGCCACCAGCGGCGACACCGGCAGCGCGGCCGAGTACGCGATGCGCGGCAAGAAGGGCGTGCGCGTCTTCATGACTTCGCCCGACGGCCGCATGAGCCCGTTCCAGCAGGCGCAAATGTTCAGCCTGCAGGACGAGAACATCCACAACATCGCCATCACGGGCGTGTTCGACGACTGCCAGGACATCGTGAAGGCGGTCTCGAACGACCTGGCCTTCAAGCGCAAGTACCGTATCGGCACCGTCAACTCGATCAACTGGGCGCGGCTGCTGGCGCAGGTCGTCTACTACTTCGCCGGCTACTTCCAGGCCACGGCGAACGACGAGCAGCCGGTGAGCTTCACCGTGCCCTCGGGCAACTTCGGCAACATCTGCGCCGGCCACGTGGCGCGCATGATGGGCCTGCCGATCCACACGCTGGTGGCCGCCACCAACGAGAACGACGTGCTCGACGAGTTCTTCCGCACCGGCGTCTACCGCGTGCGCGGCGCCGCCGACACGCACGAGACCTCGAGCCCGTCGATGGACATCAGCAAGGCCAGCAACTTCGAGCGCTTCGTGTTCGACCTGGTCGGCCGCGACAGCGGCAAGCTGCGCCGCCTGTTCGTCGACGACCTGGGGCGCCAGGGCTTCTTCGACCTGAGCGCCGATCCGGCCTTCGCGCAGGCCGCGTCGCGCTTCGGCTTCCGCAGCGGCCGCAGCACGCATGCCGACCGCCTCGCGACCATCCGCGACACCGAGAAGCGCTTCGCCACCCTGGTCGACCCGCACACCGCCGACGGCCTCAAGGCCGCGCGCGCGCACCTGGCGCCGGGCGTGCCGATGGTGGTGCTCGAGACCGCGCTGCCGATCAAGTTCGCGGCCACGCTGGTCGAGGCCCTGGGCGAGGAGCCCGCGCGGCCCGCGAAGTTCGAGGGCATCGAGGCGCTGCCCAAGCGCGTGGTCAAGCTGCCGGCCGATGCCGAGGCGGTGAAGGCCTACATCGCAGAGCACTGCGACTGAGCGATCGACACCAGGGGTGGCCAGGCGGCCGCCCCGGTCGGCAAATCAAAGCTATCCCCTGAATAGCATCGGAGACATCGGATGAAAGTGGTCGGCTTCGCCGGTTACTCGGGCGCCGGCAAGACCACGCTGGTCGAGCGGCTGATTCCCGTGCTCAAGCGCGCCGGACTGCGCGTGTCGGTGGTCAAGCACGCGCACCACAAGTTCGACATCGACCATCCGGGCAAGGACACCTGGCGCCACCGCGAGGCCGGCGCCTTCGAAGTGGTGGTCGCTTCCGACCGTCGTCTGGCGCTGATGCGCGAGTTCGAGACCCCGGTCGAGCTCGACGTGCACCAGCTGATCGCCGAGCTCTACAGCGGTGCCGACTGGGTGCTGGTCGAGGGCTTCCGCCACAGCGACCTGCTCAAGATCGAAGTCTGGCGGCCCACCGGGCAGGACGAGGCGCCGCGGCCACCGCTCTATCCCGAGGATCCCTTCGTCGTCGCGATCGCCGCCAACGCCAGCCTGCCGGTCCCGACCGAGCGGCCCGTGCTCGACCTCGACGACGCCGAGGCCATCGCGCGCTGGCTGATCGACAGCGGCGAGCGCTTCGACTACAACCCCGAGCACCATGGCTGACTCTCCCGCTGTCCCCTTCGCCGCCTCCTCGCGCCGGCCGCCGCTGCTGCCGCTCGACGACGCGATCGCCCAACTGCTCGCCAAGGCCCGGCCGGCGCTGCCGTCCGAGCTGGTGAGCACCTTCGATGCCGACGGCCGCGTGCTGGCGGAAGACCTCGTGGCCGGCCTCACCGTGCCGCCGCGCGACAACAGCGCGATGGACGGCTATGCGCTGCGCGTGGCCGACTGCGCCGCGCCCGGCGCGCTGCTGAAGGTGGCGCAGCGCATTCCCGCCGGCACGGTCGGCACGCCGCTCTTGCCCGGCACCGCGGCGCGGATCTTCACGGGCGCGCAGATTCCCGAGGGCGCCGACGCGGTCGTGATGCAGGAAGACACCGCCGCCGTCGCCGAGGAGGGTGGCCTGGGCAGCGTGCGCGTCGAGATCGTGCCCGCGGCCGGCCAGTGGATCCGCCGCGCTGGCGAAGACGTGGCGGCCGGCGACGTGGTGCTGCGCAAGGGCGAGCGCCTCACGCCCGCCGCATTGGGGCTGGCGGCCAGCATCGGCTTCGACCGGCTGCCGGTCGCGCGCAAGCCGCGCGTGGCGCTGCTGTCCACCGGCGACGAACTCGTGATGCCCGGCGAGGTCGCGCCCGAGGCGATGAAGCCCGGCGCGATCTACAACTCCAACCGCTTCTTCATGCGCGCGCTGCTGCACCGGCTGGGCTGCGAGGTGCACGACCTCGGCATCGTGCCCGACCGGCGCGAGGCCACCATCGAGGCGCTGCGCGAGGCGGCCGAGCACAACGACCTGATCATCACCACCGGCGGCGTGTCGGTCGGCGAGGAGGACCACATCCGTGCCGCGCTGCAGGCGCTCGGCGAGATCGAACTGTGGTCGCTCTCGATGAAGCCCGGCAAGCCCTTCGCCTACGGCTCGATCCCGCGCTCGGGCCGGCGAGACGCGCAGGGCCACTGCCATGTCACCGGGCTGCCCGGCAACCCGGTGTCGAGCTTCCTGACCTTCCTGATGCTGGTTCGGCCGTTCCTGCTGACGCTGCAGGGCGCGAGTCGGGTCACGCCCCAGCCGGTGCGCATGCGCGCCGACTTCGACTGGCCGCGCGCCGACAAGCGCCGCGAGTTCCTGCGCGCGCGCCGCAATGCCCAGGGCGGGCTCGACCTGTTCGGCAACCAGAGCTCGGGCGTGCTGACCTCGATGGTCTGGGGCGACGGGCTGGTCGACAACCCCTCGGGCCAGACCATCCGGGCCGGCGATCCGGTCGAATTCATTCCCCTCGCAGCCCTGCTGTCCTGACGCGCATGAAGGTCCATCTCCGTTATTTCGCCTCGGTGCGCGAAGCGCTCGGCAAGAGCGACGAAACCATCGACACCGCGGCGCCCACGCTGGCCGCGCTGCGCGACGAGCTGATCGCGCGCGGCGGCGCTTACGCCACGGTGCTCGCGCGCGGCCGCGCGCTGCGCATGGCGCTCGACCACACCATGAGCGACGAGGCCGCGGCCCCGCACGAAGGCTGCGAGGTCGCGTTCTTCCCGCCCGTCACGGGCGGCTGAGAGCCGCGTCCAGCGCCACCAGGCGCTCGCGCAGCGCGTCCGAGGCACGCGTCATCGGCGAGCGCAGCTCGTCGCGCAGCGCGCCCTGGTGCGCCAGCAGAGCCTTCAGCGGGCCCGGATTGGCTTCCGCGAACAGCCCCTCGACCAGCGGCTGCAGCGGCTGCCACAGCGCGCGCGCCTCGGCCAGCCGGCCCTCGCGCAGCAGCGCGATCAGCCGCACGAAGCGCGCCGTCTGCACATGGCCGCTGGCCGCGATCGCGCCCACGCCGCCCTCGGCCACGGTGCCGAAGATCTGGCCGTCCTCGCCCGCGAGCACCTGCAGCCGGCCATCGGCGATCACGGCGCGGGTCTTGCCCGCGTCGCCGCCGCAGTCCTTGATGCCGCGGATGCGCGGGTTGGCGGCCAGTGCCAGCAGCGTGTCGCGCGCGATCGTGGCGCCGGTGCGGTAGGGGATGTCGTAGATCAGCAGCGGCGCGTCGCTGGCCTCGGCGATGGCGCCGAACCACTCGAGCAGGCCGGCCTGCGAGGGCCGGATGTAGTGCGGCGCCGGTACCAGCAGGCCCGCGAGCGGGCGCTGCGCGAGCCGGCGCACCCAGGCCGTGGTCTTGCCCAGGTGGTAGCCCGAAAGGCCCATGATCAGCGGCAGGCCGCCCGCGGCTTCGGCCACCGTGTCGAGCGCGGCGAGCTGCTCGGCCTCGTCGAGCGCCGCGGCCTCGCCGGTGGAGCCGCAGACCACGAAGCCGGCCACGCCATCGGCGGCCAGGCGGCGCGTGAGCGCGGCCAGCGCCGCATGGTCGAGCGCGCCGTCGCGAAACGGGGTCACGAGGGGAATCCACAGGCCCGAGAAATCGGGAATGGCGGTGGCGGAAGAGGGTTGGTTGGCGGGCACGCGGGCGTCCTTTCGACGATCGACCGATGGAAGGAACCATCGTCCGATGCGCGCGCAACCCATGCGGGGCCAGTGCCTGTGCCGGTTCCGTCGCTCATCCGACGACGGAACCGAAGCTCCGGTCAGACGAGCTTTGGTTTTTTGGCTTTGCCGCCCAGGCGCGCGCCGTTCGTGCCTTCGGTCGAAGGTGCGGGCGAACGTGCGGTCAGGGCGAACATGGGGCTGGAGTTTAGCCGCGCGCGCCGCGGTGCCACAATTTGCACATGGCATTTCCGCAACGCGTCACCATCCAGACGGCCGATTTCGATCTCGGCGCCGAAGTCGCCGCCCTGCGCGCGAGCGATGCGCGCATCGGCGCCGTCTGCAGCTTCATCGGCACCGTGCGTGACCGCAACGACGGTGCGGATGTCGCGTCGATGGAGCTCGAGCACTACCCGGGCATGACCGAGAAATCGATCGAGGCCATGATCGACGAAGCGCACGAGCGCTTCGACATCCTCGGCGTGCGCGTGATCCACCGCGTGGGCCTGCTGCAGCCGCTCGCGCAGATCATGATGGTGGCGGTGGCCTCGGCGCATCGCGGCGAGAGCTTCCAGGCCTGCGAGTTCCTGATGGACTACCTCAAGACCCAGGCGCCGTTCTGGAAGAAGGAGCAGACGCCCGAGGGCGCCCGCTGGGTCGATGCGCGCGTCGCGGACGACGCGGCGCTCGCGCGCTGGGGCATCAGCGCGTCGAACGCCTGAGCTCGCTCACAGCGGCTTGAAGCCGCTCGACTGGATGATTCGTTCCCAGGTCTGCGTGTAGCTGCGCACGCGGCCCGCGAACTGGCCCTGCGGCTCGTAGCCGACCGTCAGGCCCAGCGTGGTGAGCTTCTGCTTCACGTCGGGCATGGCCAGCACCTTCTGCAGCGCCGCGCCGTACTTGTCGATGATCGGCTGGGGCGTGCCCACGGGCGCGAAGATGCCGTAGTAGGGCAGGTCCTCGAGGTTCGCGAAGCCCAGCTCGGTGAAGGTCGGCACGTTGGGCAGCAGCGCCTGGCGCTTGGCGCCGATCGAGGCCACGATGCGCAGCTTGCCGGCCTTGTGGTTCTCGATGAAGTCGGGCACCGAGGCGATGCCGGCCGTGATCTGGTTGCCCAGCATGTCGGCCGTCATCGGCGCGCTGCCGCGGTAGGGCGCGGGCTGCACGTCGATCTTGTACTTGTCCGAGATCATCTTCACGAGGAACTCGGGGATCGAGGCCGGCGCCGGGATGCCGATGGTCTCCTTGCCGCCCTTCTGCGTGCGCACCCACTTGACGTACTCGTCGATGCTCTTGGCCGGCGTGCCGCCCGACACGGCGAGCACGTTCGCGAAGGTCGCGAAGCCAGCCACGGGCACGAAGTCGGTGGCGGGATTGAAGCCCGGGTTCTTGACCACCTGCGGCAGGATCGAGATCGTGTGGTCGTGCGTGAGGAACAGCGTGTGGCCGTCGGCCGGCGAGGACTTCAGCACCTGCGCGGCGATCTGGCCGCCCGCGCCCGCGCGGTTCTCGACCACCACCGGCGCGCCGAGCTCGTCCTTGAGCTTCTCGCCCAGCGTGCGCGCGATCGCGTCGGTGCCGGCACCGGCCGGGAAGCCGACCAGGATGCGGATCGGCGTGCCGCTCTGGGCCTGCGCCAGCCCGGCCATGCCCAGGGCAGCCGCGAAGAGGCCCACGCTGAGCGCGCGGCGCACCGGTTGGACGCGCTGCATTGAAAAAACCATGATCGACTCCATTCGAGAAGAGAGAAATGCCTACGGGCGGAAGGGTGCGGGCATCGTGCAATAGCCGTGCCCGCCGCGCGGGCCCGGTCCGCAACCTTGAATCGTGCCCGAACAGCCCTATTTTGGATGCAGGAATACCACCATGCGACAAGACAAACTCACCACCAAGTTTCAGGAAGCGCTGGGCGACGCGCAGTCGCTCGCGCTCGGCAACGACAACGCCTACATCGAGCCGGCCCACCTGCTGGCCGCGATGCTGCGCCAGGACGACGGCCCGCGCGCGCTGCTCGAGCGCGCCGGGGTCAACGTGCCCGGCCTCGCACAGGCCGCCGAGGCGGCCATCAAGAAGCTGCCCCAGGTGCAGGGCCACGACATCGTGCAGGTCGGCCCCGAGCTCGGCAAGCTGCTGCAGGCGACCGAGAAGGAAGCCCTCAAGCGCAACGACCAGTTCATCGCGGGCGAACTCTTCCTGCTGGCCGTGGCCGACAGCAAGAGCGACGTCGGCCGGATCGCCAAGGAGAACGGCCTCTCGCGCAAGTCGCTCGAGTCCGCGATCGACGCGGTGCGCGGCGGCCAGGGCGTGAACAGCGCCGATGCCGAAGGCCAGCGCGAGGCACTCAAGAAATACACGCTCGACCTGACCGAGCGCGCGCGCCTGGGCAAGCTCGATCCGGTCATCGGCCGCGACGAGGAGATCCGCCGCGCGATCCAGGTGCTGCAGCGCCGCACCAAGAACAACCCCGTGCTGATCGGCGAGCCCGGCGTGGGCAAGACCGCCATCGTCGAGGGCCTCGCGCAGCGCATCGTCGCGGGCGAGGTGCCCGATTCGCTCAAGGGCAAGCGCGTGCTGTCGCTCGACATGGCCGCGCTGCTCGCGGGCGCCAAGTTCCGCGGCGAGTTCGAGGAGCGGCTCAAGACCGTGCTCAACGAACTCGCGAAGGACGAGGGCCAGACCATCGTCTTCATCGACGAGCTCCACACCATGGTCGGCGCCGGCAAGGCCGAAGGCGCGATGGACGCGGGCAACATGCTCAAGCCCGCGCTCGCGCGCGGCGAGCTGCATTGCGTGGGCGCCACCACGCTCGACGAATACCGCAAGTACATCGAGAAGGACGCCGCGCTCGAGCGCCGCTTCCAGAAGATCCTCGTGGGCGAGCCCAGCGTCGAGGCCACCATCGCGATCCTGCGCGGCCTGCAGGAGAAGTACGAAGTGCACCACGGCGTGCAGATCACCGACCCGGCCATCGTGGCCGCGGCCGAGCTCTCCGACCGCTACGTCACCGACCGCTTCCTGCCCGACAAGGCCATCGACCTGATCGACGAGGCCGCGGCCAAGATCAAGATCGAGATGGACTCCAAGCCCGAGGTGATGGACCGCCTCGACCGTCGCCTGATCCAGCTGCAGATCGAGCGCGAGGCCGTGCGCCGCGAGAAGGACGAGGCTTCGCAGAAGCGCTTCGGCCTGATCGAGGACGAGATCGCCAAGCTGCAGAAGGAGATCGCCGACTACGACGAGATCTGGCAGGCCGAGAAGGCCCAGGCCCAGGGCAGCGCGCACGTGCGCGAGGACATCGACAAGATCAAGTTCCAGATCGAGGAATGGAAGCGCAAGGGCGACTTCAACAAGGTCGCCGAGCTGCAGTACGGCCAGTTGCCGGCGCTCGAGAAGCGCCTGAAGGAAGCCGAGGCCAGTGAGGCCAGCAAGGGCAAGTCGAGCGCGCCCACGCTGCTGCGCACCCAGGTCGGCGCGGAAGAGATCGCCGAGGTCGTGGCGCGCGCCACCGGCATCCCGGTCGCCAAGCTGATGCAGGGCGAGCGCGACAAGCTGCTCGTGATGGAAGACAAGCTGCACGAGCGCGTGGTGGGCCAGGACGAGGCCATCGGCGCGGTCGCCAACGCGATCCGGCGCTCGCGCTCAGGCCTGTCCGACCCGAACCGTCCCACGGGCTCGTTCCTGTTCCTCGGCCCCACGGGCGTGGGCAAGACCGAGCTCTGCAAGGCGCTCGCGGGCTTCCTGTTCGACAGCGAGGACCACCTGATCCGAATCGACATGAGCGAGTTCATGGAGAAGCACTCGGTGGCCCGTCTGATCGGCGCGCCGCCCGGCTACGTGGGCTACGAGGAGGGCGGCTACCTGACGGAAGCCGTACGCCGCAAGCCCTACAGCGTGGTGCTGCTCGACGAGGTCGAGAAGGCGCACCCGGATGTGTTCAACGTGCTGCTGCAGGTGCTCGACGATGGCCGCCTGACCGATGGCCAGGGCCGCACCGTGGACTTCAAGAACACGGTGATCGTGATGACCAGCAACATCGGCTCGCCGATCATCCAGGCCATGGTGGGCAAGCCGGGCGAGGAGATCAAGGAAGCGGTGTGGGACGAGCTGAAGAACTACTTCCGCCCCGAGTTCCTCAACCGCATCGACGAGACGGTCGTGTTCCATGCGCTCGACGCGAAGAACATCGAGGCCATCGCCGCGATCCAGCTCAAGGTGCTGCAGTCGCGGCTCGCGAAGATGGACCTGGGCCTCGAGGTGTCGCCGGCCGCGCTGGCCGAGATCGCCAAGGTCGGCTTCGACCCGGTGTTCGGTGCCCGTCCGCTGAAGCGCGCGATCCAGCAGCGCATCGAGAATCCGCTCTCGCGGCTGCTGCTCGACGGCAGCTTCGGGCCGAAGGACACGATCGAGGTCACGACCGACCCGATCCGTTCGCCAGGCCAGTTCGGCTTCGCAAAAGCAGGAAATCCCGGAAAAACCGGGGAACCTGCGGCCGAAGCCTCGGCCTAAGATGGAATGATGAACTTCATTCTTCGCGTGATCCTCGTGATGCTGGGCCTGGTCTTCGCGGCCAGCCTGGCGGTTGCCGTGGTGCTGCTGGCCGCGGTGTGGGGCGTGCGCTACGCCTGGGGCCGTCTCACGGGCAAACCCGTGACGCCGTGGGTGATGCGCTTCAACCCGCGTTCGGGCTTCGAACGCTTCCGCAGCGCCGCCCGGCCGGCCGAACCCTCGGCCGCCGACGTGGCCAATGCGCGTGCACGTGGCGAGCCGGTGCGCAGCCCGCTGCTGCGGGATCGCGGCGGCAACGTGACGGACGTGCAGGCACGGCCTGCCACGCGCGGCGAGTAATCGACTGCAACTTTTTCGGATCGCGAAAGGCCGGCCTCGAGCCGGCCTTTTCCTTTCTGGCGGCCTTCAGGCGTACAGCGCCTCGATCTCGCCCGCATAGGTCTTGTTGATGCTCGAGCGCCGCACCTTCATGGTGGCGGTGACCTCGCCATCGTCGTGGTCGAGCTCCTTGGTCAGCAGGTGGAAGCGCCGCACCTGCGCCACCTGCGCGAGGCGCGCGTTGCCGCGCTGCAACTCGGCATCGATCAGCTCGCGCACGCGCGGCAGCTCGACCAGCGAACGGAAGTGGGTGAAGGCCAGGCGCTGCGCCTCGGCCCATTTGCCGACCGTCTCGTAGTCGATCTGCACCAGTGCCGAGACGAACTTGCGCCCCTCGGCGATCACGATGCATTCCTTGACGTAGGGGCTGGCCTTCATCGTGTTCTCGATCTCCGAGGGCGTGAGGTTCTTGCCGCCCGCCGTGATCATGATGTCCTTGAGCCGGTCGACGATGCGCAGTTGCCCGCCTTCCTCGGCCACCACGTCGCCGGTGTGCAGCCAGCCGTCGCGGATCGAGGCGGCCGTGGCTTCGGGGTTCTTGTAGTAGCCACGGAACACCATCTCGCCGCGGATCTGCAGCTCGCCCTGGTCGCCCACGCGGTGCTCCACGCCCTCGGTCGCCGGCCCCACGGTGCCCACCTTCACCTGGTCGAGCCGGTGGCCGCTGACCATGCCGGTCGATTCGGTGAGGCCGTAGACCTCCACCAGCGGCACGCCCAGCGTGCGGAAGAAGCGCACCACGTCGGGCGGGATCGGCGCGGCGCCGGTCAGCGCCACGCGCGCGTTGCGCAGGCCGATGAAGTTCTGCAGCGCGCGCAGCACGCTCCAGTACGCCAGTCCGAAGCGCAGCCGCTCGCTCTGGGTCCACTGCGCGCGCGGCTTCTCGGCCAGCGGCGCGCAGGTGGCGAGCGCGCGGCGGTAGAGCGCCTGGCGCAGCCGGCCCGTGTCCTGCATCTTGATGCTGATGGAGGCATGCAGCTTCTCCCAGATGCGCGGCACGCCGAGGAACATGGTGGGCGCGACCTCGCGCAGGTCTTCCTGCACGGTGCGTATCGATTCGCCGAAGTTGACCTGCGAGCCCAGGTACAGCGGCACGAAGCTGGTCAGCATCTGCTCGGCCACGTGGCACAGCGGCAGGTACGACAGGTGGGTGGTGCGCGCATCGAGCTGCAAGCGCTCGACGATGCCCGGCACCACGCCGCGGATGTTGCGCCACGAGATCATCGCGCCCTTGGGCGCGCCGGTGGAGCCCGAGGTGTAGATCATGAGACCGATGTCGTCGAGCGACTGCGCGGCCAGCGCGGCATCGACGCGCGCATCGCCCTCGCGCGCCTGCAGCGCCGCACCCGCCGCCTCGAGCTCGGCGAAGCTCAGGAGGCGCTCGCGCGCCTCGGCACCGTAGCTCGCGAGGCCCTTGGTCTCGATCACGACGATGCGGCGCAGCCGCGGCAGCGCGTCGATGGCCTCGAGCACCTTGTCGGCCTGCTCCTGGTCCTCGCAGACCACGATCTCGATGTCGGCATGGCCGATCACGTAGGCCACCTCGTTGGTCGGGCTGGTGGGATAGACGCCCACGGTCACGGCGCCGATCAGGCCCGCGCCCATCTGCGCCAGCACCCATTCGACGCGGTTCTCCGAGATCACGCCCACATGGCCGCCGCGCGCCAGGCCCAGCGCAGCGAAGCCCAGGCCGACATGGACCGCGCGCCGGTGGTAGTCGGCCCAGCTCAGCGGATGCCAGATGCCGAAGTCCTTCTGGCGGATCGCGATGCGCGCACCCTGCGCGCGCGCCTGCTCGCGCAGCATCTGCGGCAGGCTTCGTTCGGGGAGGGGATGCGTCATGACAACCAGCGCTTGCGCCGCTTGTAGTGCTTCAATTCGCGAAAGCTCCTCGATTCGCCGGCACCGCCGACGCCCAGGTAGAACTCGCGCACGTCGGGGTCGGCCGCGAGCCGCTCGGCGCTGCCGTCGATCACGATCTTTCCGTTCTCCATGATGTAGCCGCTGTCGGCCACGGCCAGCGCGAGGCTGGCGTTCTGCTCCACCAGCAGCATCGACACGCCGCGCTCGGCGTTGATGCGCGCGATGATCCCGAAGATCTCCTCCACCAGCTTGGGCGAGAGCCCGAGCGAGGGCTCGTCGAGCAGGATCAGCTGGGGCTCGGCCACCAGCGCGCGGCCGATCGCGAGCATCTGCTGCTCGCCGCCCGAGAGGTAGCCCGCGAGGCCGCGGCGCCGTTCGTGCAGCCGGGGGAAGTAGGCATAGACGGCGTCGAAGTCGCGCGAGTGCGCGCCGCGGCCGGCGCGCGCGTAGGTGGCGGCCACGAGGTTCTCCTCGACCGTCAGGTCCTCGAACACGCGCCGTCCCTCCATCACGTGCGCGAGGCCGCGCCGCACCAGCTGCTGCGGCGCGAGCCGCTCGGTGGGCTGGCCGTCGAAGGCGATGCGCCCGGCCTCGAGCACGCCGTCCTCGAGCGGCAGCAGGCCCGAGATGGCCTTGAGCGTGGTCGACTTGCCGGCGCCGTTGCTGCCCAGCAGCGCCACGATCTGCCCGCGCGGCACGGCCAGCGACAGGCCGCGCAGCACCTGCACGACCTTGTTGTAGACCACCTCGATGTTGTTGACCTCGAGGATCGGGCCGCCGCCGCCATTGTTCATCGCCGCCGTCCGCTCACTTGTCGAGCGAGATCCAGTCGGATGCCGCCACCATCTTCTGCGCCTTCATGTCGGCGCGGTAGACGCGGCCCACCGGAATGGAGTTGCCCTTGATGGTGATCGGCACGCCGATCAGGCCGCCGGTGTCGAAGTCCTTGATGCTGTTGAGCGCGGCCTTGAGGTTCTTGCCGTCCAGCGGCTTGCCGGCATCGAGGGTGCGCTTGGCGGCCTCGGTGAACAGCATGGCGGTGAGGAAGCCCTGGGTGTAGGCGGTGCTCTGGTACTCGGGGCGCATCGCGCGGATCTTCTCGAGCATGGGCGCCTTGGCCGAGGTGTCGTAGTAGTAGCGGTAGGGCATGACGCCCATGAAGCCATCGCCGGCCTCGCCCATCTTCATGACGGTGGAGCTGTCCATGGTCCAGAAGGTGCCCATCCACTTGGTGGTCATGCCCATCTGCTTGCCCTGCTGCACGAACTCTGGAATGGGCGCGAGCACGTAGCCGTGGAAGATGGTGTAGTCGGGCGCGGCGCGGCGCAGCTTGATGACCTCGGTCGACACGTCGACGCTGCCGGCGGGCGTCATGATCTTGACGGGCACCGTGAGGCCCAGCTTCTTGGCGGCGGCCTCGCTCGACTCGATGGGGTCGCGGCCGAACTCGGAATCGGAATAGACGAAGGCCACCTTCGCGCCGGGCTTCTCCTTGGCGATGTGGCGCAGCAGGATGCCGATCATCTCGGTGTAGTCGGGGCCGACCAGGAACTGGTTCGGGTACTTGGCCGGGTCGTTGAGCTCGGTGGCGAACGAGGCGCCGGCCATCAGGATCTGGCCGCTGCGGTCGAGCTCGGGGTTGATGGTCTTCGAGAAGCCGGTCGAATCGCCGTAGTAGAGGTTGACCTTGTTCTGGCTGGTGATCTTCTTGTAGGTGGCGACCGAGACGTCGACCTTGTAGCCGGTGTCCTCGGGCACGTAGCGCAGCTTGCGGCCCTTGATGCCGCCGCCGTCGTTGACGATCTTCACGTAGTCGGCGATGCCGGCGTTGATGCCGATGCCCGCGAAGGCGAACACGCCGGTCATCGGGATCGAGCCGCCGATGACGATGTCCTCGCCCGACTGGGCATACACGCTGAGCGGTGCTGCGAGCGCGGCGCCGGCGGCCACGATGAGTTCGCGGCGGCGCAGGACGGGGGTCTTCTTGTCGGATGCCATGCTTCGTCTCCTTGTCAGTTCTTGAAAGGCCACAGATGAAAGAAACGGCGGATGCGCCGCCACACTTCGGCGAGCCCGTGCGGCTCGAACACCAGGAAGCCGACGATCAGCAGGCCGAAGACGACCGTGCGCACCGGCGACAGGAAGACGGTCATCTCGTGGCCGCCCGGCAGCAGGTCGAACACCAGCTTGAGCAACTCGGGCACCATGGTCATGAAGACTGCGCCGAGGATGCCGCCGAGGATCGAGCCCATGCCGCCGACGATGATGGCGGCGAGGAAGAAGATCGACATCAAGAGCGGAAAGCTCTCGGGCGTGACGACGCGGAAGAAGTAGGCCCAGAGGCCGCCGGCCACGCCGGCATAGAACGACGAGAGGCCGAACGAGAGCAGCTTGTAGCGCAGCAGCGGAATGCCCAACACTTCGGCCGAGATGTCGCGATCGCGGATGGCGATGAAGGCACGGCCCACGCGGGTGCGAAACAGGTTGGCCGCACCCAGCAGCATCAGCACGGTGATCGGCAGGATCAGCCAGTACAAGCGGAACGAGGTGTCGAGCGCGATGCCGAAGAGCTGCGCGGGCGGCAGCGACAGTCCGGTGGTGCCGCCGGTGAGCTTGAGATTGGCGAACAGGAAGTGGGTGATGAACGAGGCCGCGATGGTGGCGATGGCGAGGTACAAACCCTTGACCCGCAGCGAGGGAATGCCGACGACGAGACCCCCCACCATGGCCACGACGCCGCCCGCGAAGAGGTTGAACAGGAAGGGCGTGCCGTATCGAATCTGCAGGATGGCGACGGTGTACGCACCGAGTCCCATGAACGCGGCCTGGCCCATGCTCACGAGGCCGGTGTAGCCGGTGAGGATGTTGAGGCCGGTGGCGCTCGCGACGTTGATGGCGACGAGGCAGGCGAGGTAGAGCCAGTAGTCGCTGGCCATGAAGGGAAACAGCACGAGCAGCGCGGCGCCGACCCACAACCAGGTCTTCTGGGTGCGGGAGTCGAACAGCGCGGCGTCGGCGATGTAGCTTAGTTTGAGGGTGCCTATGCGCATCGGTTCACCTTTGGATGAGGCGCGAGGATGCGTCGGGGCGCGTGCACAGGACGCCGGGTACTTCCCTCCGCGAATGTCCCCCGCCCTTCGGGCTCCTCCTTGATTTCGCTGCGGGAAGCACCCGGCATCCTGTGCACGAGAAGCGCAGCGGTGGTGCGGCCGGTTCGACCAGCGTGTCCAGGCGCACGTCGATGGGGTACTCCCCGCAGCGAAATCAAGGAGGAGGCCGCAGGCCGGGGGACATTCGCGGAGGGGAGTACCCCGTCGGCGTGAGCCCGCCCCGAACAAGACGATTGCAAGAAGGAAGAGACCCTCATTCAGAGCCTCTCGATCTCATGCGTACCGAACAACCCGTAAGGCCGGATCATCAGCACGATCACCAGCACCACGAAGGTCGCGAGCAGCTTGTATTCGCCGCCGAGGTAGGACCCGGCCAGCGCCTCGACCAGGCCGATGAAGAGCCCGCCCACCAGCGCGCCGAGCACGCTGTCCAGACCGCCCACGATCACCACCACCAGCACCGAGAGGCCGAAGATCCCCATCGACGAGGAGATGCCGCCGATCGCGCCGACCACGATGCCCGCGACCGCCGCGATCATCGCCGAGGCCACCCAGGCCAGCGAGAACACGCGCGGCACGTTGATGCCCATCATGTAGGCCGCGCCCTGGTCCGACGCCGTGGCACGCAAGGCCACGCCGCCGCGCCAGAAGCGGAACAGCAGCAGCACCAGCACGATCAGCACCAGCGCCGCGAGCGCGCCGTAGGCCACTTTGGGGGCGAGGAAGGCTTCGCCCACCATCACCGGCGCGCTCGGCATGAACTCGGGCAGCCGGCGCTGGTCGGCGGTCCAGACGATCTCGACCAGGCCCACCAGCACAGAGGCCAGCCCCACCGTCACCATGAAGGCCGAGATCGGAGGTTCGCCCAGCAGCGGGCGGATCATCGTGCGCTCGATCACCGCGCCCAGCAGGCCCGTGCCCAGCACCGAGCCCAGCACCGCGAGCCAGATCGGCAGCGAGAAGGTCGCGGCGAAGGCGAAGAACAGGTAGGCGCCGATCATCAGCATCTCGCCGATCGCGATGTTGACCACCCGCGTGGCTTTGTAGACCAGCACGAAGGCCAGCGCAGCCAGCGCATAGAGCCCGCCGCCGGCCAGGCCGGTCAGTGCGATCTCGAACAGGTAGGCCCAATCCATCACGCCACCGCCGTTGCGGTTGTCGTTGCCGCGGTGGCCGCGGCCTGGCCGCGCAGCCTGCGCCGCAGCTCGCCCACGTCGCCCGCGCCCAGGTAGGCGCGCACCACCTCGGGATCGGCCTGCACCTGCGCCGGCGTGCCCTGCGCGATCACCTGCCCGAAGTTGAGCACCACCACGTGGTCCGACAGGTCCATCACCATCCCCATGTCGTGCTCCACCATCAGCACCGTGATGCCCCATTCGCGACGCACGTCGAGGATGAAGCGCGCCATGTCCTCGGTCTCCTCGCGGTTCATGCCGGCCACCGGCTCGTCGAGCATCAGCACCTTGGGGCGCATCGCGAGCGCGCGCGCCATCTCCACGCGCTTTTGCAAACCGTAGGGCAGGGCGGCCACGCTGGCGTGGCGGATGTGGTCGATCTCGAGGAAGTCGATGATCCGCTCCTCGATGTCGCGGCGCAGCTCAGCCTCCTCGCGGCGCGCGCGGCCCAGGTAGAACAGCGCGTCGAACACGTTGGCCTTCAGGTGCACGTGGCGGCCGAGCTTGATGTTGTCGAGCACCGTCATGCCGCGGAACAGCGCGATGTTCTGGAAGCTGCGCGCCAGCCCGAGCGCGGCGCGCTTCGGTGCCGGCAGCCGCGTGATGTCCGCGCCCTCGAAGACCACGCGGCCGGCAGTCGGCCGGTAGAAGCCCGAGACCGTGTTGAACAGCGAGGTCTTGCCCGCGCCGTTGGGACCGATCACCGCGGTGATCGAGCCGGGCTGCACGTCGAAGCCCACGCCGCTGAGCGCCTTCACGCCGCCGAAAGCCAAGGTGAGCGTCTCCACGCGCAGCACGGGCGCGGCGGCGCTTCCGTCGGCGGGCGAGGTTGCGCGCGGGCGCTCGGTGTCGGCGTGCATGGCGTCGAATCGTGTCCTGTGTTCGGGCTTCTGGACGAGAAGAGAAAAAAGCAAGTGAGCGATGCGCCGCCGCCTCAGGGTTCCTCCGGCATCCGCATCGCGGGCTACTTGCCCGTAGAATTTCTACTCCTCGGTAACGTCCGCGATCTTCCAGACGCGACTTCGCCGCGGCATCAGGACTTACCCCTGCGCGCAAACCCGGATCGCCCCATGACCCTCACCAAGCGCCGTGCCTCCGCCGCCAAGGCCTCTGCCATCGAGGCCGCCGACGAATCGCCCTGGGTGCCCTCGGCCCAGCGCGCGATGCAGCGCGAACTCAAGCGCCAGGCCGTGCTGCAGACGGCGGCGCAGCTGTTCAACGAGCGCGGCTTCCACGCCACCTCGCTCGACGACATCGCCGAGCGGCTGCACGTGACCAAGCCCACGCTCTACTACTACGTGAAGAGCAAGGACGACATCCTGCTCGAGTGCGTGCGCGCCGCGCTGGGCATGATGCAGGAGGGCATCGACGAGGTGCGCCGCAACGGCGGCCGCGCGCTCGACCAGCTCATGGCCTGCATGCGCAGCTACTCGGCCATCGTCTGCGAGGAGTTCGGCAAGTGCGTGATCCGCATCGGCGAGGACCCGCTGCCCGAGCCGCTCAAGAAGGAGCTGCGCCGCCTCAAGGCCGGCATCGACCACGAGTTCCGCCGGCTGATCGACGAGGGCATCGCCGAGGGCTCGATCGCGCCCTGCGACCCGAAGATGGCCGCCTTCATGCTGGCCGGCGCGCTGAGCTGGATCGGCCGCTGGTACCGGCGCGACGGCGACCTCACGCCCGAACAGATCGCCGACCAGGCGATCGCGCTGCTGCTCAACGGCGTGCTGCAGCAGGTGCCCGCGGCACCGGCGCGCCGCAAGCCGCGCGCGACCGCCGCCTGAACTTCCCATGCCATGGAGCCGACAACGATGAACGACACCACCACCCCCGACACCGCGCTCGAGATCGGCCGCGAAGGCGCGGTCGCCACGCTGCGCTTCAACCGCCCGGCGGCACTCAATGCCATCGACGTACCGATGGCGCAGGCCTTCCTCGCGGCGGTGCGCGCCATCGCGGCCGACCGCTCGGTGCGCGCGGTGCTGCTGAGCGGCGCCGGCAAGGGCTTCATGGCCGGTGGCGACCTCGCGCTGCTGAGCGCCGATCCGCAGGGCGGCGCGGCCGCGCTGATCGGCCCGCTGCACGAAGCGCTGGAAGTGCTCGCCACCATCGACGCCCCGGTGGTCGCGCAGGTGCACGGCGTGGCGGCCGGCGCGGGCCTGAGCCTGATGCTGCAGGCCGACTTCGTGCTCGCGGCCGAGGGCACGCGCTTCAACCTGGCCTACGTCAACATCGGCGCGAGCTGCGACGTCGGCGCCTCGTGGGCGCTGCCGCGCTGGGTCGGGCTGCGCCGCGCGCTCGAGATCGCGATGCTCGGCGACATGCTCGAAGCGGCCGAGGCCGAGCGCATCGGCCTCATCAACCGCGTGCTGCCGGCCGCTGCGCTGGCCGGCGAGGCGATGGCGCTGGCGCAGCGCCTGGCCAACGGGCCGACCGTGGCGCTGGGCCAGTTGCGGCGGCTGATGCGCGGCAGCTTCGAGCGCGAGCTGCCGGCGCAGCTCGCGGCCGAATCGGCGGCCTTCCAGGTCTGCGCCGCGAGCCAGGATTTCCGCAGCGGCGTCGACGCCTTCTTCGCCAAGAAGCCGGCGCGCTTCGAAGGCCGCTGATCCCTTTCTTCCTTTTCTCGTTCATTTCATCCAGGAGCAGTTCATGACCTCTCGCGAGATCTTCGTCGTCGGCAGCGCCCGCACGGCCATCGGCACCTTTGGCGGTTCGCTGAAGGACGTGCCCAACACCCAGCTGGCCACCACCGCGGTCAAGGCCGCGATCGAGCGCAGCGGTGTCGCGCCCGCGGCCATCGGCCACGTGGTGATGGGCAACGTGATCCCCACCGACACCAAGGACGCCTACCTCAGCCGCGTCGCCGCCATCGATGCCGGCTGCCCGATCGAGACGCCGGCCTTCAACGTCAACCGCCTCTGCGGCTCGGGCCTGCAGGCCATCGTCTCGGCGGCGCAGGCGATCGCGCTGGGCGACTGCGACATCGCGATCGGTGGCGGCTCCGAATCGATGAGCCGCGGCCCGTACTTCGACACCGCCGCGCGCTACGGCGCGCGCATGGGCGACGTGCAGCTGCTCGACTACATGCTCGGCATCCTCCACGACCCGTGGGAGAAGATCCACATGGGCATCACGGCCGAGAACGTGGCCGCGCGCTACGGCATCACGCGCGAGCAGCAGGACGCGCTGGCCGTGTCCAGCCAGCAGCGTGCCGCGGCCGCCATCGCCGCGGGCCGCTTCAAGGAGCAGATCGTTGCGGTCGAGGTCAAGACGCGCAAGGGCGTGGTGGTGTTCGACACCGACGAGCACGTGCGCGCCGACACCACGGTCGAGACGCTCGCCAAGATGAAGCCGGCCTTCAAGAAGGATGGCCTGGTCACGGCCGGCAATGCCTCGGGCATCAACGACGGCGCCGCCGCGCTGGTGCTGGCCGAGGGCGCGCGCGCCAAGGCCGAGGGCCTGAAGCCGCTGGCGCGGCTCGTGGGCTATGCGCACGCGGGCGTGGAGCCGGCCTACATGGGCATCGGCCCGGTGCCGGCCACGCGCAAGGTGCTCGAGCGCACCGGCCTCAAGGTGAGCGACTTCGACGTGATCGAGTCGAACGAGGCCTTCGCGGCCCAGGCCTGCGCGGTGATCCAGGAACTGGGCTTCGACCCGGCCAAGGTCAACCCCAACGGCTCGGGCATCTCGCTGGGCCATCCGGTGGGCGCCACGGGCGCGATCATCGCGGTGAAGGCGATCGCCGAGCTGCACCGCGTGCAGGGCCGCTATGCGCTGGTCACGATGTGCATCGGCGGCGGCCAGGGCATTGCCGCGGTGTTCGAGCGCGTCTGATCGCGGGGCGAGGAACAGAAGCCGGGGTGTGGCGGCATCCTCCACAAGGAGGAGGACCCGACGCCATGCCCCCGCTAATCTTCTGCCTGCCCGGAGAGGAGGAGCGAGTGATCGAGGAGAGGACTCCGGGTGTGTGCAGCGCGTCGGGCGGGGTGGTCTGCCCGACGCGACATGCCTCTCACCACACCGCTCTGCCTTGCTTCCCGCTTCGCCGCACCGCGCACAATGCAGCCCGTGCAGCACCGTCCCCCCATCTTCGTCGACGAATCCGAGATCGATTTCAGCGCGATCCGTGCCCAGGGCGCGGGCGGGCAGAACGTCAACAAGGTCTCGAGCGCGGTCCATCTGCGCTACGACATCCGCGCGAGCTCGCTGCCAGAGGACCTGAAGGAACGGCTGCTCGCGCTGCGCGACAGCCGCATCACGCAGGAGGGCGTGCTGGTGCTCAAGGCCCAGCAGCACCGCAGCCAGGAGATGAACCGCGCCGATGCCATCGCGCGCCTGCAGGCAGTCGTCGACAGCGTGGCGACGGTGCCGCGCGCGCGGCGCGCCACCAAGCCCACCTACGGTTCGAAGCAGCGCCGGCTCGAAGGCAAGAGCCAGCGCTCGCAGGTCAAGAGCCTGCGCGGACCGGTCCGGGGGGACTGAGCGGCGCCGTGCCGCCGCGCAGCCGCCGGATCTGCAGGCTCAGGCCCACCGCATAGAGCACCAGCAGCACGCCGGTGATCGCCTTGAGTTCGGGCGCATCGGGGCTCGCCAGCAGTGGCGCGCCGAGCGGCAGCCGCGTCAGCGTCTCGGTGAAGGTCGGAATCCAGTGAAACATGAAGGTGGCGGAGTAGGCCGCCAGCTCGGCATGGCGCGCGAAGCGCCCGAACAGCCGCCCGCGCCCGGCCTGGAAGCCGATGGCCAGCGCCAGCAGCGTCACGATGCCCAGCACGTGCGGCCGGCCGAAGCCGCCATGCTGGAAGATGCCGAAGCCCGTGAGGCAGGTCAGCACCGTGGTCCAGACGTAGAGCCGGCCGAGGCCGGTGCGCCAGGAGATCTCCTTGTGGCGGATCAGGGCCAGCGCCCCGGCCGCCAGCGCCACCAGGCTGATCGCCGTATGGACGATCCCCAACGAAGTCAACCCCAGCCAGACCGTTGCCGCCATGTGCTGCTCCTCATGTTTCGTGGTGCGCGCGATTCTGTCGTGTTCGGCCGGTTTTGGGGAGGGCCGGTTAAGTCCTGCTTAAACCTGCGTCATGGCGCTGCTTGCACAATCGAGCCCATGACCGCTTTCCCCATGCACTGGCGGCCCGCGCGGGCTGTCGCCCTCGCGCTGGCGCTGGCCGCGGGGCTGCTGGCCGGATGCGGACCCGAGCGTGCCGCGCCGGCCAGCGCGGCGGCCGGCGTGGCGCCCGAGCTCAAGTGGGAGGAACTGATCCCCAAGAGCTGGGACCCGACCCAGCGCTACCGCAACATCAGCCTCGAATCGCTGCGCGACAACGACCCGCGCGCGATCCAGATGCTCGACGAGATGCGCGCGGTCTGGGACAACGCGCCGGTGAACGTGGCGCTCGACGGCGTCGACGGCCGCCTGACCGGCTTCGTGGTGCCGCTGGATGCCTCGCCCGACGGCATTCGCGAGTTCCTGCTGGTGCCGTACTTCGGCGCCTGCATCCACACGCCGCCGCCGCCGGCCAACCAGATCGTGCGCGTGATCGCCCACGAGACGGTGAAGGGCCTGCATGCGATGGACACGGTGCACGTGCGCGGCACCCTGCGCGCGGCGCGCTACGCCTCGGCCGACATGGGCGTGAGCGGCTACGAGATCCGCTCGGCGGCGGTCGAGCCCTTCGTCGCCAAGGCGCAGTAGGCGCAACAGGCGCGCGGCGCGGCTCAGTCCGCGAGCCGCTCGGCCAGGAAATCCAGGAACGAGGTGATGCGCGCCGACAGCTGCGTGTTGCGGTAGTAGACCGCGTTGACCGGCTGGCGCACGTCGACCGTGTCCTTCGCCAGCACCTGCACCAGCGCGCCGCTCGCGCGGTCGGCGGCGGTCATGAAGTCCGACAGGCACACCATGCCCACGCCGGCCAGCGCGAGCTGGCGCAGGGTCTCGCCGCTCGAGGCCGCGAGGCTGGGCGCGATCTGCCATTCGTCGCCATGCGGGCCGCGCAGCGGCCAGCGGTTGAGCGACTCGGGCTGGGTGAAGCCCAGCAGCGTGTGCGTGGCGAGCTCCTCCACCTTGCGCGGCCGGCCCTGGGCCTCGAGGTAGCCCGGGCTCGCGAGCACGCGCAGCCGGTGCGTGCCCAGCGGGCGTGCATGCAGCGTGGAGTCGCGCAGCGGGCCGATGCGGATCGCGATGTCGGTGCGGCGTTCGAGCAGGTCGATCGGCAGGTCGTCGGTGTCGAGCTCGAGCTCGATCTGCGGATAGCGCCGGCGGAACTCGGCCACCAGCGGCACCACCGCATGCAGCATGTAGGGCGAGGCGGCATTCACGCGCAGCCGGCCCGCGGGCTGCCCGCGACGCGAGGCCATCTGCTCCTCGGCCTCGTCGATGGCGTCGAGGATGGCGCGGGTGCGCTGCAGGAAGGCCGCGCCTTCCTCGGTCAGCTCGAGCCGCCGGGTGGTGCGGCGCAGCAGCGTGGTGTCGAGTTTCTGCTCGAGCCGGCTCAGCGCGCGGCTCACGCCCGAGACCGTCTGCGAGAGCTGCTCGGCCGCGGCCGTGATCGAGCCGGTGTCGACCACGGTGCGGAAGGCCAGCAGTTCCTCGATCGTGGTCTTCATGGGCGCTCGTTCAGTGCGCGGCCTGGGCCTCGGCCGGCAGCGGCACCTCGATGCGCGGCACCAGCGCCGCCAGCGCCTCGCCGTCGGTGCGGTAGCTGAACAAGAGCGGCCCCGGCGCCAGCAGGCCGGCGCGTTCCAGCACCTGCATCGCGGGCAGCTTGAGGCCGCTCAGGTGCAGCCGCACGCCGCGCGACTCGAGCATGCGGCGGATCGAGCCGAACACCTCGGCGCCCGTGATGTCGATGCGGTTGATCGGCTGGGCGAACAGGCACACGTCGGTGAGGTCGGGCCGGTCGGCGAGCGCCACCGTGAGCGCGCGCTCGAGCGTGGAGGCCGAGGCAAAGTCGAGCTCGGCGTCCATGCGCAGCGCATGCAGGTGCGGCGCCAGCGGCGGCAGCTTCCACAGGTGGCGGTCGCGCAGACTGCCGTCGGGATGCAGGCCGACCTCGATGATGCGCGGATGCAGGTGGCGGTACATGTAGTTCGCCAGGCTCGCGAGCAGGCCGCCGAGCACGCCCCAGTAGATGCTGGGCGCGGTCGCGATGGTGAGCACGAAGGTGCCGATGGCGATACCGGCCTCGAGCCGCGAGATGCGCCACAGCGCCGTGAAGCTCGAGGGCTTGACCAGCCCGAGGATGGCCGTCACCACCACCGAGGCCAGCACCGCCTGCGGCACGTGGTAGAGCAGCGGCATCAGCCACAGCAGCGCGCCGGCCACCACCACCACGCTGAACAGCGTGGCCCAGCCGGTCTGCGCGCCCGCGTAGAGCGTGATCGCCGAGCGCGAGAACGAGGAGCTGGTGGGAAAGGCGCCCGTGAAGCCCGAGGCCAGCTTGGCCAGGCCCTGGCCGATCAGGTCCTGGTTCTCGTTCCACAGCGTGCCGGCGCGCGCGTTGTCGACCTTGGCACTCGAGGCGGTCTCGAGAAAGCTCACCAGCGTGATCATCAGCGCCGGCAGCACCAGCGCGCTGAAGGTGCCGGCCGGCAGCAGGCCGGGCCAGTAGAAATCGGGCAGGCCCGAGGGCAGGCTGCCGACCACCGCGCCGCCGCGCAGCGCATAGCTGATGCCCCAGCTCAGCGCGGCCGCGCCGGCCACCAGCGCCATGGTGGTGGGAAAGCGCGGCACGAAGCGCTTGCCCAGCCACAGCACGGCGATGCCGCCGAGGCCGAAGGCGATGGCCGTGAGGTCGGGAAGCGGGCCGTCGCCGCTGAGCACCTGCGGAATGGTGCGCCCGGTGAAGCCCAGGAGCGCCGGCAACTGCGAGATCGCGATCAGCACCGCCGCGCCCTGCGTGAAGCCGATCAGCACCGGCGAGTTCACCAGCCGCAGCATCCAGCCGAAGCCGCCCGCGCCCAGCACGATCTGGATCGCGCCCGACATCAGCGTGAGCCACACCGCCATCGCCACCCATTCGGGGCTGCCGGCCACCGCCAGCGGCGCGAGCGAGGCGCCCACGAGCAGGCTGGTGAGCGCGGTCGGACCGACCGACAGCCGTTGCGAGGAACTGAACATCACGGCGATCAGCGCCGGGAGCAGCGCCGCGTAGACGCCCGTGACCAGCGGCATGCCCGCGAGCGCGGCATAGGCCACGCCCTGCGGGATCACCATCAGCGCGACGGTGATGCCGGCCATCGCCTCGCCGCGCAGCAGCGCGGCAGAGGGGCGCGGCCAGCCCAGGCAGGGAACCCAGCGCGCCAGGCGCTGGCGCAGGGAGGGGGAGGAAGCGGAAGTGGCGGGTGGCGGCGTCATGGAAAGCGGGCGGTCGCGCACGCGGGGCGTGGGCGGGCGCGGCGGGGAAACGAAGGGAGGAGGGCGGAAATGCCGCGACCGCCCGATGTTAAGTGCGCCGCCTCGCCGCGGGCAGCGCGGTTTACCCCGGGCGCGGCGCGCGGCGCGCCTCTACAGCAGCCTGGTGGCGTTCTTCAGCACGTAGTCGCAGCCCTTCTCCTTGACCTTCGAGCTCAGCAGCTTGAAGTTGAGCGTCTGGCCGTCGCCGCCCTTGAGCAGTCCCTTGGCGCCGCTCGCGAAGCCGCTCTGCTGCTGCTTCTGGCCGGTGATCTTGGCCAGCAGCTTGTCCTTGACCGAGGCTGCGTCGCCGCCGCCCAGGTAGTTGTTCTTGATGCAGTACTGCAGCACGCCGGCCGCGTTGCCGACGGTGCTGTTGCCGATCGCGGGCATCGAGAAGCCGAGGTTCTCGGCCAGCCCGCCGGCGCCGCTGCTGCCGCTGTTGCCGCCGGCGCTGGTCGCCGCGCCGCCGCCCATCTGGTTCCTGAGCTGGTCGAGCAGCTTCGATTCGGCGTTCGCCGAGGCGCCGGCCGCGAGCAGGGCGAGCGCGATCAGGGTGGAACGGAACTTCATGGCGACCTCCTTGGTGCGAATGGATATGCGGGCACAGCATACGCCGCCGCGGTGGCGCGAGGAGGTCGCCGAGCTGCCCTCCTCAGCGCGTGCGCGCGGGCCGCTTCGGCAGCAGCGGCTCGCTCACGCCCGCCACGCCGACCAGCCCGAGCACCGTCACCAGCGAGTTCTGCGCGCCCTTCCAGCCGTCGGTCACGTCGATCCATTCGCTGAGCGCGTGGAAGCCGCCGGTCTTGCCGCCGCCGCCGACGATGATCGCGGGGATGCCCAGCGCCATCGGCACGTTGGCGTCGGTGCTGGCGCCGGTCAGCAGCGTCTTGTGGCCGAAGGCCGCGTTGGCGCGCGTGGCGGCCTCGACGATCACCGAATCGGGCGGCGTGCGGCCACCGGGCCGGTCGCCGATCAGCTTGGTGCTCACGCTCAGCGTGTTCACGTTCCAGCGCTTGTTCTCCTCGGCCACCGCTTCGTCGAGCGTCGCGAGGATCTTCTTCTCGGCCTCGAGCAGCGAGCCCATGTCGTCGGAGCGGATGTCGATCGCCATGCGCGCGTCGGGCGCGATGGTGTTGACCGAGGTGCCGCCGCCGACCGTGAAGGTGGTCTTGGGGAAACTCGGCGTGCGCACCTCGGCGATCTTCGCGATGGCGCGGCCCATGCCGTGGATCGCGCTCGGCACCTGGCCGAAGGCGCCGTAGCTGTGGCCGCCCGGGCCCTTGAAGCTGACCTCGTAGCGGTGGCTGCCGGTGCCGAGGATCAGCACCGTGCCGTCGGCCGCCGGCTCGAGGCCGACCATGCCGTCGATGTCGAGGTGGTCGCGGAAGATCGCCTTCATGCCGCGCAGGTTGCCCAGTTCCTCCTCGCCGACGTTGCCGACGAACAGCAGGTCGCCCTGGGTCTGGACCTTGTTGTCGTTGAGCACCTTGAGCCAGGACAGCAGCACCGACAGGCCGCGCGTGTCGTCGGAGATGCCCGGGGCGTAGAGCTTGCCGTCGCGTTCCTTGACCTTCACGTCGGTGCCGGCCGGAAACACCGTGTCGAGATGGGCCGAGATCAAAAGCTTCGGGCCGTTGCCCGTGCCCTTGCGCAGCCCGACCACGTTGCCTTCTGCGTCGATCTTCGCGTCCGACAGGCCCAGCGCCTTCATGCGCGCGAGGAAAGCCTCGGCGCGCTTCTGTTCCTTGAAGGGCGGCGCCTCGATCTCGGTCAGCAGCTTCAGGTCCTCGACCGAGCGCTCGTGGTCGGCCTTCACCGCCTCGAGCAGCTTCTGGACCGCGGGCGCGGCCATCAGCTGCGTGTAGGCCCGGTCGATGTCGGGCCGCACCTGCGGCGGGTTGGCGATGGCGCCGCCCTGGGCGAGGGCCGCGCCGGCGGCGCAGAGCAGGGCGAGGGCGATGGGAGCGAGGCGAAACGACGAGCGGGGCATGCGGGAGGTCCGGGCGATGGACGTCTGGGTTGAAAGAAAAACCGTCGTGTCATCGATTCGTCACGAAGGGCCGCCGGCGATTCTTATCGGGGGATGAGCATCGCGCTCGGGTTTAATCTTTTTCGCTGTCAGTTTTTCTAACGATGACGATGAAACGCCACATCCCGAGCACGCGCGCGCTGCTGGTCTTCGACGCGGTCGCGCGCCACCACGGCGTGAGCCGCGCCGCCGAGGAGCTGTGCCTCACGCACAGCGCCGTGAGCCAGCAGCTGCGGCTGCTCGAGACCCAGATCGGCGTGCTGCTGGTGCAGCGTTCCGCGCGCGGCACCACGCTGACCGAGGCCGGCCGCCGCTACCACGGCCAGATCGCGGGCGACCTGCTGCGGCTGCAGGACCACACGCTCGAGGCCATGGCCCGGCGCACCGACGGCCTGCGGCTGATCGTGGGCGCGGTGCCGGTGCTGGCCGAGGGCTGGCTGCTGCCGCGGCTGCCGGGCTTCACCGCGCGCCAGCCGGGCTGCAGCCTGCACCTGCAGGTGTTCCCGACGCTGCTCTACATGGAGGACATGCCCTTCGATGTCGGCGTGCAGTACGACGACGCCGTGTGGCCGGGCGCCGAGGCGCGGCCGCTGATGCCCGAGGCCTGCGTGGCGGTCTGCGCGCCCGGCGCGGCCGGCCGGGACCGGATGGCGCGCGGCGATTTCCGCGACGCGCGCCTGCTTCATCTGCGCACGCGGCTTGGCGCCTGGGAGGAGTGGTTCGCGCAGGCGCCGGCAGCGACGCAGGCGCCCGACAACCTCGTCGCCGGCCATCGCTTCGACCTGTTCTCGATGCTGCTCGAGGCGGTGCGCGCCGAGCTCGGCGTGGGCCTGGTGCCGCGCTATTTCGTGGAGCGCGCGCTGCGTTCGGGCGAACTGGCGCTGGCTTGCGAGCACGAGGCGCCGTCGCGCCGCGGCTACAGCGTGTTCGTGCCGCCGAACCGGGCGGCCGATCCGCTGGTGACGGCCTTCGTCGAATGGATCTGCGAGCTGCCCACTGCCTGAGCGGGCAGGGCCTCAGGCGCGACGGAACAGCAGCACCGAGTTCGTGCCGCCGAAGGCGAAGGAATTGCTGATCGCCGCCTCGAGCGCGGGCGCGTCGGCGTCGCCCGGCGCCACCAGGTTCAGCGCGCAGTCGGGATCCGCCTGGCCGCCGTTCACGTTGGGCGGCAGCAGGCGTTCGCGCAGCGCGAGGATGGTGATGACCGCCTCGAGCGCGCCGGCGCCGCCTAGCAGGTGGCCGTGCAGCGCCTTGGTCGAGCTGGTGCGCAGGCCGTCGAGATCGTCGCCCCAGACCGCGGCCAGTGCGTTGCGCTCCACCGCGTCGCCGATGCGGGTGGCGGTGCCGTGCGCGTTGCAGTAGCCCACGTCGCGCGGCGCCAGGCCGGCCTGGCGCAGGGCCGAGCGCAGCGCGCGCGCCTGGCCGGGCGCGTCGGGCTTGGTGAGATGGGTGGCGTCGCTGCTCAGGCCCCAGCCGGCGAGCAGCGCATGGATGCGCGCGCCGCGACGGCGCGCGCGCTCGGCCGACTCGAGCACTACGAAGGCCGCGCCCTCGCCGAGCGCGAAGCCGCTGCGGTCGGCCGCGAAGGGCCGGACCGCCCGCGCCGCCTCGCCGGGCTGGAAGCCGGCCAGCGTCATCATGGCCTGCCAGGCCAGCACCACGCCGGGCACGATCAGCGCTTCGCTGCCGCCCGCGATGGCCAGATCGACCTCGCCGCGCTGGATCGCCTTGGCGGCCTCGGCGATCGCCACGGACGACGAGGCGCAGGCTACCGAATAGGTGAGCACCGGGCCCTGCACGCCCTGGCGCATCGACACGTGGGCGGCCGGCGCATTGGGCATGAAGGCCGGAATGGTCAGCGGCGACACGCGGCCGTTGCCGCGGTAGGCGGCCTCGAGCGCGGCAGCGCCGCCCATGCCGCAGCCACCGTAGACGCCCACGCGCTCGGCGTCGAGGCCGCTGTCGGCGAGGGCGGGAATGCCGGCATCGCGCATCGCGAGATCGGCGGCGGCCACCGCGAGCTGGCTCACGCGGTCGACGCCCGCGAGCTGCAGCTTGGTGAACCAGCGGCTCTCGTCGAAGGCGACGGTGGCGGCGGCGGCCGGCTTGGGGAGTTCGGGGAACACCGGCGCGATGGCCGAGCGGCCCTGCAGCAGGGCCTCGAACAGGGTGTCGGGATGGTCGCCGTGCGGGGCGACGACGCCCAGCCCGGTGACGGCGACCTCCGAGGGCGTGTTCACGCTGGCTTGGCGGCGCGGACCTTGTCGACCAGCACGGCCAGTTCGGCCAGCGTGTCGATGTTGGCGTCCTCGTCGGGCATGGTGATGCCGAAGTGGTCTTCGATGGCGAACAGGAATTCGGCCAGCGCCAGCGAATCGAGCCCGCCTTTCTCCCGCATGGAGGCATGGGGGTCGAGCGTCGACGGTTCGATGCCGTACTTCTCCTGGATCAGGTCCTGCAATTCCTTCAGCGAACTCATCGTGCGATGCCTGTGGTCTCTCTTGCCAGCCGCTGATCGATTGCAATCGATCCCTTCCTCGCTCGGCGTATGTCTAGGGTCGGTGAGCGCCAATGATATCCGCTCCCACCGCAGGGACATGCCGGCCGGAAGGGGGAATCAGCGTGCTCGGTAACCCGGACGCCAGCGCAGCGAGGGCAGCGCGAAGGCCAGGCCCAGCAGCGCGCCGGCCAGTGCATCGAGCGCCACGTGCTGCTTGACCGCCAGCGTCGACCAGGCGATGGCCGCGAACCACAGCCAGTTCAAGAGCCGCGGCCACAGCGGCGTGCGGGCCTCGCGCAGCACGTGCTCGAGCCGCACCGCGGTGAAGATCGCCACCGCCACGTGCATCGAGGGGCAGGCGTTGCCGGCCGCGTCCACGCCCTGCAGCATCTCGAAGCCCGGATAGCCCGAAACGTCGATGGCCAGAGGAGGTATCTGCGTCGGCCACAGATAGAACAGGCCCAGCCCGGTGAGGCACAGCCCGCCGACCCAGAGGCCGTAGACCAGCAGCTCGCGGAAGTTCGGCTGCAGCCCGGGCGCCACGCCCACGTAGAGCCACAGCGACAGGTAGGCGCCCAGGAAGTGCGGCTGGAACGGGACCAGCGCGTCGAGCGCGGTCAGCGGCATCACCGTGACCGGGAAGGCCGGGTTGCGCAGCAGGTGGAAGTAGCCGATGAAGAACAGCCAGGTGAAGACCGTGGTGCCGACCGCTTTCAGGATGAACAGGCTGCGCACGCGGCGCCCGATCTCGGCGCCCCAGGTGGGCGTGGCCGGCGCGGCGGGCAGGGGCAGGGGGAGCGGTCGGTTCATGGCGGGGTGGCGGCGATCTTGCCAGAGCCCCGTGACCGCCCGGCGCAAAGCACCTCAGGCGTGGGCGGACGAGGGGCCGCGCTTGCGATGCTGGAACGAAGTCGGCGAGCGCCCGGTGGCGGCCTTGAACATCGCGCAGAAGGCGCTGTCGGTGGCGTAGCCGCTGGCGGCCGCCACCTGGCTCACCGCCATGCCGCGTGCCAGCAGCGGCAGCGCATGCGCCATCACCGCCTGCTGGCGCCATTGCTGCCAGCTCATGCCGAGCTGGTCGCGAAACATGCGCGCCACCGTGCGCTCGCTGGCGCCGATGCTGGCGGCGCGTTCGGCCAGGGTGGCGCGGTCGGCCGGGTTGCGCAGCAGCGCCTCGCAGAGCTGGCGCAGCCGCTTGTCGGCGGGCAGCGGCACGTCGATGCGGATCTGCGTGGCGCGCTCGAGCTCGTCGACCAGGAGCGGCGCGATCATGCGTTCGCGCTGCGGCGCATGCGCGTCGGTGGGTGGCAGGCCGTCGGGCGTGGTGTCCAGCGCCAGCATCAGCGCGCGCAGCAGCGGGCTGATCTCGAGCACCTCGCATTTCTCCCAGGCCGGGCCCAGCCAGGCATGCAGGTAGATGGTGCGCAGCTCGGCGTCCTCGATCAGCATGATGCTGTGCGGCATGTCGGCCGGCACCCAGACCGCGCGCGAGGGCGGCACGATGTAGCTGCCGTCCTGGGTGTTGAGGCGGATCACGCCGCGGGTCGAGAAAGTGAGTTGCGGCCACGGATGCTGGTGCAGCTCGACGAAGGTGTCGGCGCTCAGGAAGTGTTCCTTGGCGCGCAGCGGCCGCACCGCGTCGGGCGCGTACAGGTGCGGCGTGAGCGAGGCCACGCTGGTGACCGGCGCGGGCACCGGGGCCGCGCGCGGCTTGTCGGGGCGCAGGGCGCCGTCCGCAGGGGTGGGGGGCTCGCTTGGCATGGTTTCGACAAATGTTGTCGCGGTATCGCCATTCTGCCGCCGGGCCCGGACATAGCATCGGGGCTTGCCCCGGTTTTTTGTAGCAATCCATGTCTTCCTCCGCCTCGACAACTCCCGACGCCACCGCCCCGACCACCCTGCGCAAGGACGCCCAACTGATCGGCCTGGTCGGGCTGGCGCATGCGATCAGCCACTTCAGCCAGCTGATCCTGGCGCCACTGTTTCCCTGGCTCAAGGACGCCTTCGGCGTGAGCTACACCGAGCTGGGCGCGGTGCTGACCGTGTTCTTCGTGGTCTCGTGCATCGTGCAGGCGGCCTCGGGCTTCATCGTCGACAAGCTGGGCCCGCGGCCGGTGCTGTTCGTGGGCCTGGGCGCGCTGGGGCTGGCCGCCTTCGGCTACGCGGCGGCGCAGAGCTACTGGATGCTGCTGCTGTGCGCCGTGGTCGGCGGCATCGGCAACGGCGTGTTCCACCCGGTCGACTACACGCTGTTCAACCGCAAGGTCGCGCCCACGCGCCTGGGCCATGCCTACAGCGTGCATGGCATCACCGGCAGCCTGGGCTGGGCGCTGGCGCCGGCCTTCGTGGTGCCGATCGCCATCGCCACCTCGTGGCGCGTGGCGCTGGCGTCGGCCGGCGTGCTCGCGATCGTGGTGCTGCTGGTGCTGTGGGTCTACCGCCGCGTGCTCGACCTCGACGTGAAGGCGGTGCACAAGGCCACCGGCCAGGGCGAGGCCGCGACGGGCGGGCAGTTCGACTTCCTGCGCATCCCGGCCGTGTGGATGTGCTTCGGTTTCTTCTTCTTCTATGCGGCGGTGATCAGCGTGGTCCAGACCTTCGCGCCGGTCGCGGCCGGCCACCTGCACGCGGTGCCGGTCGGCGTCGTGGCGGTGTGCCTGACGGTCTACATGGTGGCGAGCTCGGCCGGCATGGTGGCGGGCGGCTTCCTGGCCTCCGATCCCTCGCGCTGCGAGCGCATCGTGGGCCTGGGCTTCGGCATCGCCGCCGCGCTGGCGCTGGTGCTGGCCTTCGCCGACTTCCCGCCGCTGGTGGTGCCGGTGCTGTTCGGCGCCATGGGCTTCGTCTCGGGCGTGGCCGGTCCCTCGCGCGACCTGCTGGTCAAGCGCTCGACGCCGCCCAATGCCACCGGCCGCGTCTACGGCGTGGTCTACGCCGGCCTCGACATCGGGCAGGCCGTGGCGCCGCTGATCTTCGGCCGCCTCATGGACCATGGCCAGTACGTGGCCGTGATCGTGGGCCTGGCGCTGGTGCAGGGCGTGCTGATCGCGAGCGCCTTCAACGTGACGCGCGTGCGCCGCACGGCGCTGGTGCCGGCCTCGGCCTGAGTCCCTTCTCTCGCAGGGGGCGGCCGATATCATCGGCCGCATGCAGGCCTTGTATCTCTATGTGATCGTCGGCGCGGTGCTGGCGGGATTCGTGCAGGGCCTCTCGGGCTTTGCGTTCAGCATGGTGGCGATGTCGGTCTGGGCCTGGACCCTCGACCCGCAGCTCGCGGCCATCCTCGCGCTGTTCGGTGGCATGACCGGGCAGCTGATCACCGCCTTCAGCGTGCGCCGCCGCTTCGATCGGCACCTGTTGTGGCCCTTCGTCGCCGGCGGCCTCGCGGGCATTCCCTTCGGCGTCTGGCTGCTGCCGCACCTCGACGTCGAGCTGTTCAAGGTCTGCCTTGGCGCGGTGCTGGTGCTGTGGTGCCCCGCGATGCTGATGTCGCAGCGGCTGCCTCGCGTGCGCTTCGGCGGCCGGGTGGCCGACGGTGTGGCCGGTGCCATCGGCGGCGCGATGGCCGGCATCGGCGGCTTCTCGGGCGTGGTGCCCACGCTGTGGTGCACCCTGCGCGGCTTCGAACGCGACACCCAGCGCGCGGTGATCCAGAACTTCAACCTCACGATGCTGGTGGTGGCCTTCGCGCTGCACGTGGCGCGCGGCGGCGTCGCCGTGTCGACGATCCCGCTGCTGGGCCTGGTCGCGGTGGCCGTGTTCGTGCCGGTGCAGCTCGGCGCGCGGCTGTACATCGGCATCAGCGAGGCCACCTTCCGCAAGATCGTGCTGAGCCTGCTGACGGCCTCGGGCGTGGCGATGCTGGCCTCGGCGCTGCCGGTGCTGCTGCGGCGCTGAAGAAAAGTCGCGGAACCTTCGCGGGAGGACTGCCTCCAAACCGGCCCGGGGCCTTTCACGGCCCTTTCGTTTTTTCCGGAGCGTCCCCCCGAAATGCGCCTTTGAGCCTTCCTTGATCGCCGCGATGCATGACCACCGTGCATCGCCTTGCCAACGATTCATCGGAGGGCCGCATGGCTCATCGCACGCACGCACCGCGCCCGGGTTCAGGGCCGGACGCTTCCTTTTCTCTTTCCGCCACCGCCGGCTTCGAGCTGCGCCACGCCAGCCTCGCGCTGCCGGGCGGGACCCTGCTGTTCGACGATCTCCACGAGACCTTCCAGCCCGGGCGCATCGGGCTGGTCGGGCGCAATGGCGCCGGCAAGTCGATGCTGCTCGACCTGCTCGCGGGCCGGCGCGAACCCACCGCTGGCGCGATCGTGCGGCCGTCGCGCTGCGTGCACGTGGCGCAGAACGCCGGCGCCGCGCCGGATGTGGACCTGGCCGCGCTCGCGGGTCTCGCACGGCCTTTCGCCGCGCTCGCGCGCATCGAGGCCGGGCAGGGCACGCCCGCCGACTTCGATGATGCCGAGGGCTGCTGGGACCTGCCCGCGCGCTTCGCGGCCGCGCTCGCCGACGCGGGCCTGCCCTTCGCCATCGATCGCCGCGTCGACAGCCTGAGCGGCGGCGAGCGCACCCGCGTCACGCTGGCCGGTGCCTTTCTCTCGGGCGCCGATGCGCTGCTGCTCGACGAGCCTAGCAACCCTCTCGATGCCGATGCGCGGCGCTGGCTGCGCGAGCGGCTCGCGGCCTGGCGCGGCGTGGTGGTGGTCGCGAGCCACGACCGCGAACTGCTCGAGGGCATGGACCGCATCGTCGAGATCACGCCGGCCGGCGGCTTGCGCGGCTGCACCGGCGGCTGGCAGGCCTACAGCGACTGGCGCGAGCGCGAGGCCGACGCCGCGCAGGCCCGGCTCGCGCATGCGCGCCACGAGCGCGACGCCGCCTTGCGCGAACTGCGCCGGCAGCACGACGCGCAGCAGCGGCGCAGCGCACGCGGCGCGGCCTGGGCGCGCGATGTGAATCTAGGCGGTCTCCACCTGGGCCGCCTCAAGGGCAATGCCGAGGCCCATGCGGGCCGCGAGCACGAGCGCCAGCGCGAGAGCCGCGCGGCGCTCGATGCCGCGGTGCGCGAGGCGGCCGCTGGCGTGGCGCCAACGTCGGCGATTGCGCTCGCATTGCCGGACTCGGTGGTTCCCGCCGGGCGCCGCGTGCTGTGGCTCGAGGGGGCGGTGCCCGCGCAGCCGGCCGGCGCGAAGCCGCTGGACCTGTGCCTGCAGGGCCCCGTGCGCATCGGCATCGGCGGCCCCAACGGCTGCGGCAAGACCAGCCTGCTGCGCATGCTCGCGGGACGGCAGGCGCCGATCGCCGGGCGTTGCGAGGCTCCGCTGCGCTCGGCATGGCTCGATCAGGACGGCGGCGCCGCGATGCCGCCCGATCGGTCGTTGCTGCAGCAGCTCGATGCGCTGCATTCCCCGCTGTCCGAAGGCGAGCTGCGCACCCGGCTCGCGCTGCTCGGGCTCGGTGCGAGCGAGGTGCTGAGGCCGCTCGCGCAACTGAGCGGCGGCGAACGGCTCAAGGCCGCGCTGGCCTGCGCGCTGTGGCGCGGCGAACCGGCCGAGATGCTGTTGCTCGACGAGCCCACGAACCATCTCGACATCGCCTCGGTGCTCGCGCTCGAGCAGGCGCTCAAGGGCTTCCCGGGCGTGCTCGTCGTGGCCTCGCACGATGCGCGCTTCCTCGACGCGCTTGCGCCGACCCATCGCCTGGCGTCCAGCGGCAACGGCTGGACGCTGCGCGAATCGGACAGCCCTTAGGCCGCAGGCAGGATCTCGCGCACCCGCTCCCAGGGCCGGCACATCAGCGTGCCGCGCGGCGACACCACGATCGGGCGCTGCAGCAGGATCGGATGCTCGACGATGAAGCCGAGGATCTGGTCGTCGCTCCACGTCGGGTCGTCGAGCTTCAGCGCGGCGTACGGTTCTTCCTTGGTGCGCAGCAGCTCGCGCGCCTTCAGGCCCATCGCGTCGGCGAGCTCGCGCAGCTTCTTCTTCGACGGCGGCGTCTTCAGGTACTCGACGATCTCGGGCTCCACGCCGCTTTCGCGGATCAACGACAGCACGTTGCGCGAGGTGCTGCAGTTGGGCTTGTGGTAGATCGTCATCGGGTAGTCGGTGGTGGCTTCTTTGCGGGTCATGGCGCGATTATCGGAAGCCGCGGCGCGACGCGCGTCACTCGCCGCGTTCCCAGCCCGGCGTGAACGGAAAGCGCTCGGCCCAGAACGCGGCCAGCCGCGGCTCGGCGTCGACGCGCTTCACCACCTCGGCCATGCGCGGCGCCTCGCGGTAGAAGCGCTCGCGCCAGGGGGTCCAGCGCGACATCACGGTCACGTAGAGGTCGAGCATGCCGATGCGCTCGCCGAGCAGGTAGGGCGAGGGCGCGGCGATCTGCGTGTCCATCAGCCGCCAGCAATGGGCCACGCGCTCGGCCGATCGCTCGAGCATCGCGGGCTGCGCCGCCTTGTCGGGCACCAGGCGCGCGGGATCGTCGCGCACCCAGAACATCGAATAGATCGCGGCCGGCAGGTAGACCATCCAGCGCAGGTACTGCGCGCGCAGCGCATCGCCGGGCGCGGGGCAGAGGCCGGCTTCGGGATGGCGGTCGCCGAGCCAGAGCAGGATCGCCGCGCTCTCGGTCATCAGCTCGCCCGAGGGCAGCACCAGCGCAGGCACCTGGCGCATCGGGTTGAGGTCGGCGATGCGCTCGCGCTCGGCATCGCCTTCCCAGGTCGCGATGTCGACCGTGTCGACCCGGTCGCCGAGACCGATCAGCGTGAGCGCCGCATGCACGGGCGTGGCGCCCGAGCCGGGCGCGCCGTAGAGCGTGTAGCGACCGGGCGCGGCGGAGGGCGATGAGGTGGGGGATGACGGGGAGGCCATCCGCCCAGACTAGCGCGCCGGGGTTCAGGCCGCCAGCAGCGTTTCGACCTCTTGCAGACCTTTCAGCGTCTTGACGCAGGCCTCGGCCACCTCGGAACCCTTGACCGCGAAATGGCGGTGGAAGTACTTGCGGTGCTCCACGTGCTCGTGGAAGTGGTGCGGCGTGAGCACGGCCGAGAAGATCGGCACGTTGGTCTCGAGCTGCAGCGACATCAGCGTGCTGACCACCGTGCTGGCCACGAACTCGTGGCGGTAGATGCCGCCGTCCACCACCAGCGCGCAGGCCACGATGCCGGCATAGCGGCCCGACAGCGCGAGCCGCTTGGCATGCAGCGGGATCTCGAAGGCACCGGGCACGTCGAAGACGTCGATGCGATCGCGCGGCACGCCCAGGCGCTCCATCTCCTCGAGGAAGGCGTCGCGCGCCTGGTGGACGATGTCGGAATGCCACTGCGCCTCGACGAAGGCGATGCGCTGGCCGCGCGGCGCGTCCGTCGCGGCGATGGCGGAAAGGGGAAGGTCGTTGATCTGACTCATGGTGTGCCTCTTCAAAAGCAGGTTTCCTGAATCAGGGCGCACGAAACCACGGAGCAGACCGCACGCTCCACGGAAGAAGCGCGCGGGCCGGCCCGCATTTCGCGCTCTCTTTCATCCGGACTGTGACCGTCGGCCCCGGAATCGCACCGGGTCTGCTGACCCCGCGGCTCGTTGCAAGCCACGGGCGCTCGCGGGCTCATGCGGCGCCTTCGGTTCGAAGAACGCCGCCATCACCGCCGGTGGGGAATTGCACCCCGCCCTGAGAACGCTTGCCCCGGCTCGCACCGGGGCGGGGGCGATTCTAGGCAGGCGGCGCGCCCGGCCGTGTCGCGCACGGGCCAAGACCCCAGGCCGCCGGGGGTGGCCCGCGGCCGGCTCAGCGCGCCGAGAGGAACTCGGCCATGCGCCCGAGTTCGTCGTCGAGCGCCGCGCGGAAGGCCGCGCCGTGCGGCTTGCGGCCCTCTACGTAGCCGAAGACGGGCTGCGGCCGCCCCTCGGGCGCGCTCACGTTGGCCCAGCCGATCACGCGGTCGTGCCACAGCAGTGGCAGCGCGTAGTAGCCGAACTGGCGCTGCGGCGCGGGCGTGTAGGCCTCGAACTTGTAGGTCCAGCCCCAGAGCAGCTCGAAGCGGCGGCGGTCCCACACCACGGGGTCGAAGGGCGCGAGCAGGCGCACCGCGTCGTCGGGCGCATGGCGGCGCGAGGCCGGGTTCTCGTCGGCCGGCCAGTACCAGGTGGTGCCGTCGATGCGCAGGCTCGCGAGCTCCTCGCGCGCGAGGCGCAGCGCGGCCTGCGTCTGCGCCGACAGGTGCGGCGCGCCGTAGCCGAGCAGCCGCACCAGGTAGGTCAGGCTGCCGGCCGGCAGCGGCGCGTACTTGCGCACGATCAGTTCGATCAGCGCGGCCGCGCGGCGCGCGCGGCCGGCCGGGCTCTCGTCGGCCGGCGCATGCTCGACCGCCTCGTAGATGCGCGTGCCGCTGTCGCGCCGCACCACGCGCAGAAGACCTCGGTAGTGCATGCCGTCGAGCAGGTGCGTCGACGCATTGCCCGAGCCGCCCCAGTAGTTGCGCATGCGGCCGTGCGCGAAGTGCTGCTCGACCTCGCGCGGATGCACGCGCCCGCGCTCGCGCACGAAGGCCAGCACCTCGGCGGCCTTGCGCCGCGTCTCGGCGTCCCAGGGCTCGGCGGCCTCGCGCGGATGCATGAGCGCCAGGTGCTCGCGCGGCAGGAAGCCGTAGTTGACCAGGCAGTCCTCCTCGATCGCGAGCCGCGTGTAGCGGCGCTCGAGGTCGCCCGCGCGGTAGTCGTTGACGCGGTGGCGCAGCGTCAGGTCCTGCGCACGTGCCGGCGCGCGGATCGGATCGGCCTGCACGAAGCCGAGCTTCTTGATCGCGCCGGGGAGCGTGGTGGGCTTGAACAGGGTGCGCGCCACGGCGTAGCGGCGCAGGTCGTCGAGGCTGGGGGCGGGCATGGGCGCATTGCAGCACAGGCCGCCATGGCCTGCTCGCCCCCGGGGCCGGGCTCAGACCGCGCTGCGATGCCGCTCGATGCAGACGTCGAGCGTCTCGGCCCCCGGCCGCTGCCACCAGTCGAGGTTCGAGAAGATCTCGACCTCGCTGAAGCCCGCGAAGCCGGCGTCTTCGACCCAGCCGCGGATCTTCTTGAGCTCGACCACGCCGTCGCCCATCATCCCGCGGTCGGACAGCAGGTCGCGCGTGGGCGTGAGCCAGTCGCAGACGTGGTAGGCCAAGAGGCGCTCGCGGCCCGCGCGCGCGATCTGCTGCTGGAGCTTCGGGTCCCACCACACGTGGTAGATGTCGAGCGCCACGCCGAGCATGCCGCTCCTGCCGGCATCGAGTTCGTCGCAGAGGTCGAGCGCATGCTCCAGCGTGTTGATGCACGCGCGATCGGCCGCTTGCATGGGGTGCAGGGGCTCGATGGCCAGCGGCATGCCGACCTCGCGCGCGTACTCGAGCGAGGCCGCGATGCCGTCGCGCACCTCGGCGCGTGCGCGGGCGATGTCACGGTAGGCCGCCTTGCCGTCGAGCGCGCCGGGCAGCGCGCCGACCACCAGCACGAGGCAGGGCGCATCGAGCGTCTTGGCCTCGTCGATGGCGCGGCGGTTGTCGTCGAGCGCTACTTTCAGACCCGCGGCATCGGGCGCCGGGAAGAAGCCGCCGCGGCAGTAGCCCGAGAGGCCGATGCCGTGCGCCTTCAGTTGGCGCGCGATCTTGTCGATGCCGACGGCCGCGACCTGGTCGCGCCACGGGCTGATGGCGCGGATGCCGCGCTCGGCGCACTGGTCGACGATGCGGTCGAGCGGCACCTCAACGCCCGACTGCTTGCGCACCGTGGCGGTGTTGATCGAGAGCCAGTCGTGGTTCTGCGAGAAATCGCGCATGGACGGGCTCACTCCACGCCGTGCAGCGACAGCAGCGTCTTCATGCGCCGCACCGCGAGCTCGGGCTGCTCGAACAGGTTGGCTGCGTCGGCCAGCCGGAACAGCTCGGCGAAGTGCTGCAGCGAGCGCGTGCTCTGCTGGCCGCCGACCATGGTGAAGTGCTTCTGGTGGCCGTTGAGCCAGGCCATGAAGACCACGCCGGTCTTGTAGAAGCGCGTGGGCGCGGCAAAGATGTGGCGCGACAGCGGCACGGTGGGGCCGAGGATCTCGTGGAAGCGCTCGACGCGGCCCGCGGCCAGTTCGCCGAGGGCGGCGCTGGCGGCCGGCGCGATGGCATCGAAGATGCCCAGCAGCGCGTCGCTCTTGCCGTGCGTGGGATGGCTGCCGTGGCCGTCGCCCGCGATCAGCTCGGCGTAGTTGAAGTCGTCGCCGGTGTACATGCGAACGCCCTGGCCGTCTGGACCGCCGGTGGTCGGCAGGCGGCGGCGCATCGCGATCTCCTTGTCCTTGTCGAGCAACGAGATCTTGATGCCGTCGACCTTGTCGGGATGGGCCGCGATCACGCCGAGCGCGGTCTCCATCGCGGCATCGACGTCCTTGGTGCCCCAGTAGCCGGCCAGCGCGGGGTCGAACATCTCGCCGAGCCAGTGCAGCACCACGGGCTGCTTCGCCTGGCTCAGGATGCGGTCGTACACGCGCTCGTAGTCGGCCGGGCTCTTCGCCACGCGCACCAGCGCGCGGCTGCACATCACGATCAGCTTGCCGCCGAGCTTCTCGATGGCGGCCATCTGTTCCTCGTAACCGCGGATCACGTCGTCGACGCTCTTCACCGCATCGAGGTCGAGGTGGTCGGTGCCGCAGCCCGAGGCCACGAGCGCGCCGGGGATGTCGCTGGCGGCATCGATCGAACGGCGGATCAGTTCGAGCGAGGTCGGCCAGTCCAGGCCCATGCCGCGCTGCGCGGTGTCCATGGCCTCGGCCACGCCCAGGCCGAGCGCGTAGAGGTGGCGCCGGTAGGCGAGGGTGGCGTCCCAGTCGACCGCGCATTGCAGCCAGGGATCGATGGCCGCGAGCGGGTCGGCCACGACGTGCGCGGCCGAGTAGGCGATGCGGTCGAAGCGAACGCCCGCGGGCGGCTTCGGCGGCGTGCTGCCGCGCAGCGCGTAGTCGGCGAGCGCGCCGCCGGCGGTGGGGAGCTTGAGCGAGAGGGCCATGCGGTCGGGTCTCCGGGTCTCAGACCTTCAGCGCGGGCACGTCGACCCAGCGGCGGTCCTGCCACGACTCGAGCGCGGCCTCGACCAGCTGCACGCCCTTGGCGCCCTCGGGCAGGGTCCACTTGTAGGGTGCGTCCTCCACCACGTGGCGGATGAAGTGTTCCCACTGGATCTTGAAGCCGTTGTCGTAGAACTGCGAGTCAGGGATCTCCTGCCACTGGTCGAGGAAGTTCATGGTCTGCTTCTCGTCGGGGTTCCACACCGGGCGCGGCGTGGCCACGCGCGACTGGGCGCGGCAGCTCGACAGGCCGGCCACGGCCGAGCCGTCGGTGCCGTCGACGTGGAAGGTCACGAGGTCGTCGCGGCGCACGCGCGTGACCCAGCTCATGTTGATCTGCGCGATCACCGGCTCGCCGTTGTGGCCGGTGAGCTCGCAGGTGGCGTAGGCGGCGTCGTCGGCCGTGGCCTCGTAGGGCTGGCCGGCCTCGTCCCAGCGCTTCGGGATGTGGGTGGTGCCCAGGCACGACACCGACTTGACCTCGCCGAACAGGTTGTCGAGCACGTAGCGCCAGTGGCACATCATGTCGAGGATCATCCCGCCGCCGTCTTCCTTGCGGTAGTTCCAGCTCGGGCGCTGGATCGGCTGCAGGTCGCCCTCGAACACCCAGTAGCCGAACTCCAGGCGCACGCTGAGCATGCGGCCGAAGAAGCCGGCGCGGCGCAGCATGTCGAGCTTGCGCAGGCCGGGCAGGAACAGCTTGTCCTGCACCGCGCCGTGCTTGAGGCCGTGCTTCTCCTTGGCTTCCTCGGCCAGGCGCGCGATCTCCACCGCCTCGTTGAGGTTGGTGGCGATCGGCTTCTCGCAGTAGACGTGCTTGCCGGCGCGGATCGCCTTGGCCAGCAGGGTGGGGCGCATCTGCGTGGTGCCGGCGTCGAAGAAGACGGTGTCGTCCTTGTTCTCGAGCGCCTTGTCGAGGTCGGTGCCCCAGCGCTGGATGCCGTGGGCCTTGGCCAGTGCCTCGATCTTCTCGGCGTTGCGGCCGATCAGGATCGGATCGGGCATCACCTTGTCGCCGTTCGACAGCGTCACGCCGCCCTGGGCGCGGATGGCGCAGATCGAGCGGATCAGGTGCTGGTTCATGCCCATGCGGCCTGTGACGCCGTGCATGATGATTCCTAGACGTTGGGTGGGCATGTTCTTTCCTTGAGTGAGAGAGGGGGACAGAGAAGCGCTGCTTCAGTAGACGGAACGCATGGCGTCCCACGAGATGCCCGCGCCGGGCTGGCCGGTGGCGAAGCCGGGCGCGGAGACGAGCGAGGACAGGGCGAGCTGTCCGCCGCGGATCGCGAGGCGCACCGCGCCATCGCTGGATTCGTAGAGGTCGGGGTGGGCGCGCAGCAGTGCCTGCTGCTCGGCCTCGGGCACGGCCGCGAGGCCGTTGACGTAGTGGTGGCCGTTGCGCTCGACGTGCGAGAGGCCGAGCCAGCTCACGAGCGCCAGGTCCTGCTGCACGCCGAGGCCGGCCTGCATGGTCAGGTCCTCGCCCGAGAGGAAGTAGCGCGTGCCGTCGTCGGCCGCGTTCCAGCGCGCGCAGCGCGCCGCGTTGACGGCCGACTTGTAGAAGCCCTTGCAGCTCTTGCTCGACACGCCGGTGTAGCCGAGTTCGCGCGCCCGCACGAAGGCGTCGAGCGTGGCGTCGGATTCGTCGATGAGCAGCGGGATGCGCCGGCCGAGCGAGCGCACGTCGCGCTCGAGCGCGGCGTCGCGCCGGATCGGCTGCTCGACGAACGCCGTCTTCTTCGCGAGCGCCCACAGCGCGGGCGTGGACAGCAGGCGGTCGAGGAAGGCGCCGAAGGCATCGGCGTCGGCGTACTGCTCGTTGCCGTCGAGCGTGACCAACTGCGCATGGCCGTCGATGACGCGCGCGATGCGCTCGAGCCGGTCGATGTCGCGCGCGGTGTCGCCGCAGAGCTTGAGCTTGAAGTGCGTGAGGCCGTAGCGGCGCACGGCGGCCACGAGCGTGGTGGGCAGGCCGTCGGCGGGCGCATCGGGCCATGCATCGTCGTCGTCGATCGCGTCGGCCAGGCCCACGGTGTGGCGCGCGGCGATATGGTCCGAGGGGCGCTGTTGCGCGAGGAAGCCGGGCATGTCGAAGCCGGCGAGGTCGTCGGCCAGGCCGCTGCCCGCGATGTCGATGCCGCCGAGGTTGGCGCTCATCGCGGCGGCGAAACCGGTGCCGGCGTGCAGGCACAGCGCATCGAAGATCGCGCGGTCGACCAGTGCCGGGCCGTAGCCCGCCACCAGCGGCTGCAGGCCCTTGGCACGGGCGCGCGCCATCAGCGCGGCGTAGTTGGCGGCGAAATGCGTCCACGCGGTCTGGGCATCGGCCTCGCCGGTGTAGGCCTCGCGCGCGTCGCGCAGCGCGAAGCGCAGCTGCTCGAAGTTCTGTTCGTTGGTGAGCGCGGGGTTCTTGTCGAACCACTTGGGCACCATCATCTCGGCCGCGCAGCCGCTGGACGTGCGGCCGTCCTCGAAGCGGAGGCGCGCGCGCACGTAGACCTGCGGGCAAGCGGTGACGGTGGCGGCGCCGAAGCGGAACGGCAGTCGCAGCGCGACATCGCGCTCGGCGAAGCGGATCTCCTCGACGTGGAAACGGGGCGCGTCCATGGCTTCGCTCTCAGTGGTCCAGGATGCCCTGCGAGAAGAAATGCGCGCGCACCAGCTTCGTGTAGTGGCCGAACTCAGTCGAGGCCATCATGTCCAGGGTGCGGGCGCGCGGCAGCTCGATGTCGTAGACGGCCGCGATCGAGCCGGGGCGCTCGCTCATCACGATCACGCGGTCCGACAGGAAGATGGCCTCGGGGATGCTGTGGGTGATCAGCATCACGGTCTTCTTCGAGGCCATCCAGATGCGCTGCAGCTCGAGGTTCATCTTCTCGCGCGTCATCGCGTCGAGCGCGCCGAAGGGCTCGTCCATCAGCAGCACCGACGGGTCGTGCAGCAGCGCGCGGCAGATCGAAGCGCGCTGCTGCATGCCGCCCGAGAGCTGCCACGGGTATTTGCGCTCGAAGCCCTTGAGGCCGGCCATGGCCATCAGCTCGTGGGCGCGCGCCCTGGCGGCGTCCATCGGCAGGTGGCGCATCTCGGCCTGCAGCAGGATGTTGTCCTCCACGCTGCGCCAGGGCAGCAGCACCGCGCTCTGGAACACGATGCCCACGTCCTTCTGCGGTCCCTGGATCGGCTTGCCCGCCAGCGTGAGGCTGCCGCCGCTGATCGGCAGCAGGCCCGCCACCATCTTGAGCAAGGTGCTCTTGCCGCAGCCCGAGGGGCCGACGACGGAGACGAACTCGCCTTCCTTGATGGCGAAGTCGAGCGGCTTCAGCGACTCGACGGGGCCATCCTTGCTTTGGTAGATCTTCGAGACGCCGCGCGCTTCGATCAGTTGGACTGGAGACATGGAGCGTAGTAAAGGACGAAGCGAACGAGGTGACGGGGCGCTTGCGGCGTTTTCGGGGAACACCGCGGAACCGGCTTTGCCGGGCCGCTGGTGTTGCCCCCGGTAGGAGGTGGGAGAAGCGACACGAAGTGCGCGGAGCCTGGGGGTGAGCTGTTTACGGCAGGAAATCGAGCGTCACGTAGTCTTCTGGTTTGCCGCGCGTCGAGGCGTCCATGCCGCCGTACTGCACCAGCAGGTCCAGCGACTCGTTGACGTTCTTCATCGCCACGCGGAAGGGGCGCTGGTTCGCCGTGTCCTTGGTGTGATAGAGCGCCACGCTCTGCTTCATGCCCACGATCAGCGTGTCGCGCACGCCGGCCTTGGGGTTGGCCTTGAGCATCGCGTCGACCGCGGCCTCGGGGCTCTTCTCGGCGGCTTCGGCGGCCTTGGTCGAGGCGCGCATGAAGCGCTTGACCAGGTCGGGGTTCTCGGTCAGCAGGTTCTTGTTGGCGATGATCCCCGAGCTGATCTGGTTTACGCCCGAATCGGCGAAGCGGATCGGCGACACCGGCTTGCCGGTGGCGTCCTGCAGCTTGATGGCCTGGTCCATCACGTAGCCCAGCAGCATGTCGGCCTGGCCGTTGATCACCGCGTTGAGCTTGGTCTGGCCGTCGCCCGAGACGATCTTCACCTGGTCGGCCTTGATGTCGTTGACCTTGAGGAACAGCGGCCACATCTGCGACATCGAGTCGCCGGGCGTCACGGCCACGGTCTTGCCGATGATGTCCTTCGGCGTCTTGATGTTCTTCTCGCTGAAGCCCATGACCGACATCGGGCTGACCTGGAACAGCACGCCGGTGGACTTCAACGGCGCGCCCTTGGCGGCGGCCTTGATCATGGTCGTGACGTCGATGTAGCCGAAGGTCGCCGACTTGGCGGCCACCGCCTGCGCGGTGACGGCGGAGCCGCGGCCTTCCTGGATGTCGAGGTCGATGCCTTCCTCGGCGTAGAAGCCCTTTTCCTTGCCGAGGAAGAAGGGCGCGTGCTCGCTGTAGAGATACCAGTTGAGCATCAGCGTGACCTTGTCCTTGGGCTTGTCGCCCTGCGCATGCGCGGGGGCGATGGCGAAGGTGGCGAGCGCGGCGGCGGCGAGCAGCGAGGGAAGCAGTTTCTTCATGTCTTGTCTCCGGGAGAGTTGTTGGCTTGGGGCGAAGGAACCAGGAAGGGGCACTCAGTTGGCGTGGCGCTGCGAGGCGTGCCAGGGGATCATCACGCGCTCGACCAGGTCGACCGCCACGAACAGGACCACGCCAATGCTCGAGAGCACGACCAGCGCGGCGAACATCAGCGGCAGGTCGAAGTTGCCGTTGGCCACCTGCAGCACGTAGCCGATGCCCGAGTTGGAGCCGACGAATTCGCCGACCACCGCGCCGACGACGGCCAGCGTGACCGAGACCTTGAGGCCGCTGAAGATCTGCGGCAACGCCTGCGGCAGGCTGATCTTGAAGAAGGTCTGCAGCCGGCTCGCGCCCATCGAGCGCGCGAGGTCGAGCATGTCGGGCTCGACCGACTTGAAGCCCATCACGGTGGAGACCACCACCGGGAAGAAGCCCAGCAGGAAGGCCGAGATCACCTTGGGGAAGATGCCGAAGCCAAACCACACCACGAACAGCGGCGCGATCGCCACCTTGGGGATGCTCTGCGAGAACACCAGCAGCGGATAGACGTACGACTCGACCAGCCGCGAGTAGGCGATGACCATCGCGATCGGGATGCCGATCACGATGGTGAGGCCGAAGCCGCCGAGCGTGGCCAGGGTGGTCTTCCAGCTCTCTGTCAGCAGGCGCGGCCATTCGTTGACCAGCTGCTTGACCACCTCCCACGGCGGCGGGATCAGGTAGGCCGGAATCTTGAAGAGGCGGATCGCGAGGTCCCACAGCACCAGCAGCAGCAGGATCAGCAGGAAGGGGCGCAGCGCCGGGGAGAGCAGGAGTTTGCGGATCATGGAGAGCGCGCCGGTGGCGGCGCGGGGCGTTCGGTCGGAAGTCGGTGGGCTGCGAAAGAAGCGGGCGCTGTCGCGAGAGGCCTTACTGCTGGACCGCGAGGCCGGCGGCCTTCACGAGCTCGGCGTTGCTCGCGATCTCCTGCTTGATGTAGGCATCGAACTGCGCGGGCTTGAGCGTCCAGGCATCGGCGCCGAGCTTGAGGAAGCGCTCCTTCACCTCGGGCGTGGCGAGGGCCTTCGCCACTTCGTCGTGCAGGCGGTCGACCACGGCGCGCGGCGTCTTCGCGGGCGCCATCATTCCGATCCAGAAGTTGAACTCGGAGCCGGGCACGCCGGCCTCGGCGGTGGTGGGCACGTCGGGCAGGGCGGCCGCGCGCTTGGGCGAACCCACGGCGAGCGCCAGCAACTGGCCTTCCTTGATCTGGCCGATGACCGGCGCGATCGGCGAGAAGTAGTAGTCGACGCGGCCCGAGAGCACCTCGGTGACGGCCTCGCCCGATCCCTTGAACGGGATGTTGGTCGCGTCGATCTTGGCGGCCATCTTGAACTTCTCGGCGTTCAGGTGCGTGGCGCTGCCCTGGCCGGCCGAGGCGAAGTTCATGCTGCCGGGCTTGGCGCGCGCGGCGGCCAGCAGCTGGGGCAGGGTCTTGATGTTCTTCGAGGGCGCGATCACCAGCGCGTTGGGCAGCGAGGAGATCGGCGTGACGCCCGCGAAGTCGTTCACCGTGTCGAAGGGCAGCTTGGCGAAGGTGGACGGGCTGACCGTGTGCGACGACGAATGGATCATCACCGTGTAGCCGTCGGCCGCCGCCGTGGCCACCGCCTGCTGGCCGATGGTGCCGCTGGCGCCGCCGCGGTTCTCGATCACCAGCGGCTGGCCCATGCTCGCGCCCATCTTGTCGGCGATGGCGCGGGCAATGATGTCGGTGGTGCTGCCGGCCGCGAAGGGCACGATCACGCGGATCGGCTTGCTGGGGTAGGCGGCTTCCGCGCCGGCGAGGGCGGGGAGCAGGGCGCCCAGGCCGACGATCGCGGCCAGCGTGGCGTTGCGTGCGAATTGCTTCATGGGTCTTTGTCTCCGCGCGGCGGGGCCGCTGGTGTCGTTTCGAGCTCAATTCACCAATAAGTGAATTACCGATTCTAGGAACGCGGGCGCGGCAGCGTCAACGGGTGGGCCCTGGTGGATACCCGTAGATCGGGACGGCGATGGGAGGCGTCTCGCGCGGCGATGGCGCGCGGCCCCGTCGCCGCGAGAGGCGCGGCGCGAGGCGGAGAAAGGGCTTGTCAGTGCAGCACGTAGCCGAGCACGAGGTCGGTCATGTGCGAGAGGCGTTGCGCCATCGCCTTGGGCGCGCGCAGGTCACGGCCGAAGATGGCCGAGAGCGTGTGGTTGTTCGAGAGGTAGAAGTAGCACAGCGAGGCGATCGAGATGTAGAGCTGCACCGGATCGACGCCCGCGCGGAACAGGTTGTCGCGCCGGCCGCGCTCGAGCACGGTGTCGAGCAGCTGCACCAGCGGCGAGTTCATCTCCTGGATGCGTTCCGAGCGCTTGAGGTGCGAGGCCTGGTGCAGGTTCTCGCTGTTGAGCAGGGTGATGAACTCGGGATGCTCGAGGTAGTAGTGCCAGGTGAAGGACACCAGCTGGCGGATCGCCTCGACCGGATCGATCTCGTCGAGGTGCAGCCGCTGCTCGGCCTCGCGGATGTCGGCGTAGGTGCGTTCGAGCACGGCGAGGAACAGGTCGTCCTTGCTGCCGAAGTAGTAGTAGATGAGCCGCTTGTTGAGGCCCGCGCGCTCGGCGATGCTGTCCATGCGGGCGCCGGCGAGGCCGCGCGCCGAGAACTCGTCGCGCGCCGAGGCGAGGATCGCGAGCTGCGAACGGTCGGCATCGCGCGAGCGGGGTTCCAGCGTGTCGGGGGCGGTGGCCTTCATGGCGCGAATTTAACCATTTGGGGAATTAAAACAAGGGAGGCGGGGCGGGCGCACATAATCGCCGCGGACAAAGTGTTGGAGTTCTACTGCTCATGAGTACATCACAACCCGCAGGCCACCTGATCGTCGAGTGCCTGCTCGAACAGGGCATGGAGATCGCGTTCGGCGTGCCCGGCGAGAGTTTCCTCGCGGTGCTCGACGGCTTCCATGCCTACGGCGAGCGCGCGCGTTTCATCGTCAACCGGCAGGAGGGCGGCGCGGCCTTCATGGCCGAGGCGCACGGCAAGCTCACGGGCCGTCCCGGCATCTGCTTCGTGACGCGCGGCCCGGGTGCCACCAATGCCTCGATCGGCGTGCACAACGCCTTCCAGGATTCCACGCCGATGGTGCTGTTCGTCGGCGACGTGGGCAGCGATTTCCGCGACCGCGAGGCCTTCCAGGAGGTCGATTACGGCAGCTTCTTCGGACCGAGCACCAAGGGCTTCGCCAAGCGCGTGGAGCGCATCGACGATGCGAACCGCATCCCCGAGTACATCGCGCGCGCCTTCTCGACCGCGATGAACGGCCGCCCCGGCCCGGTGGTGCTGGTGCTGCCCGAGGACATGCTGCGCAGCGAGACCGCCGCGCGGCCGCTGCCGCGGGTGGAGGCGGTCGAGCCCTGGAGCGACCCGGGCGCGCTGCGCACCCTGCGCGAGCTGCTGCTGAAGTCGCGCCAGCCGCTGGTGATCGCCGGCGGCGGCGGCTGGACCGCGCAGGCCGCGCAGGCGCTGCAGCGCTTCGCCGAGAACTGGCGGCTGCCGGTGGCCAATGCCTTCCGGTTCCAGGACACCTTCGACAACCACCATCCGCTCTATGCGGGCGACGTCGGCATCGCGATCAATCCGAAGCTGGCGCAGCGCGTGAAGGACGCCGACCTGATCCTCGCCATCGGCCCGCGCCTGGGCGAGATGACCACCGGCGGCTACACGCTGCTCGAGGCGCCGAAGGCGAAGCAGACGCTGGTGCACATCCATGCCAGCGCCGAGGAGCTCAACCGCGTCTACCAGGCCGACCTCGCGATCAACGCCGGCATGAGCGCCGCCGCGCGCAGCATCGAGGTGCTGAGCGCGCCGCCCACGCTGCCCTGGGAGGACTGGGCGCTGCAGGCGAACGCCGACTACCAGGCCTGGCTCGAACCGCAGCCGCTGGCCGGCATGCCGGCGGAAACGCCGCGCGGCGCGGTCGACATGGCGGCGGTGGTCGCGACGCTGCAGCAGCACCTGCCGGCCGATGCCACGATCACCAACGGCGCCGGCAACTTCGCGAGCTGGGTGCATCGCTACTTCCGCTACCACGGCCTCGCCAAGGGCCACAAGACGCAGCTGGCGCCCACCAGTGGCGCCATGGGCTATGGCGTGCCGGCCGGCATCGCCACCAGCCTCGCGACCGGCCGGGTGGCCTTCACGATCGCGGGCGACGGCGATTTCCTGATGACGGGCCAGGAGCTGGCCACGGCCGCGCAGCATGGCGGCAAGAGCATCGTCGTGCTGCTGAACAACGGCATGTTCGGCACCATCCGCATGCACCAGGAGCGCGAGTACCCCGAGCGCACCAGCGGCACCGCGCTGCGCAATCCCGACTTCTGCGGGCTGGCGCGCGCCTACGGCTACGCGGCCGAGCGCGTGACCGAGACCGCGCAGTTCGAGGCCGCGCTGCTGCGCGCGCTGGCGTCCGACACCGGCACGCTGATCGAGATTCCGCTCGACCCCGAGGTCATCACCACGCGCGGCACGCTGTCGTCGATCAGGCGCGCGGCGCAGCAGCAGGCGCGGAGCTGAGCGCGGCGCGATGCCTCGCGACCTCCGCGCGCAGGGCTGCGGAGCGCAGCTCGAACACGTCGAACAGGCCGAGCGCCTCGAGCGCGGGGATCAGGCCGACGAGGTCCTCGTGCGCGGCCTGACGCTGCGCCTCGCCGGCCTGGGCATCCTCCAGCACGCGCACGTTGGCGAGGAAGGCACCGACCGAGCCCTTGCGCACGGGCTGGCCGTTGAGGACGGCAAAGTTCTGGTCATCGGGCAGGACATCCTGGGCTTTCATGGCGGTTCCTTGAGGAAGAGAGGGAAGGGTGGATCGAAGGCTTCGATGCTAGGCAGGCGCTGCGTCGCGGGCTTGCGGCGCGGTGCCAATCGGTATCGCCATCGGGCCATGTCACGGATGGAGCGATGCGATGGCTGAGCCCATGGTGCGGCTCGATCTCAACGCCTACGAGGCGCCGCGCACCACGGGCGCGCATGCGCACGAGGAAGGCCAGCTGTTCGCGTTGCGCGCGGGCCTGCAGCTGATCGAGACGAGTGCGGGGCGCTGGGTGCTGCCGCCCGGATGGATCGGCTGGATCGCGCCGCGCTGCGCGCACGCGGCGCAAAGCCATGGCGCGACGGCCGGGTGGAGCCTCTATCTCGATCCGGCGCTGACGACGGCCTTGCCCGCGCAGCCGCATGTGTTCGCGTCGACGCCGCTGATCCGCGAGCTGGTGGGGCGGCTGGTGTCGCTCGGCGAAGAGGGGGAGGCAGCGCGCCGCCTGCGGCTGGTGGGAGTGCTGGTCGACGAACTGGCGGCGGGCACGCGGACCTCGCTGCATCTCGCGCTGCCGCAGGAGCGGCGCCTGCTCGCGCTGGCCACCGCGCTGGCCGACGATCCCGCGCGCGACGACACGATCGAGCAATGGGCCGATCGCATCGGCATGGCGCGCCGCACGCTCACGCGCCGCTTCGCCGCCGAGACCGGCCTGAGCTTCGCGCAGTGGCGCCAGCAGGCGCGGTTGCTCAAGGCGGTGCAATTGCTGGGCGTGGGCGAGCCCGTGACGACGGTGGCGCTGACGGTGGGCTACAGCTCGGTGAGTGCCTTCATCGAGACCTTCCGGCGTCACTTCGGCTGCACGCCCTCGCGCTTCTTCGCGCACGATGCCGGCGCTTCGCGCTGAGGCGATCGCGAAAAGTACGGACGAAAAAAAGCCGGCTGTCGCCGGCTTTCCTGATCGGCCCGGAGGCCGTTCGAGTGGTGCGCTTACTTGACGTGCTTGCCGATCAGCGCGGCCAGTTCGAACATCGACACTTGGGCCTTGCCGAAGATTTCCTTCAGCTTGGCGTCGGCGTTGATGTTGCGCTTGTTGGCCTTGTCTTGCAGGTTGTTCTTCTTGATGTAGTCCCACAGCTTGCTCACGACGGCGGTGCGCGGCAGCGGCGTCGAACCGACCACGGCAGCCAGTGCGGGGCTGGGGGTCAGGGCCTTCATGAAGGCGGCGTTCGGGGTGCGCTTCTTGGCGGGAGCCTTTGCAGCAGCCTTCTTCGCGGGTGCAGCCTTCTTGGCGGGAGCAGCAGCCTTCTTCGCCGGTGCGGCAGCCTTCTTCGCAGGAGCAGCAGCCTTCTTCGCCGGTGCAGCGGCCTTCTTCGCGGGAGCAGCAGCCTTCTTCGCGGGAGCAGCGGCCTTCTTAGCCGGCGCTTTCTTGGCCGGAGCCTTCTTTGCAGTTGCCATGGTTGATTTCCTTTTTTGGTTGAACGTCACCAATGAAAAACAGGGTCTCCACTGGCATCGCGGATGCTAAATGAGAAAAAACGCGTTTCCAAGGGAAAAAGCGCTTTTTTCATTGGAGGTTGTTGTTTTTTCAGAGGGGAGAGCGCCCGTTTTGCCTGCGGCGCGCGGGCCAGGTCGCCAGGAAGACGCCTGCGAGAGCGAGCGCGAACGCGAACAGCTGCACCAGGGAGAGGCTTTCCCCGAGCACGAGCACGCCCACGAGCGCTGCGCTCACGGGCAGCATCACCGCGAAAACACCGGCCTGCGCGGCGGGAATGTGGCGCAGTCCGGTCATCCAGAGCCACACCGTCCAGATGCTCGCTGCGAGTGCGTAGGCGACCAGCAGCAGCCAGAGGCCGGGGCGCACCGCGGCGAAGTCGAACTGCAGCGCGAACCAGACGCCCAGCGGCGTGCTGAGCACGAAGCCCCAGAGGTTGATCAGCGAGGAGATTCGCTTGGGTCCCAGCCGGCCGGTGAGCGACTTGCCGATCACCGCATAGGCGGCCTCGCAGAGCACCGCGCAGAACACCAGCAGGTTGCCGAGCCACGGCGTCGACGAGGAGGCGCCCGTGCCCGGGTGCGCGCTCGCATGCGCAGGCGCGAGCGCGAGCAGCCCGATGCCGATCGCCGCGCAGAGGATCGCGAGGCCGATGCGCAGCGTGATGCGCTCGCGCAGGAACAGCCAGCTCGCCACCGCGACCGCCGCCGGGATCGACGCCATGATCACGCCCGCCGAGACCGCGCTCGTGAGGCTCACGCCGAACAGCATGCAGATCGAGAACAGGAAATTGCCGAGGAAGGACTCGAGGAACACCAGCCAGCGCGTGCGCGCGGTCATCGGTGCTTCGTCGGGTGCGCGGCGCAGCCAGTGCGGCATGGCGAGCGCCGCGATGCCGAAGCGCAGCCAGGCCAGCAGCAGCACCGGGAAGGCCGCGACCAGCGGCTTGGAGAGGGCGACATAGCAGCCCACGAGCGACATGCTCAGCGCGAGGCAGCCGTAGGCCATGAGCCGGCCTGGGGCGGGTGCGGCGGGGTTCAATAGACTGGGGTGATTTGGAGAAAGGAAGCATCGATGATGCCGCAATCGACGCATGCGCCGGGCGTGCGCCACGTCTTCGTCTACGGCACCTTGCGCGCGGGCGGGCGCAACGACATCGCGCGCTTCGCGCCGCTGCCGCTCCGCGTGGCCGACGCCGAGGTCGCGGGCACGCTCTACGACCTCGGCGCCTATCCGGGCATGGTGCTGGGCGGCGAGGGCCGCGTGAAGGGCGAGATCTACGCGATCGATGCGCAGGTGGAGGTCGCGCTCGACCGGCTCGAGGAAGTGGCCGACGACGATTCGGGCGAGTACATCAAGCGCTGGCTGCGCGTGCAGGCCCGCGACGGCCGCGCGTTCGATTGCCTGGTCTACGAGATCCATCCGTCGCGCATCGAGGGTCACGCGGTGATCGCGGGCGGCGACTGGATCGCACATTCGCGGCGTTGAGGGCGCGCGTTCCGGCCCGCGTTTTTCACAGACGAAAGAGTGATTGCGCATCGTGAAAATCGCCGCTGCTGCACCGCAGTATTTTTTCTCAATATGAGAAAGTTGTTTTCTCATTGAGAAATATCTTCGTAAGTTATTGATTTTGTTGGGGAAAAAATATGTCTTCTATAAGACATAAGAGTGGGCGACGCGATTACAGTAAGCCCATGGCCGCAGCGCCGAAACGCTCGAAACCAACCCTTCAATCAACTCACGGAGTGACCATGCCCCAGACCCTCACCGAACAACTCAGCCGCGAACAGCAGATTGCCGCCCTCGAGAAAGAATGGGCCACGGACGCCCGCTGGAAGGGCGTGAAGCGCGGCTACAGCGCGGCCGACGTGGTGCGCCTGCGCGGTTCGTTCCCGATCGACTACACGCTCGCCAAGCGCGGCGCCGAGAAGCTCTGGGACAAGATCAACGGCGGTTCGAAGAAGGGCTACGTGAACGCCTTCGGCGCGATCTCCGCCGGCCAGGCCATGCAGCAGGCCAAGGCCGGCCTCGAAGCCGTGTACCTGTCGGGCTGGCAAGTGGCCGCCGACGGCAACAGCTCGGAAACCATGTACCCCGACCAGTCGCTCTACGCGTACGACTCGGTGCCCACCATGGTCCGCCGCATCAACAACACCTTCCGCCGCGCCGATGAAATCCAGTGGGGCCGTGGCGTGAACCCGGGCGACAAGGAATTCATCGACTACTTCCTGCCGATCGTGGCCGATGCCGAAGCCGGTTTCGGCGGCGTGCTCAACGCCTTTGAACTGATGAAGAACATGATCGCCGCGGGCGCCGCCGGCGTGCACTTCGAAGACCAGCTGGCCGCCGTCAAGAAGTGCGGCCACATGGGTGGCAAGGTGCTGGTGCCGACGCGCGAAGCCTGCGAGAAGCTGATCGCCGCGCGTTTCGCCGCCGATGTGCTGGGCGTGCCCACCATCGTGCTGGCCCGCACCGACGCCGAAGCCGCGAACCTGATCACGTCGGACCACGACGCCAACGACAAGCCCTTCCTGACCGGCGAGCGCACCTCGGAAGGCTTCTACCGCGTGAAGAATGGCCTCGAGCAGGCCATCAGCCGCGGCGTCGCCTACGCGCCCTATGCCGACCTGGTGTGGTGCGAAACCGGCGTGCCCGACATCGGCTTCGCCCGCGAGTTCGCGCAGGCCGTGCATGCCGCCTGCCCGGGCAAGCTGCTGTCGTACAACTGCTCGCCGTCGTTCAACTGGAAGAAGAACCTGGACGACAAGCAGATCGCGACCTTCCAGGAAGACCTCTCGGACCTGGGCTACAAGTACCAGTTCATCACGCTGGCCGGCATCCACGTCAACTGGTACAACACCTTCAAGTTCGCGCACGCCTATGCACGCGGCGAGGGCATGAAGCACTACGTGAACATGGTCCAGGAGCCGGAATTCGCGGCGCGCGAACAGGGCTACACCTTCGTGTCGCACCAGCAGGAAGTCGGCGCGGGCTACTTCGACGACGTGACCACCGTGATCCAGGGCGGCCAGTCGAGCGTGAAGGCACTGACCGGTTCGACGGAAGAAGAGCAGTTCCACTGAGCGACTGACTCGACATTCGCTGTCACCTGAAGCCCGGCCGCGCGCCGGGCTTTTTTTCGTGCGTGCGAATGCCGGCTCGCCCAGGCGGACTTCGCGTGCCGCGGCGCGGTCGGCGCGCCGAGCGGCTAGAATCATGGGCTCCACTGTCAGTCAACAAGGGCGAGAAAGGCACTTTGGTTATGACACCGCGAACTACCCCGCAAGCCATCTGCGGTGTTTTCTTCTTCGAAGGAAGCGCCCGCTAAACCGCGCGCGCTGGTTCGAGCCAGCTTCCCTGCCACAGCAAAGCGCGGTCATCCACCGCGCTTTTTTGTTTTTCGCCCGAGGTTTTTCATGATCCACATCACGCTTCCCGACAACTCGCAGCGCGAGTATCCCGGCCCGGTCTCGGTGGCCGACGTCGCCAAGTCCATCGGCCCCGGCCTCGCCAAGATGACGGTGGCCGGCAAGGTCGACGGCCGGCTGGTCGACGCCAGCGACATCATCGACCACGATGCCAAGCTCCAGATCATCACGCCCAAGGACGACGAGGGCCTGGAGATCATCCGCCACTCGACGGCCCACCTGGTCGGCCACGCGGTCAAGCAGCTCTATCCGACGGCCCGGATGGTGATCGGCCCGGTGATCGAGGAGGGCTTCTACTACGACATCGCGTTCGAGCGCCCCTTCACGCCCGAGGACATGGCCGCGATCGAGGCGCGCATGCGCGAGCTGATCGCGCAGGACTACGACGTGGTCAAGAAGATGACGCCGCGCGCCGAGGTGATCGAGGTCTTCAAGTCGCGCGGCGAGGACTACAAGCTGCGCCTGGTCGAGGACATGCCCGACGAGCAGGCCATGGGCCTGTACTACCACCAGGAATACGTCGACATGTGCCGCGGCCCGCACGTGCCGAACACGCGTTTCCTCAAGGTCTTCAAGCTCACGAAGCTGGCCGGCGCCTACTGGCGCGGCGATGCCAAGAACGAGCAGTTGCAGCGCATCTACGGCACGGCCTGGGCCGACAAGAAGCAGCTCGACCAGTACATCCAGCGCATCGAGGAAGCCGAGAAGCGCGACCACCGCCGCCTCGGCAAGGAACTCGACCTGTTCCACATCGACGAAGTGGCGCCGGGCGTGGTGTTCTGGCATCCCAAGGGCTGGGCGGTCTGGCAGCAGGTCGAGCAGTACATGCGCGGCATCTACCGCGACACGGGCTACTGGGAAGTGAAGGGTCCGCAGATCCTCGACAAGAGCCTGTGGGAGAAGACGGGCCACTGGCAGAACTACCGCGACAACATGTTCACGACGGAGTCGGAGAAGCGCGAGTACGCGTTGAAGCCGATGAACTGCCCGGGCCACGTGCTGATCTTCAAGAGCGACCTGCGCAGCTACCGCGACCTGCCGCTGCGCTACGGCGAGTTCGGCCAGTGCCACCGCAACGAGCCCAGCGGCGCGCTGCACGGGATCATGCGCGTGCGCGGCTTCACGCAGGACGACGGCCACATCTTCTGCACGGAGGACCAGATCCTCGACGAATGCATCGCCTACACGGCGCAGCTGCAGAAGGTGTACGCGGACTTCGGCTTCACGGACATCCTCTACAAGGTCGCGACGCGGCCCGAGAACCGCGTGGGTTCGGACGAGCTCTGGGACAAGGCCGAGCACGCAGTGATGGAATCGCTGCGCCGCTCGGGCGTGGAGTTCGTGATCGCTCCGGGCGACGGCGCCTTCTATGGCCCGAAGATCGAATACACGCTGCGCGATGCGATCGGCCGTCAGTGGCAGTGCGGCACGATGCAGGTCGACTTCAACACGGCCGAGCGCCTGGGTGGCGAGTACGTGACGGAATCGAGTGGCCGCGCGCACCCGGTGATGCTGCACCGTGCGATCGTCGGCAGCCTCGAGCGGTTCATCGGCATGCTGATCGAACACCATGCCGGCGCGATGCCCGCCTGGCTCGCTCCGGTGCAGGTGGCGGTGCTCAATATCAGCGAAGGACAGGCCGATTACGCCGCGCAAGTTGCGAAAACGCTGCAAAATCAAGGGCTTAGGGTCCAGCTCGATCTGCACAACGAGAAGATTACGTATAAAATACGCAAGCATTCGTTGCAAAAGCTCCCTTACATCGTTGTCGTGGGCGACAAGGAAAAGGAAGCTGGCGCCGTCGCAGTGCGCGCCCGGGGCAACCAAGACCTCGGTGCAATGTCCCTCGAATCGTTCGCGCAACGGCTCGTCCAGGATGTTGCTGACAAGCGTTGATTTGTCGTCGAAACACCCCACATGTTTCTGCCAAATGTACCGCTTGCCCGCGAGGACTGAGCGGCTTTCGCTACTCTTTTTGTAGCAAAACTTAGAGGATACCAACCATCGCTACTGCATTTCGCGACCGCCGCCACCGCGAGGAACGCCAACATCGCCTGAACCGGGAAATCATGGCCCCGGAAGTCCGCCTGATCGGCCCGGATAACGAGCAATTGGGTGTTGTGAGTCTTGCGGAGGCCTTGCGTCTCGCCGGTGAGCAGGACGTGGATCTGGTGGAGGTCGTCGCGGCGGCCAATCCACCGGTGTGCCGCCTGATCGAGTACGGCAAGTTCAAGTACCACGAGCAGAAGAAGGCGGCCGAGGCGAAGTCCAAGCAGAAGGTCATCGAGGTCAAGGAAATCAAGTTCCGGCCCGGTACCGACGATGGCGACTACAACATCAAGATGCGCAACATCCGGCGCTTTCTTGAGGATGGCGACAAGTGCAAGATCACGCTGCGCTTCCGGGGGCGCGAGATCACGCACCAGGAACTCGGTCTGGCCCTGCTGCAGCGCATCCGCGACGAGCTCGGCGACACGATCCTCGTCGAGCAGTTTCCGAAGCTCGAAGGCCGGCAGATGATCATGATGATCGCGCCGGGCCGCAAGAAGCCCGGTGGGGCTCCGGCCAAGCCGGCGACGGAAAACGCGGCGGCACCGGCTCCGGCTGGCGCCTGAGCGAACAAAGATCCGGTCGGGTCCGGCGGTGCGAGTCGCTGGCTTGATCGGATGTGAGAATTCGAAGGGATTTCGCCGATCGCCGGCGCGCGCTGCAAGGCAAGCGCGGGCGGTGGCGGGATGAAGAAGTGTCTCGGGGCCAACAAGTCCATGGAGTTCATCCACGGCGCCTCACGAGCACAAATTAAAGGAGCATTCACATGCCCAAAATGAAGACCAAGAGCAGCGCGAAGAAACGTTTCCGCGTTCGTCCCGGTGGCACCGTCAAGCGCGGTCAAGCCTTCAAGCGTCACATCCTGACCAAGAAGACCACCAAGAACAAGCGTCACCTGCGTGGTGCGGTGTCGGTGCACGAAACCAACATGGTTTCGATGGCCGCGATGCTGCCCGGCATGGGCATTTGATCAACTGACGAACAAGGAGTACTCACATGCCTCGCGTCAAACGTGGTGTAACGGCTCGCGCCCGCCACAAGAAAGTTCTCGCACTCGCCAAGGGTTTCCGCGGTCGCCGCGGCAATGTCTTCCGCATCGCCAAACAGGCGGTGATGAAGGCAGGCCAATACGCCTACCGTGACCGCCGCACCAAGAAGCGCGTGTTCCGTCAACTGTGGATCGCGCGTATCAACGCCGCCTCGCGTGAACTGGGCCTGACCTACAGCCAGTTCGCCAACGGCATCCGCAAGGCCGGGATCGAGATCGACCGCAAGATGCTTGCGGACATCGCCGTGCACGACAAGGCCGCTTTTGCGGGCATCGTGGAGCAGGTCAAGGCCAAGCTGGCTGCTTGATTCTGCACAGCGGGTAACCGTCCCCGGACAGTTTCCTGCGCCCACGGCACAAGGGCTGGCGCTTGAAAGAGCACCAGCCCTTTTTTATTTTTCCCCCGAAGAAATCTGTTGTTGCTATGAACGAGTTGGACTCCCTGGTCGACACCGCACGTGCCGCCTTCGCGCAGGCGAAGACCCCCGCTGAGCTCGAGAACGCCAAGGCCCAGTTCCTGGGCAAGTCGGGCCGCATCACCGAGCTGATGAAGGGCATGGCCGCGCTGAGCGTCGACGAGAAGAAGTCGCGCGGTGCCGCCATCAACGTGGCCAAGCAGGCGATCGAGTCCGCCCTGAACGAACGCCGCCAGCAACTGGCCGACGAGGAACTCTCGCAGCAGCTGCGCGCCGAGGCGCTCGACGTGAGCCTGCCCGGCCGCCGCCGCATCCCCGGCGGCCTGCACCCGGTGAGCCGCACCCTCGAGCGCATCGAGGAGATCTTCTCGAGCATGGGCTTCGACGTGGCCGACGGTCCCGAGATCGAGAGCGACTGGCACAGCTTCACCTCGCTCAACAACCCGCCGAACCATCCGGCGCGTTCGATGCAGGACACCTTCTACGTCGACCTGAACGGCGAGGACGGCATCCCCTACAACCTGCGTCCGCACACCAGCCCGATGCAGGTGCGCTACGCCCACCAGCACATCAAGAAGTACGCGGCCGAGTTCGCGGCCGCGGCCGCCGACACCACCGGCACGATCAAGGCGCCCGAGATCCGCGTGATCGCGCCGGGCCGCACCTACCGCGTCGACAGCGATGCCACCCATTCGCCGATGTTTCATCAGTGCGAAGGCCTGTGGCTCGGCGAGAACGTGAGCTTCAAGGACCTCAAGGTCGTCTTCACCGACTTCTGCCGCACCTTCTTCGAGCGCGACGACCTCGTGCTGCGCTTCCGGCCGAGCTTCTTCCCGTTCACCGAACCGAGCGCCGAGATCGACATCCAGTTCCAGAGCGGCCCGCTGGCCGGTCGCTGGCTCGAGGTGTCGGGTTCGGGCCAGGTGCATCCGAACGTGGTGCGCAACATGGGCCTCGACCCCGAGCGCTACATCGGCTTCGCTTTCGGCATGGGCCCCGACCGCCTCACGATGCTGCGCTACGGCGTGAACGACCTTCGCCTGTTCTTCGACGGCGACCTGCGCTTCCTCTCGCAATTCCAGTGACCCGCTGACGCGCGAGACGAAACGAGACCTTCCACACCAGAAAAACAGATCGAGATCGAAGAGATGCAATTCCCGGAATCCTGGCTGCGCGAGTTCTGCAACCCGCCCATCGACAGCGCCGAACTGGCCGAAACGCTCACCATGGGCGGCTTCGAGGTCGAGGAGCGCCGGCCGGCGGCGCCGCCCTTCACGCGCATCGTGGTGGGCGAGATCAAGGAAGCCGTCCAGCACCCGAACGCCGACCGCCTGCGCGTGTGCCAGGTCGACGCGGGGCAGGGCGCCTTGCTCAACATCGTGTGCGGCGCGCCCAATGCGCGCGTCGGCATCAAGGTGCCGTGCGCGCTGGTGGGTGCCGAACTGCCGCCCGGCGAGGACGGCAAGCCGTTCCTGATCAAGCTCGGCAAGCTGCGCGGCGTCGAGAGCCAGGGCATGCTGTGCTCGGCGCGCGAACTGCAGCTGAGCGAAGACCACGGCGGCCTGCTCGAACTCGCGGCCGACGCGCCCATCGGCGTCGACGTGCGCGAAGTGCTCAAGCTCGACGACACGCTGCTCACGCTCAAGCTCACGCCCAACCTCGCGCACGGCCTCAGCGTGTACGGCGTGGCGCGCGAACTCGCCGCGCTGACCGGTGCGCCGCTCAAGCCGCGCACCGTGGCGCCGGTCGAGGCGGCCTTCGCCGACAAGCTCCCGGTGAAGGTCGAGGCGCCCGAGCTCTGCGGCCGCTTCTCGGGCCGCATCGTGCGCGGCGTCGACACCAAGGTCGCGACCCCGGCCTGGATGGTCGAGCGCCTCGCGCGCTGCGGCCAGCGCAGCGTGACGCCGCTGGTCGACATCTCGAACTACGTGATGTTCGAGTACGGCCAGCCCAGCCACATCTTCGACCTCGACAAGATCCACGGCGGCCTCACGGTGCGCTGGGGCAAGGCTGGCGAACAGCTCAAGCTGCTCAATGGCACCACGATCACGGTCGACGACAAGGTGGGCGTGATCGCCGACGACCGCGAAGTCGAATCGCTCGCAGGCATCATGGGTGGCGACGCCACCGCGGTCTCGGACGATACGCGCAACATCTACGTCGAGGCCGCGTTCTGGTGGCCCGAAGCGGTGCAGGGCCGCTCGCGCCGCTTCAACTTCTCGACCGACGCCGGCCACCGCTACGAGCGCGGCGTCGACCCGAGCCGCACCGTCGAGATCATCGAGCGCATCACGCAGCTGATCGTCGAGATCTGCGGCGGCCAGGCCGGCGCCATGGACGACCAGATCCTGCGCGTGCCCGAGGCGCTGCCCGTGACGCTGCGCGTGGCGCGCGCCGCGCGCGTGATCGGCATGCCGCTGACCCAGGCCCAGTGCGTGGACGCGCTGCGCCGGCTGGGCTTCGCGCTGACCGAAGGCGATGGCACGCTGACCATCGTGCCGCCGCCGCACCGCTTCGATCTGCTGATCGAGGAAGACCTGATCGAGGAGGTCGCGCGCCTGATCGGCTTCAACAACCTGCCGACCACCGCGCCGCTCGCGCCGATCACCGCGCGCGTGCGTCCCGAGGCGCAGCGCAGCCGTTTCGCGGTGCGCCGCGGCCTGGCCGCGCTGGGCTACCAGGAAACCATTAACTTCAGCTTCGTCGAAGCCGACTGGGAGAAGGAGCTCGCGGGCAACGACAACCCGGTCAAGCTGCTGAACCCGATCGCGAGCCAGATGAGCGTGATGCGTTCGTCGCTGCTCGGCTCGCTGCTGCAGGTGCTCAAGTTCAATCTCGACCGCAAGGCGCCGCGCGTGCGCGTGTTCGAGGTGGGCCGCGTGTTCCTGCGCGACGACGGCGTGGTCACCACCGACAGCACCGTGCGCGGCGTGCATCAGCCGATGCGCGTGGCCGGTCTCGCCTGGGGCGATGCCGACGAAGCGCGCTGGGACGGCAAGGCGCAGCGCGTCGACTTCTACGACGTGAAGGGCGATGTCGAGGCGCTGCTCGCGCCGCTGGTGCCGCGCTTCGAGCCTGCCGAGCATCCGGCCCTGCATCCGGGCCGCTCGGCGCGCGTGACGATCGACGGCAAGGCCATCGGCTTCGTCGGCGAGCTGCATCCGCGCTGGCGCCAGAAGTGGGACTTCGCGCAGCCCGCCGTGCTGTTCGAGCTCGACCTCGATGCGGTCACCGCGCGTCCGGTACCGGTGGCGCAGGCCGTGCCCAAGCACCAGGCGGTCGAGCGTGACATCGCGGTGGTGGTGGCCGAAGCCGTCACGCACGATGCGCTGATCGACGCCATCCGTTCGACCGGTGCCGCGCAAGGCCTGCTGCGCGACGCGGTGCTGTTCGACATCTACCGCCCGCAGCCCGCGCGCGACGGCACGGTGGCCGCGGCCGGTGGCCTGCAGCCCGGCGAGAAGAGCATGGCGGTGCGCCTGAGCTTCCAGGGCGACAGCGCCACCCTGACCGACGAGCAGGTCGAGCCGGCCGTGCGCGCCATCGTCGATCAACTGGCCGCGAAGGTGGGCGGACGCCTGAGAGGATGACCCGAATGAATGCCGTCGAATTCACGCTCGAAGCACTCGAGACGCCCGCGCTCACCAAGGCGCATCTGGCCGACCTGCTGTTCGAGCAGATCGGCCTGAACAAGCGCGAGTCCAAGGACATGGTCGAGGCCTTCTTCGACCTGGTCGCCAACAGCCTGATCGAAGGCACGGACGTGAAGATCTCGGGCTTCGGCAACTTCCAGATCCGCGTGAAGGCGCCGCGTCCGGGCCGCAATCCGCGCACCGGCGAAGCCATTCCGATCGGCGAGCGGCGCGTCGCGACCTTCCACGCGAGCGCGAAGCTCAAGGAACAGATTCACGGGAACATCGATCCGAACGCCTCTCCCGAGGTCGAGTGGAGCCTGGGTTCCGAATAAGGCTTGTTCGTGCGCGCTTCCGTGGAGTAACCTCTGAGGTTTGCCGCGCGCAGAGTTGATTTCAATGGAGAACATGGCCGACAAGGCACTCCCGCCCATCCCCGTCAAACGCTACTTCACCATCGGTGAGGTCGGCGAACTCTGTGGGGTGAAACCGCATGTGCTGCGCTACTGGGAGCAGGAGTTCACGCAGTTGCGCCCGATGAAGCGGCGCGGCAACCGGCGCTACTACCAGCACCATGAAGTGCTGATGATCCGCCGCATCCGCGACCTGCTCTACGACCAGGGCTTCACGATCAGCGGTGCGCGCAACAAGCTGCAGGAACTGGTGCAGCACGAACGCGACCGTCGCAAGGCGGGCGAGGTTCCGCTCGAGGGCATGGAGGCCGTCGAGATCGATCACGAGGCGTTCGAGGCCGCGCTGCACGACGAAGAAGCCACGCCGAGCGCGGCCCGCAGCGTCGACCTGTCGCAGTTGTTGCAGCTTCGCCGCGAGCTTTTTGAAATTCGTGAGTTGCTGACCGTCGGACGCTGAAAAGAGAAGGCTATAATCGAGAGCTTCGGTGTGTGGCGCAGCCTGGTAGCGCACTTGCATGGGGTGCAAGGGGTCGAAGGTTCGAATCCTTTCACACCGACCAACAATCATCGCGAGATGGAACAACGGGTCAGAGCCACAAGCTCTGACCCGTTTTTTTTTGTCGTGTTCGAGACGTGCTCGTTTCGTAGAGCCGCGATCAACCGCGCGATGAATCCGGCGCGCTCAGCTCGCCGTTCCACGAATTGAAGAGGTAGCCGTCCGTCGCATCCTGCAGCGTCGCCTGCACCTCGATCAGCGTGTTGATCTCGTCCAGCGTCTCGTCGAGGTCGTCGATGTCGATCTCGAAACGGGCATTGCATCTGCGCATGGCGGCGGCATGCGCCGTACCTTCTGCGATCTCGATGGCTTCCGCGTTCACGTGCGGCGCGGCGGACAGCCTGATCCGTAGGGCGGGGCCGTCGTCTTCCCACTGGACGACGAGCGCGTCGCCGTCGGCGGCGACGTCCAGGCCTTGCTCGGTCAGCAGTCGCGCGGCCTCGTTCAGATCGGGGCTGGAGGCGCTCGATGCGAAGAAGACCATGGAGACGTCGTCGGCCATAGGCGGATGTTCCTCGGGACCTGAATGAGAAGCGGCCATTGTGCCGGCCCGACCGGGCCACTACTCGAGGACTACGCCGTCGCGCGGACCTCGAAGAAGGCCTCGTCCGTATCGCCCAGATCCCGGAAGCCCGCGGTCCTGGCCGTGTCGTAGGCCTTGGCCCAGCGGCGCGCGAGCGCGATGTCGGCCTTCGAGAGTTCGTTCTCGCTCGATTCGCTCGCGTTCTGGAAAGCGCGCAGCGCCGGCAGTACCTCGCTGCCCAGTTGGCGCTCGAGCTCGCGCTGGAAACGCCGCTGCGCTAGGCCGATGGCTTCGTCGGTGGCGTGTGCATAGTCGGCGAGGAGCACCTCGTAACCGGCGTGAGGCTCGGTATCCGGCTCCGCGGAAGACCGTGCTGGCCCTGCTTTCTGCCGCGCCGGCGGTGCTTCTTCGAAAGGCTCGGGATGGGCGCCATCGACGATGGCCGGTTGATGGAACAGCTCAACTTGGGTCATGGCAAGAATCGGCGTGGAAATACTGTTTGAATATACAGTGATTTCGCCGCGAGCAGGTGTCCGAAAAGCGTGACGCCGATTCATGCCGCCTGAAGCCGCGCGCCCGCTTCATATCGCCGCCATCCCTTACCTGCCGTGACAACTCCGCCGATGCCTGACATGTTCCTGAGACCTTGTCGCGAGAATAATCCCGCACTCAAGAAAAAAATGGACATCCGATGCAGCACATCGAAATCCTCAAGAAGGACGGCATCGTTGCACGCCGCCACATCCAGGACCCGGAAAATGGCGAATGGCCCGCGTGGGTGACTTTCGAGAAGGAAGGCCAGGCATCTCGGCGCATCCGCCACGGCATCGGCACCTTCAGGTCCGAGGAAGAGCTTCTCTCGAATTGCGTCGCCTTCGCCCATCGCATGATCGACGAGGGAAAGACGGGCTTTCGCCTCTGAGCGGCGGGGCCTCGACGCCGGGCCCTCGCACTCCCAGGCTGCGCCCGCGTTCGCGGCGTCGCGCCTGGCGCATCACCGTTGCGCCGCGCCTCTCAGAGGCTGCCGAAACCCGTCTGTCCGATGACGACGTGCTCGCGCTGAGCACGAGGCTTCGGCTGCCGTCGCGGCTTCTCCGCCCGCAGGATGGCCAGCATGGCCATGAGGGCGGCGCCAGCACCAATGCCGGCGATGAAAACGAAAGCGATGAAGAAAGGGTCGGATGCTCGCATGCGGTCCTAACGTAAGTTCGCACCCCACGGTTTACAGGGGGTTACACCTACACGTTGTACCGCAAGCCAGCAGGGACCGGAAGAGCAGAGCTCCCACCCGTGACTGGCGTGCTACAGAAGCCTTGCCTGCTTGGGGCGGGCTCGGCGCGGAAGCTTCCTGCTGCCCAGGCTCGTCAGGGCCCGTTCGACGGCCCTTTGCGGCAACAGCTGCGACTTGCCGCAGTTCCCGCAGCGGTAGGGTTTCAACCACGGGAAGAAGCGCATCCAGGCCTGTTGCGGGGCGCTGTTCAGATGCTCGATGCTGCAAGGGCAGGGCGAAAACGGGTTGGCCATGAGATCCCCGGCGAGGGCGCGGTGTTGCGTGGTCCCTGGGCGGCTCTCCGGCCATCCGCCGGGAATTGTTGCAGTGCATTGTTAAGTCTCTCTTAGAGGCGCCCGCTGCCATCAGGCCCGTCCTTCCCGGTTCGAGCGCATCGGCGCCATGCGCCCCCGCACCAGGCTGCGCCAGGCCCATTCGAGCGGGCCGAGCCGGTAGCGTCGCAGCCACCAACAGCTCGCGGCGGCCTGCAGCGCCAGGATCGCCATGCAGGCGATGGCCATGCCCGCCACGCCGAACTTCGGGCACAGGCCCGGGCCGACGCCGTAGAAGAGGCTCAGGCCCGCCAGCAGTTGCACGACGCCGTTGCTCCAGGCCATGCGCCCGAGCGGTGTCAGCTTGCGCAGCCGGCGCCGCCAGGCGGTGCGCTGGAACAGCAGCACGAAGGCCGCGATGCAGAAAAGCGCCGCGGCCGCGTGGAGCAGGCCGGCCGTGAATCGACCGGCCGGAACCTGCGACGCGAGCAGCCAGCCCGTCGCGAGGCTCGCCAGCGGCAGCCAACGCCAGAACCGTCGATGGGCCACCGACTGCCGCAGCACCTGCGCATGGCCGAAGACCAGGCCGGCCAGCAGTCCCGCCAGCACGAGGAGCGGCCACGAGACGGCGGCGCCCGCGAAGTCGGACGGCGCGAAGCCGCGCAGGGCCACGGCCGGCGCGCCGAACAACGCAAAGCCGCGCAAGGCATCGACCAGTTCGAGCCGGCGCGGTCTGGCGTCTTGCGCGATGGCGGCAGGCCCAGCGATCGACCAGGTCGAGGCAAGAGGAAGAGACGGCGTGGCGAGTCCGAGGGTCATCGATGTGCGGCAGGATCTGCGAAGCGATGGAGGGAACCCGGTGCGGCGCGGCAGGCCGCCAGGTGCGGGACGCGGCAGCCGTGGGAGAGAGGCGCGTCGGCCCCGATGCTAGGCAGGCGCATTGCCTCAACATTACGCAGGCTGCATGGGGTCGCCGCCTCGTGGTAGAAACCGCCGCCCGCATCGCCTTCCGGTGCGGCCATCCCCTTGCCACATCCCTCCGCTTCGCCCGCCACCTTGCCCGCAGGCCGCATCGGCCGCGCCTGGCCGATCGCCTTCTGGGTCACGCTCGGCTTCGCGCTGCTGCTGGGCGGCTGCGCGGGCCTGCCCACCGAGGTCGCGCGCCGGTCGTCGGTGACGATCCCGAACGGCGCCGACACCACGCTCGGCCGCCTCGTGACGGCGACCGCGCCGCGCGGCGAAGACGAGCCGCTCAGCGGCTTCCGCCTGCTGCCGATGGCGCAGTTCTCGCTGCATGCGCGCATCGAACTGATCCGCCGCGCCGAGCGTTCGATCGACGTGCAGTACTACCTGGTGCAGAACGACGAGACCGGCCGCTACCTGCTGCGCCACCTGCGCGATGCGGCGAAGCGCGGCGTGCGCGTGCGCCTGCTGGTCGACGACCTCTACACGGCCGGCGCCGATCCGCTGTTCCTGGGCCTGGCCGCACATTCGAACGTCGAGGTGCGGATGTTCAATCCCTTTCCCGCCGGGCGCGAGCACTTCGGCACGCGCTGGACCGCGTCGCTGCTCGACTTCAACCGCGTTCACCGCCGCATGCACAACAAGCTGTTCGTGGTCGACGACACGATGGCGGTGATGGGCGGGCGCAACATCGCCAACGAGTACTTCCTGCGCGACGGCGGCTCGAACTTCATCGACATCGACACGCTGGTGGCCGGGCCCGTGGTCCACAAGCTCTCGTCGCTGTTCGACATCTACTGGAACAGCCCCTACGTCTATCCGATCGAGTCGCTGGTGTCGGCCGACGGCGCCTCGCCGCAGGCACTGCGCTCGCGCTTCGACGAGCTCACGAGCGGGCCGGGCACGCCCGAGCCCGAGCAACCCTCGGCCACCGACCTGCTGGGCCACCATCCGCTGGCGGCCGACCTCGACGCGGGCCAGCTGCAACTGGCCTGGGCGCGCGCAGAGGCCTACGCGGACGCGCCCGCGAAGGCGCTGGCACCCGAGGAGAGCCGCGGCGCGCCGGCCGACGTCTCGCCCGACAGCGTGCAGTTCAACCTGCAGCGCCATCTGCGCGGCGCGCGCACCGAGATCATGCAGACCACGCCCTACCTGATCCCGGGCCGCGGCGGCATGGAAACCATCCGGCATGTTCGCGGCAACGGCGTGGGCTACATCATGGTCACCAACTCGCTGGCGGCCACCGACGAGTCGCTGGTGCACATCGGCTACCGCCGCTACCGCGCCGAGATGCTGCGCCTGGGCGTGGCGCTCTACGAGCTCAGTCCCAAGCGGGTCGAGCAGAGCCGGCGCTTCGGCATGTACGAGACCTCGAGCGGCCGGCTGCACGGCAAGTCGGCGGTGATCGACGGGCGCACGGTCTTCATCGGCTCGATGAACTTCGATCCGCGCTCGGTGCTGCACAACACCGAGATCGGCCTGTTCATCTTCAGCCCGCAGATCGCGCAGCAGCTCAACAGCCTGATCGGCTTCATCCGGCTCGACGGCGCCTACCAGCTGCAGCTCGGGCCGCGCGGTGGCATCGAATGGGTGAGCCCGGCCGCGGGCGATGGCGCCGACACCATCCTGCACACCGAGCCGGAGACGAATTTCTGGGCGCGCTGGCGGCTCGAGCTGCTCGCGCCGCTGGTGCCCGAGAGCCTGCTGTGAGGCCCGCCTACTGCTGCAGGCGGCCGCTCAGGTAGGGCTCGGGATCGACGGCCACGCCGTTCTTGCGGATCTCGAAACGCAGCTTCACGCGGTTGGCGTCACCGCCCGATCCCATCTCGGCGATCTTCTCGCCCTGGCGCACCACCGCGCCTTCCTTCACGAGGATGGTGCTCGCGTGGGCATAAGCGGTGAGGAAGGTGTCGTTGTGCTTGACGATGACCATGTTGCCGTAGGCCGCGAGCTCGTTGCCCACGTACACCACGCGGCCGTCGGCCGAGGCCACGATCGGGTCGCCGAGGTTGCCGGCGATGTCCACGCCCTTGTTGCGCACGCCGTCGAAGCGGCCGATGGTGGTGCCGGCGGCGGGCCGGATGAACAAGGCCTGGCGCTGCGGCGGCGGGGTCGCGGTGCGGCCGGGCTGCTGCATGGGCGGCAGCGGCGTGGTCGTGCAGGCGGCGATGCCGGCGGCGAGCAGCGCCGCGGCGCCGATTCGGAAAACAAAAGTCTGAAGGTGCATGGCGCTCGGTTGGAACGGGGACGTTCTGAAGGGTTCCCTCGGATCCCGGGGCCGTGCGGCCCGGTCGGTCGATGCTAGCAAAGTCGTCGGACGCTTCCCTCCAGGCCGGCAGGGATTTGGCGCGCGCGAACGATCGCGCGGCCTCGGGCGATCACTTCAGCGGGATCGGCGTGCCGCGGTCGATCGGCACCGCGGTGACGCTGTTCTTCGGCGAGCCGTCGATCAGCAGGTCGGAGTAGGTGAGGTAGACCAGCGTGTTGCGCCGCGCGTCGACCATGCGCACCACGCGCAGCCGCTTGAACAGCACCGACAACCGTTCGCTGTAGACCTCCTCGCGCTTGGGCAGCGGCTGCGTCACGTTCACCGGGCCGACCTGGCGGCAGGCGATCGAGGCCTCGGCCTTGTCCTCGGCCACGCCGAAGGCGCCCGCGATGCCGCCGGTCTTGGCGCGCGAGACGTAGCAGGTCACGCCGTTGACCTTGGGGTCGTCGTAGGCCTCGATCACGATCTTGTGGTCGGGGCCGATCAGCTTGAAGGCGGTGTCGACCTCGCCCACGGTCTCGGCGCGCGCCGCGGTGGCGGCCAGCAGGGTGGCGGCGAACGCGAGCGCCGCGCCGCGTCGAAGGGAGATGGCGTGCTTCATCGGGTCAGACGATGTCGATCGTGTGGACGCGGTCGAAGCTGCCGCGGCGCCGATCCTCGAAGTAGTGCTGCAGCGCCTCGCGCACCGTGCGAAAGGCGATCTCGTCCCAGGGAATCTCGTCCTCGGCGAAGAGCTTCGCCTCGATGGTCTCGTGGCCCGGATCGAAGCGGTCGTTCAGCAGACGCGCACGGTAGAACAGGTGCACCTGCCCCACGCGCGGCACGCTCATCACGGCGAACAGGCCCTCGATCTCGAAATTCGCACCGGCTTCCTCGTCGGTCTCGCGCGCCGCGCCCTGGGCCGTGGTCTCCTCGAGCTCCATGAAGCCTGCCGGCAGCGTCCACTTGCCCCAGCGCGGCTCGATGTTGCGCTTGCACAGCAGCACCTTGTCGCCGAGCACGGGGATGGTCCCCACCACGTTGAGCGGGTTCTCGTAGTGGATCGTGTTGCAGGCCGGGCAGACGGCGCGTTCCTTGGTGTCGCCGTCGTCGGGCACGCGGTAGACCACCGCGGTGCCGCAGTTCTTGCAATGCTTGATGGGGATGCGCAGCAGCATGGGGCGGGCGTGCTCGCGGCCTCAGACGATCTTGACGGTCAGCACGGGCAGGCCGGCGACTTCGCCCACCAGCGTGTCGCCCGCGACCACCGCCGCCACGCCTTCGGGCGTGCCGCTGTAGATCAGGTCGCCGGGTTGCAGCTCCCAGGCGGCCGACAGGTGCTCGATTGTCTCGGCCACGTTCCAGATCAGCTTGCTCACGTTGCTGCGCTGGCGATCGCTGCCGTTCACCTGCAGCGAGATCTCGGCCTTCTCCGCGTCGCCGGCCTGCGCCACCGGCACGATCGGGCCGATCGGCGCGCTCTGTTCGAAGCCCTTGCCGATGTCCCAGGGGCGGCCCTGCTTCTTCATCTCGTTCTGCAGGTCGCGGCGGGTCATGTCCAGGCCCACGGCGTAGCCGAAGATGTGCTTGTGCGCGTCGGCGGCCGAGATGTTCTTGCCGCCGGTGCCGATCGCCACCACCAGTTCGATCTCGTGGTGCAGGTTCTTGGTCAGCGTGGGGTAGTCCACGGTGCCGGTCTGGCCGGCCTCGACCACCACGGCGGCGTCGGCCGGCTTCATGAAGAAGAACGGCGGTTCGCGGCCGGTGAAGCCCATTTCCTTGGCGTGATCTTCGTAATTGCGGCCCACGCAGTAGATGCGGTGCACCGGGAAGCGGGCGGTCTGTCCGACGACGGGAACGGAAACGGTCGCGGGCGGGGCGAAGACGAACTCGGAGGCCATGGAAAAGTATCCTTTGGAGGCGAAGCGGGAGAGGGGGAAGCCGGCAGTGTGCCAGAGGCGCCGGCCGGCCGCCGGGGCGCCGAGGGCGGCCATCGGGGTATGCGGGCCGAGGTGCCGCGTTCAGGGCGCAGAATACGGCCCGTTTTCCGCCCCCGACCGCTTCGCTCCTCCTCATGCCCCTTCGATTCGGAAAAGCCGGCAAGGCCCAGGCCTGCAACGATCTCGGCAACACGCGCCAGGACGATGGCGACGAGGACGGCGCGCTGCAGGCCTATGCCGAGGCCAGCAGCCACCGTCCCGACTGGGCCGTGCCCTGGTACAACGCCGGCCTGATCCACAAGTACCGCGGCGACTGGGCCGCCTCGCTCGAGGCCAATGCGCGCGCCGTGCAGTGCGACCCGGGCAACGAGGGCGCGGTCTGGAACCTCGGCATCGCCGCCACCGCGCTCGGCGACTGGGCCACGGCGCGGCGCGCCTGGCGCCTCTACGGCATTCCGCTGGCCGAGGGCGAGGGCCCGGTCGACCATTTCGCCGGCCTGGCGCCGATCCGCGTGCATGGCGACGAGGCCAGCGAGGTGCTGTGGGCCGACCGCATCGATCCCGCGCGCGCGATCCTGCGCAACGTGCCCTTGCCCAGCTCGGGCCACCGCTACGGCGATCTCGTGCTGCACGACGGCGCGCCCAACGGCTACCGGCTGCACCAGGGGCGCGAGGTGGCGGTGTTGGACGCGCTCGCGCTGATCGCGCCCTCCGACTACGCCACCTTCGAGCTCTGGATCGAGGGAGCGTCGCAGGAAGAGGTAGACACCCTGATCGCGCGCTTCCATGAAGCCGGCGACGGCGCCGAGAACTGGAGCCTGGGCATTCGCATGCTCTGCGCGGCCTGCTCCGAAGGCCGGCCGTACGGGGACGGCGAAGGCCACGAACATCCGGCCGACCAGACCGTGGGCCCGCGCGGGCCCTGGCGCCTGGGCCTGGCCGCGCGCGGGGAGAGCGCCGCGCGCGCCCCGCTCGACGCCTGGCAACGGGAACATCCCGCGGCCACCCTTCGCGACCTGCGCTGCGTGCTTGCCGCAGTGCCCCGCTCCTGAATCGCACCGACGCTATCCTCGAAACCATGACCATGAAGCTGCACAACTACTTCCGCTCCTCCTCCTCGTTCCGCGTTCGCATCGCGCTCAACCTCAAGGGGCTCGACTACGAATACATCCCCGTGCACATCGCGCGCGGCGAGCACCGCACCGGTCCGTACGCGGCGATCTCGGCCGACAACCTGGTGCCGCTGCTCGAGGATGACGGCGAGCGCTTCTCGCAGTCGCTGGCGATCATGGAGTACCTCGACGAGGTGCATCCCGAGCCGCCGCTGCTGCCGAGCGATCCCGCGGGCCGCGCCCATGTGCGCGCGCTGGCGCAGTCGATCGCCTGCGAGATCCATCCGCTGAACAACCTGCGCGTGCTCAAGTACCTCGTGAAGGACCTGAAGCTCGACGAGGAAGCCAAGAACGCCTGGTACCGCCACTGGGTGCGCGACGGCATGCTGGCCTTCGAGCGCCAGCTCGCACAGCAGCCCGCCAGCACCTTCTGCTGGGGCGACAAGCCCACCCTGGCCGACTGCTGCCTGGTGCCGCAGGTCTTCAACGGCCGCCGCTTCGACTGCGACTTCAGCGGCCTGCCGCGCAGCATGGCGGCCTTCGACGCCTGCATGCAGCTCGACGCCTTCCAGCGCGCGCAGCCCTCGCAGTCGCCCGACGCGGAGGCCTGATGGCGCTGCCCTGGCTGGTGCCCGACTGGCCGGTGCCGGCCCACGTGCGCGCCGTCTGCACCACGCGCGAGGGTGGTGTTTCGCAGGGGCCCGAGGGGCGTTACGCCAGCCTCAACCTCGGCGACCACGTCGGCGACGACGCGGCCCATGTCGCGGCCAACCGCGCGCGGCTGCGCGAGGCGATCGGCGCGCGGCCGGTGTTCCTGCAGCAGGTGCACGGCACGGGCGTGGTGTCGCTCGACGCGGCGGGCGTGGCCGACGGCACCGCGGCCGATGCCTGCACCGCCACGGTGGCGGGCGCGGCCTGCACGATCATGGTCGCCGACTGCCTGCCGGTGCTGTTCTGCGATACCGAGGGCCGGCGCGTGGCGGCCGCCCATGCGGGCTGGCGCGGGCTCGCGGGCGGGGTGCTGGAGCAGGCCTTCCGCGCCTTCGAGGACGACGGGCAGTCCGGCGGCGACGTCATCGCCTGGCTCGGCCCCTGCATCGGCCCGTCGGCCTTCGAGGTCGGCGCCGAGGTCAAGGCCGCCTTCGAGGCCCATGCGCCCGAGGCCGCCGGCTGCTTCCGGCCGGGCGCCGCGCCGGGCAAGTGGCTGGCCGACCTGCCCGCGCTCGCGCGTCAGCGGCTGCGCGCGCTCGGCATCGAGCGGATCCACGGCAACGACGGCGGCGATGCCTGGTGCACCGTGCGCAATGCCTCAGGGTTCTTTTCGCACCGGCGCGACGGGGTCAGCGGGCGTTTCGCCGCGCTGGTCTGGAAGGTCTGAATGCCCGGCCTGCGCCGCCAGCTCCTCGGCGGCCGCGCGCCGCGCCGCCTCCTGCGCGGCCCGTTCCTTTTCCTTCAGCGCCCGGCGCCGCGCGGGCGTGCTCATCAGGTAAACCACCAGTGCCACGGGTGCGAGCCCGTACAGTAGAAAGGTGATGATGGCGCCGAGCACGGTGCCGGTGGTGTTGGTGGCCTCGGCCACCGCCATCATCAGCACCACGTAGAGCCAGCCGATCACGACGAGATGAATGAACATTGGGGAAGGAGAGCGGGGCGAACGAAAGAGGAAGTAAAGCGTGTTTCCACACCGGCCGTGCGATGACGGCCACCGGGGTCCGGACCGCGCCGGCGCGGCGTTGTGAGCGTCTTGCGAATGCAGCATACTCAAACGACGCAAAGCCATCCGGATCGATTTCAGGCGAGGAGCAGGAGACACCATGACGAAAGCAACGGGGGCCGACGCGTTCGAACCCTTTCAACAGGCGCTCACCCAGGGGTGGCGCAAGGCGCTGGAGTCCTTCCAGCAGCCGACCGGGCAGGGCGCCTGGACCGGCAATGGCAAGCCCCTATGGCAGATGCCCGAAATGCCCGGCATCCCCGGCATGCCCCCCCTGGGCACGATGCCGGAATTGCCCAAGTTCTCGATCGATCCCGCGGCACTGCAGGCCATCCAGCAGCAGTACCTCGCGGAAGCCACCGCGCTCTGGGGCCAGGGCTTCGGCGCCAAGCCCGAGGGCGACCGACGCTTCGCCGGCGAGGCCTGGAGCGGCAACCCGCTGTCGGCCTTCTCGGCCGCGATCTACCTGCTCAACGGCCGCACGCTGCTGAAGATGGCCGAGGCCATCGATGCCGACGAGAAGACCAAGGCGCGGCTGCGCTTCGCGGTCGAGCAGTGGATGGCCGCTTCTTCGCCGAGCAATTCGCTGGCCTTCAATGCCGAGGCGCAGAAGAAGGCGATCGACACCCAGGGCGAGAGCATCGCCAAGGGCATTCAGAACCTGCTGCACGACGTGCGCCAGGGCCACCTGAGCATGACCGACGAGAGCGCCTTCGAAGTGGGGCGCAACGTCGCCACCACCGAGGGCGCGGTGGTGTTCGAGAACGCGTTCTTCCAGCTGCTCGAATACAAGCCCCTGACCGCCAAGGTCTACGAGCGCCCGTTCCTGCTGGTGCCGCCGTGCATCAACAAGTTCTACATCCTCGACCTGCAGCCCGAGAACTCGCTGATCCGCTATGCCAACGAGCAGGGTCACCGCGTGTTCGTGGTGAGCTGGCGCAATCCCGACGAATCGCTCGCGCAGGCGACCTGGGACGACTACATCGAGCAGGCCGCGATCGAGGCCATCCACCGCGTGCAGGAGATCAGCGGCAGCCCGCAGATCAACACGCTGGGCTTCTGCGTCGGCGGCACCATCCTGTCGACCGCGCTCGCGGTGCTGGCCGCGCGCGGCGAGGAACCGGCCGCCTCGGTCACGCTGCTGACCACCTTCCTCGACTTCAGCGACACCGGCATCCTCGACATCTTCGTCGACGAGCCCATGGTGCAGTACCGCGAGATGCAGCTCGGCAAGGGCGGCCTGCTGCCCGGCGGCGACCTGGCTTCCACCTTCAGCTTCCTGCGTCCCAACGACCTGGTCTGGAACTACGTGGTGGGCAACTACCTCAAGGGCGAGACCCCGCCGCCCTTCGACCTGCTCTACTGGAACAGCGACGCCACCAACCTGCCGGGCCCGTTCTACGCCTGGTACCTGCGCAACACGTACCACGAGAACAAGCTGGCCGAGCCCGACGCGCTCACGGTCTGCGGCGAGAAGATCGACCTGCGCCGCATCGACATCCCGGCCTATATCTACGGCTCGCGCGAGGACCACATCGTGCCGATCGGCGGCGCCTACGCCTCGACCCAGATCCTGCCGGGCAAGAAGCGCTTCGTGATGGGCGCCTCGGGCCACATCGCGGGCGTGATCAACCCGCCGGCCAAGAACAAGCGCAGCCACTGGATCCGCGCCGATGGCAAGCTGCCGAAGACGCAGGCCGAATGGCTGGCCGGCGCGCAGGAGCATCCGGGCAGCTGGTGGACCGACTGGTCCCAGTGGCTCAAGGGCCACGCGGGCAAGCAGATCCCCGCGCCCAAGACCTACGGCAAGGGCAAGGCCTACCAGGCCATCGAGCCCGCGCCAGGCCGCTACGTCAAGGCCCGGGCCTGACGCCCCGCATTCGCGAATTTCAAATCACCTCAACGGAGAACCTCATGGAAGACATCGTCATCGTTTCGGCCGCGCGCACCGCCGTCGGCAAGTTCGGCGGCTCGCTCGCCGGCATCGCGGCCACCGAACTGGGCGCCATCGTCATTAAGGAAGTGATCGCGCGTGCCAACCTCACGCCCGAGCAGGTCGGCGAAGCCATCATGGGCCAGGTGCTCGCGGCCGGTGCCGGCCAGAATCCCGCGCGCCAGGCGTGGCTCAAGAGCGGCGGTGCCAAGGAAACGCCCGCGCTCACCATCAACGCCGTCTGCGGCTCGGGCCTGAAGGCCGTGATGCTCGCGGCCCAGGCGGTCGCCACGGGTGACAGCGACATCGTCGTGGCCGGCGGCCAGGAGAGCATGAGCCTCGCGCCGCACGTGCTGCCGAACTCGCGCAACGGCCAGCGCATGGGCGACTGGAAGCTGGTCGACACCATGATCGTCGACGGCCTGTGGGACGTCTACAACCAGTACCACATGGGCATCACGGCCGAGAACGTGGCCAAGAAGTACGGCATCGACCGCGCCGCGCAGGACGAACTGGCGCTCGCCAGTCAGACCAAGGCCGCCGCCGCGCAGGACGCCGGCAAGTTCAAGGACGAGATCGTTCCCGTCACCATTCCGCAGAAGAAGGGCGACCCGGTCGTCTTCGACAAGGACGAGTTCATCAACCGCAAGACCAGCGCCGAAGGCCTGGCCGGCCTGCGCCCCGCCTTCGACAAGGCCGGCGGCGTGACCGCGGGCAATGCCTCGGGCCTGAACGACGGCGCCGCCGCCGTGCTCGTCATGACCGCCAAGAAGGCGGCCGCCCTCGGCCTCAAGCCGCTGGGCCGCATCGCCAGCTACGCCACCGCCGGCCTCGACCCCGCGATCATGGGCATGGGCCCGGTGCCGGCGTCGACCAAGGCGCTGCAGCGCGCCGGCTGGAAGGCCGCCGACCTCGACCTGCTCGAGATCAACGAAGCCTTCGCCGCGCAGGCCTGCGCCGTGAACAAGGAAATGGGCTGGGACATCAACAAGGTCAACGTCAACGGCGGCGCCATCGCCATCGGCCATCCGATCGGCGCGTCGGGCTGCCGCATCCTGGTGACGCTGCTGCACGAGATGCAGCGCCAGAACGCCAAGAAGGGCATCGCCTCGCTGTGCATCGGCGGCGGCATGGGCGTCGCGCTCACCATCGAGCGCTGACCCCTCGGCGCGCCGTCGTCGTCGCTCAGAGCGACATCGACGGCCGCTGCGCCATCGCCGCGCGCCAGCGCACCAGCTCGGGGTGCTGTTCCCCGGGCTTCACGCGCACGATGCGCGCGAAATCCACCGCCACCACGGCGGTGATGTCGGCCAGGCTGAAGCGGTCGGTCGCGATGAACTCGCGGCCGGCCAGCCGGTCGTTCAAGGTCTCGAAGAAATGCTGCACCCGCGCCAGCCCGCGCTGCGCGAGCTCGGGGATCTGCGCATAGTTCACCGGGCCCGGCAGCGCGCGGTCGGCCATGGCCGGCGAGCCGTTGCGCAGGGTCTCGGCGATCGCCAGCAGCCCTTCAAATTCCACGCGCCAGTGCCAGCTCGCGACCTCCGCCTTCTCAGCCGGCGTACGGCCCATCAGCGGCGGCTCGGGATGGCGCGCCTCGGCCCAGGCCGCGATGGCGGCGTTGTCGGTCAGCAGGCCGTCTTCGGCGGTGCGCAGCGCGGGCACCGTGCACTGCGGATTGATGGCGCGATAGGCCTCGCCCAATTGCTCACCACGAACCAGGTCGACCTGCACCGTCTCGTGGGCAATGCCCTTCTCGGCCAGCAGGATGCGCGCGCGGCGCGGACTCGGCGCGGTGGCGCAGTCATAGAGAATGTTCATCGTCTGTCCAACTCCTGGAACTCATTGCATGAATGGCACGACCGCCTATACGCCGCCCACTGTCTGGTCCTGGAACAAGGAAAGCGGCGGCCGCTTCGCGAACATCAATCGCCCGATCGCGGGTGCCACCCATGAGAAGGACCTGCCGGTGGGACGGCATCCGCTGCAACTCTATTCGCTGGCGACGCCCAACGGCGTGAAAGTGACGGTGATGCTCGAGGAACTGCTGGCGCTGGGCCACGCGGGCGCCGAGTACGACGCCTGGCTGATCCGCATCAGCGAGGGCGACCAGTTCGGCAGCGGCTTCGTGGCCGTCAATCCCAACTCCAAGATTCCCGCGCTGCTGGACCGCGGCGGCGCCACGCCGATCCGCGTCTTCGAGTCGGGCGCGATCCTGCAGTACCTGGCCGAGAAGTTCGGCAATGCCTTCCTGCCGACCGAGCGCGCGGCGCGCGCCGAATGCCTGTCGTGGCTGTTCTGGCAGATGGGCAGCGCGCCCTACCTGGGCGGCGGCTTCGGCCACTTCTATGCTTACGCGCCGACCAAGATCGAGTACGCGATCGACCGCTTCGCGATGGAGGTCAAGCGCCAGCTCGACGTGCTCGACCGCCGGCTGGCCGAGAGCCGCTACCTGGCGGGCGACGACTACACCATTGCCGACATCGCGGTCTGGCCCTGGTACGGCGCGCTCGCCAAGGGGCAGCTCTACGAATCGGGCGAGTTCCTGCAGGTGAGCGAATACCAGAACGTGCTGCGCTGGAACGACGAGATCGCGCAGCGCCCCGCGGCGCAGCGCGGCCGCATGGTCAACCGCGCCTGGGGCCAGCCCGAGAGCCAGCTGCACGAGCGCCACGACGCGGCCGACTTCCAGACCCGCACGCAGGACAAGCTCGACGCCAACGCGGGCTGAGCCTGTTCATCTTGTACACCGCCCGTTTTTTGAGCAAAGTGTGGATTCCCTTTATAAAACAACGACTTAAATTCGTTTTACAAGGCTCCACATGAGTTGTCCCCAAAGTTGTGCACAGAAAGTGGGGATGAAGCGGCGGAACTCAGAAGTCGCGCGCAAGTAGGCGCAGTCCCACGGAAAAGCGCCCTCAGGCGCCGGCCGCATCGGCCGCGTAGTGGCGGCACAGCGTGTCCACCAGCGCCTGCGCATACACCGGCAGCGCCGCGCGTTCCCTCACCAGCAGATAGCGCTCGCGCACGCACCAGGCGTCGCTGAGCTCGATCAGCGCGAGCTTCATGCCCTCCTGGTTGCGGCGCGCGGCCGACTCGGGCACGACGCCGATCCCCACGCCGCTGCCGATCATCCGGCACATGGCGTCGAAGCTGCCGAGCTGGATCCGCAGCTTCTGGCGCTTGCCGATGCGGTCCGTGACCTGTCCCAGGAACGCCTGCAGCGTGCTGCCCTGCTGCATGCCGATGGCGTCCTCGTCGAGCGTCTCGGCGAAGGCGATGGTGCGCAGCCGAGCGAAGCGGTGCTGGCGCGAGGTCACGAGCACCAGCCGGTCGGTGCTGAAGTGGATCGATTCCAGGCCCAGGGTGTCGACGCTGCCCGCCACGATGCCGATGTCGGCGCGCCCGTCGCGCACACCGCGCGGTATCTGAGCGTTCGGTTTTTCCTGAAGGTCGACGTTGATGCGCGGATTGGCGGCGAGGAAGGCCGGCAGGATCTCGGGCAGGAAGTCGGTCACGGCCGTGGTGTTGGCGAACACGCGCAGGTGGCCGCGCAGGCCGCCGCCGTATTCGAGCAGGTCGGAGCGCAACTGGTCGGTCTGGTTCAGCAGCAGCCGCGCGTGATGCAGGAAGGCCTCGCCCGGCGGCAGCAGGCGCACGCCGCGGGCCTCGCGCTGCAGGAGCTGCAGGCCGGCCTGGTTCTCGAGCGCCTTGATGCGCGCACTCGCCGCGGCCAGCGACAGGTGCTGCCGGTCGGCCGCGCGCGTGAGGCTGCCGAGCTCGGCCGTGGCCACGAACAGGCGCAGGTCGGTGAGGTCGAAGAGCATGGCCCGATGGTAGCCGTCGACCGCGAGGCTTCGGTCAGACCGAAGGCTGGGTTCCGAAATCGGAGATTGCGCCAGGGCGCGGGCCCGGCGCACCATGCGCCATGGCCGGGGAGCACCGCGGCCTTCACGACACACCGGAGACAGGCATGGCTTCTCGCGCAACGGCGCTTTCTTCTTCTCTTTTCTCGTGGTTCGCCGCGGCATTGATCGCCGTGCTGTCGACCGGCGCCTCGGCGCAGCCAGCGGCCAGCACCTATCCCACGCGTCCCGTCACCCTGATCGTGCCGCAGGCCGCGGGCGGCACCAACGACATCGTCGGCCGACTCGTGGGCCAGAAGCTCGGCGAGCTGCTCGGCGTCGGCGTGGTGGTCGACAACCGCCCCGGCGCGGGCGGCAACATCGGCACGCAGCTCGCGGCCAAGGCGCCGAAGGACGGCCAGACCCTGCTGATGACCATCAGCAGCAGCCAGGCGATCAACCCGGCGCTCTACCGCAACCCGGGCTTCGATCCCGAGAAGGACTTCAGGCCCGTGGGCCTGATCGGCGCCGTGCCCAATGTGCTGCTGGTCAACCCCGGTTTTCCCGCCAAGACCCTGCCCGAACTTCTGGCGCTCGCGCGGCAGAAGGGCGCGCACTACCAGTACGCCTCGGCCGGCAACGGCACGCTCAACCACCTGCTCGGCGAGATGCTCAACAGCATGGGCGGCATCTCGCTCGAGCACGTGCCCTACAAGGGCGTGGCGCCGGCCATCAACGACGTGCTCGGCGGCCAATTGCCGATCGTGTTCGCGAGCCTGCCTTCGGCGCTGCCGCACATCAAGGCCGGCAAGCTGCGCGCGCTGGCCGTCAGCGGCGCGAAGCGTTCGCCGGCGCTGCCCGACGTGCCCGCCATCGCCGAGGCGGTGCCGGGCTACGACGGCACGCTGTGGATCGGCCTGTTCGCGCCCGCCGGCGTGCCGAGCGAGGTGCTCACGAAGCTGCAGGACACCATGCACAAGGCGCTGGCCGCGAAGGACCTGCGCGAGAAGCTCGAGCAGCAGGGCGTGGAGGTCGCGCCGCCGACCTCGCCCGAACAGTTCGCGGCGCTGCTGCACGACGACCTCGGCAAGTGGGCGCGCATCGTCAAGCAATCGGGCGCCTCGGTCGATTGACCCGGATTCAGGAGAACGGATGACCCCACACGACACCCCCGCCATCGACGCCGCCGCGCTCGCCGGCCTGCAGGCCTGGCAGGGCCGCAGCGAAAGCCTGCACGACCAGATCGTCGCGAGTCCGGTGCGCGCGCTCTCGGCCACGCTCGACCGCGACGATCCCGCGCCGGCTGCCGGCACGCCGCTGCCCGCGCTGTGGCACTGGCTCTATTTCCTGCCGCACCACCGGCAGTCCGAGATCGGCCCCGACGGCCATGCCAAGCGCGGCGGCTTCCTGCCGCCGGTGCCGCTGCCGCGCCGCATGTGGGCCGGCGGCCGGCTGCGCTGGGAGGCCGGCAATCCGCTGACCGTGGGCGATACGGTGGAGCGGCGCTCGACCATCGTCTCGGTCGAGCACAAGACCGGCCGCAGCGGCGAGCTGGTGTTCGTGCTGGTGCGCCACGAGGTGCACAACGCGCGCGGCCTCGCGCTGACCGAGGAACACGACATCGTCTACCGCGCCGCGCCGCAACCCGGCGAGGCCGCGCCGCCGCCCAAGGCCGCACCGAGGGACGCCGCCTTCAGCCGCGACATCGTGCCCGACGACGTGCTGCTGTTCCGCTACTCGGCGCTGACCTTCAACGGCCACCGCATCCACTACGACCGGCGCTACGTCACCGAGGTCGAGGGCTATCCGGGCCTGATCGTGCACGGCCCGCTGATCGCGACCCTGCTGGTCGACCTGCTGCGCCGGCACACGGGCGACGCGCCGCTCGCGCGCTTCGAGTTCCGCGCCGTGCGGCCCACCTTCGACATCGCGCCGTTCCGCGTGCATGGCAAGCCGGGCGCCGACGGCGGGAGCTTCGCGCTCTGGGGCGAGGACGCCGAGGGCTGGCTCACGATGCAGGCCACCGCGGTGCTGGCCTGAGCTTCTTCTTTTCTCGGGAAATCAAGCAATGACAAGACCCCTCGACGGGATCACGGTGGTGTCGCTCGAACATGCGATCGCGGCGCCTTTCTGCACCCGCCAGCTCGCCGACCTCGGCGCGCGCGTCATCAAGGTGGAGCGCCCGGGCGTGGGCGATTTCGCGCGCGCCTACGACCAGCGCGTGGCCGGCGAGGCCTCGCACTTCGTCTGGGTCAATCGCTCCAAGGAAAGCATCTCGCTCGACCTCAAGCAGCCCGCCGCGCTCGAGGTGCTGCAGGAGCTGGTGGCCGGCGCCGACGTGCTGGTGCAGAACCTCGCGCCCGGTGCCGCGGCACGCATGGGGCTGGGCGCGCAGGCGCTGCAGGCCAAGGACCCGCGGCTGGTTGTCTGCGACATCTCGGGCTATGGCGAGGACGGCCCGTACCGCGACAAGAAGGCCTACGACCTGCTGATCCAGAGCGAGGCCGGCTTCCTCTCGGTCACCGGCACGCCCGAGGACCCCTGCAAGTCGGGCAATTCCATCGCCGACATCGCCGCGGGCATGTATGCCTACACCGGCATCCTGGCCGCGCTGCTCCAGCGCGGCAAGACCGGCAAGGGCTCGCACATCGACGTCTCGATGCTCGAGTCGCTGGCCGAGTGGATGGGCTTCCCGATGTACTACGCCTACCAGGGCGCGACGCCGCCGCCGCGCAGCGCCGCCTCGCACGCCACCATCTATCCCTATGGCCCGTTCCCTGCGGGCGACGGCGGCACGGTGATGCTGGGGCTGCAGAACGAGCGCGAGTGGAAGCTGTTCTGCGACAAGGTGCTGCTGCAGCCCGCGCTCGCCATCGACGCGCGCTTCGACAGCAATGCGCGGCGCAACGAACACCGTGAGGAACTGCGCGCCATCATCGTCGGCCTGTTCGGCGCTTTGAGCACCGCCCAGGTGCTCGAGCGCCTCGACGCCGCCCAGATCGCCAACGCGCGCATGAACGACATGGCCGGGCTCTGGGCGCATCCGCAGCTGCAGGCGCGCGAGCGCTGGCGCCAGGTCGACTCGCCGGCCGGGCCCATTCCTGCGCTGCTGCCGGCCGGGCGCCAGAGCGCCTTCGACTACCGCATGGACGCCATCCCCGCCGTGGGCGAGCACACCGATGCGATCCTGCGCGCGCTGGGCCGCAGTGAGGAGCAGATCGCGGCGCTGCGCGAGGCCGGGGCCGTATGAGCGCCCAGGCCCTGGGGCTCGCGCGCACCTTCCTGTTCGTGCCGGCCGACCGGCCCGAGCGCCATGCGCGCGCGCTGGCCAGCGGCGCCGGCGCGGTCATCGTCGACCTCGAGGACGCGGTCGCGCCCGATCGCAAGGCCGCCGCGCGCGAGGGCCTGCCCGAAGTCTTCGCCGCATTGCCCGCGGCCGGCCGCGCGCGCCTGCTGTTGCGCATCAACGCGCCGGGCACGCCCTGGCATGCCGACGACCTCGCGCTGGTCGCGCGGCTCGCGGCGGCGCGCGCCATCGCGGGCGTGGTGCTGCCCAAGGCCGAAGGCGCCGATCAACTGGCGCGGCTGGCCGAGGCCACCGGCCCCGAGGCCGTACTGGTGCCGCTGATCGAATCGGCCGCGGGCCTCGCGGCCATCGATGCGATCGCCGCCGCGCCCCAGGTGCTGCGGCTGGCCTTCGGGCACCTCGATTTCCAGGCCGACCTCGGTATGGCCTGCGACGCGCAGGAGGCCGAGCTGGTGCCGGTGCGGCTCGCGCTGGTGCTGGCCTCGCGCCGCGCCAACCTGGCCGCGCCCATCGACGGCATCGCGACCGACTGGCGCGACCCCGAGCGGCTCGCGGCCGAGGCGGCGCGCGCGCGGCGCGGCGGCTTCGGCGCCAAGCTCTGCATCCATCCCGCGCAGGTGGCTCCGGTGCATGCGGCGCTCGGGCCCGGCGCCGAGGAACTGGCGTGGGCGCGGCGCGTGGTCGAGGCCGTGGCGCAGGCCGGCGGCGGGGTCGTGAACCTCGACGGCCGCATGGTCGACGCACCGGTGGTCAGGCTCGCGCAGCGCCTGCTCGCGCTCGATGCGCAGGCGCCGCCGCGCTGAGCCTGCCCGGGACATTCATCCGTTCATCAACCCAAGGCAAGAAGAAGGAGACAAAAGACATGAATGCATCGAACCCCGCGCGTCAGCGCCGCCCCCTGCGCCTCGCCGCGGCCGCCGCCCTGGCCATCGGCCTCGTGGCCGCACCCTGGAGCGCCTCGGCGCAGGGCGCCTGGCCCGACAAGCCGATCGTGATGGTGGTGCCGTACTCGGCCGGCGGCCCCACCGACGTGGTGGCCCGCATGCTCGCCGTGCCCATGGGCAAGTCGCTGGGCCAGACGGTGGTGGTCGAGAACACGGTGGGCGCGGGCGGCACCATCGCGCCGACCCGCGTGGCCAAGGCCGCGCCCAACGGCAACACCATCCTGATCCACCACATGGGCATGGCGACCGCGCCCGCGCTCTACAAGAAGCTCAACTACGACCCGCTCAAGGACTTCGCGTACATCGGCCAGGTGATGGACGTGCCGATGACCCTGCTGTCGCGCAAGGACTTCCCGGCCAACAACTTCCAGGAGCTGCTGACCTACGTGAAGGCCAACCGCGACAAGGTCTCGCTCGCCAATGCCGGCATCGGCGCGGTCTCGCAGCTGTGCGGCATGCTGTTCGCGCACCAGATCGGCGTGCAGCTCACGACCGTGCCCTACAAGGGCGCCGGCCCCGCGCTCAACGACCTGATGGGCGGTCAGGTCGACCTGCTGTGCGACCAGACCACGCAGACCGCGCCGGTGATCAAGGACGGCACGCGCGTGAAGGTGTTCGGCGTGACCACGCCCAAGCGGCTGTCGAGCATGCCCAACCTGCCCACGCTCGACGAGCAGGGCCTGAAGGGCTTCGACGTGAAGGTCTGGCACGGCATCTACGCACCCAAGGGCACGCCGCCGGCGGTGCTCGAGAAGCTCAACGTCGCGCTGCGCGCCGCCCTGCAGGACGACATGGTGAAGCAGCGGCTGGCCGAGCTGAGCTCGGAGATCGTGCCGCTCGACAAGCAGACGCCCGAGGGCCTGCGCACCCATCTGGCGGCCGAGATCGACAAGTGGGGCAAGGTGATCAAGGCGGCCGGCGTGCAGGCCGACTGAGGCCCCCGACCGTCAGCCCGCGCGCAGCACCTGCTCGAACAGCGCGAGCAGGTGGCGCGCGAACAGGTCCATGTTCGCGGGCCGGTCGTTGCCTCCGGTTTCGACGGTGCGGCTCTCGGACACCGCGTCCGGCCCGCCGACCACCGCGAGGCAGACCCGCCCGGGCGCATCGCCATAGGGGCTGCCCGAGGGACCGGCCGCGCCGGTCTCGGCGATGCCCCAGCCCGAATGATGGCTGTCGCGCACGCGCTGGGCGATCAGCAAGGCATAGGGCTCGGTCTCGCCGCGCAGCCCGGCCATGTCCTCGGCCGTGAGCCCGAGCAGCGCGCGGCCCGCGCGTCGCGAATAGACCACCGCGCCGCCGCGGAAGTAGGCCGAGGCACCGGGGATCGCGAGCAGCGCGGCCGACACCAGGCCACCGGCCGAGGACTCGACCACCGCCACGGTCTGGCCGCGCTCGCGCAGCAGCGCGCCGACGCGCGCCGCGATCTCGCCCAGCGGCTCAGGGTTTGCCGCCTCGGGACTTACGCTGACACCTGCAGTCATACTTTGGAACTCCTTCGAAACGAAGCGAACGCAAGAGCGTATGCGCCCCGCGTGGAGAATGATGGAACAGCGCTGCGCGAATACATCGTGACACCCGATAAACACCCCAGGTCAGTGTTTTTCCCGAGACGGAGGGTGGTCCGAAACTCGCTAGAGTGAAGGCGGCCGTTCAAAGGCTTTCGACAAGTACACACAAGGAATTTCTCATGAGCAAGAAAGTTGCATATGTCACTGGAGGCATGGGTGGCATCGGAACAGCCATCTGCCAGCGTCTTCACAAGGACGGCTTCCGCGTCGTCGCCGGTTGCGGCCCCACCCGCGATTATTCGAAGTGGCTGGCCGAACAGAAAGCCCTGGGCTTCGAGTTTCACGCCTCGGTCGGCAACGTCGGCGACTGGCAGTCCACGGTCGAGGCCTTCTCGGCCGCGAAGGCAGCCCACGGCGCCATCGACGTGCTGGTCAACAACGCCGGCATCACGCGCGACCGCATGTTCCTGAAGATGACGCCCGAGGACTGGAGCGCGGTCATCGAGACCAACCTCAACAGCATGTTCAACGTTACCAAGCAGGTGGTGGGCGACATGGTCGAAAAGGGCTGGGGCCGCATCATCAACATCAGCTCGGTCAACGGCGCCAAGGGCCAGGCGGGCCAGACCAACTATTCGGCGGCCAAGGCCGGCATGCACGGCTTCACGATGGCGCTGGCGCAGGAGCTCGCGGGCAAGGGCGTGACGGTCAACACCGTAAGCCCCGGCTACATCGGCACCGACATGGTGAAGGCCATCCGCCAGGAAGTGCTCGACAAGATCGTCGCCACGATCCCGGTCAAGCGCCTGGGCGAGCCGAGCGAGATCGCTTCCATCATCGCGTGGCTGGCCACCGACGAGGGCGGCTACTCGACCGGCGCCGACTTCTCGGTCAACGGCGGCCTGCACATGCACTGAGCGAGACCAGCGCTCGAAAAGAAACCCGCTTCGGCGGGTTTTTTCATGCCCGTCCGATCCACTGCTCTCCATCGACCCGCGGCGCTTCCCGTGCACAGGGCACCGGGTACTCCCCGCAGCGAAATCAAGGAGGAGGCCGAAGGCCGGGGGACATTCGCGGAGGGGAGTACCCGGTGTCCTGTGCACGCGCCCCGAACAAGCGAACCCCGATCGGACAATCCCCGGCAAATGCAACCGCCTTGCATACGTGTAATGAACGACACCCCCACGTTCCTGCAAAATCGGCCGATGCCCCACAGCGTCTCACTCATCAACACCATCGCCGCCGGCCTCGGCCTGGCCCTGGTGCTCGGCTTCTTCGCCGCGCGCCTTCGCCTGCCGGCCCTGGTCGGCTACCTGCTGGCCGGCGTCATCATCGGTCCTTTCACGCCCGGCTTCGTGGCCGATGCCGGCATTGCCGCGCAGCTGGCCGAGATCGGCGTGATGCTGCTGATGTTCGGCGTGGGGCTGCATTTCTCGCTCGACGACCTGCTGGCCGTGCGCAAGATCGCGCTGCCCGGCGCGCTGCTGCAGATCACCGTGGCCACGCTGCTCGGCGGTGCGCTCGCGCTCTGGTGGGGCTGGAACCTCGGCGCCGCGCTGGTGTTCGGCCTGGCGCTCTCGGTCGCCAGCACGGTCGTGCTGCTGCGCGCGCTCGAGAGCCTGGGCATTCTCGATTCCTTCACCGGCCGCATCGCCGTCGGCTGGCTGGTGGTGGAAGACCTCGCCATGGTGCTGGTGCTCGTGCTGCTGCCCCCGCTCGCCGAAACCCTCGGCGGCCGCGCCGCCGGCACCGATGCCTCGCCGCTGTGGCAGACCCTGGGCCTCACGCTGCTGCAGGTCGGCGGCTTCGTCGCCCTCATGCTGATCGTCGGACGCCGCGTCTTCCCCTGGATCCTCTGGCAGGTCGCGCGCACCGGCTCGCGCGAGCTGTTCACCCTGTGCGTGGTGGCCGCCGCCGTCAGCATCGCCTTCGCCTCGGCGGCCCTGTTCGGCGTGTCGTTCGCGCTCGGCGCCTTCTTCGCCGGCATGGTCATGCGCGAGTCGCAGTTCAGCCACCGCGCCGCCCAGGAATCGCTGCCGCTGCGCGACGCCTTCGCCGTGCTGTTCTTCGTCTCGGTCGGCATGCTGTTCGATCCCTCCGTGCTGCTCGAGCGCCCGCTGCAGGTGCTGGCCGTCGTGCTGGTGATCGTGCTGGGCAAGTCGCTCGCCGCCTGCGGCCTGGTGCTGGTGCTGCGCTATCCGCTGGCCACCGCGCTCACCGTCAGCGCCAGCCTGGCGCAGATCGGCGAGTTCTCGTTCATCCTCGTGGGCCTGGGCGTCTCGCTGGGCCTCATGCCCGCCGAGGGCCAGAGCCTGATCCTGGCCGGCGCCCTGATCTCCATCGCCACCAACCCGCTGTGGTTCAGCCTGATCGCGCCGCTGCAGAAATGGCTGCATGCCCATTCCTCGTTCGCGCGCCGCCTCGAGGCACGCGACGATCCGCTGGCCGAGCTTCCGATGAGCACCGAGGCGCGCTACCTCTCGCGCCAGGTCGTGCTGGTCGGCTACGGCCGGGTCGGGCGCCGCATCGCCGCCGAGCTCAAGGCGCACGACATCCCCTACGTGGTGGCCGAGCAGAACCGCGAGCTGGTCGAGAAGCTGCGCGAGGAGGGCGGAGCCGCCGTCTATGGCGACGCGGCCGATCCGGCCGTGCTGATCCAGGCCCACATCGCGCGCGCGCGCGTGCTGGTGGTGGCCACGCCGGCCGCGCTCAACGTGCGGCAGATGATCGAGACCGCGCGCACCCTCAACCCGACCATCGAGACCGTGATCCGCAGCCACAACGAAGAGGAGGCGGAACTGCTCACGCGCGAAGTCTCGGCCACCGTCTTCCTCGGCGAGCACGAACTGGCCCAGGCCATGGCGCGCGACGTGGTACGCCGCGCCGTGGCGCCGCCCGCGCCCAACGGCGCCCATGGCACGCCGAGCGTGCCGGCCGCACCGGCCTGAACGCTCTGGTTCTAGAGGTCCTCGATCACCAGCGTGCGATAGCGCTGCGCGATCGAGTAGGGCACCGTGCGCACCACCTCCATCATGCGTTCGGCGTCTTCCTGCTCCTCGGTGCGCACCAGCAGCGCCGTGTGGCCTTCGCGCGCCAGCTTGGTGTAGGCGCGCACCGTCGCGCCCTCGGTGCCCGCGGAGGGCAGGGGGTTGTCGGCCTCGGCCACCGTCGGCGTGATCTCCGCCAGCACCGTCGCGGGCGGCAGCAGGAAGATGTCGTCCGCGCTCACGCCCTTCTCGACGAGCCCGCGGCCGACGCGCTCCGCGTCCTCGGCGTTCCCGAACATCACCATCGAATGGCCGGTGGGATAGAAGGCGCCGCCGATGGTCGCTCGCATCTTGGAATCCAGGGTGAATCGCTTCATGGGGCCTCCTGTCGTCTGGGCATGCGGCGTGCCGCGGGTGTTTGATCCATGGGCAAAACTTAGGTCGCGCACCAACGCCCGCCTGTAGGAGAAGCCCGGAAGCTGGGAACGGTGGGCGCCACCGGCTGGCGCAGGAAGCTCACAGGGTTTTCGCCGGCGGTGAACGTGATCGAGTGCACGCGCGTTGTGACAGGGCGTGTCTACGATCCGGGCGGCCCGCCCCCATCGCCAACGCCTACCTTCCAGAGCTTCGCGTGAACACCATCCCCGCCACCCTGTCGCCGTCGCCCCGCAACCTCGCGCTGACCGTTCACGAACTGGAGCCCGGCGAGTTCTATTGGGTGCTGATGGAGGCGGTCGACGATGCCGCGGGCGAGGGCGCGGTGCATTCCTACCTGCCGCTCGAGGCGGCCATCGAGCCGCATACCAGCTATTCCAATGCGCTGGTGGCCGGCGTCAGCGTGCTGCGCCGCCTGTTCGGCGCCGAAGGCCCCGGCCGCGCGCGGGACACCCGTACGCCCGACGAGCCCGCGCGCACCCGCTCCCTATAATTCCCGCCGTTCGGTGCGGCCTTTCTTCCGAGGAAGGAAGGACGCACCGGCACCACGGTTCGAAGGTGCCCCGCCCGCCATGCATGCCAGGGCCACGGGGTTAAACGGGAAGCAGGTGCGACGCGTCGATGCAAGGATCGACGCCTCCATTCCTGCGCTGCCCCCGCAACGGTCAGCGGATCTGGACGTCCTCACGCCATGCCCCCAGGGCATCGGCAGCCACTGCGCCCGCAAGGCGTGGGAAGGCGAGGGCTTCCGCAACGGCGCTGCAGTTTCGACTGCGCGCCTTTGCGCTCCGCGAGCCCGGATACCGGCCTTCGTCACCGCCTCGGACGCTGCGGGAGTGCGTGTCCGGGCCGCCGGCCGGCGAAGCGCTTGCTTTGCCCGCCGCCGGCCCCGGCCATCGATCGACTTCCCGCCGCGTCCACATTCGGTCAGAGAACCTGCGGGGACGCGGGTCGGAGGAGAAGTCAAATGGATCACGCATCGCCGTCGGGCGATCGCACGGGCGCGGCCGGCCGCCGCCCGCATCACCGCCACCGGGGCCGTCCGGCCGCCCGCCGCCTCGGCGGCATGTCCGCCGCCATCGGCCTGGCCTTCGGCGCCGGCAGCAGCTTCGCGCAGCAGGCCGCCACCAGCCTGCCGGCCGTGCAGGTCGAGGCCGGCGCCCAGGGCGCGCTCTCGCTCGCCGAGCCCACGCAGACCGGCAGCCGCCTCGGCCTCACGCCGCTCGAGACGCCCGCCAGCATCGAGGTGCTGACCGGCGAGACCCTCCGCGCGCGCGGCGATGTCTCGATCGTCGACGCCGCCACCCGCGCCACCGGCATCACCGGCTCGCCCGCGCCGGGCAACGGCGGCACCTCGATGGCCGCGCGCGGCTTCTCGGGCCATGGCTCGGTGATGCAGCTGTTCGACGGCACGCGGCTATTCGCGGGCGCGGGCACTGTCACCTTCCCGTTCGACACCTGGTCGGTCGACCGCATCGAGGTGCTGCGCGGCGCGGCCTCGGTCATGTACGGAGAAGGCGCGATCGGCGGCGCGATCAACGTGGTGCCCAAGAAGCCCACGCGCGGACCGATCCGCAACGAGGCGCTGCTGAGCTACGGCTCCGACGCCACGCGCCAGGCGGCCTTCGGCAGCGGCGGCGCGATCGATGACAAGCTTTCGTACCGCTTCGACATCAGCCACCGCGCCACCCACGGCTTCATGGCGCGCGGCGAGGGCGAGAGCCTGGCCGTCGGTGGCGCGCTGCGGCTCGACGTCTCGCCCGCGCTGCAGTTCACCCTGTCGCACGACGAGGGCCGCCAGTCGCCGCAGCGCTACCAGGGCGTGCCGCTGATCGACGGGCGCCTGAACGACCGGACCCTGCGCCAGAACTACAACGTCGACGACGCCGAGCTCAAGTACGACGACAAGTGGACCCGCCTCGACGCGCTGTGGACGCCCAGCGATGCCGTCACCGTGCACAACCAGCTCTACCGGCTCGCGAGCCAGCGCCACTGGCGCAACAGCGAGACCTACAGCTTCAATGCCGCCACGCGCCGCGTGACGCGCGGCGACTACCTCGAGATCGGCCACGACCAGGAGCAGGTCGGCAACCGCACCGACGCCACCTTCCGCCATGAACTGTTCGGCATGAAGAACCAGGTGCTGGTGGGCTTCGATGTCAACCGCATCGACTTCACGCACCTCAACGACTCGCCCTACGGCGGCCGCTCGGTGGTCGATCCCTTCGTCTTCCTGCCCGGCTACTACGCCTCGCCCGTGGCCTACACGCCGCGCTACAAGACCCGCACCCACACCCACGCCGTGTTCGCCGAGGACAAGCTGGCCTTCAATGAGCGCTGGTCGCTGGTCACCAGCCTGCGCTGGGACCATGCGAAGGTGGCGCGCACCGACCTGGCCAACGCGGCCAACAGCCTCACCAAGACCTTCGAGTACGCCACCGGCCGCATCGGCGCGGTGTATGCGCCCGATGCCTCGCAGTCCTTCTATGCGCAGCTGGCGCACGCGGCCGATCCGCTGACCTCGCTGATCAGCACCTCGACCACGCAGGCACCGTTCGACCTCAGCACCGGCAATCAGGTCGAGGTCGGCTACAAGCGCCAGCTGGCCGACAACCGCGGCGCCTGGACCGTGGCGGCCTACCGCATCGAGAAGAAGAAGCTGCTGTCGCGCGACCAGAACAACCCCACCGTTTCGCGGCAGGTCGGCAAGCAGTCGTCCGAGGGCATCGAGGCCACGCTCGACCTCGCGCTGACCCCGACGCTGCGGCTCGAGGCCAATGCGGCCAAGCTGCGCGCGCGCTACGACGACTTCAACGAGGTCGTGAGCGGCCGGCTGGTCTCGCGCGCCGGCAACACGCCGTTCGGCGTGCCCGAGGAAGCGGCCAACCTGTTCCTGCACTGGCATTTCCTGCCGCAGTGGGAGGCCGAGTTCGGCCTGCGCTACGTCGGTTCGCGCCAGGTCGACGCGGCCAACTCGCGCAAGATCGGCTCCTACACCGTGGCCGACGCCTCGGTGAGCTGGCAGGCCAACAAGTCGCTCAGGCTCGCGCTGCGCGGCTACAACCTCGGCGACCGCCGCTATCCGCTGTCGTTCTCCAACAGCGGCAACCAGTGGCTGCTGGGCCGTCCGCGCTCCTTCGAGCTGTCGGCGCTGGTGGATTTCTGAAATGAAACGCCAACAGCCGGACGCAGAGGACGCGAAGATTTCGCGAAGAACGCCAAAGAGAAATCCAAAATTCTTCTTGCATTCCTTTCGCGTCCTTCGCGCAACCTTCGCGTCCTCCGCGTCCGGAAGTTCACTTCCGTTTTTGATCCCATCGATCGTTTCATGCGATGCGGGTGGAGCGCAGCGAAGCGGACCGCCGAGATGACGCACGCCGCGCGCCGCGCCCGCTCCGATCGCAGCACTGCCTGGCAGCGCGCGTGGCCGCTCGTGCGCCACTGGCTCTACTGGACCCACCGCTGGTTCGGCATCGGCGGCTGCCTGCTGTTCGTCATGTGGTTCGTCTCGGGCGTGGTGATGATGTACGTGGGCTATCCCACGCTCACCGAGGCCGAGCGGCTCGCGGGCCTGCGCGCGCTCGACGTCGGCCAGGCCAGGGTCTCGCCCGTGGCCGCGCTCGAGGCCCTGCCCGAAGCAGTGCGCCAGCAGCCGCCGCGCCGCGTCGCGCTCGAGATGCAGGGCGGCGCGCAGCCGCAGCCGGTGTGGCGCATCGTCGATGCGCGCGGCGGTCGCCATGCGGTGTCGGCGCGCGATGGCCGGCTGCTGGCCGGCACCGACGCCGCGCAGGCCGAGGCGGTGGCGCGCGACTTCTCGGGCCAGCCCGCGGCGCGCTGGGCCGAGACGCTCGAGCGCGACCAGTGGACCGTGCCGCAGGGCCTGAATCCGCTGCGCCCGCTGCACCGCATCGAACTGAACGACGTGGCCGGCACCGAGCTCTACGTGTCGGCGCGCACCGGCGAGGTGGTGCGCGACACCACGCGCTCCGAGCGCTTCTGGAACTGGCTCGGCTCGGTGCCGCACTGGATCTACTTCACGCCGCTGCGCGCCGATCCGCCGCTGTGGCACGACGTGGTGGTGTGGCTCTCGGCCGCCTGCATCGTCTCGGCCGTGACCGGCATCGCGATCGGCATCCTGCGCATCCGTCTGCGCCGGCGCTTCCGCAACGGTTCCGTCACGCCCTACACCGGCTGGATGGCCTGGCACCACATCGCGGGCCTGGTCGGCGGCTTCTTCGTGCTGACCTGGATCGTGAGCGGCTGGCTCTCGATGAACCCGAACCGCTGGTTCGAGCGCAACCCGGTCGACGCGGCCGCGATGGCGCGCTACACCGGCGGCGATGTATCGACCTTTCCGTGGCCGCCCGCCACGCCGCCGGCGGGCGAGGACGACGCCGCACCGCGCGAGGTGCTGCTGCAATGGTTCGACGGCCGGCCGCTGCTGCAGCTGCGCGATGCGAAGGCGCGCGTGCGCGTGGTCGATGCCGCGAGCGGCGCGCCGGCTGCGATCGCGCGCGAGGACATCGTGCGCGCGGCCGCCCGGCTGCGGCCCGGCGCGACGGTGAGCGAGGCCGTGCTGCAGACCGCCTACGACTTCCACTGGTACGGCCACCACCGCGAGCGCGTGCTGCCGGTCTGGCGCCTCGCGTTCGACGACCCCGCGCGCACCCGGCTCTACATCGACCCCGCCAACGGCCAACTGGCCGGAAGCAGCGACCGCAATGCGCGGCTGCGGCGCTGGCTCTTCAATGCCGCCCACAGCCTCGACTTCCCCTGGCTGATCCAGTACCGGCCCGCGTGGGACCTGGTGGTGTGGCTGCTGTCGATCGTCGGCGCCGTGGCCTCGGCCAGCGGCGTGGTGATCGGCTGGCGCCGGCTGCGGCCGCGCTCGCGTTCTCCCACGGTGGCGCTCGCGCGGCGCCTGCCTCAACGTTCTTCATGAAGCGGGCTCGCCATCGCGGGTCCATGATCCAATCCACTTTCGCACTGCGGTGCCCTCCAGGAGCTGTCCCATGCACATCGAACCCGGTCTCGTCGACGGAACCAAGATCTTTCTGAGCTATGCCACCGGCGCCGCGGCGCTCGCCTACACCGGCAAGGTGGCTTTCGACACCCTGCTGAAGGACGGCCTGGCCGCCCTGGCGCTGCGCTCGGCGATCGCCGTGGCGCTGGTGTTCTGCTTCTTCGAAGTGCTGCCGCACCACCCGGTGGGCGTGTCGGAAGTGCACTTGATCCTCGGCACCACCTTGCTGCTGGTGTTCGGGCTCGCGCCCGCGGCCATCGGCCTGGCGGGCGGGCTGCTCGTGCAGAGCCTGTTCTTCGAGCCGCAGGACCTGCCGCAGTACGGCATGAACGTCACGACCCTGCTGGTGCCGCTGTTCGCCACGGCCGTGCTCGCGCGCCGCATCATTCCCGAGAAGCTGGCCTATGTGGACATCGGCTATCGCGAGGCCTTCAAGCTGTCGGTGGCCTACCAGGGCGGCATCGTGGTGTGGGTCGGCTTCTGGGCGCTCTACGGCCGCGGCACCGGGCTCGAAAACCTCGGCGAGATCGCCAGCTTCGGCGCCGCCTACATGACGGTGGTGCTGGTCGAGCCGCTGGTCGACCTCGGCGTGCTCGCCGGTGCCAAGGCCTGGCGCCGGCTCCAGGGCTCGGCCTTCGTCGAACGTCGCCTCTACACCGGCGCCTGAAAGAAATCTCCATGACCACCAGCAACGCAAAAATCCCCGTCACCATCGTCACGGGCTTCCTCGGCAGCGGCAAGACCACCTTGATGCGCCACATCCTCGGCAATGCCGAGGGCCGCCGCATCGCGGTGATCGTCAACGAGTTCGGCGAGCTCGGCATCGACGGCGAGATCCTGCGCGGTTGCGGCATCGGCTGCGACGACGAGGGCAACGAGCGCGAGGGCGCGCTCTACGAACTCGCCAACGGCTGCGTCTGCTGCACCGTGCAGGAGGAGTTCCTGCCCGTGATGCTGCAGCTCGCCGAGCGCCGCGACCAGCTCGACGCCGTGCTGATCGAGACCTCGGGCCTGGCGCTGCCCAAGCCGCTGGTGCAGGCCTTCCAGTGGCCCGACATCGCCAACGTCTTCACCGTCGACTCGGTCGTGACCGTGGTCGACGGCCCGGCCGCCGCGGCGGGCCAGTTCGCCGAGAACCCGGTGGCGGTCGACGCGCAGCGCCGCGCCGATCCCAACCTCGACCACGAGTCGCCGCTGCACGAGCTGTTCGAGGACCAGCTCTCGGCCGCCGACCTGGTGGTGCTCAACAAGGCCGACCTGCTCGACGAGGCCGCGCGCGCGCGCGTCGAGGCGCTGGTGCGCGAGGAGCTGCCGCCCGAGGTCAAGATCGTGACGGCCACCGAAGGCAAGCTGCCGCTCGCGCTGCTGCTGGGCCAGGGCCGCGCGGCCGAGACCACCATCCACCTGCGCGAGAGCCACCACGACCACGAGGAGGACCACGACCACGACGAGTTCGACTCGCTCGTGATCGACCTGCCCGCGATGGACCGCGAGCGGCTGCTGGCCGCGCTCGCCGCGCTGGTCGAGCGCCACACCATCTACCGCGTCAAGGGCTTCGTCGCCGTGCCGGGCAAGCCGATGCGCCTGCTGGTGCAGGGCGTGGGCCGGCGCTTCGACCATCACTTCGACCGCCGCTGGCGCGATGGCGAGGCGCCGCGCACGCAGCTGGTCTTCATCGGCGAGGACCTCGAAGAAGCCGCGCTGCGCGAGGTGCTGGAAGGCGCGGCGCTGCCGGCCTGACGATGCACCTGCTGAGCACCCAGCCCGGACGTTTCGTCGAGGACGACCCGGGCGTCGTCACCCGGCTCGACCAGACGCCGGGCGAGATCGTGGTGCTCAGCTCGGCCGACACCACGCTGGCCCTGCTGTCGGCCGCGCGCGGCGCGCTCGCCGCCAGCGATCCCGGCTATCCCTCGCTGCGGCTGGCCAACCTCATGTACCTGCGCCAGCCGGCCTCGTTCGACCTCTATGCGGACGAGGTGCTGCGGCATGCGCGCGTGGTGGTGGTCGACCACCTGGGCGCGGCCTCGGCCTGGCCCTACGGCCTGCAGCAGCTCGAGAAGCTCGCGCGCCGGCACGGCCAGCAGCTCGCCATCTTCTCGGGCGACCTGCAGGAGGACGAGGACCTGCTCGCGCGCAGCACCGCGCCGCGCGCCGTCTGCCACCGGCTGTGGCAGTACCTGCGCGCGGGCGGGCCGGCCAATGCGCTGCAGTTCCTGCGCGCGGTGGCCTTCCACGGCCTGCGCCATGGCGACGAGCCGCTGCCGCCGCGCAGCCTGCCGCAGGTGGCGCTGCACGTGCCGGGGCTGCCCGCCACGTCGGCCGTGCCCGGCATCGACGACCTGCGCGCGCGCTGGCGGCCCGGCGCGCCGGTGGTGGCGCTGGTGTTCTACCGCTCGCACCTGCTGTCGGGCAACACGGCCGCCTTCGATGCGCTGGCCGAGGCGCTGTCGGCCGAAGGCCTGAACCCGCTGCCGCTGGCGCTCGATTCGCTCAAGGACCCGCTGTGCCTGTCGGCGCTGCGCGAGCTCTGCGCCACGCATGCGGTGCAGCTGGTGCTCAACACCACCGCCTTCGCGGCGCTGGGGCATGACGGCGGCGAGGGCGGCGAACCACCGGCGCTGGCCGGCGACGCGCCCGTGCTGCAGGTGATCGTGAGCGGCGGCAACCGCGAGGACTGGCTGGCCGACAGCCAGGGCCTGCGGCCGCGCGACATCGCGATGCAGGTCGCGCTGCCCGAGATGGACGGCCGCATCGTGACGCGCGCCGTGAGCTTCAAGGGCCTGCTGCACCGCTGCGAGCTGACCCAGACCGAGGTGGTCGGCTACCGCGCCGAGCCCGACCGCGTCGCCTTCGTGGCCGAGCTCGCGCGCCGCTGGTGCCGCCTGCGCAACCTGCCGGCCGCCGACAAGCGGCTCGCGCTGGTGCTCGCCAACTACCCGGGCAGCGAGGGCCGCATCGGCAGCGGCGTGGGGCTCGACACGCCGGCCTCGGTGATCGCGATCCTCGGAACGTTGCGCACCGAAGGCTATGCGCTCGGCGACCCGAAGGCGCTGCCGGCCGATGGCGACAGCCTGATGCGGACCCTGCAGCAGGGCATCGCCAACGACCCGCGCGAATGGCCCGCGCGGCCCGCCTGGCAGAGCTACGCGCTGGCCGACTACCGCGCGCGCCTGGCCGCGCTGCCCGAAGGCATGGCCGCGGCCATCGACGAACGCTGGGGCCCGCCCGAGCAGGATCCGATGCTGCGCCAGGGCCGCTTCATGATCGCGGGCCTGCGGCTGGGCCAGGTCTTCGTCGGCATCCAGCCCGCGCGCGCGCTGAACCTCTCGGGCTCGCAGGACTACGCGAGCTACCACGACGCCGAGGCCGTGCCGCCGCACGGCTACCTGGCCTTCTACTTCTGGCTGCGCGATGCGTTCGGCATCGACGCGGTGGTGCACGTGGGCAAGCACGGCAACCTCGAATGGCTGCCGGGCAAGAGCATCGCGCTGACGCAGGCCTGCTGGCCCGACGCGGTGCTCGGACCGCTGCCCAACGTCTATCCCTTCATCGTCAACGACCCGGGCGAGGGCGCGCAGGCCAAGCGCCGCACCCAGGCCGTGATCGTCGACCACCTGATGCCGCCGCTCACGCGCGCCGAGAACCATGGCCCGATGCAGGACCTCGAGCGCCGGGTCGACGAGTACTACGACGCGCTGCTGGTCGACGCACGCCGCGCGCGCGTGCTGCGCGCGCAGATCCTCGCGGCCGTGCGCGCCCAGCACCTGGTCGACGAACTCGACGCGGCGGGCGCCGAGGACGATGCCGTGCTCGCGCGCGTCGATGCCTACCTCTGCGAGCTCAAGGAAACCCAGATCCGCGACGGCCTGCATGTGTTCGGCGCCTCGCCCGAGGGCCGGCTGCGGCGCGACACGCTGCTGGCGCTGGCGCGCTATCCGGCGGGCGACGGCAGCGGTGCGGACGCTGGGTTGCTTGGTGCGCTGTCGCACGACCTGCTGCCCGGCGAGCATTTCGATCCGCTCGACATCGAGCCCGCAAAACCCTGGCAGGGCGCGCGGCCCGCGCTGCTGCAGGCGGTGAGCGACGACCCCTGGCGCCACCAGGGCGACACGCGCGAGCGCCTCGAGCTGCTGGCCACGCAACTCGTCGAAGCGGGCGAATGCCCGGCCGGCATGCCGCGCACCGCCGCCGTGCTGGGGCGCATCGCCGAGCGCCTCGCGCCCGCGCTCGATGCCTGCGGCGCGCAGGAGCTGCTGCAGCTGTCGCGCGCGCTGCGGGGCCGCTTCGTGCCGCCCGGGCCCAGCGGCTCGCCCTCGCGCGGCCGGCCCGACGTGCTGCCGACCGGGCGCAATTTCTACGCGGTCGACACGCGCGCCATTCCCACGCCCACCGCCTGGATGCTGGGCCTCAAGTCGGCCGCCCAGCTGGTCGAGCGCCACCTGCAGGAGCATGGCGACTATCCCGCGGGCATCGGCCTGTCGGTCTGGGGCACGGCCACCATGCGCACCGGCGGCGACGACCTCGCGCAGGCCTTCGCGCTGATCGGCGTGCGGCCGAAGTGGGCCGCGGGCAGCCAGCGCGTGGTCGACTTCGAGGTGCTGCCCACGGTCGGCCTCGGGCGTCCGCGCATCGACGTCACCTTGCGCATCTCGGGCTTCTTCCGCGATGCCTTCCCGGCCGCGGTGCAGATGTTCGACGCGGCCGTGCAGGCCGTGGCCGCGCAGGAGGACGAGGATGCCGAGCGCAACCCGATCCGCGCGCGCATCCTGCGCGAGGCCACGGCACTCGAGGCCGCGGGCCTGCCGGCCGAGGCCGCGCGCAGCCAGGCCGGCTGGCGCGTGTTCGGCTCGGCGCCCGGTCACTACGGCTCGGGCCTGCAGCCGCTGTTCGACAGCGGCGACTGGCAGAGCGACGATGACCTCGCGGGCGCCTATGTCGGCGGCAGCGCCCATGCCTACGGGCAGGACAGCGACGGCGTGCCCGCCACCGAGGCGCTGGTGCGGCGCCTACGCGCGACCGACGTGGTGCTGCAGAACCAGGACAGCCGCGAGCACGACCTGCTCGACTCCAACGACTACTACCAGTTCCAGGGCGGCATGGCCGCCGCCGTGCGCCACCTGAGTGGCAGCCAGCCGGCCATGTACCACGGCGACCATGGCAACCCGCAGGCGCCGCGCGTGCGCACGCTCAAGGAGGAGATCGGCCGCGTGGTGCGCGCGCGCGTGGTCAATCCCAAGTGGATCGCGGGCGCGCGCCGCCATGGCTACAAGGGCGCCTTCGAGATGGCGGCCACGGTCGACTACCTGTTCGGCTTCGACGCCACCGCGCGCGTGGTCGGCGACCACCAGTACGCGATGGTGGCCGACGCCTACGTGCTCGATGCCGAGAACCGCGATTTCGTCGACACGCACAATCCGCGCGCGCTGCACGACATGCTGAGCCGCCTGCTCGAGGCCATGCAGCGCGGCCTCTGGCAGTCGCCCGGCGACTACCGAGAACGCATCGAGAACCTGCTGCTCGCGCACGAGCAGCGGATGGAAGGACATACGCGATGAACACACAGGCCGCGCCGCTGCCGGCGTCGTTCCCCTTTTCCGCCATCGCCGGCCAGCCGCGGCTGCGCGAGGCGCTGCTGCTGGCCGCGGCCGATCCCGCGCTCGGCGGCGTGCTGATCGAGGGCCCGCGCGGCACGGCCAAGACCACGGCCGCGCGCGCGCTGGCCGAGCTGCTGCCCGGCGCGCCCTTCGTCACCCTGCCGCTGGGCGCCAGCCTCGAGCACCTGGTCGGCACGCTCGATCTCGGCCAGGCGCTGGCCGGCCATGCACTGAAGTTCGCGCCGGGCCTGCTCGCGCGTGCCCATGGCGGCGTGCTCTACGTCGACGAGATCAACCTGCTGCCCGATGCATTGATCGATTCGCTGCTCGACGCGGCCGCCAGCGGCGTCAACGCGGTCGAGCGCGACGGCATCTCGCACCGCCATGCCGCGCGCTTCGTGCTCGTGGGCACCATGAACCCGGAGGAGGGCAGCCTGCGCCCGCAGCTGCTCGACCGCTTCGGCCTGTGCGTGCAGCTGCGCAACCTCGAGGACCGGGCCGAGCGCCAGGCCGTGGTGCGCGCGCGGCTGGCCTTCGACAGCGATCCCGAGGGCTTTCGCGCGCGGCATGCGGCGGCCGAGGCCGAGCTCGCCGCGTCGCTGCGGCGCTCCCGTGCGACCCTGGCCGATGCCAACGCGCTGCCGTATGGCGATGCGGTGCACGAGGCCGTGGGCGCGCTGTGCATCGCCGCGCAGGTCGATGGCCTGCGCGCCGACCTCGTGATGCTGCGCGCGGCGCGCGCGCTGGCCGCGCTCGAAGGGGCGGAGGCCATCGACGAGCAGCATGTGCGGCGCGTGGCCGAGGCCGTGCTGCTGCACCGGCGCAAGCCGGGCGTGGAGGCGACGCCGCCCGCGCAGGCGCCGAGCGCGCCACCGCCATCGGCCGCCGAGGGCGAGAGCGCCGTCGACGACGGCGCCGGTACCGATTCAGGCGATGGCGACTGGGGTGCGCTGCCCCCCGAGCCCGTCGGCGTCGCGCGCGTCAAGCCGCTGCGCCCGCTGATCCCGGCCGCCTCGCTCGCAAAAAAAGCCTGAGCCTCCGGAACACCGCACCCGCTGGCGCGCGCCAGGGTGACCGGAGGCAGGCGTCATCGGGACCGGGCCGCGAGGCCTGGCATGGCATCGCCGCCGCCGACGCGGCGCTCGACTGGCCGCGCACGCTCGCCGCGCGCGGTGCCGGTCCGCTGCGCCGCGAGCACCTGCGCCGCCGCCCGCGCGAGACGCGCGAGGGCGCGCTGCACTGCTTCCTGCTCGACGCCTCGGCCTCGATGCGCAACGACGGCGGCCTCGCGCGCGCCAAGGGCCTGCTGCTCGCGCTGATGGACGAGGCCTACCGCCGCCGCGACCATGTCGCGCTGCTGTGCTTCGCGGGCTCGGTGGTCGAGCTGCGGCTGCCGCCGCGCCGCGCCAGCGCCTGGAACGACGACTGGATCGCGCCCATCGGCGCCGGCGGCGGCACGCCATTGGCGCTGGGCGTGCGGCGCGCCGACGAGCTGCTCGAGCGCCATGCCGATCGGCGACGCTGGCTCTGGCTGCTCACCGATGGTCGCAGCGCCGAATCGCCCGCGCGGCCCGGGTCGGCCGACGTGGCCTGCGTGGTCGGCTTCGAGACCGCGCGCGTGCCGCTGCATCGCGCGCAGTCGCTGGCCGCGGCGTGGGACGCGCGCTACCTCGACGCGGCCGCGTTTGACCCGGCCCAGGCCTAGCGGCTAGGATGCCGGCCATGTCCACCCGTCCTTCCTTCCACATCGCCGGCACCTGCTGTCGCGCTCTGCCATGGGGAGATGGCGGCTAGAGCGATTTCACGCGAACCCGCATGCCCGATGGCCACCCGTTGCAAGACCGGTGGCCTTTTTGTTTTTTGCAACGACCTCGAGAGTCCACACGCATGTCCCTCGTCCTTCACGACACCTGGTCGCGCTCCCTGCGCCCCTTCGTTCCGCTGCGCCCCGGCCCGGTGGGGCTCTACTGCTGCGGCCCCACCGTCTACGACCATGCCCACATCGGCAACCTGCGCACCTACGTGTTCGAGGACCTGCTGCGCCGCGTGCTCGAATTCGGCGGCCACGAGGTGCGGCACGTGGTCAACATCACCGACGTGGGCCACCTGGTCTCGGACGCCGACGAGGGCGAGGACAAGATGGAGAAGGGCAGCCGCCGCGCGGGCGAATCGGCCTGGGCCATTGCCGAGCGTTTCACGGCCGCCTTCCGCGCCGACTGGCGCGCGCTGAACCTGCGCGAGCCCGCCGAATGGCCGCGCGCCACCGACCACATCCCCGAGCAGCTCGCCTTCATCGCCGAGCTCGAGCGCAAGGGCTTCACCTACCGCACCGCCGACGGCATCTACTTCGACACCTCGAAGGAGGACGACTACGGCCACCTCGCGCGGCTGGACAAGGCCGGCCTGCGCGCGGGTCAGCGCGTGGCGATGGGCGACAAGCGCGAGGCCACCGACTTCGCGCTCTGGAAGTTCAGCCCGCCCGGCAGCCAGCGCCAGATGGAATGGGACAGCCCCTGGGGCCGCGGCTTCCCGGGCTGGCACATCGAGTGCTCGGCCATGTCGGCCCGCTACCTCGGACCCTGGTTCGACATCCACTGCGGCGGCGAGGACCACATCGGCGTGCACCACAGCAACGAGATCGCGCAGACTCAGGCCTGCCACGGCACGCGCCTGGCCAACTTCTGGCTGCATGGCCATTTCCTCACGCTCGACAACGACCTGAAGATGTCGAAGTCCGACGGCGACTTCGTGCGGCTGCAGACGCTGGTCGACCGCGGCATCGATCCGCTGGCCTACCGCTACCTGTGCCTGGGCGCGCACTACCGCAGCAGCCTGCGCTTCAACGAGGCCGCGATCGCGGGCGCGCAGTCGGCGCTCGACCGCCTGCGCCGCGCCTATGCGGGCTGGCCGGTGGGCGGCACGGCCGACGCGGGCTTCGTCGCGCGCTTTCGCGCCGAGGTCGAGCAGGACCTGAACCTGCCGCGCGGCCTGGCCGTGCTGTGGGAGCTGGTGCGCAGCGACCTGCCGGCGCCGACGCGGCGCGCCACGGTCGATGTGTTCGAGGCGGTGCTGGGGCTGCGGCTGGCCGAGTGGCGCGAGGAGGGCGAGGCGGTGCCCGAGGCGATCGCGGCCCTGGCGCGCAAGCGGCTCGAGGCCCGTGCCGCCGGCGACTGGGCCCGGGCCGACCGGCTGCGCGAGGACCTGCGCGCGCAGGGCTGGCAGGTCGAGGACGGCGCGGCCGGCCCCCGGCTCAGCCGTGGACGTGCGTGACAGCAGGCCGGCGCCCGCGGACCGACAATCGCTTCCCATGAACGCCACGCCGCCCAAGCCACGCCCGATACGCACCGCCGCCTCGCTGATCCTGCTGCGCGACGGGCCCGACGGCCTCGAGGTGCTGATGCTGCGCCGGGCCGACAAGCCCGACGACCAGAACAGCGGCGCCAGCGTGTTCCCGGGCGGCGTGGTCGACGCGCACGACCGCGAGCTGCACACACGCTGTGCCGGGCTCGACGACGCGGCAGCGAGCGCGCGGCTCGCGCTGCCCGCGGGCGGCCTCGATTACTACGCCGCCGCGGTGCGCGAATGCTTCGAGGAGGCCGGCGTGCTGTTCGCGAGCGACGCCGACGGCGCACTGGTCGCGCTCGAGCGCGTCGATCCGGAGCGGCTGGCTGCGATGCGCGCCGCCGTGGCCGACAGCACCGAGGCGCTGCTCGCGCTGTGCGACGCCCAGGGCTGGCGGCTCGCGGTCGACCAGCTCGCCTATTTCAGCCATTGGCTCACGCCGCCCGGCATGCCGCGGCGCTTCGACACGCGCTTCTTCGTCGCGGCCATCCCCCCGGGGCAGGAGGTGCAGGTCGACGGCTTCGAGATCGTCGAGCACCGCTGGCTGCCGCCGGCCGAGGCCGCGAGCCCGGCGCTCGGGCTCAAGCTGATGAACGTGACGCGGCGCGTGCTGCTGGAGCTCGCGGGCTTCGCCTCGGTGGCCGATTGCCTCGCGCAGGCGCGCGCCCGTGCGCGCGTGCGTCTCAACATGCCGCGGCTGGCCGACGGACCCGAAGGCCGGCGGCCGGTGAACGTGGACGAGGCGCCCTACGACGAGGTGGCGCTGGTCGATCCCGATGGGCTGGGCGGCGGGCGCTATGCGCACGAGGCGGGGCTTTCGATGCGGCTGTCGGCGCGCGTGTGGCGCGTAACGGGCGGCGATGGAACGCACAGCCATTTCGTCGGTGGCGACGAAGGCTGGGCGCTGATCGATCCGGTGCCGGGAGAGGCGCTGCGCGCCGCGGCGCCGGGGCCCGTGCGCTGGGTGCTGGCCACGCGCGGCGAGGCATCGGCCGCCGGCTGGCCCGAGGCGCGCGCGGTCGCGCCGAAGACCGGGGAGTCGCTGGACCTCGGCGGCGCGACGCTGCGGGTGCTGGACGGCGACGAGGTCGCAGCGCGGCGCTTCCTGCTGGTCGAGGAGCGCCTGCTGTTCTCGGGCAGCGCGCAGGGCGCGGCCGTGGCGTGGCCCGATGTCGCGGCGGTCGAATGGATCGCGCCCGTGCGTGGATTCGTCGTGCGGCACGCGCCCGACTGAGCGCGACCCGCCGTCTCAGGAGCGCGGATCGCCGAGCCGCACCAGGCAGTCGACGATCGCATCCGCCGCCTCGTCCAGCCGCGGACCGGGCCGCATCATCAGGTCGAAGCGTGCCGCCGCGAAGCTGCAGACGCGGCCGCGCTTGATCGCGCTTATCGCCGACCAGCCGGGCCGCGCGGCCATCGCCGACAGCTCGCCGAGCGCCGACACCATCAGCACGTCGGGGTCGGCGCGCACCACGAACTCGGGGCTCATCTTCGGGAACGGCCCCAGCGTGCCGGGCACCGCGTTCGCGAGGCCCAGGCGCGCGAGCGTCTCGCCGATGAAGGAGCTCTCGCTCGCGGCCGCCATGCCGCCATGCACCTCGAAATAGACGCGCCGGCCCTGCCAGCCAGCGGGCACGCGCGCGCGCGCCGCGTCGAGGCCGGCATCGAGCCGGCGCCAGTAGGCCTCGCCCTTGCCGGGCTGGCCGGTGGCGCGCGCCACGGTCTCCATCACGCGGCGCATGTCGGCATGGGTCTTGGCATCGAGCGCCAGCACGCGGATGCCGAGCCGCTCGAGCGGTTCGGCGGCGCGGCTGCGCGGGCGCAGCAGCACCAGGTCGGGCTTGAGCGCGACGATGCGCTCGATGTTCGCGTCGTCGATGCCGCCCACCTGCGGCAGCCGCTGCACCGCCACCGGCCAGTTGGCATGGCGGTCGATGCCCACCAGCCGGTCGCAGGCATCGAGCGCGCAGACGGTCTCGGTCAGCGAAGGCATCAGCGAGACGATGCGCCGCGCGGGCGCCGGCAGCTCGAGCACGCTGCCGCGATCGTCGTCGAGCCGCACGCCCGCATGGACCAGCGCCGGTCCGCCGAGCGCGAAGGCCGCGGCCAGCGAGAGCGCCGAGGCGAAGTGGCGCGCAGGACGCGGGGAGGGCGCGAGGTCGGTGGGCTGGAACATCGGGGCGAAGGAAGGCGGGACTGCGCCGATTGTCGCCGCCGGGCTCAGGGCTCGCCGCGGTTCGCCAGCCGCTCGCGCCGGCGCGCCTCCTCGGCGCGCGCATCGTCGACCGCGCGCAGCACCTCGCCGAGGTCGACCGGCCCGGTGTCGCGCGGCGGCGCGCCGCTCAGCGGGGTCTCGGGCCGCAGCAGGCCGCGCTCGTAGAGATGCCAGATCTCCTCGCCATGGCGCGTCTCGTGCAACTCGGGCGCGAAGCGGCCGAAGAACTCGCGCAGGTTCGCCACGTCGCGCAGCAGCATGCGCTGCGCATGGTTGTTGCCCGCGGCGTCGACGGCCTGCGGCAGGTCGATGATCACCGGGCCCTCCGCGCCGAGCAGCACGTTGAACTCCGAGAGATCGCCGTGCACGATGCCCGCGCACAGCATGCGCATCACCTCGCGCACCAGCGTGGCGTGATGGCGCCGAGCGTCCTCGGGCGTGAACTCGACGTCGTTGAGCCGCGGCGCGGCGGCGCCCTCGGCGTCGGTCACGAGCTCCATCAGCAGCACGCCTTCCCAGAAGCCGAAGGGCTCGGGCACGCGCACGCCCGCGTCGGCGAGCCGGTACAGCGCATCGACCTCGGCGCTCTGCCAGTGGCTCTCGGTCATGCGGCGGCCGAAGCGGGTGCCCTTGGCGACGGCGCGGCGCTCGCGCGAGTTGCGGATCTTGCGGTTCTCGGTGTAGTCCACGGCCTGGCGGAAGGCGCGCTTGTCGGCCTCCTTGTAGACCTTGGCGCAACGGGCTTCGTCGCCGCTGTGCACGACGTAGACCATCGCCTCCTTGCCACTCATGAGCTGGCGGCTGACGCCGTCGATCAGGCCTTCGTCGACCAGGGGTTGGAGCCGGGGCGGAATCTTCACGGGGCCACCTCCCTTCTTTCGAGGGGAGGGACGACGGCGATGCGGACGGTCGAGGGAAAAACCAAACGATGCCGCGCGTGCGCGGCTGCTGCATCGGGCATGGGTGTGGGCACCTTGATTCGAAAACGAAAGACCGGGCGCCGCACGCGATGGCGCGCGCGGCGGGCTTGGCGAATCTCGGGCGGGGCGGCCTTGCGTGCAGCGGGAGGGCTGCGCCGCTCAGCGCGGCGAAGGCATCAGCGGCGTGCGCGCGATGCGATCGAGCGGCCGGGCACCGAGACGGTGGTGGGGGCAAGGACTGGCTTGTTCATTGCGTACCTCCTGTGGTGCGTGGTTGTCGAGGGATGCGAATGTAGTCGCATGCGCGCGAACTGTGAAGCACGTCGTTCGCGCGAGGGCGGCGTTGTGTTCGGCGCGCGACAGCGCCAGCTATCGCACGTGGCTTAAGGATTCGACAAGGAATGCAGGGCGCAGGGCCTCGAAAGCATCGTCTTCGCAGCAGGCAATTGCTAAACTGGCTGCGACAAGAAGATGCATGAGGAAGCACCCTTGCGTGCCACTTCTCCCGATCCGATCCGCATTGCTTTCGAGATCTTTTCAAATGACGCCTGAACAACGACTGGACCTGTGGCTCTCCGAGGAACGCGAGGTAGTCGAACTGCTTAATTCGGGTCCCGGTGTCGGTGTGGCACGGCCCGCGCAGCTCGTCGGCAAGAGCGGCCTCGAAGTGATGCACGCGATGATGAACGGCCAGCTTCCCTATGCGGAGTTCGCCCGGCACCTGACCTTCTATGCCATCGCCGCGCATCAGGGTTCGGCCGTGTTCCAGGGCACGCCGCAGCGTGAATACCTCAATCCCATGGGCACCATCCACGGTGGCTGGATGACCTCGATCCTCGATTCGGCGCTGGGCTGCGCGGTGCTCTCGTCGCTGCCGCCGGGGCAGGTCTACACCACCGCCGGACTCGAGACCCGCTACGTGAAGGCCCTCACGCTCGACGTGCGGCGCGTGCGCGCCGAGGCCACGGTCACGCGCATCGAAGGCCGCACGGCACTGGCCGAAGCCAACCTGGTGGGGCCGGACGGCACGCTGTATGCCAAGGCCACCACCGAGTGCCGGCTGTTCGACATGCGCGCGCCGGCGCAGGCACAGGCACCCGCCGTGGCGGCGCGGCCGTCGACATCGGCCACGTCCTAGCAGCGGATCGCCCTTCGGGGCGATTCGCTTTTGGGGGCCGGCCTTTTCAGGACCACATCTTGCGCAGCACCGCCGAGAGTCCCGAGCCGGCGATCAGCGCGATGAAGAAGCGCATCCAGCCGGCCTTGCGCTGGTAGATGTTGGCGACCCAGATCGCGCCCGTCATGAGGCCGATCAGCCAGGCATCGCGCAGCGACAGCAGGAAGCCCAGCACGTAGGTGCCCTGGATCGCGATGCTGACCCACAGGCCCAGCAGCGACAGCGTGCTGCGTGGCTTCGCGGTCTGCGGGGCCGCGGCGGGCTCGGCTGTGCGCGGCGGTGCCTGCTCGACCCGCTGCGGCTCCTCCTGCGCGCGCTGGCGTTCGCGTTCGGCCTCGCGCTTCGCCTTCTTCTCGGCCGCGATCTGCTCGGGCGTTTTCTCGAGCACCGGTTCGGGCGCGCGCGCGGGCTGCCACCACGTGGGCAGGGGCGCGAGCCCGGCGGCCGACTGCCGGCGGAAGTGACCCGCGGGCAGCGGCGCGCGGGCCGGCGTCGCGGCCGTCGCGGGCGCCGATGCATGCTTCGCGGCCAGCGCCTTCACGCGCCGCAGGTAGGGCTCGGCGCGCGCGGGGTCGGCCATCGCGATGAAGTTCGCATAGCCGCGCAGCGCGGCGACCAGGTCGTGCTGGCCGTTCCAGTGCAGGCCCTGCGGGCCGTGGCGCTCGGCCTGGTGCAGCACGGCGCGAAAGCGCCGCAAGGTGTCGCGGTCGGTCGAGAGCTTGTCGTTGACCACGATGCCGGTCACGTGCTGCTGCTGGTGGCGGCGCATCACCTGCTGCTTGTCGGGATGCACCACGAAGCCTTCGCTGGCCACGATCTGCTTGGCGCGCCACAGGAGCTTGCCGACGTCGCGGCCATGTTCGGCATCGGCCGAGAAGCTCAGGTCGTCGGCATAGCGCGTGTAGCGAAAGCCCAGCCTGGCGGCGCAGGCGGCCAGCCGCGCGTCGAGCCGGCGGCACAGCACGTTGGTGAGCATCGGGCTGGTGGGCGCGCCCTGCGGCAGCACGCGCTCGCCGCGCGCGACGACGTAGCGTTCGCCATCGAGCTCGACCTCGTCGGTCGGCGCCTCGGTCGCGAGCAGCGCGAACAGGGTCGCGACCTGCGGCGAGTAGCCGAGCTGGCGGAACACGCCGCGCACGCGGCGCAGGCCGATCGAGGGAAAGAAGTCCTGGAGGTCGAGGTTGACCACCACCGCCTGCCCCACGTGCGGCGCGGCGTTGCTGAGGATCGAGCGGCCCGGCAGGAAGCCGTGCACGGCTTCGTGCACCGGCACCTTGGCCAGCACGTTGTCGAGCACCCAGTACTGGGCGCGCTTGAGCCGCGGCATCGGCGCCGAGATCCGGCGTTCGCCGCCGGTCTTCTTGGGCACGGTGAAGCGCTGGTAGTGGCTCACGCGCGCGACCTCGCGGTGCCAGGCCAGGAAGCGCAGTTCCCCGAGTTCCAGGCCCATGGCGCGCGCGAGGTCGGTGGCGTCGTGCAGCGCCGGCAGCGCATGGCGCGCGAGCGACTGTTCGTCGCTGCGCGCCTCGTTGAGCCCGCCCGAGACGCCTTCGCCCAGGTACAGCAGCTCGCGCTGGCGCCGGCCGTGCCAGTCGAGCGCGCGCGCATGGCGCTGTTGCGCGAGGCGCTGGCGCGTTTCCTCGCGGCGTTCGCGCGCCCGCGCCATGCGCTCCTTGCGCATCGATTTGAGCGCGGTCTCGCGGTCCTCGATGCCGCGCAGCTCGTCGCCGAGATCGCGCAGCGCGGTCTGCAGTTCGCCCTCGCGGCGGATCAGTTGCGCCTCGACCGTGGGCTGCGCCGTGTCGCGCGGCCAGAAGCCCAGGCGCTGCATCTCCTCGAGCACGACCTCCTGCTTGGAGCTCGCGCGGATGCGTTCGTAGAGCTGCTCGCGCGTGAGTGCCGAATCGGGTACGGAGGAGGGAGAGGGTGGGGTCATGGGCGGTGTGCGCCGCATGGACCGATGCACTGGAAGAAAAAGATGCGAACGGGACGGGAATCTCGTCGAAGAGCCTGAGGACTGGACAGCTCCACTCGACGCCGTACGCGCATGGTGGCGCGATGAGCTTCGAAGAAGCCGCACCGTCATCGCGCCACCATGCGCGTACGGCACAGTGAAGAGATGTCCAGTGAAGCCTGGGAAGTGCTGAGATCGAGGATGGCGATGCGCCATCCGGATTGCAAGAGCCTTCCCGCCCCGTTCGCAAAACCAGTGTATCAGCCGATGCTTGCAGTCCTTTCTTCCGAGTCGGTCGCGGGCGTCGGTGCGCCCGCGGTGGTGCCAAGCGCCAGCGCGGCCGAGGCCGTGGCCAGGCGCAGCGCAAGCATGTGTTCGCACGGCCCCTTCGTCATGCGCAGGCGGATGAAGTGGTCGCACTGGCATTCGCCGGTGGCCACGCGCTGGTCGGCATCGAGCTGCAGCCGCACCTGGTACTGGCGCGAGGACTTGGTGCCGCACAGGCCGCTGAGCAGCAGGCCGCCGTCGGCCCGGGCCTCGACCTTCGTGTCCTTCAGGCGGCCGGCCTGCACCAGTTCGGCGGCGGCCGCTTCCTCGGGGCTGGCATGGCGCAGCCGTTCCATCGGCAGCGGCTCGCGGCTGAGCTCGCGCAGGCGCCACACGCCGTGCGCGATGTCGTACACCACGCGCCCGGCCTGCACATAGCCGCCGAGCGCCGACTCGACCTTGAGCGGCGAGAGCCCGGTGGCCGCGGCCAGTTCGGCGGTGGTGGCGCGCCAGCGTTCGCCCAGCGCCGCGAACACGCGCAGCAGGCTGTCCTGGTCGACGTCATGGCGCGGCTGCAGCAGCTCGAAGTGGCCGTTGCGCGACCAGTCGTTGGCGGTCCAGCCCGACAGGCCCAGCGTGAATTCCATGTCGGGCAGCCGCGCGACCCAGAAGCTCGGCATGCCGGTGCCCAGCAGGTGCACCGTGAAGCCCTGCGCCACCGGCACCAGCCGCTCGAGCTGCAGCAGCCGGCGCCGGCCCCAGACGCGGATGTCGATGTCGGTGGGCGCGTCGTGCGAGGAACGCGGGCACACCAGTTCGTGGCCCCAGGGCTCGAACAGGATGCGTACCGGCTGCCCGGGCCGCAGGATGAAGCGCAGCGAGCGCGGGCCCGCGCGCTCCTTGCGGCGGCGCAGCACCAGGCAGATGTTGTGCACGTCCATCGGATGCAGCTGCAGCCGGTGCGCGGGCAACAGCATTGCGCTGCTGACCTGCAGGAAGCCGCGCACCCAGCTGTCGGGCACTTCGATCTTGGGCTCGTGGAAGGCCGGGTCGTTGCCGCTCTGCACCTGGAAGCCGCCGGGATCGATCGCCAGCCGCGTGGCCTTGTAGTCGCGGATCTTCTGGAACTCGTCGTAGAGCGACTCGGAGTAGTCGACGTTGGTGGTGCCGAAGGCATGGTCGCTCACGCGGTCGAAGACCTCGTGGCCGCAGGAGAACATGCCGTAGCTCGACTCGTCCTGGCTGAAGCACTCGAAGAACACGCGGTCGGGATGCACGGTGATCACCGGGTCGAGCACGAACCAGGCTTCGCGGTTGACCTTGTAGAGGTGGTCGAAGTAGCGCTTCTGCGCCTTGTAGAAGGGCTGCAGCATGGCCGACTTGCGCTGGCGCAGCACGTCGAGCTCCTCGCGCAGCGGCGCCATGCGGGCCTTGAGCTCGTCGCTGCGCGCCATGTACTGCGCGAGCAGCTCGCCTTCCTGGCTCGCGAGCCATTCGAGGTAGGCGCTCTTGTCGCGCGGCTGGAAGCGCAGGTCGCCCACCACCACGTCGTGCAGCGCCGACATGCCTTCGCGAAACGGCAGGTGCCGGTTGACCTCGCCGATGAAGTGCACGGGCGCGCGCAGGGTGTCGGGCGCGAACTGCAGCGCGGTGCTGGTGGGCGTCTGCTGCGCGCCCGAGTGGCCGAAATAGCGGTACTGGAACTTCATGCGGCGGTACCTCCGGCGACGGCGGCCCGGCGCGGCGCGACGGCGCGCACGGGCGCGGCCTGCAGCGGGTTCTCGAGCGCCGGATAGCGTTGCTGGATGCTGCGCAGGCCGGCCACGTAGCGGGCGCGCTCGGTGATGGCGCCGCTCACGGCCTGGCGCGCGAACACGCGCGCGACGATGCGCGCCGCCGCCTCGGACTGCTCGGCCTGCGCGGCGAGGAACTCGCTCACGCGCGCCTTGGCGAGCCGGCCGCGGTTGGCCTGCGACAGCACGGTGAGGAAGTAGGGCTCGAGCCGCGCCAGCACCTCGGGCTTGCCGCCCGCGGCGGCCGCCAGCCAGTTGGTCACGAACAGCTGCATGCCGCTCGAGGGATGCTGGCTCAGCTGCAGCATGTAGGTGGTGACGTCGGTGAGTTCGAAGTGCGCCGTCAGCAGCTCGCGGCCCAGGCGCTGGGCGCCGGGATCCTTGTGGTCGCACAGGCGCACCAGCAGCGCGGGCGTCCATTGCGGCGACTGGCCTTGCGATGCGAACCACTCGCGCGCCCAGGCGAGCGCATCGTCCCAGCGACTGTCGAAGATGCGCAGCGCATCGTCGAGCTGCGCGAGCGTGCGCTCGGGCCGCGCGGCGAGCTGCTCGCAGGCCCATTGCCGCGCGGCTGCGGCATCGACCAGCCCCAGGCTCGCGGTCTGCAGCACGTCGAAGGCCTCGGCCGGCTGCTGCGGCAGCAGCCAGGCGCCCAGCCGTTGCGCGCCCTTGCTGCGCGCCTCGAGCAGCCGCACGGTGGTGGCGCTGTCGCCCGCGCGCGTGTGCGCGGCCAGCGGGCCGCACAGCCACTGCAGCAGCGAATCGAACACGCCCTCGGCCGCTTCGGTGCGGAACAGCTCGTCGCGCAGCATCGGCATCAGCGCCGCGCCGAAGTCCGGATGGCCGGGCAGCAGCTGCGCGAGCTTGGGCGCGACCGCGCTGCGCACGCGCGGCATCGGGCTGGCGCAGAACACGGCGAACAGCGCCGGCTGCGCGAGCAGCGTGTCGTCGGGCAGCGCGGTGAACAGGCGCACGCCGGCGCCGCGCAGCCGCTCGTCGTCCGACTGCAGCAGCCGCGTCAGCACCTCGATCGGCAGGCCTTGAACGGATGCCGGATGCAGCAGCAGCCACTCGGCCGCGAGCGCGACCACGTCGGGGCTCGCATGGTCGAACAGGGCCAGCAGTTCGGCCAGCGGCGCCTTCGAGCCGGCTTCGCGCAGCGGGTTCTGCAGCGCCCATTGCAGGTTCTCGCAGATGGCGGCGAGTTCGGGTGCCTGCGCATCGCAGCGCGCGAGCCAGTCGAGCAGCGCGGTACACAGCGCGTCGAAGCTGTCCGCCGTCTCTGGCTGGCCCACCGCGGCCTGCAGCAGCAGGCGCGAGGCGCGGCGCACCTCGGCGTCGGCCGAGACCAGCAGGCGCAGCAGCAGCTCGACGTCGCGGCTGTAGCGCGCCGGGTCCTCGGCGATCAGGTCGAGTGCATGGCGGCGTGCTTCGTCCAGTGGCGAATCGATCAGCGGCACGAGCCAGGGGCCGGCGGGCTCGCCGGCCTCGATGCGCTCGCGCACCAGCGTCAACGCGAAGCGCGCCGTGTCGTTCCAGGCGCTCGCGAGCAGCTCGCGCAGCACGGCGCCATCGAGTGCTTGGCAGAAGGCGCGGTTGTCCTGCAGCGCGCGCGCCGCGAAGGCATGCACGCCGGCGCAGCGCGACTGCCGCATCAGCTGCAGCAGCGCCTCCGGATGGCGGTCCCAGCGCTCGGGCCAGGCCTCGCCGCGTTGCGCGCGGTGCTCGGCCGGCGGCGTCTCGCGGCGCCAGTAGAGGCCACCGGCCAGCGCAGTCCATTCGGGGTCATGGCGATGCAGCAGCTGCATCACGACCAGCCAGCGGCTGTAGGGGCCGCTGTGCCAGACGCGCGTCTCGCGGTTCCAGCCTGCATCCTCATGGCGCGCCGCGACGGCCGCGTCCGCATCGTCGGCCGCGAGCAGCACGCCCATCGCGAGCCGCAGCCAGTCGCGCTCGTCGGCCGCGCCGCGCAGCGCGAGCCGGCGCAAGGTGCGCCAGGTGCGGCGGCGCAGGTAGTCGTGCGTGCGCTGGCTCAGCGCGAGCCGGCTGTCGGGGCGCACGATCTCCTTCGCGATGTCGACGTAGCGGCCGTTGAGCATGGCCCATTGGCTGGTGCCGCGAAAACCCGCGCGCTGCGTTTCGAGGCGCTGGTTCAGCAGGCCCAGCAGGCGGTAGTCGCCCGCGAACTCGGCACCCTTGTAGAGCCGGCGCCAGGCGCGGAAGCTGCGCGCGGCCAGCGAGAGCTGCTGCGCCACGTCGTGCAGCGCACTGCGCGCCAGGCCGGCGGGCTGGTCCTCGTCGAGGCCTTCGAGCAGCGCGAGTTCGAACAGCTGCTGTGTCCAGTCGGTGTGCGCGAGGCTCTGCCAGTGCGCGGGGTCGGCGAGCCGTTCGCGCAGCAGCGCGGCGGGCTCGGCCACCGGAACGACCTGCGCCTCGGTCCAGGCGCGGCGCAGCGAGCCGGGCCAGTCGTCGACGATGCGCTCGGCTTCCGCGGCGCGACGTTCGGCGGGCCACAGCGCGAGCGCGGCCCAGCGCGCGATGCGCGTCACTTTGGGGTCGGTCGCGCGGCGCGAGAGCTCGAGCATTGCCTCGAAGGCGCCCGTGTCGCCGCAGCGGCCGATGGCCCAGGCGATGCAGTAGTCGAGCATCGCGTCGCCGGTCTCGATCAGCTCGACCAGCCGCGGCACCGCCTGCGCGAGCCGGCGTTCGCCGAGGCGCCACACGGTGCGGCTGCGGCGCAGCGGCGGTAGCAGGCGCCAGGCATCGGGCGCGATGCGCTCGAGCAGGATGGTGTCGGCCGGCGAAAGAGAAGCGGCGGCGGCGATGGGCGCGGCCGGTGCCGATGCAACGATGGGCGCACCTTCGAGCGCGAGGCCGCGCGAGAGCTGCGCGGCGAGCGCATCGCCGAACACCGCCATCGCCTTGTCGAGCGCGAGCGGCGAGGGTGTCAGCACGGTCTCGCGCCACTGCAGTCCGTCGCGGCTGCTGCTCAGGTGCACCACGTGCCCGGCGTCGGCGGGCAGCTCGAACAGTTCGATGGTGACGTGTTCCGTGACCGTCGATGTCCCCGGTCTCGTTCGTGTGAGTTTCTCGGATCGAATGCGCTTCACGCGGAGGCCTCCCTGCCTTCGGTTGAATGCCCCGATCCTGCAGTGTGGCCGGTCGGGGCAGCCGCCTATCTTAGGCCCTGATACTGCACGCTTCGATGACGCGCGGATGAGCGCCGGCTCACCACGCCATCTGCCGCCACGGGCTGTGCTCGTGCGAGAGCAGGTGGGCGGTGGCGCGCTGGAAGGTGTCGGTGTCCTCGGCGATGCGGTCGAGATCGTGGGTGGCGAGCCAGAACGCGCGCCCGACCACGAAGCTGTCGCCGAAGTCGCGCCACGACTGGTAGGCGGGCTGCGCGAGGCGCGCCGCGCTCGCGATCGCGTTCCACGACTCCTCGGCGCGCAGCAGCCGCGCATCCTGGATCAGCCGGTGCATCTGCACCAGTCGGCCCATGTCCCAGGCCATGATGCTCGCGGGCAGCGGCCGCGGCAGCTTGTCGAACAGGCCTTCCTCGGCGGCCTCGTGCCAACTTTCGTAGTAGTCGCGCGTTCTCTCGAGATCGAGGCCGCGTCCCACCGCTTCGCCGGGCAGTGCCGCGAGGTTGGCTTGCGCCACCGCCGCCGCATCGCTTCGGCTGCCGCGGTGCAGGCGCTCGACGCGCGGATTCACCACCGCGTAGTGCGCGCGGTGGCCCTGCGAGAGCAGCGACTCGGTGACCTCGCGCGCGCTGCTGGCGTTGGTGACGCCCCAGGCCGAGGCCAGCAGCGCCACGGCGGTGGCGCGGTCCGATTCGGTGGTGAGCGCGTTGATCGGCAGGTAGGACTCGGCCGCGTAGACCGCGCCGAGCGCGAGGCCGCGATGCTGCGCCGGCGTCAGCGGCGTGCTGTCCTCGAGCCGGTTGAAACTGAATGAAAAAAGCTTGCGGACCTTGTCCAGAAATCCCATGGCGCCGTCCCCTTGTGTTCGCCTGTGCGGGCGTAGGCTAGGTGCGCCGGGCGCGCGGCGCCAGTGCCTAAAGTCATTGGGCGACATCGCGTGTGGTGTGTAGCATCGCAGCGTCGTGCCATGCCACGGCGCCGTTCGTTCCATCGCATCCGCCGCCATGTCCAGCACCGAATCGCTTTCGCAATCCAGCTTCCTCTACTTCACCGGCCAGGGCTCCGACAAGGTCTACCAGGTCCACCTGCGGCCGAAGGACGAGGGCTGGGTGGTCGACTACGGCAACGGCCGGCGCGGTGGCACGCTCGCCACCGGCACCAAGACCAGCAGCCCGGTCGGCTACGAGGCCGCGCTCAAGATCTACCAGAAGGTGGTGAAGGAGAAGACCGGCAAGGGCTACACCACCGATGCATCGGGCGCGCTCTACACCGCTTCCGAATTCGCGGGCCGCATGAGTGGCGAGCTGCCGCAGCTGCCCACCCTGATCGCCGAGACGCAGCTCACGCGCTACCTCGACGACCCCGGCTGGGGCCTGCAGGAAAAGGCCGATGGCGAGAACCGCATGCTGGTGATCGAGGAGGACGCGGTGCGCGGCACCAACCGCCGCGGCCTGTTCGTCGACATACCGCAGGCCTGGGTCGCGACCGCCGCGCTGCCGGCCGGCCGCGCGGTGATCGCGGGCGAGCACGTGGGCGATGGCTTCCTGGCCTTCGACCTGCTCGAGGCCGCCGGCGAGGACCTGCGCGCGCAGGCCTTCGTCGAACGCTTCCGGCGGCTCGAGGCCTTCGCGAGCGCCTTGCCATGGATGGCCGTGCTGCCGCTCGAGACCGAGGCCTCGGCCAAGCACCGGCGCGCGGCCGAGTTGCGCGCGGCGCATGGCGAGGGCTTCGTGCTCAAGGCGCTGGCCGCGCCCTTCGCCGCGGGGCGCAGCAATGCGAGCCTCAAGTTCAAGTTCCAGCAGAGCGCGACCTGCGAGGTGCTGCGCGTCAATGCGCAACGCTCGGTGGCCGTGGGCCTGCGCGACGAGGCCGGCGTGCTGGTCGATCTGGGCAACGTCACCGTGCCGCCGAACGAAGCGCTGCCCGCGCCCGGCACACTGGTCGAGGTGCGCTATCTCTATCGCTATGCGGGCGGCAGCTTCGAGCAGCCGGTCTATCGCGGGCAGCGGCCCGACATGGCGGCCGAAGATGCACTGCTCGCGCAGGTCACGCGCATCAAGGAACGCAGTGCCGTCGCGGAAGAAGAGCGCGACGACGGGAGCGACGTCGCGTGAGGGGCCCGCACCGCTTCGCCTGCGGCCTGGCCATGATCGTCGCGCTCGCGGGCTGCGAGCGGCCGGAGCCGCCGCCACCGCTGAGCAAGGAGGCACAGATCACGCGCGATGCGCCGCCCGAGCTGATGTTCCGCGGCACCTTTGCCGGGCGGCCGATCCACCTGGTCGTGAACGACTGCGAGGTCTACAGCGTGCGCAGCCTCGAGGGCGGCGAGGTCGAATGGACCTCGGTGCTCAAGCCCGAGTTCTATCCCTTCTTCAGCGTCTGCCAGCGCCAGCACCTGGAGCTCAAGGGCGACGTGCTGACGGCCCAACTGGGCCGCATGGCGATCGGTGCCGGCGGTTGCTGCGCCACCGGCGGCACCTACCGCTCCACCGACGGCATCGCCTGGAAGCGGACCGGGTACTGACACCCGGCACTCGCGACGCGGCTCAGGCCACGACGATGCGGCCGGGATCCGCCGAGCGCAGGATCTCCGCGCGGTCGCCGGTGGGCGGATAGATCCACTCGGTGTTGATCTGGTGCTTGAGGGCTTTCGCCTCGGCACCTTCCATCTTCACTTCGCGCGACCAGCCTTCGGTGTACACGGCGCCCCAGGGACCGAGGTCCAGGCAGGTCACGTACTTCGGCTGCGAATAGGCGATCTTGGGCAGCCCCAGCAGGTCGGCCGCGACGTTGTGGCCGGCCGAGCGGCCCAGCGCCATCGCGTGCTGGCACGACATCATCGCGACATTGCCCTCGTCGTCGGTGGCGGCGCGCGCGGCATCGCCCGTGACGAAGACGTTCGGAACGCCCGGCACCTGCAGGTTGCGGTCGACGAGGATCCGGCCCGCGGCATCGCGCTCGGCGGGGATCTGCTGCGTCAGCGCGGTCGCGCGCATGCCGGCGGTCCAGATCACCGTCGCTGCCTCGATGCGTTCGCCGCCCGAGGTGGTGATTCCCTCGGCGTCGATGCTCTCGACCTCCACGCCCAGCCGCCAGCTGACGCCTTGCGACTTCAGTGCCTTCTCGATCACCGGTCGCGGGCCCGGTCCGAGGTCGGGACCGATCGCATCGGCGCGCTCGACGACGATCACGCGCGGCTCGATGTCGCCGCCCATGATCTCGCGCAGCCGCGCGGGCATCTCGGCCGCGGTCTCGATGCCGGTGAAGCCGCCGCCGACCACGACGATGGTGTTGCGCGCGAGCGAAGAGGGCTGCTGCGCGAGCTTGCGCAGGTGCGCGTCGAGCGCCACGGCGTCCTCGTACTGGTCGACGCTCAGCGCGTGCGCATGCAGGCCCGGCACCGGCGGGCGGAAGAGCTTGCTGCCCGCCGCGAGCACCAGCCTGTCGTAGGCGAGCGTCTGGCGCGCGCCCTCGGCGTCGACCACGTCGACCTCCTGCGCATCGGTGCGGATGTGGTCCACGCGGGCCGCGAGAAAGCGCACGCCGACGGTATCGAACACGGACTGCAGCGGCGCCTTCATCGCCTCCTGCGGCACTTCGTAGAGGCGAGGGCGCACATGCAGCGTGGGCTCGGGCGCGACCAGCAGGATCTCCACGCCGTCGTTCGCATGGCCTGCCATGTCGAGTGCGCGCGCGGCGCTCAAGGCGCTCCACATGCCGGCAAAGCCGGCGCCTACAACCAGGATTCGTTGGGTCATTTTGGATGGTTCGGTTCTTCGAGTTTCATGTCCCGCGGCGCAGCGCGAAGGGTGCGGCGCGCACGGGGTCTTCAAGACGATCCGCTGTGGATCGCTTAACTACGACTATACTGGTCGTAGTAAAAAATTCAATCGCCGATTTCATGAACCGACCTCTCGCCATGCTGGGCGCGTACACGAACATCCTTCGATGCGAGTCCGCGATCGCGACGGGCGACGAGACCTGGCGCGCCATCGCCGCGCTGATGCTGCCGTGCTATCGCAATGCGCTGAAGGTGTTGGCCCAGGGCCTGAGCGCCGATGAGCAGCGCGCGTTCGAGCGGCTGGTGGTCGATGTCCATGTCGACGGCGAATCCATGCGGGTCGCCGCCAACGACCCTCGTTAGACGCGCGGCATTCGCCCGTGCACATCCGCAACGCCAACCCAAGGAAGACTTCCCATGAAAACCGCATCGCTCGCACTCGCGCTCCTCGTCTTCACCGCCGCGGGGTCCGCCGTCGCGGCACCGCCCGAGCCGCAACGCGAAGTCATCGTTCCGGCCTTCGCCCATGCGATCGCCAACGTGCCCGGCAAGACGCTCACCGCGCTGGTCGTCAGCTACGCACCCGGCGCGAAGACGCCCGCGCATCGCCACGGCCAAGCCTTCGTCGTGGGCTATGTGCTGGAAGGCGCGATCCGCAGCAAGCTCGACAACGGCCAGGAGGTCGTCTACCGCGCGGGCGAGAGCTGGACCGAGCAGCCCGGCGCCCACCACGCGGTGAGCGACAACGCGAGCGCCACCGAGCCCGCGAAGCTGCTCGCGATCTTCGTGGCCGATTCGAAGGAGAAGAACCTGGTCACGCTCGACAAGAAGTGAGCGCTGCGCGAGAGGTGGCTCAGTTACGATCCGCCCCTCCATTCCCACGGGAGCCAGCTTGAGCCACATCAGTGCCGGTGTCGAATACGGACTGCATTGCCTTCTCTATCTGTCGGGGCCTCCCACCGGAGGCACCGAAGCCAGCGTGCGCGACCTCGCCGAGCTCCAGGGCCTGTCGGTGGAGTTCGTGGCCAAGCTCTTCACCAAGCTGCGCAAGGCCGGCCTGACCGAGGCGACCGAAGGAAAGAACGGCGGCTTTCGCCTGGCCAGGCCCGCCGACCGGATCAGCGTGCTCGAGGTGGTGGAAGCCATCGACGGACCGAAGGCGCTGTTCGAGTGCCGCGAGATCCGCGGCCGCTGCGCGGTCTTCGACGGCGAGGCGCCGCGCTGGGCGATGGACGGCGTCTGCTCGATCCACGCCGTGATGCTCGAGGCCGAGGAGCGGATGCGGCAGGTGCTGTCCTCCCAGACGCTGGCCGACCTGGCCCGGCGTGTCGGCGCCAAGGCGCCGCACAGCCATGCGGGCAAGGTCGTGCACTGGATCGAGACGCGCAAGGAACAGGCTTGATGCCTTCCCGCTGAGTCCCCGGAAGAGAACCGGCGACCGAAGCCAGGCCCCCGCGAAAACGCGCTCCCCGCGCGCCGCACCGTGCCGCACAATGCGGCCGACACGCCCCCAAGATCTAGGAGACACCCCGTGGGAGAACTTCTCTCGCTCCTGCGCTTCAGCGCCGGCTCGGGCCATATCTGGCTGGACGAGCAGCGCATGCTGCTCCTGCATGCGCGCGCCTTCGCCGAGCTGCGCAAGGAACTGCTCGACTCGCTCGGCATCGAGCGCGCGCGCGGCCTGCTGGTGCGCATGGGCTTCGCGTCGGGCCTGCGCGACGGCGAGGTGGCGGTGCGCGAGCGCCGCGCCGGCATGCGCGCCGAAGACGCCTTCATGCTCGGGCCGCGCCTGCATTCCATCGAGGGCATCGTCTCGGTGCAGAAGACGCAGCTCGAGTTCGACATCGCGACCAGGCAGTTCTACGGCGAGTTCCTCTGGGAGAACTCGTGGGAGTGCGAGGCCCACGTGGCCGACTTCGGCTATGGCGAGGACCCGCAGTGCTGGTCGCAGATCGGCTATGCCTCCGGCTACACCACAGCCTTCATGGGGCGCATGGTGGTGTTCAAGGAGGTCGAGTGCACGAGCATGGGCGACAGCCGTTGCCGCATCGTCGGCCAGCCGGCCGAGGACTGGCACGACGACCACTACCTCGACTACTTCCGCCAGCACCACGTGGCCGAGAACCTGATCGAGTTCAACCTCGGGCTGCAGCACATCCGCCGGCTGCAGCCGCGGCGCGAGTACGACCAGAAGCTGGTCGGCGTGTCGCCGGGCTTCCGTGCCGCCTTCGAGCTGATGCGCAGCGCGGTCGACAGCGCGATCACGGTGCTGCTGCTCGGCGAGACCGGCGTGGGCAAGGAGGTGTTCGCGCGCTGGCTGCACGACAACGGCCCGCGCGCGCGCCAGCCCTTCATCGCGGTGAACTGCGCCGCGATCCCGGCCGAGCTGATGGAGGCCGAGCTGTTCGGCGTGGAGAAGGGCGCCTACACCGGCGCCCACCATGCGCGCGCCGGCCGCTTCGAGCGCGCGCATGGCGGCACGCTGTTCCTCGACGAGGTCGGCGACCTGCCGCTGGCCGCGCAGGTCAAGCTGCTGCGCGTGCTGCAGACCGGCGAGGTCGAGCGCCTGGGCGCCGAGCAACCGATCAAGGTCGACGTGCGCATCGTCGCCGCCACCAACGTCAACCTGCAGCAGGCGATGCAGGCCGGGCGCTTTCGCACCGACCTGTTCTACCGTCTCAACACCTTCCCGATCTCGATCCCGCCGCTGCGCGAGCGCACGGCCGACATCCCGGCGCTGGTGACGCGCTTCGTCGAGAAGTACAGCGCGCTCTACGGCAAGAAGCTGCGCGGCCTGACCGACAAGGCCGCGCGCGACGTGCAGAAGCACGCCTGGCCCGGCAACATCCGCGAGCTCGAGAACGTGATCGAGCGCGCCGTGCTGCTGGCGCCCGACCATGGCGACATCGAGGCCAGCCACCTGTGGATGTCGCCTCCCGGCATGCCCGACGGCAGCGGGCTCGATGCCAAGGGCCAGGTCGGCGCGCCGGCCGAGGCCGCGGGCGAGGGCAGCGAGCTCGACGCGCTGTGCCAGCGCGTGCTCGAGCAGAACATCGACATCGCCTCGCTCGAGCGGCGCCTGATGCAGACCGCGATGCAGCGCGCCAAGGGCAATCTCTCGCAGGCCGCGCGCCTGCTGGGCATCACGCGGCCGCAGCTGGCCTACCGGCTCAAGAAGGAAGGCCTGCCGGCCTCCTGAGCCGTTCGCGGCGTTTTCACCATTTGATCAAGCTGCACCGCAGCAAATGATCAAACGAGCATCCGGGACTACCCGGTGCTCGCGGCCCGTGGGCATCGCGGGCCTTTGCAAATCAATCACTTAGCCGCGCTGGCACGCCCGTTGCCCTTACAGGCATGGGCGGCGCCGTTGTCGTCCACCAAGTGATGGATTGAACAAGTGATGCCTTCGATGCCTGCGAGCCACCCCAGCGACAGCGCGGCCCGGATGACCGGCCAGCCCTGTTTCGTGCGCGTGACCGGTACCCGCGATGCCCGCTTCGTCGAGTTCGAGTTCGCCATCGGCGACCCCGAGCTCGCGGTCGAGCTGGTGCTGCTGTTCGACCAGTTCCGCGAGTTCTGCACCCGCCACGAGGTGCGCCACCTGACGACCGAGGAGGGCGCGCGCCTGGACTTCGAGCGCATGAAGTGGCGCTTCGGCGCGCCCGGCATCGAGCACTGAAACGCCCACCCACCGTTTTCTTTAGAGACAACCCAAGGAGACCCCACCGTGCAAGTCGACATCAAGACCTCGGACATCCGGCCGATCCGCCAGACCTTCTCGCACGTGGCGCGGCGGCTCGGCGACAAGCCGGCCTCGCGCTACCAGGAAGCCACGCTGGACATGCAGCCAACGGCCAACTTCCACTACCGGCCGCTGTGGGATCCGCAGCACGAGCTCTACGACAAGCGCCGCACCGCGATCGTCATGGCCGACTGGTATGCGTTCAAGGACCCGCGCCATTTCTATTACGGCGTCTACACGATGACGCGCGCGCGCCAGCAGGAGGGCGCCGACCGACAGTTCGAGTTCGCCGACAAGCGCCAGCTGCTGGCGCAGGCCGATGCCGGCGTGCGCGAGTCGCTGCAGCAGGTGCTGGTGCCGCTGCGCCACTACGAGTGGGGCGCGAACATGAACCACAGCTACTGCTGCGGCTACGGCTACGGCACCGCGATCACGCAGCCCTTCGTCTTCGCGGCCATGGACCGGCTCGGCATCGCGCAGTACCTCTCGCGCATCGGCCTGCAGCTCGACGGCAACTCGGGCCAGGCGCTCGACGCGGGCAAGGAGGCCTGGATGTCGCATCCGGCCTGGCAGGGCGTGCGCCGCACGATGGAGAACCTGTTCGTCACCAAGGACTGGTTCGAGCTGTTCGTGGCGCAGAACCTGGTGTTCGACGGCCTGCTGTACCCGCTGGTCTACCGCCACTACGTGAACGCGCAGGGCGCGGCCACCGGCCATGCGCTGGCGATGCTGACCGAGTTCATGAACGAGTGGTTCGAAGAGAACGCGCGCTGGGTCGATGCCACGCTGAAGACCGCGGCCGACGAGTCGCCGGCCAATGCAGCACGGCTCGCGGCCTGGTACGCCGACTGGCGCGCGCAGATCGCCGAGGCGCTCGCGCCGCTGGCCGCGCTGGCGCTCGGCGCCCAGGGCGCGCCCGCGCTGCAGGAACTGGCCACGGCGCTCGACGCCCGCTTCGCGCGCTCGGTGCGCACCGCCTGAATCACCACCGTAAGGAGACCCATCCCCATGACCACCGCCACCGCCACCGCGGCACTGTCCCGCACGCCGGTCTTCATCGCGCTGCAGATCAGCGAGAGCGCCCGCGCCATCGTCGAGGCCATCGTGGCCGACAACCCCGAGGCCAGCGTCAGCGAGTACCCCGCCATGGTCAAGATCGATGCGCCCGGCCGGCTCACGCTGCGCCGCGCCACGGTCGAGTCGCTGCTCGGCCGCCGCTGGGACCTGCAGGAACTGCACCTGAGCCTGATCTCGCTGTCGGGAAGCATCGAGGAGACCGACGACGAGTTCTCGCTGCACTGGGGCGCCTGAGCGCGCGCACCCCGACGACCACCGCACCCACAACGACAACGCACAGGACGACAACGCCATGACGACCCCCAACAGCAGCACCGGCAAGCGCCTCGGCCTCAAGGAACGCTACGCCATGATGACCCGCGGCCTCGGCTGGGAGACCAGCTACCAGTCGATGGACGACGTGTTCCCCTTCGACCAGTTCGAGGGCATCAAGATCCACGACTGGGACAAGTGGGAGGACCCGTTCCGCCTCACGATGGATGCCTACTGGAAGTTCCAGGGCGAGAAGGAGAAGAAGCTCTACGCGATCATCGACGCGTTCCAGCAGAACAACGGCCAGTTCAACATCAGCGACCCGCGCTACCTGAACACGCTGAAGCTGTTCCTCACGGGCGTGTCGCCGCTCGAGTACGCGGCGCACCGCGGCTATGCGATGGCCGGGCGGTCGTTCCGCGGCGTGGGCGCGCGCGTGGCCTGCCAGATGCAGTCGATCGACGAGCTGCGCCATGCGCAGACGCAGTTCCACACCATCAGCCACTTCAACAAGTACTTCAACGGCCTGCACGATCCGCAGCACATGCACGACCGCGTGTGGTACCTGTCGGTGCCCAAGAGCTACTTCGAGGACGCGATGAGCGCCGGGCCCTTCGAGTTCGTGACCGCGATCTCGTTCTCGTTCGAGTACGTGCTGACCAACCTGCTGTTCATGCCCTTCATGAGCGGCGCCGCCTACAACGGCGACATGGCCACCGTGACCTTCGGCTTCTCGGCCCAGAGCGACGAGTCGCGCCACATGACGCTGGGCCTGGAGGTGGTGAAGTTCATCCTCGAGCAGGACCCGGGCAACGTGCCGATCGTGCAGAAGTGGGTCGACAAGTGGTTCTGGCGCGGCTACCGGCTGCTGACGCTGGTGTCGATGATGATGGACTACATGCTCCCCAAGCGGGTGATGAGCTGGTCCGAGGCCTGGGAGATGTACTTCGAGAAGAACGGCGGCGCGCTGTTCCAGGACCTCTCGCGCTACGGCATCCGCATGCCCAAGTACCACGAGGTGGCGAGCAAGGAGAAGGGCCGGCTCTCGCACGAGGCCTGGGCCATCTTCAACAACTACGGCCACGCGGCCAACATCAACGTGTGGGCACCGCGCCCCGACGAGATGGAATGGTTGTCGGCGAAGTACCCCGACACCTTCGACGCGCTGTACCGCCCGCGCTTCGAATGGCTGGCCGCGCAGGAGCAGCAGGGCAAGCGCTGGTTCAACAACACGCTGCCGATGCTGTGCCAGACCTGCCAGATCCCCATGGCCTTCACCGAGCCCGACGACCCGACCAAGATCTGCTATCGCGAGAGCAGCTACCACGGCATGAAGTACCACTTCTGCTCCGACGGCTGCAAGGACGTGTTCGACGGCGAGCCCGAGAAGTACGTGCAGGCCTGGCTGCCGGTGCACCAGATCTACCAGGGCAACTGCTTCCCCGAGGGCACCGACCCGACGGTCGAGGGCTTCAACCCGCTCGCGGCGGTGCTCGACTACTACCACATCAACGCGGGCGCGGACAACGGCGAATTCAGCGGCTCCCCGGACCAGGCGAACTGGGATCGATGGACGGGACAGGACACCTCGGGCGAGCGCCGCGCCCCGCCCGAGCAAGAGGCGATCGTCGCTTGAGCCACGAGCCGAAGCCGTCATTCATCCAGGAGAAAAAACATGTCCGTCATTGCACTCGCCCCGGGCTACACCGGCACCGTCGCCGATGCCGAGGAGCGCTTCCACGGCAACCGCCTGCTCTACATCGGCTGGGAAGACCATCTGCTGTTCTGTTCGCCCGTGTGCCTGCCGCTGCCTGCGGCCATGCCCTTCGGCGCGCTGCTGTCGGAGGTGCTGCCCGGCGTCTACGGCAGCCATCCCGATTTCGAAAGGATCGACTGGACCACGGCCGAGTGGTTCGACTCGGGCAAGCCCTTCGTGCCCGACGCCGCGAAGTCGCTGGCCGACAACGGCCTGGTCCACAAGTCGGCGATCCGTTTCCGCACGCCGGGCCTGCGCGGCATCGAGGGCTCGTGCAGCTGAGGCCGCACACCGTGCAAGGAGCGATGCCATGAGCTTCCAGATCATGATCGAGCCGCTGGGCCAGGGCGTGGCGGCGCGCGACGGCCAGACGGTGCTCGATGCCTGCCTGCGCGCGGGTGTGTGGCTGCCGCACGCCTGCGGCCACGGGGTGTGCGGCACCTGCAAGGTGCAGGTGCTCGAGGGCGAGTGCGACCACGGCGAGGCCTCGAACTTCGCGCTGATGGATTTCGAGCGCGACGAGGGCAAGATCCTGGCGTGCTGCGCGATGGCGCAGGCCGACCTGGTGATCGAGGCCGAGATCGACGAGGACCCCGACGCGCGCTTCCTGCCGCTCGAGGACTTCGACGCCGAGGTGGTGGAGGCGCGCATGCTGACGCCGACGATCCGCGGTTTGTGGCTGCGCACGGAGCGCGCGGCCTCGTTCCAGGCCGGGCAGTACGTGATGCTGCAGGTGCCGGGGGTGGAAGGGGAGCGCGCCTTCTCGATCGCGAATGCACCGGGCGACGACCTGATCGAGCTGCACATCCGCCGCGTACCCGGCGGCCGCGCCACGGGCTGGCTGCACGAAGAGCTGCAGCCGGGCCAGCGGCTGCGCTTCACGGCCCCCAACGGCCGCTTCTTCGTGCGCAAGTCGGCGCGGCTGCCGATGATCTTCGTGGCCGGCGGCTCGGGGCTGTCGAGCCCGAAGTCGATGGTGCTCGACCTGCTGGCCGAGGGCTGCACCTTGCCGATCACGTTGATCCAGGGGGCGCGCAATGCCGAGGAGCTGTACTTTCGCGAGCTGTTCGAGCAGATGGCCGACGCGCATCCGAACTTCAGCTATCTGCCGGTGCTGTCGGACCTGCCCGAAGGCTCGGACTGGACCGGTGCGCGGGGCTATGCGCACGAAGCGCTGAAGGCGCATTTCGCGAACGACTTCCGGGGGCACAAGGCCTACCTGTGCGGTCCGCCGCCGATGACCGAGGCCTGTATCGCGACGCTGATGCAGGGGCGGCTGTTCGAGCGCGATATCTACACCGAGAAGTTCTTTACGGCGGCGGATGCGGCTTCTGCTGCGCCTCGCAGTCCCTTGTTCAAGGCGCTTTAGCGATGGCTCGTCTTTTTTTGGATGCGTCGGGGCGGGCGCACGCCGATGGGGTACTCCCCTCCGCGAATGTCCCCCGCCTTCGGCTCCTCCTTGATTTCGCTGCGGGGAGTACCCCATCGACGTGCGCCTGGACGCAACGGTTGTGGTGCGGCCGGCACCACCGCAGCGCCTCCGTGCACAGGGCAGCGGGTGCTTCCCGCAGCGAAATCAAGGAGGAGGCCGAAGGCCGGGGGACATTCGCGGAGGGAAGTACCCGCTGTCCTGTGCACGCGCCCCGGCCTACCTCAAAAGAACAAGGACGAAACATGGCAAATCCAGAGAGCTTCTCCGTAGCCATAGACAACACCGGCGAACGCTACCCCTGCAAACCCGACCAGACCCTGCTCGGCGGCATGGAAAAGCTGGGCCGCAAAGGCATCCCCGTCGGCTGCCGAGGCGGCGGTTGTGGCGTCTGCAAGGTCCGCATCGAATCGGGCCATGTGCGTCACGACCGCATGAGCCGCTGCCACGTCAGCGCCGCCGAGGAAGCCCAGGGCTACGTGCTCGCCTGCAGGGCCTATCCGCAAAGCGACCTCGCACTGCGCGCCGTCGACAAGTTGGCCCGCTGCATCGAGCGGCATGCGGCAACGGCTTCCAGAAATTCCAGTTCCCCCACCTGAAATCTTTTCAACCACCAAGGAGACTCTCATGGCAATCACCGGCGTCATCCGTCCCGGACACGTGCAACTGCGCGTGCTCGACATCGAGGCCGCGCTCAAGCACTACCGCGACGTGCTGGGCCTGATCGAAACCGCTCGCGATCCGCAAGGCCGCATCTACCTCAAGGCCTGGGACGAGCACGATCACCACAGCGTGGTGCTGCGCGAGGCCGACGAGGCCGGCATGGACTTCATGGGTTTTCGCGTCGACTCGCCCGCCACGCTCGAGAAGCTCGCGGCCGACGTCAAGGCCAGCGGCCTCGCGACCGAGCCGCAGTGGATCGAGGCCGGCGAGCATCTGCGCACCGGCCGGCGCTTTCGCTTCACCGTGCCCACCGGCCATGCGATCGAATTGTTTGCCGAGAAGGAGAAGGTCGGCAACGGCATGTCCTACGAGAACCCCGAGGTCTATCCCGACGATCTCAAGGGCATGGCGCCCTCGCGCTTCGACCATTGCCTGCTGTACGGCGACGACCTCGACGGCACCATGAAGCTGTTCATCGACGTGCTGGGCTTCCAGCTCGCCGAGAGCGTGGTGGCCGGCCCCGAGCGCATGTACATCGCGGCCTTCTTGACATGCTCGACCAAGCCGCACGACATCGCCTTCATCCGCCATGCCGAGAAGAACAAGTTCCACCATGCATCGTTCCTGCTCGACAACTGGGGCGAGGTGCTGAAGGCGGCCGACATCATCTCGAAGAAGCGCGTGTCGCTCGACATCGGCCCCACGCGCCACGGCATCACGCGCGGCGAGACCATCTATTTCTTCGACCCGAGCGGCAACCGCAACGAGGTGATCTCGGGCGGCTACATCTACTACCCGGACAAGCCGCCGCTGGTGTGGACCGACGACGAGCTCGGGCGCGCGATCTTCTATCACGACCGCAAGCTCAACGAGAACTTTTTGAGCGTGCTGACCTGAGGAGCTTGCGATGAAGCAGTTCATGAACTTCATCGGCGGCGAGTTCGTCGCCGGCGCGAAGACCTTCGAGAACCGGGCACCGGTCGACAACCGCCTGATCGGCCTGGTGCACGAGGCCGGCGCGGCCGAGGTCGATGCCGCCGTGCGCGCGGCCCGCGCCGCGCTCGACGGCGAGTGGGGCCGCATGAGCGTCGCGCGCCGCGTCGAGCTGCTGCATGCGGTGGCCGACGAGATCAACCGGCGCTTCGAGGACTTCCTCGCCGCCGAGATGGCCGACACCGGCAAGCCGCATGCGCTGGCCTCGCACGTCGACATCCCGCGCGGCGCGGCCAACTTCAAGGTGTTCGCCGACATCGTGAAGAACGTGCCGACCGAGAGCTTCGAGATGGCCACGCCCGACGGCGGCCAGGCGCTCAACTATGCCGTGCGCTCGCCGCTGGGCGTGATCGGCGTCGTCTGCCCCTGGAACCTGCCGCTGCTGCTGATGACCTGGAAGGTCGGCCCCGTGCTGGCCTGCGGCAACACCGTCGTCGTCAAGCCCTCGGAGGAAACGCCCGCCACCGCCACCCTGCTCGGCGAAGTGATGAACGCCGTGGGCATTCCACCGGGCGTCTACAACGTCGTGCACGGCTTCGGGCCCGACTCGGCCGGCGAGTTCCTGACCCGGCATCCGGGCGTGAACGGCATCACCTTCACCGGCGAGACCCGCACCGGCGAGGCCATCATGGCCGCGGCCGCCAGGGGCGTGCGGCCCGTGTCCTTCGAGCTCGGCGGCAAGAACGCCGGCATCGTGTTCGCCGATGCCGACTTCGACAAGGCCGTGGCCGGCATCACGCGCTCGGCCTTCGAGAACTGCGGCCAGGTCTGCCTGGGCACCGAGCGGGTCTATGTGCAGCGGCCGATCTTCGACAGGTTCGTCGCGGCGCTCAAGGCCAAGGCCGAGGCGTTGAAGCCAGGACCTTCCGAAGAGCCCGGCGTCGGCCTCGGCCCGCTGATCTCGCGCGAGCACCAGCACAAGGTGCTGTCGTACTACGAGAAGGCCGTGCAGGAGGGCGCGACCGTCGTCACGGGCGGCGGCGTGCCGGCCATGAAGGGTGCGCTGGCCGAAGGCAACTGGGTGCAGCCCACCATCTGGATCGGCTTGCCCGAGACGGCCGCCGTGATCCGCGAGGAGATCTTCGGCCCCTGCTGCCACATCGCGCCCTTCGACACCGAGGAGGAGGCGATCGCGCTCGCCAATGCCACCGACTACGGCCTCGCCACCACCGTGTGGACCGAGAACCTCGGCCGCGCGCACCGCGTCGCCAAGCGCGTCGAGGTCGGCATCTGCTGGGTCAACAGCTGGTTCCTGCGCGACCTGCGCACCGCCTTCGGCGGCGCCAAGGCCTCGGGCATCGGCCGCGAGGGCGGCGTGCATTCGCTGGAGTTCTACACCGAGCTCCGCAACGTCTGCATCAAGCTCTGAGGACACGGCAGTGACCAACCCCGAGATCGCCCACAGCGTGCGCACCGGCGGCTTCGCCACCAACGTGCACGACCTGGGGCAGGGCGCGCCCGTGCTGCTGATCCACGGCTCGGGCCCGGGCGTCAGTGCCTGGGCCAACTGGCGGCTCGTGCTGCCGGTGCTGGCCGCGAGCCGGCGCGCGATCGCACCCGACATGGCCGGCTTCGGCTTCACCGAGCGCGTGCCCGGCGCGGCCCACGACATGGACGGCTGGGTACGCCAGGCGCTCGACCTCCTCGATGCGCTCGACATCGAACGCACCGACCTGATCGGCAACTCCTTCGGCGGCGCGCTCGCGCTGGCGCTGGCCATCCGCGCGCCGCAGCGCGTGCGCCGGCTGGTGCTGATGGGCAGCGTGGGCGTGCCCTTCGCGATCACGCCGGGCCTCGACGCCGTCTGGGGCTACACGCCCTCGTTCGAGAACATGCGCCGCATCATGGACGTGTTCGCCTTCGACCGCACGCTGGTCAGCGACGAACTCGCGCAGCTGCGCTACGAGGCCAGCATCCGGCCCGGCTTCCAGGAGTCGTTCGGCGCCATGTTCCCGGCGCCGCGCCAGCGCTGGGTCGATGCGCTCGCCAGTCCCGAGGCCGACATCCGCGCGCTGCCGCATCGCACGCTGCTGATCCACGGCCGAGAGGACCGCGTGATCCCGCTCGCCACCTCGCTGACGCTGTCCGAGTGGATCGCCGACAGCCAGCTGCATGTGTTCGGCCGCTGCGGCCACTGGACCCAGATCGAGCATGCCGCGCGCTTCGCGCGGCTGGTCGGCGACTTCCTGGCCGAGGCCGACTGATTTCTTCCATCCCAACGCAAAGAGAGACCATGGACCCCACACTGATCCAGCAGCTCGGCGACGAGCTCTACGAGGCGCTGCGCGCGCGCGGCGTCGTCGATCCGCTCACCAGCCGCCACGAGGGCATCACCGTGGCCGATGCCTACGGCGTGCAGCAGCGCATGATCGCGCGCCGCCTCGAGGCCGGCGAGCGCATCGTCGGCAAGAAGATCGGCGTGACCTCGCGCGCCGTGATGAACATGCTCGGCGTGTTCCAGCCCGACTTCGGCTACCTGCTCGACGGCATGATCGTCGGCGAGGGCGAGTCGATCGACAGCGCCACGCTGATCCAGCCCAAGGCCGAGGGCGAGATCGCCTTCATCCTCAAGCGCGACCTGATGGGGCCGGGCATCGGCAATGCCGACGTGCTGGCCGCCACCGAATGCGTGATGCCCTGCTTCGAGATCGTCGACTCGCGCATCCGCGACTGGAAGATCAGGATCGCCGACACCGTGGCCGACAACGCCTCGTGCGGCGTGTTCGTGCTCGGCGACAGCGCGGTCGATCCGCGCCGCGTCGACCTCTCGACCTGCGGCATGGTGCTCGAGAAGAACGGCGAGATCATCGCCACCGGCGCGGGGGCCGCCGCGCTCGGCTCGCCGGTCAACGCGGTCGCGTGGCTGGCCAACACCCTCGGCGCGCTCGGCATCGGCCTCAAGGCCGGCGAGGTGATCCTCTCGGGCGCGCTCGCCGCCATGTTCCCGGCCCAGGCCGGCGACAACTTCCGCGTCTCCATCGGCGGCCTCGGCGGCTGCTCGGTGCGCTTCCATTGACGGAGAAAAACCCATGACGAACAAGATCAAGTGCGCGCTGATCGGCCCGGGCAACATCGGCACCGACCTGCTCGCGAAGCTGCAGCGCAGCCCGGTGCTCGAGCCCGTGTGGATGGTGGGCATCGACCCCGAGTCCGACGGTCTGAAGCGTGCCCGCGAGATGGGCCTGAAGACCACCGCCGAGGGCGTGGACGGCCTGCTGCAGCACGTGAAGGCCGACGGCGTGCGGATCGCCTTCGATGCCACCAGCGCCTACGTGCATGCCGAGAACAGCGCGAAGCTCAATGCGCTCGGCGTGCTGATGATCGACCTCACGCCCGCGGCCATCGGCCCGTTCTGCGTGCCGCCGGTCAATCTGCAGGCGCTGATGGCCGATGCCGGCGAACGGCCCGCCAACGTCAACATGGTCACCTGCGGCGGCCAGGCCACCATCCCGATGGTGGCGGCGGTGTCGCGCGTGCAGCCCGTGGCCTACGGCGAGATCGTGGCCACCGTGGCCAGCCACTCGGTCGGCCCGGGCACGCGCAAGAACATCGACGAGTTCACCCGCACCACGGCCGGCGCGGTCGAGCGCGTGGGCGGCGCCGCGAAGGGCAAGGCGATCATCATCGTCAACCCCGCCGAGCCGCCGCTGATCATGCGCGACACGGTGCACTGCCTGACCGAGGACACGCCCGACGAGGCGCGCATCACCGCCTCGGTGCACGCCATGATCGCCGAGGTGCGGCGCTACGTGCCGGGCTACAAGCTGGTCAACGGACCGGTGTTCGACGGCAAGCGCGTGTCGATCTACCTCGAGGTCGAGGGCCTGGGCGACTACCTGCCCAAGTACGCCGGCAACCTCGACATCATGACCGCCGCCGCGGCGCGCACGGCGGAGATGTTCGCCGAGGCGATGCTCTCCGGCGCCCCGCAACCCGAAGCCGTCGCGGCATAGGAGCACCCACCCCATGAACACCACCACCCTCGAGGGCCGCCGCGTCACCGTGCACGACATGACGCTGCGCGACGGCATGCATCCCAAGCGCCACCTGATGACGCTCGAACAGATGAAGCACATCGCCACCGGCCTCGACGAGGCGGGCGTGCCGCTGATCGAGGTCACGCACGGCGACGGCCTGGGCGGCAGCTCGGTCAACTACGGCTTCCCGGCCCACTCCGACGAGGAGTATCTCGGCACCGTCGTCCCGCTGATGAAGCGCGCCAAGGTCTCGGCCTTGCTGATCCCGGGCATCGGCACCGTCGACCACCTGCGCATGGCGCACGGCCTGGGCGTGCACACGGTGCGCGTGGCCACCCACTGCACCGAAGCCGACGTGTCGGAGCAGCACATCGCGATGGCGCGCAAGCTCGGCCTCGACACGGTCGGCTTCCTCATGATGGCCCACATGGCCGCGCCCGAACTGCTGGTGCGCCAGGCGCTGCTGATGGAAGGCTACGGCGCCAACTGCATCTACGTGACCGACTCGGCCGGCCACATGCTGCCCGAGGACGTGAAAGCACGGCTGGGCGTGGTGCGCGCGGCACTGAAGCCCGACACCGAGCTGGGCTTCCACGGTCACCACAACCTCGCGATGGGCATCGCGAACTCGATCGCTGCGGTGGAGGCGGGCGCGAACCGCATCGACGCCGCCGCCGCGGGGCTGGGCGCGGGCGCGGGCAACACGCCGATGGAGGTGTTCGTCGCGGTCTGCGACCGCATGGGCATCGAGACCGGCGTCGACGTGTTCGGCATCCAGGACGTGGCCGAGGATCGCGTGGTGCCGATCATGGACCACGCGATCCGTGTCGACCGCGACTCGCTCACGCTGGGCTACGCGGGCGTGTATTCGAGCTTCCTGCTGTTCGCCAAGCGCGCCGAGAAGAAATACGGCGTGCCGGCGCGCGAGATCCTGGTCGAGCTGGGCCGGCGCGGCATGGTCGGCGGGCAGGAGGACATGATCGAGGACACGGCGATCACGCTGGCGCGCTCGCGCCAGGAGGTGGCGGCATGAAGCTCGATGCGAAGACCATCGCCGCGCTCGCCGAGCACCTCGAGACCTGCGAGCTCGAGGCGCGCGACACGCCCAAGATCACCGACGAATACCCGCAGATGGACTGGGACGACGCCTATGCGATCCAGGACGAGATCCGCCGCCGCAAGACCGCGCGCGGCCTGCGCATCGTCGGCCTCAAGGCCGGCCTGACCTCGCACGCCAAGATGAAGCAGATGGGCGTGACCACGCCGGTCTTCGGCTTCATGGCCGAGAACTACGCCGTGCCCGAGGGCGGCGAGTGCAGGGTGAGCGAGCTGATCCATCCGAAGGTCGAGCCCGAGATCGCCTTCGTGACGAAGCGCGCGCTCAGGGGCCCGGGCTGCCACATCGGCGCGGTGCTCGCGGCCACCGACTTCGTGCTGCCGGGCATCGAGGTGATCGACAGCCGCTACCGCGACTTCAAGTTCGACCTCAAGAGCGTGGTGGCCGACAACACCTCGGCCTCGCGCTTCGTGGTCGGCGGCCGGGCCGTGCCCGCGAGCGAGGTCGACCTGCGCACCACGGGCATCGTGCTCGAGAAGAACGGCCAGCCCGTGGCCTTCGGTGCCGGCGCGGCGGTGCTCGGCCATCCGGCCGCGGCCATCGCGATGCTGGCCAACCACCTGGGCGCGCGCGGCGAGGAGATTCCTGTCGGCACGCTGATCCTGTCGGGCGGCATCACCGAGGCGGTGGCCGTGCAGGCGGGCGACGCGGTCACGCTCAAGGTGCAGGGCATGGGCAGCGTCGGGCTGCGCTTCGTCTGAACAAGGAAGGAGCAAGACCATGCCGTTTGCACAGATCCACCTGATCGAAGGCCGCACCGAGGAGCAGAAGCGCGCGCTGATCGAGAAGGTCACGGCCGCCATCGTCGAGGCCGTCAACGCGCCGAAGGAGAACGTGCGCGTGTGGCTGCACGACGTGCCGAAGGAGAACTGGGGGATCGCCGGGGTGTCGGCGAAGGACCTGGGTCGCTAGCGGCCTCGCCGTTGGCGGCGAGGGCACGGCGCAGCGCCGGCGCCTCGGCCTCGATGTGGACCCAGAGCCGGCTCGCGACCGGCCCCGGCGAGCGGTCGCGCCGGCGCGCCGCCACCAGCTCCTCGACGCTGCCGGGCAGGTGGCGGCCCGCGATGGAGCGCAGCCGGCCGTCGCGCAGTTCCTCCTCGATCAGGAAGCGCGGCATGTGGCCCCAGCCCAGGCCCAGCAGGATCACCTCCTTCTTCATGAGCTGGTCGGCCACGGTGCACTGGTGCGCGCCCTCGATCAGGAAGTGGTCCTGGGGCGGCGTGTGGCGCGCGGTGTCGCGCATCACGCACTGGGTGTAGGCGCGCATGCGCTCGGGCCCCGGCGCGCGCGGCAGCGGCTCGGCCAGCAGGGCCGGCGCCACCACGGGCACGAAGGGCACCTTGCACAGGTCGATCCACTCGAGCCGCGGATCGCGCTTGTCGACGCCGTGCAGGATCAGGTCGGCCTCGCCGTCGAACAGCCGCTCGGCCGGCCCGGCCACCGCCTCGAAATAGAGCGCAAGCCGCGTGCCCGGGCACTGCGCGAAGAAGCGCGCCAGCATCGCCAGCACCTGCGGCCGCGGGCACAGGTCGCCGATCACCACGCGCAGCTCGCTTTCCTCGCCCACCGCGAGCTGGCGCGCATGGCCGCGCAGGCCCTCGAGCTCGCGCAGCAGCGACTGCGCGCGCGCATGGAAGGAGCGCCCGGCCTCGGTGGGCTGCACGCGGTAGCCGCCACGGTCGAGCAGCACCAGGCCGAGCTGTCGTTCGAGCTTGGCCACGGCCGCGAACACCGCCGGATGCGAGCGATGCAACTGCGTGGCGGCGGCCTGGAAGCCGCCCGCGCGCACCACCGCGTCGAAGCATTGGAGGTCGTGCAGGGTGAATTCGCTCATGTTCGATTTGCTGACAAGGATTGATCGAACTTTGTAATTTCTTTCGCCAGGTGGCGCAACTACGATTTGACGCACGGTGATCGCCGTTGCAGGGGCCGAGGCTCCGAAGCCATGCCAAGGAAAGCACGCCATGAGCCACTTCACCCACACCACCACCGCCGGCGACGGCGCCCGCATCGCCTACCGTTTCGACGGCGATGCCGGCAAGCCCGTGCTGCTGCTGTCGAACTCCATCGGCACCACGCTCTCGATGTGGGACGGCGAGGTCGAGGCGCTGGGCCGGCATTTCCACGTGCTGCGCTACGACACGCGCGGCCATGGCGGCTCGGGCGTCACGCCGGGCGCCTATTCGATGGACCGGCTCGGCCGCGACGTGATCGAGCTGCTCAACGCGCTGAAGATCGAGCGCGCGCATTTCCTCGGCCTCTCGCTCGGCGGCTTCATCGGCCAGTGGCTGGGCGTGCATGCGCCCGAGCGCATCGACCGGCTGGTGCTGGCCAATACCTCCTCGTGGCTGGGCCCGGCCAGCGTGTTCGACGAGCGCATCGTCGGCGTGCTCGCCGCCCCCGACATGCAGGAGACGGCCGAGGGCTTCCTGCGCAACTGGTTCCCCGAGCGGCTGCTGACCGAGAACGGCCCTGTGGTGCAGGCCTTCCGCCAGGTGCTGCTCGAGATCGACCCGCAGGGCCTGGCCGGCGCGCTCGCCGCCGTGCGCGACGCCGACCTGCGCCGGCCCATCGCGCTGATCGAGCGGCCCACGCTGGTGATCGCGGGCGAGTTCGATCCGGTCACGGCCGCGAGCCATGGCGAGCTGATCGCGGCCACCGTGCCGGGCGCGCGGCTGCTGACCTTGCCCGCGGTGCACCTGTCGAACGTGGAGTTTCCGAAGGAGTTCGTGGGCGCGGTGGTCGATTTCCTCGAGGGCCGATGAAGAGGAGGCAGAAGGGGGCAGGCGGGTCGCGGGCGATCGATTGTTTCCTTCCCGTGAACGCCGCGGTTCCATTTGCCTAGGGTTTTTACCTAGGTTCGAGGCGCACAATTCATCTCACGGACCAGCCGCCGACTCCAAGACAAGCAGAAGGCAGCGACTGATCTGGGTGAACAGGCACTGACGAGGTGGCCGCCCCCGAAGGGACGGCGCCCCACCAAGACCGGTTCGAATCATCCAAAGTCAAGTCACAAGAATTGAAGGAATACTCAAAATGAACGCCTCGAAGCTCCTCTCCGCCGTTGCCCTCTCCCTGCTCGCCGCTGCCGGTGCAGCCCATGCAGAAACCTATGAGGGCGTGCATCCCCTGACCTCGGCCGCGAGCCGCGCCGAAGTCGCCGGCCAGGCCGTGATCGCCGCCCGCAGCGCCGATCCCTATGCCGAAGGCGCCAACGCCGGCCCGGCCCAGGTGATCGTGTCGCAGACCAGCCGTGCCGCCGTGCGTGCCGAAGCGGTTGCCGCGGCACACAGCGACAACCCCTACGCCGAAGGCGCTTCGTCGGGCGTGGCGCCGCTGGTCGCCAGCACCGTGGACCGCAATGCGGTGCGCGCACAGGCCCGTGCTGCTGCTCGCGGCGACTCGCTGCCGCTGTAATCGGCACCAAGAACTCGGTCGCATCGTGCGGGTCGGCCCCGCGATGAGGCTGGAGGTTCAGCCAACGAAGAAGCCGGCCCTTGCGAAAGCAGGGGCCGGCTTCTTCTTTGGCGCTCCGCCATCGCGCAGATCGACGGCGAAGGAGGTTGGATCGTCAGCCCGCCTGCTCCTCGACCCCATCCACCCGATCCACATAGAACGCCACATGGTCCTTGATCCCCGCCACCGCGTCATACGGCGACTCGTAGGTCCACACCGCATTGACCGAGCGCTCCCCGCCGGCCGGGATGCTGAAGTAGTTGCACTCGCCCTTGTAGGGGCAGTAGGTGGTGTGCGTGCTGCGCTCGAGCAGCGACATGTCGACGTCGGCGCGCGGGATGTATTGCACGGCCGGGTACGAGGCCTCGCGCAGGGTGAGGGCGGCGCGGGTGTCGGCGACGGTGTGGCCGGCCAGCGTCACGACCACGCGCGCGGGATTGGGCGCGACGGTGATCGGATGGTCGGGGCCGGGGATCTTGATGCTTCGGGGGCTGTTCATGGGGCGGGCTCCTGAGGATGGCCGGCCATCTTGCCGCCGGGCGGGTGGGGCCGCGCCGCCCGCGCGAATCCACCTGCCCGCGCCAAGGTCAAGGCGCGGGCCGCGAGCGCGCGCCGCTCAGGCTGCTGTTGCTGTCGCCGCTTTCGCGTAGCGCGCCGCCGGCACGCTGCGCGACAGGTTCGGGCCCAGCGCCTGCCGCGCCGCGTCGAAGCGCTTCCAGTCTTCGACGTCGGGCAGCGAGGGGATGGTGATCAGCTCGCCCGCGTCGAAGCCGGCCAGCGCGCTGTCGACCAGGTCCTCGGCCGACATCACGATCTCCTGCGGCAGGTGCTCGACCGGCACGCCCGCGATGCCCCAGAAGTCGGTGCGCGTCGCGCCCGGCAGCACGGCCTGCACCTTCACGCCCTTGGCGCCGAGCTCGTGGTGCAGCGACTGGCTCAGGTTGACCACGTAGGCCTTGCTGCCGCTGTAGCTGCCGTTGAGCAGCTCGGGCGAGAGCGCGACGATCGAGGCGATGTTGATCAGCGCGCCGCCGCCGCGCGCGACGAAGCCCGGCGCCACGGCGCGCGTGAGGCGCGTGAGCGCGATCACGTTGAGCTGGATCATGGTGTCGATCTGGTCGGGGTCGGAATCGAGCAGGGTCGCGGTGGCGCCGAGGCCGGCGTTGTTGAGCAGCAGGGTGATGCGTTCGTCGGTACGCAGCCGCTCCTCGACCCGGCGCAGGTCGGCGGTGGCCGTGAGGTCGGCCGCGAGCACCTCGACGCGGCGGCCGGTCTCCTGGACGAGCCGCTCGGCCAGCACCTCGAGGCGCTCCTTGTTGCGCGCGACCAGCACGAGGTCGTGGCCGCGGCGCGCGAGGCGCTCGGCGTAGACGGCGCCGATGCCGGTGGAAGCGCCGGTGATCAGCGCGGTGCCCTTGCCGGGGGCGGAGATGGCGATGTCTTGCGAACTCATGGGAAAGGTCCTTGGATGTCGAAGGGGATGAGGAAAGGTGGTTTGACAGCCAGGAGTTTGGGCCGGACACTGATGTCTCAAATGACATGTTTCCCTCGTTTAAAGACATCATGACCCAGCGCATCGGCCTCGTCGTCTTTCCCGGTTTCCAGATCCTCGACCTGGTGGCGCTCTCGGTCTTCGAGCTCGCGAACGCCGAGGCCGGGCGCACCGTCTACGAGCTCGAGGTGCTGTCGGAGCACGGCGGCCCGGTGGCCAGCACGGCCGGCGTCACGGTCGATTCACGCGCCTTCGACCGGCGCCGCTTCGACACGCTGCTGGTCGCGGGCTCGACCACGGTGCCGCCGAGCTCGGACGGCCTGCTCGACTTCCTGCGCCGCGCGCTGCCGCGCACGCGGCGCCTGGGCAGCATCTGCACCGGCGCCTTCGTGCTGGCCGAAGCCGGCCTGCTCGACGGCCGGCGTGCCACCACGCACTGGCACTTCGCGCGCGAGCTGCAGCGCGGCTTTCCGGCGATCAGGGTGGAGGAGGACGGCATCTTCATCCAGGACGGCCCCGTCTGGACCTCGGCCGGCATGACCGCCTGCATCGACCTCGCGCTCGCGCTGGTCGAGGGCGACCTGGGCCTCGAGCTGTCGCGCGCGGTGGCGCGCAAGCTGGTGATCTACCACCGGCGCGCGGGCGGGCAGTCGCAGTTCTCGGCGCTGCTGGAACTCGAACCGCGCACCGACCGCATCCAGCAGGCGCTCGACTATGCGAAGAAGAACCTGCACAAGAACCTCTCGGTCGACCAGCTCGCCGAGGTGGCGCACCTGAGCCCGCGCCAGTTCAGCCGCGCCTTCCTGGCCGAAACCGGCCAGTCGCCGGCGCGCGCGATCGAGAAGCTGCGCGTGGAGACCGCGCGCATCCTGATCGAGGAGGGCGGCCAGTCGGTCGACCGCATCGCGGCGCAGACCGGCTTCTCCGATCCCGAGCGCATGCGGCGCGCCTTCCACCGCGCCTTCGGCCAGCCGCCGCAGAGCCTGCGCCGCGCGGCGGCGCGCACGCACGCGCCCGCGATGTAGATCGCGGCATCCGGATCGCCGCGGCGCGCGTACCTGTTGCCATGACCGCCGTTCGGATTACCAATTTCGTCGTGTTCCAGCTCGCCTGGTTCGCGGCCGTGCTCGGCGCGGCGCATGGCCATCCGCTGTGGGGCACGGCCTGCGTCGCGGCGGCGATCGCCTGGCACCTGTGGGTGTCGGCCCGGCCGGCGCAGGAGGCCCGGCTGGTGGCCATCGCCTGCGCGCTGGGCGTGGTGATCGAGACCGGCCATGCCCTCGGCGGGCTGGTGCGCTATCCCTCGGGGCAGCCGGTCGCACAGCTCGCGCCGTACTGGATGGTCGCGCTGTGGGGCCTGTTCGCGATCGCGCTCAACGTCACCCTGCGCTGGATGCGGCGGCGCTACCTGCTCGCGGCGGTGCTGGGCGCGGTGTGCGGGCCGGCCTCGTTCGTCGCGGGCGTGAAGCTCGGCGCGGCCCAGTTCGTCGACCGGGTTCCGGCGCTCGCGGTGCTGGCCGTCGTCTGGGCCGTGGCGATGCCGCTGCTGGTGTGGCTCGCGCACCGCTTCGATGGCGTGGGCGAGCCGCCGCGCTAGGAGTTAGAAGTCGCGCGCGAGTTCGTCGGCCCGCGCCCTGGCGCGCGCGAGGTTCGCGGCCACCGCCTCGGGCGGTGCCAGCGTCGGTGCCACGGCCAGTTCCACCACGTCGACGATGCCGAGGAACTCGAGCCAGGTGCGCATGTACGGCTTCTGGAAATCGCGCGCATGCGAGGGCAGGCCCACCGGGTAGTCGCTCGCGCTCGAATAGACCAGCGCCGCGCGCTTGCCGTGCAGCAGGCCGGTGTAGCCCTCCTGCGCCGACCAGCGCCAGTTCTCGCCCGGCAGGGTCACGGCGTCGATGTAGTGCTTCAGCCGGTAGGGCAGGCCGAAGTTCCACATCGGCAGGCTGAACACGTACTTGTCGGCCGCGTTGAACTCCTGGGCGAGGCGCACGGCGCGCTGCCAGTGCCGCTGCTGCTCGTCGGTGGCGGTTTGCGCGCGCAGCACCGCGAACTTGGCGTCGATCATGGTGGCGTCGAAGGGCGGCAGGTCGAGCGCCCAGACGTCGAGGGTGCGGATCTCGGCCGCGGGGTCGTGCTCGCGCAGCCGCTGCAGGAAATGTTGCGCCGTGTCGATCGAGCGCGAGCGCGCGCCCGAGGGCGAGGCCTGGATGTGGAGGATCGTCGAAGCCATGCCGCTCAGCCCTCCAGCGTGCGCAGGCCGACGGTGCCCGCCACCACCAGCGCGATGCAGGCCATGCGCGGACCCGACAGCGTCTCGCCGAAGGCGAGCACGCCCATCAGCACCACGCCGACCGAGCCGATGCCGGTCCACACCGCATAGGCCGGGCCCAACGGCAGATAGCGCAGCGACCTGGCGAGCAGGAAGATGCTCAGCAGCGCGCTTGCCACGCCGACGACCGAGGGCCAGAGCCGGGTCCAGTCCTCCGAGCGCTTGAGCGCCGCGGCCATCGCGATCTCGACCACGCCGGCCGCCAGCAGTAACAACCATCCCATGATCCGTTCCTCCGTTGTGTGCAGGGTTGATGTGGAGACGGATAATTCCGCCCCAGGCACCAAGCCACAAGTACGCACCTTCTGGTAACCATGGGAATCGCCATGCCCGCATCGAAGAAACCCGCCGCCGTGGCAGAGCCCGCGCCCGCCGACGTCTGGAGCGCCGGCTGCCCTTCGCGCCGCGTGCTCGAGCTCGTCGCCAACAAGTGGGCGCTGCTGATCATTCCGCTGTTGCGCGACGAGCCGCTGCGCAACAACGAACTGCTGCGCCGGGTCGGCGGCATCTCGCAGAAGATGCTCACGCAGACCCTGCGCGATCTCGAGATCAACGGCCTGGTGCTGCGCGAGGACCACCAGACCGTGCCGCCGCACGTCGAGTACCGGCTGAGCCCGCTGGGGCTGTCGCTGAGCCGCACGCTGATCGCGGTCGACCGCTGGGCCGAGGCCAACCATGCGGAGATAGACCGCGCGCGGCAGGCCGCGATCGCAGCGCTCTGAAGTCGCCGTTCAGTCGAGCGTGATGCCCACGCGCTTGATGACACTGCCCCATTTCTCCGATTCGCTGCGCATCAGCCGCGCGAAGTCCTCGGGCGTGCCCGGCATCACGTCGCCGCCCGCGCCGGCCAGGCGCTGGGCCACGTCGGGCGCGGCCAGCACCTTCTGCAGCGAGGCATTGAGCCGCTGCACGACAGGCTGCGGCGTGCCCTTGGGCGCGAGGATGCCGAACCAGCCGATGGCCTCGAAGCCCGGGTAGCCCGACTCGGCCACGGTCGGCAGCTCGGGCGCGATCGGCGAGCGCGTGGCGCTGGTGACCGCCAGCGCATGCAATCGGCCGGCCTTCACCAGCGGCATCGAGGTCACCATGGTGTCGAAGGCGAAGCTGACCTGGCCGCCCATCAGGTCGGTGAGCATCGGGCCCGCGCCCTGGTAGGGAATGTTCGAGACCTCGATGCCGGCCTGCGCCTTGAAGGCCTCCACCGCCAGGTGGGTGGTGCTCGCGCGCACGCCCGAGCCGTAGTTGATCTTGCCGGGCGCGGCCTTGGCGGCGGCCACCAGCTCCTTCATGTTCTTCGCGGCGAAGCGCGGATTGGCCACCACCATCAGCGGCGTGCGCGCGGCCGTGCCCACGGGCACCAGGTCGTTGAACACGTCGAAGCGCATGTCCTTGTAGAGGAAGTGGTTCACCACCACCGCGGTGCTGCCCATCAGCAGCGTGTAGCCGTCGGCCGTGCTCTTGGCCACGTAATCGGCCGCGATGTTCTGCGAGGCGCCGGGCCGGTTCTCGACCAGCACCGGCTGGCGCAGGTCCTGCGCGAGCTTCTCGCCGACGATGCGCGCCGCGAGGTCGGCCGGCCCGCCGGGCGGGAAGCCCACCACGAGGTGGATCGGCTTCGAGGGATAGGCGCCCTGCGCGACGGCCTGCAGGGGCGCGGTCAGCGCGAGGCCGGCGGCGAGCAGCAGCGCGCGGCGCGGCGAGGAAGGGCGGTGGCGGAAAGTCATGGCATGTCTCCAGCAAGAGGGCGTGCGATGCGCCCTCGGGTTCGTGTTCAGGGGATGTGGCTCGGATGCGCGGCGCTTGGCGAAGGCCAGTGCGCGCGCAGGAAGGGCAGCAGTTCGGCGAGCACCGCCTCGGGGGCCTCTTCCATCATCAGGTGGCCGCAGTCGATCTCGCCGCCACCCACGGGCGTGCCTTCGGCCGCCGCGTCGCGCCAGATGTGGACCGGCGTGCGTTCGGCCGGGAAGCGCCCGCGCTCCCACAGCACATGCACCGGGCAGCGCACGCGCTCGCCGGCGGCACGGCCGTGTTCGTCGTGCTCGAGGTCGATCGACGCGGCGGCGCGGTAGTCCTCGATCATCGCGTGGCGCACGCTCTCGCGCGAGAAGGCGCGCAGGTACTCGGCATGGGCCTCGGGCGTCACCGCGTCGAAGCGCCGCACCATGTTGCGCAGCGTCCAGTCGAGGAAGAAGGCCGGGTCGGCCGCGAGCAGGCGCTCGGGCAGGTCGAAGGGCTGGGCCAGCATGAACCAGTGCCAGCTCTTGAGTCCGAAGTCCTTGTTCGCGCGCGCCCACATCTCGACCGTGGGAATCACGGTGATCGAGCCGAAGGCCGCGACGCGGTCCGGATGGTCGAGGCACAGCCGGTGCGCCACGCGCGCCCCGCGGTCGTGGCCGATCACCGCGAAGCGCTCGAAGCCCAGCGCGCGCATCAGCGCCGCCTGGTCGGCCGCCACCGCGCGCTTGCTGTGCGCCGCGTGCAGCGGATCGCCGGGCGGGCCGAGGCTGTCGCCATAGCCGCGCAGGTCGGCCGCCACCACCGTGTAATGGCGCGCGAGCGCCGGCGCCACGCGGTGCCAGGCCGCATGCGTCTGCGGGTAGCCGTGGAGCAGCAGCAGGGGCGGGCCCGAGCCGCCGATCTCCGCGAAGATCCTCGCCTCGCCCACGTCGACGAGGCGCGGCTCGAAGCCGTCGATGAAGGCGCGCGTCATGCCGCCACCTCCAGCCGCTCGGGCGCGATCGCGAGGATCGGGGGTTCGAAGAAGTCGGCCATCAACCCGAGCTGCCGCTCCATCATGTGGCGGCCTTCGTGCGCGATGCAGCCGCGCTCGCGCGCCAGTTGCAACAGCGGCGTGACGGCCGGCGCCATGATGACCTCGGCCACCCAGAGGCCGGCGCGCAGCGCGCTGGCGGGCACGGGCAGCGGTTCGTCCGCGCGCATGCCGACGGGCGTGGCGTTCACCAGCAGTTCGGCCTCGCCGGGCTCGCGGCCGTTCCAGATGCCGGCTTCGATGCCATTCCGTTGCAATTGCCGCGCGAGTGCCTCGGCCTTCGCCGCGTCGAGGTCGCAGACACGCACCGAGCGCGCGCCGGCATCGGCGAGCGCGAAGGCAATGGCCGAGGCCGCGCCGCCCGCGCCTGCGATGCAGGCCGCGCGTCCGCGCGGATCGAAGCCCGCGGCGCGCAGTCCCGCCACGAAGCCGGTGCCATCGAGCAGTTCGCCCTGCCAGCCGCCCTGGGCGGTGCGGCGCACCACGTTGGCGGCGTTGGCGCGCCGGGCGCCGGGCAGCAGGCCATCGCCGATCAGGTCCGCCACGCGCTGCTTGTGCGGCACGGTGACGATGAAGCCCGCGAGGTTGTGCAGCGTGAGCAGTGCGGGCAGCAGGGCCCCCACGTCGTCGGGGCGCACATGCATCGGCACCAGCACGGCATTGAGGCCCTGCTGCTGCAGCCGGGCCGTGAGCGGCGCGGGTGCCTTCACCTGGGCGACCGGGTCGCCGAGGATGCCGAGCACCGCGGTGCGGCCGTCTAGCCACAGGGCGGGTTGAAGAGATGCGTTCGTGTCAGTGGAGGGCATGAGCGTGTTCCTGCTGCGGTCGTGCGGCGGCGTCGAGCCAGCGCCTGGCCGTGGTGTACGCCAGTTCGGCGCGCCTTGCCATGCCGAGGTGATGGCGGCGCACGGCCGAGGGTGCCTCGATCGACAGCACGGCGTCGGGCGCCACTGCATCGAGCACCTCGGCCAGCGGCAGCGCGCCTTCGCCCGGCAGCAGGCGGTGCGCGCGCGCTTCCTCGCCGAGCGACAGTGCCGGATGGCGCCGCGCGGGCGCATCGTTGAACTGCGCCCAGCCGCGCGCGATTCCCGGCGTGCGCGCGATGCGATCGGCCGCCGCGCCGCTGCGAAAGAAGTGCAGCGTGTCGACCAGCACATGCACGTTCGATCGCCCGGTCTCGCGCACCAGCCGCAGCGCGGCATCGAGCGTGGGCACGGCCGTGTAGACCATGAACTCGAGCCCGAGCGAGAGGCCATGCGCGCCCGCGATCTCGCCGAGCGCCGCGAGGTGGGCGGCGGCGCGCGCGTGATCGTCGTCGTCGCCGTTCACCACCAGCCAGCGCGCGCCCAGCGACGCCGCCACCGACAGCATCGGCTCGAAGCGCCGCGCCTCGAAGCCGGCCGACAGCCGTACCACCTCGACGTCGTGCACCTTCACGTCCAGCGCGCTCATCAGCGAGCGCGTCTCGGCCAGCATCGGCGAGCCCTCGTGCATCGGATGCGGCGCCTCGCCCGGCCGGGCCGGATGCAGGCGCAGGCCGACCGAGCGGAAGCCCGCCTCGCCGGCCGCGCGCACCAGCTCGGGTGGCGTGGCGTCGATCAAGCTCAGGTGCGCGAGCGACAGCGTGCGGCCCACTACAGCGTCCCCTCGAGCACGGCGCCGTCGGCGATCAGCGTGCGGCGCAGGCGTGCGCGGTCCACGTCGCGCACGTCGCCGCTCCAGCCGTCGTCGAGCGCGCACAGCGCCGCCGCGGTGCCGGCCGCCTGGCCCATCGCCATGCAGGTGCCCATCACGCGCACCGAGCTCTGCGCCTCGCGCGTGCTCGAGATGCAGCGCCCCGCCACCAGCAGCCGGCGCTGGCCGCGCGGCACCAGGCATTCGTAGGGGATGTCGTAGGAGCCGCCCTCGGCGATGGTCTCGTGCCGGTGGCCGTCGACCGCGAGGATGTCGAGCTCGTGGCCGCCCTTGGCGATGCCGTCGGCGCGCTTGCGGCCCTGCATGATGTCGGCCTCGTCGAGCACGTGCTCGCCGAGGATGCGCCGCGTCTCGCGCACGCCGATCTTCGGCGCCACCGCCGCCAGCGCGGCCTGCTCGAAGCCCGGCACGCGCCGGCGCAGGAAGGCCAGGCCCTGCGACACCTGCGCCATCAACCGTGGCAGCGCCTCGCTCAGCGAGGCCGCGCGCGTGCCGTCCACGCCCGCGAGCTGGGTCGAGTTGATGCTGACCTCCTTGCGCGCGGTCGAGGTCGGCACGATCGCGAGCACCGAGGTCGGGTACATCTCGCCGGCATCGATCGCCTCCTTGAGCAGGCCCTGCGTGCCGCGCAGCAGCACCTTGGGCTGGCCCTGGGCGTACAGCGCCTCGGCGCACTGGCGCGCATCCATGCCCAGGCCCGGGTAGTCGCCGAGGCCGAAGTGCGCGGGGTTGTCGCGCACGAAGCGCAGCAGCGGCTCGGTCTCGACGCCGCACACGCGGTAGACCAGGCTCGGCGGCTGCAGCGCGCCGGTGCCGGGCGCGCCTTTCTCGCTCGGTGCGCCCGCGGCCACGGCCACGTCGCCGTCGCCCGAGCAGTCGATCACCACGCGCGCCGCGTACCAGGCCTCGCCGCCCTTGTGCATCAGCCGCACGCGGGTGTCGTCGCCACCGGTCTCGATGCCGCAGAAGAAGGCCTGCACGCGCAGGTGCACGCCGGCCTCGGCCACGGCCTGCATCACGGCGATCTTCATGAGCTCGGTGTCGAAACACACCAGGTGCAGCGCGCGGTAATCGAACACCGGGCCGATGTAGCCGCCCAGCGGCTTGAGCCGGTCGAGCAGCTCGGTGACCACGCCGCCCACGATCCAGTCGCCGCGCGTCGAGAGGCAGCCGAGCATCGAGATGCCGCTGATCAGCTCGCCGCCGATCATCGGCGCCGATTCGACCAGCAGGGTGCGCGCGCCGCCGCGCGCGGCCGAGATCGCGGCCGCCACGCCGGCGCTGCCGCCGCCGATCACGATCACGTCGAAGCGGTTCTCGCCGGGGATGTCTTGTCTGTGCGTCATGCCTTCTTTCATTGCTTGGGAGCCGGCAGCGCCGGGAAGATCGTTTCCATGCCCATCGCGATCGCGAGCAGCGCGCGGTCGCTGTTCCACAGGCCGTCGATGGCCAGGCCGATCGGCAGGCCTTCGTCGGACAGCGCGATCGGCACCGTCACGCCCGGCAGCACGGCCGTGCTGGTGGGGCCGGTGTTGGCGATGTAGGCGGCCAGCGTGCTGGTGGTGCGGCCATTGATCGTCACGCTCATCTCGGTGCCGCGGATCGGCAGCGCCGGCGCCAGCGTCACGGGATAGAGCAGGGCGTCGAGCCGGTTGCTCTCGAACGCGCCGCGCAGCAGCGCCTGCAGCTTCGGCCGCTCGACCTTGAGCGCGGTCTCGTAGGCCTCGCGCGTCGGCGCGCTGGCCGACACGATGCGGTTGCGAAAACCCGCCGCCACGTCGGGGCTCGCGATGTCGGCCACCAGCCGGTCGAGGCTCACGCCGGTCTTGTACTTCGCGAGAAAGGCGGCGATGCCCACGCGCGCCTCGTAGTCGGTGACCGGCGCGACCTTGGCCGCGACCTCGCGCAACTGGGGGATCTCGATCTCGACGACCTGCGCGCCCGCGCCCTTGAGCTTGTCGAGCGCGGCATCGAAGGCGCGGCGCGTGGCCTCGTCGGCGTTGTCGTAGAAGGCCGCGCGCGCCACGCCCAGGCGCAGGCCGGCGGGTGGCTTCGGTTGCACCTCGCCGCGGCTGCCCGAAAGGATCTCGTCGAGCAGCGCCAGGTCGGCCACGCTGCGCGCCAGCGGGCCGATGGTGTCGCGCGCGGTCGAGACCGGCAGCACGCCTTCGCCCGAATAGCGGCCCGCGGTCGGTCGCAGCCCCACGATGCCGTTGAGCGCGGCCGGGATGCGCACCGAGCCGCCGGTGTCGGTGCCGAGCGCGGCCGGCACGATGCGCGCGCCCACGGCCGCGCCCGAGCCGCCGCTGGAGCCGCCCGCGAAGCGGCTCGGGTCGTAGGCATTGCCCACCGCGCCATAGGCGAAGTTGTTGCCGGTGGCGCCGAAGGCCAGCTCGTGCAGGTTGAGCTTGCCGATCACGATCGCGCCCTCGGCGCGCAGCCGCCCCACGGCCGGCGCGTCCTGCGTCGCCACGTAGCCCTGCAGCGCGCGCGTGCCGCCGGTGAAGGGCAGGCCCTTGACGAGGATGTTGTCCTTGATCGCGACCGGCACGCCGTGCAGCCGCCCGAGCTTGCGGCCCTGCGCCACGGCGCGGTCGGCCTCGGCGCAGGCGCGGCGCGCGCCAATGCGGTCGATGGTGATGAAGGCGTGCAGGTCCTGGTGCAGGTCGGCCGCGCGCAGCGAGCGCTCGACCAGTTCGCAGCTGGTGGTGGTGTGCTCGCGGATCGCGGTGGCGGCCTCGAGCAGCGTGGGCATGGGCGCGGGCTGCGCGTGCGCGGCGCCGGCCAGCGCCAGGCAGGCGATCGCCGCGGCGGGTTGGAGGATGAGCTTCATGGGAGCAAGAGGAGGTGGGATGAATCAGGCATGCGCATCGAGCAGCCGCGCGATCGTGTCGGCGTGGTCGACCATCGCGTCGTGGCCGCCCTGCACCTCGACGAAGGTCCAGGCCGGGTCGTTGCGTACCCGCGCCTTGTGCGCATCGAACACCGGCATGGCGGGCGCCGAGGCCGCGATGTAGAGCCGCTTGCGCGCGGCCGTGCCGGGCGCGGCGCGCAGCGAGATCGGCTGCAGGTAGGTGCCGTTCGGGTGGTCGGTCAGGCGCGCGTCGACCCAGGCGATGTCGGCCGGATTGCCGAGACCGAAGGCCTTGGCCGGCAGCTTGGGCCAGCGCGGATTGCCCGCGCGGTGCGCGGCCTGCAGCTCGGCCTTGCCGGTGGCGTCGAGGTAGTCGAGCATGCGTTCGCCGTCGTGCGGCGCGAAGGCGTCGAGGTACACCACCGTGTCGATGCGGCGCTCGGCGGCGAGCCGGTCGAGCGCGCCGGTGATCGGGTAGCCGCCATAGCTGTGGCCCACCAGCACCACCTGGCGCAGGTCCTGGCTGCGGATGAAGCCGGTCACGTCGGCGATGTGGGTCTCGAGGTCGATCGCGGTCGAGATCTCGCCGATGCGTTCGCCGACACCCGCGAGCGTGAGCACGCGCACCTCGTGGCCCCGGGCGCGCAGCAGCGGGGTCAGCCGCTCCCACGACCAGGCGCCATGCCAGGCACCGTGCACCAGCACGAAGGTCTTGCCCGAGGGGCGCGCTGCCGGCGCGGCGCTGCTGCAGCCGGGCAGGGCGGTCGCGGCCGCCGAGGCGACCGTGGCTGCCGCCGCGGCGCCGAGCGCGCCGCTGCTTTCGAGGAATCGTCTGCGTTCCATTGCGTTGTCTCCAGGTTCGAAGGTCATGAAAAAAGAAAAAGGGGATTCAGCGCAGCGGCGACCAGTCGGCCGGCCGCAGCACCAGGCCGGTGTGCGTGCGTTCGTGCTGCCGCGCGGCGCGCGCCCAGTCGGCCCAGCCGGGCACCGCCTCGGGCCGCGCCTGCAAGGCAGCGAGCGCGGCGAAGTCGTCGAAGGCCCACAGCACCAGCGCCTCGCTGCCGTTGCGCAGCGCGGTCTCGTAGGCGCCGAACAGGCGCGGCGCGCCCGGGCCCTCGATGCGCACGGCGGCCTCGCCGAGCCGCGCGAGGTAGTCGCTTGCGCCGCCGGCCTCGAGGCCGATGGTCTGCTGCAGCACCACCGGCGCGCGCACGCCCTCGGCCAGCAGCCGCGCGCGGTCGATGCTGTAGTCGGCCGCCACCAGCACGCGGTCGAAGCCGCCCGTGCGCTCGCCGTAGAAGCGCTCGAGCGGTTCGTGGAACAGGTCGGGCGTGGCGTCGAAGTGGCGCCCGAAGCCCTCCCAGCCGCCCTGCATTTCCCAGAAGGTCACGATCTCGGGCCAGCGGCCCGTGAGGAACACCGGCACCCAGGCCGCCATGCAGCCGTTGCTGGCCGAGCCGCGGGCATTGCCCTCGGTGCGCACCAGGCGGCCCAGGGTCTCGAGATAGCGGGTGTGGGCGCCGGGCTGACGGACGGGGTCGAGGATTTCGTGGAAATAGAGGCGCTGCATAAGACGGCGAGGTGTTTCGATGCTTGAACGCGGGGTGGTCTGGAATCGATGTTGGTTCATGTATATGAACTGTTCCAGAATATAAACAAGCAAACCGCGGCTGTCAAACACCGGCGCGCCGAACGATGGGACGCGGGCCGCGCGCTTCCTAGAATCGGCGCACCTCACAGCACAGGCACCCATGGACGCAGCAGACAGCAAGCCCCCCGAATCGGCCGCCGTGAAGTCGGCGGACCGGGTGCTCGACATCCTCCAGCTCCTCGCGCGCCAGGGCGGGGCGCTGACCCACCACGAGATCGGCATCGCGCTCGGCATCCCCAAGAGCAGCCTCACGCACCTGCTGCGCAACCTGGTGGCGCGCGAGTTCCTCGGCTTCGACGGCGCGCAGAGCACCTATTCGCTGGGCCCGGCCGTGTTCGAGCTGGTGCGCGGCAGCGGCCTGCGCGAACGGCTGATGGCGCAGGCCCGGCCCATCGTCGACTGGCTCGCGCGCACCGCGGGCGAGGCGACCTCGTTCTCGGTGCTGCGCGGCGACGAGGTCGAGCGCGCCTGCGTGGCCGAGTCGCGCGCGCCGCTGTCCTACCGCATGGCGGTGGGCGACAGCTTCCCGCTCTACTCGACCTCGGCCGGCAAGGCGATCCTCGCGGCCATGCCAGCGGCGCGGCGCCAGGCCTACCTCAAGAACGTGCGGCTGCAGGCCCAGACGCCCGCCACCGCCACCACGCTCGCGGTGCTCAAGCGCCAGCTCGAGGAGGTCGGCGAAAGCGGCATCGCCTATTCGCGCGGCGAGCACACGCCGGGCGTGGTGGGCATCGCCATCGCCATCGATTCGGGCGACCCGGCCGCGCCCGCGGCCTTCAACATCGTGGTGCCCGACGTGCGCTACACGCCGGAGTTCGATGCGCGCTGCGTCGAGCTGCTGGGGCAGGCGCGCGAGCGCTTCCATGCGGCGTCGCCCGCGCGCTGAGATGAAATACCAACAGCCGGACGCAGAGGACGCGAAGGTTTCGCAAAGGGCGCGAAAGAGAAATTCAAAATTTTTCTTGCCTTCCTTTCGCGTCCTTCGCGCAACCTTCGCGTCCTTTGCGTCCGGAAGTCCGCTCCCGTATTCGGCGTCATCCTTCCTTTCATGCGGAGTGTGCGACGTACAACGCGATCGTCCATCGACATGACCATGGCCCGTTTTCTCCACCGCATCGCCGCACTGCTGTGCGCCTGCACGCTGTCGCTGGGCGCCCAGGCCCAGGACTGGCCCGTGAAGCCCGTGCGCATCGTCGTGCCCGCGCCCGCCGGCAGCTCGCTCGACCTGATCGCGCGCACCCTGGCCGACCGCCTGCGCACCGTGTGGAAGCAGCCGGTGGTGGTCGAGACCAAGGCCGGCGCCGGCGGGCTCATCGGCATGGACGCGGTGGCGAAGGCGCCGCCCGACGGCCATGTGCTGGGCATCGGCTTCAACGGCCCGATCGCCTTCGGCCCCTACATGTATGCGCGCATGCCGTACGCGCCGGCGCGTGACCTGCTGCCGATCGTGCTGACCACCTCGCAGCCCAACGTGCTCGCGGTGCAGGCGAGCAACCCGGCGAACACGCTGCCCGAGTTCATCGCCTGGGTGAAGGGGCAGCGCGACCGCTTCAGCTATGCCTCGGTGGGCGCGGGCAGTTCCTCGCACCTCACGATGGAGCTGCTGCGCAGCGTCACGCACATCGAGGCGGTGCACGTGCCCTACGCGGGCTCGCCGCCGGCCGGGCTCTCGCTGGCCTCGGGCGACACGCAGGCGCTGTTCACCGTGGCGCCCGCGCTGCTGCCGCTGATCCAGGCCAAGCGCGTGAAGCTGATCGCGATCACCAGCGCGCAGCGCTTCGAGCTCATGAAGGAGCTGCCGACGGTCGCCGAGTCGGGCTACCCGGGCTTCGAGTCGCTGGCCTGGAACGGCCTGTTCGCGCCCGCCGGCACGCCGGGCGAAGTGGTGCGCCGCATCAATGCCGACGTCAACGCCGTGCTGCGCGATCCCGCCGTGCGCGAGCTGCTCGCCAACCAGGGGCTGGCCGTGGGCGGCGGTTCGCCCGAGGAATTCAGGGCCTTCATCGACAGCGAAGGCCGCAAGTGGGGCGCGATCATCGCCAAGGTCGGCATCCGGCTCGACCAGTGATGGCGGCCCCCGATCCGTTTCCCACTGCATCACGAACAACGAACAAGAGGAGTGCCCCATGGCCGATTTTCCGCAGGACATCTACACCGAACCCGAGCCCGATCCGCACACGCTCGCCAACCTCGGACCGCTGACCGGCCTGGCCGGCATCTGGATGGGCACCATGGGCCACGACGTGAGCCCGAAGGAGGACGGCCCCGAGGCCGAGGCCTTCATCGAGCATGCCGAGTTCCAGCCGATCGACGCGCAGACCAACGGCCCGCAGATCTTCTACGGCCTGCGCTACCACCTGCGCATCGTGAAGCCCGACGACGTCGAGACCTTCCATGACCAGGTCGGCTACTGGCTCTGGGAGCCCGCCACCGGCGCGCTGGTCCAGACGCTGTCGATCCCGCGCGGCCTCACGGCCATGGCCACCGGCCAGGCCGCGCCCGATGCGCGCAGCTTCCGCCTCGAGGCCGTGCGCGGCGGCGACACCAACGGCATCCTCGCCAACCCCTTCCTCGAGCACGCGTTCAAGACCCTGCGCTACACCATCGACGTGACGCTGCACGACGACGGCAGCTGGTCGTACGAGCAGACCACGCTGCTCGACGTGCGCGGCAAGCCCGAGCCTTTCGCCCACACCGACCGCAACACGCTGCGCAAGATCGGCGAGCCCACGCCGAACCCGACCGCGCAGGCCGCGCTGGCCGAGGCCGCGGGATCGGTGGCTTCGGCGGTCGCGGCCGCGGAAGCAGGGGACACGATGATTCCGATTCCGCCCGTCGAGGCCAGCGTGAAGCCCGCGGTGCCGGGCGTGCCCGACGCGCTGGCCTGATTCGGCTAGGCCGTCGGCATCCGCTCGAAGGCCTGCAGCGCGGGATCGAGACCATCCCACGCCAGCCCGCGCACGCGGTACGTGAGCACCTGCGGCGCGAAGCGTTCGGGTTCGTCGAGGCTGCCCGCATGCACCGCGATCAGCTCGGGCATGCCCGAGAAGCGCACAAACAGCGGCGTGCCGCAGACCGGGCAGAAGGCATGGCGCTTCTGCTGGCCGCTGTCGGCCGCGATCGCCCATTCGCTGGCCGCGCCGGTGATCGTCATCTCGGCGCGCGCCGGAAAGGTCAGGTACGAGCCATGCCCGGTGCCGCTGCGCCGCCGGCAGTCGCTGCACTGGCAATGGTTCTGGAAGATCGGCGCATGCGGCGTGCTGTAGCGGATCGCGCCGCAGGCGCAACCGCCGGTGTAGGGCTGGGTCATGGCGTTTCTCCGGGTGCGCGGCCTCAGGCCGCCTTGGGCTTCGCGAAGACGTCGATGCCCTCGCCGGTCTCGAGCAGCGACTTGAGGCTCGACAGCACGATCGGCCAGCCCTGCTGGATGCCCTTGGCCATGCCGCTGCCGGCCTCGAGCTCGTCGTGCGTGACGGTGAGCCGCACCATGTCCTCGTACGGCACGATGTCGAAGGCCACACGGCTGTAGGCCTGGGGATCGGCCGCCTGCGAGGCGCCGGCCCAGGTGATGACCAGCCGCGTCGGCGGCGCGATCTCGACCACCTGACCCACCAGCTCGACCGTGCGCTCGTCGCTGGCGCGCACGTGCTGCCACGGCGAGCCGGGTTTCCAGTCGGAGACGTTCTCGTGGCCCCAGTAGCGCCGCGCGATCTCGGGCCGGGTGATGGCCTCGAACACCTTCTCGGGCGTCGAGCGGATGTAGGTCACGTAGACATAGCTGATCTTCTCTGGCTTCATCGTCACTCTCCTTCGAGTTCCTTCTTGAGGTCGTGCAGCAGCGTGAGCCGCTGACGTTCGAACTTGCGCACCCAACGCTCGTAGACCTCGTGCAGCGGCACCGGGTTGATGAAGTGCAGCTTCTCGCGGCCGCGCCAGACCGTGGTCACCAGGTTGGCCGCCTCGAGCAGCCCGATGTGCTGCGTGACCGATTGCCGCGCCATGTCCAGGTGCTCGCAGAGCTCGCCGAGCGTCTGCCCGTTGTGGTCGTGCAGCAGATCGAGCAGCTTCCTGCGGGTCGGGTCGCCCAGTGCCTTGAAAACCTTGTCAGCGTCCATTCGTCGTCGTTCGTGCGTGAGCGGATGATATGCAGGCAAATACCTGCATGTCAAGCCGGCCCGTGCCGTGACGATGGCCGAGGGGTTGTCTCAGGAGAGCGCCGCTTCCACGTCCGCGTGGAATTTCGCCGAGCAGCATTCGGTCGCGCCGAGGTAGAGCGACGCCTGCGCGCCGCTCGCGAGCGTGGACTGCACCGACACGCCGAGCGCGAAGTCCTCGGCCAGCGCGCCCCAGTACGAGTCGAGGTTGCGGCGCCAGTGCCGCTGCGCCTTCTCGTTCGCGGGCGGCTCGGGGATCAGCATGGTCGCGATCACGCGCGATCGCTCGGGTGCCTCGGGCAGCACGGTGAAGGCGTTCGCATGGTCGCCCTCGTGCAGGATGAAGGTGGCCGGAAAGAAGTAGTAGATGACGTTCGAATGCGGCCCGAGCTGCCACTGGTCCTCGGGCACTTCGCGCAGCTGCTCGATGCCGCGCTTGGGCAGGAAGAGGCGCTGGTGCGCGCCCTCGTGGTCGGCGATCAGCAGGTTGTCGTGGAACATCTGCGCGATGCTGTCGCGGTGCGCGTACTGGAAGTGGTAGGTCTCGAGGTTGGCCTCGAACGGGATCTTCCAGTTGGCGGCGTTCGCGAACTCGCGCTGGTCGAAGGGCACCCAGCGGTCATAGCCCCAGTGGCGCAGGTCGGCGCCGAAGCGGCCGAGCCAGCCTTCCATGTCGATGCGCTCATCGTCCTCGCTGCTCGCCACGCGCGGAATCGCCCAGACGAAACCCAGCGCCTCGGCCACGGGCACGCGCGCGAGCTGGCAGTCCTTGGCCGGCGCATGCGGAAAGTCGGCCTCGCCGGGCCGCCCGCGCAGGCTGCCGTCGAGACCGTAGGTCCAGCTGTGGTACGGGCACACGAGCACGCGCTGGTTCGACGCGCCGGCCGGCCGCAGCCGCGCGCCGCGATGGCGGCAGGCGTTGACGAAGCCGCGCAGCTCGCTCTCGCGCGTGCGCACCAGCAGCAGCGGCATGCCGGCCGCGTCGATGGCCAGCGTGTCGCCGGGCCGCGCGAGCGCGGCCGAGGGGCACAGCGCCAGCGGATGGCGGCGGAAGATGCGCTCGACCTCGCGCGCATGGCGCTCGGGGTCGAGGTAGCGCGACACCGGACTCAGCGAGGGTTCGCCGCGCTCGCTGCCGCCGCTGGCGATCAATGCCAGCGCGCGCCGGATCAGCGCCTTCTGTTCGTCATGCTGCATGCGCCTGTGCCATCGATGCGGCCTCCACGGGTGGGGCTTCATTGTGGCCAGCGGCGCCCGGCGCGGCTTGTCTCAACTGGTCGTGGATTCGCCGAAGCCGTCGAAGCACGCGAAGTCGTCGACCGCCCGCCGCGGCATCGCCATCCGGTTGACCTCGGCCGACGGGTCGCCCCAGCCCATCGACATGCCGCAGGCCGTGACCTCCTCGGGAGGCATGCCCAGCCGCGCGGCGATCAGCGCATGGAAGGGCGCGAACGAGACTTGCGGGCAGGTGTCGATGCCGCGCGCCTGGGCCGCGATCATCACGTTCTGCACGAACAGGCCGAGGTCGAGCCAGCTGTGGCGCGCGAGCCGCGCGTCGATGCCGAAGATCAGACCGACCGGCGCGCCGAAGAAGCCGTAGTTGCGCCGCGTCTGCCGCGCGCGGGCCGCGGCGTCCGCGCGGTCGATGCCCAGCGCGCCGTAGTAGCACGCCGCGAAGGCCGACTGGTGCTCGCAGAAGGGGCCGGGCAGCGGATCGGGAAAGTGCGAAGGCGCCTCGAAGTCGCCCGCCACGAAGGCCGCATCGAGCGCATCGCCGAGCGCCTTCAGCGGCGCGCCGGCGAGCACGTGCACGCGCCAGGGCTGGGTGTTCGAATTGCTCGGCGCCGTGGCCGCCACCTGCAGGATCTCGCGCACCAGCGCCTGCGGCAACGGCCGCGGCGCATAGGCGCGCACCGAGCGGCGCGCGCGCAGCACCGCGTCGACATGGCGTGCGCTGTCGGTGGGAGCGTCGGCCCGCTCCATCGCTCAGTCCCGTGGCGCCGGGTGGTAGGCGATGCGCCCCGCCGGCAGGAAGAACAATGCGATCACCGCGCCGCCGCGCGCCTCGGGGTAGTGGTGGCTGCCCGGCGCGGGCGCGGTCCAGCCGGCCTCGCACCAGCCGTTGGGTCCGTTGAGCGCGGCGCCTTCGTCGAGCGGCACCACCATGTTGAACTCGCCGTAGGGATGGGCGTGGTACTGCCCGCGGTAGGCGTGGCCGGGGTTGCCCTGCGTGTTGCCGGTGCTGTCCATGTAGACGGCCGTGATGCTGAAGCCCAAGGTGCGCTCCGAGGGCTCGGCGATGCGGCTGCGGCGGTAGATCGGTCCATCGAGCTCGACGTTGGCGGCCCAGCCGTCGCGCACGCCTTGCCTCACGAGCCGCGCGAGCGACCGGTAGAGCGCGCTGTCGGGGCCATGGGTGCGGTTGAGCCACTGCTCGACCTCGGTGCCCGTGGTCATGTCCTTGATCTCCTCGAGGAAGGGGAGGCTTCGCTCGATCAGTTCCTCGCGGTCGGTGTGTGTCGTGCTCATGTCTTTGCTCGTGGGGTTGAAAGTTTCATTCGTCCGAGCGGAAGCCCGAGGCCCGCACCACGGGCCCCCAGGCTTCGCGCTCGCGCCGGATCTGGCGTGCGTAGTCGTCGGGCGCCTGCGTGTGGACTTCGAGCCCGACCTGGTCGAAGGCCGCGCGCAGGCCGGGGTCCTTGCTGGCCACGACCATCGCCTCGTGCAGCGCGCGCACGCCGGCCTCGGGCGTGCCGGGCGGCGCGAACACGCCGTAGTTCTCGGCACCGCGGATCCGAGCGAAGCCCTGTTCGGCGAAGGTGGGCACGGCCGGCATGAAGCGCGAACGCTGCTCGCCGCTCACGGCGAGGATGCGCAGCTTGCCCGACTGCAGATAGGGCAGGAAGTCGGCCACGAAGCCGAGGTAGGCCGGGATCTGGCCGCCCAGCAGGTCCTGCATCGCGGGTGCCGAGCCGCGGTAGCCCACGTGCTGCAGCTTGAGCCCGCCGGCCTCCGACAGCTGCCAGCCGAGGAAGTGCGCCACCGATCCCGCGGCCGGCGAGGCGTAGCTGGCACCCGTGGGCGTGGCGCGCACCCACGCCACGTAGTCCTGCAGTGTCTTCACCGAGGCCGGCACCGCTGCGCTCACCGCCAGCGCGCAGGTCGCGATCACCAGCGGCGAGACCGGCACGAAGTCGGTGGCCGGGTCGTAGGCCAGCTTGCTGTAGACATGCGGATAGATCGTGAGCGCCGAGGCCTGCGTGCACAGCAGCACGCTTGCGTCGGGCTTCTCGCGCTTGAGCTGACCGCTCGCGATGCGGCCCGCCGCGCCCGCGCGGTTGTCGACGAGGTAGTACCGGCCCTGCTTGCGCCAGGCCTCGGCGAGCTGCCGCGCCGTGGTGTCGAGCGTGCCACCGGCCGGGTAGCCGACCAGCAGCTTGCCCGGGCTGCCCTGCGACTGCGCGAAGGCGCGCGGCAGCCAGCCGGCCGCTGGAAGGGCGAGCGCGGCCTGCGTGAAGCGGCGGCGTGTCAGTGCGTTCATGGCGGGCCTCGTGGTGTGAAGTGGCCGAATGATCGGCCGGCCCCGAATTGAATGGAACTGGCGCTTTTGCAAGCGCAGAATGCACGGCATTCAACTCACGAAGAAGCGCGCCATGAGCATCGGACGCATGGACCTCAACCTGCTGAAGGTCTTCGACGCGGTCTTCGAGGACCGCAACCTGATCCTGGCCGGCCGCCGGCTCAACCTCAGCCAGTCGGCCGTGAGCCATGCGCTCACGCGGCTGCGCGAGCTGGTGGGCGATGAGCTGTTCGTGCGCACCGGCAAGGGCATGCAGCCCACCGGCCGCGCGAGCGCGATGGCGCCCGCGCTGCGCGATGCGCTGCGCCGCATCGAGGCCACGCTCGGTGTCGAGCCTTTCGATCCCGCGCTGTCGTCGCGCCGCTTCACGATCGCGGCCAACGACCACATCACGGCGGTCATCGTCGCCGGCCTCACGCGCGCGCTGCAGCAGGCCGCGCCCGGCGTCGACCTGGTGATCCGGCCCTCGACCCGGCTCGACCTCGCCGAGCAGATCGACCTGGGCCGCATCGACCTCGCCATCGGCACCTTCTCGCAGGTGCCGGCGCGGCTCAATGCGCGCACCCTGCTGTCGCAGGGCGAGGTGATCCTGATGCGCAAGGGCCACCCGGCGGCCAGGCGCAAGCTCGCGGTGCGCGACCTCGCGAAGTACGCGCTGGTCACCACCTCGCTCGGCGGGCAGGAGGAGGGCGCCGTCGACGGCTTCATCCTCGAGCGCGGCCTCGCGCGCCAGTCCGAGATGTTCGATCGTTCCGCGCTCGCCGAGGCCCTGGCGGCGATCGGCCAGGCGCCGCGCCTGCGCGTGACCGTGCCGCATTCGCTGGCCATTCCCGCGCTGCTGCGCGAGAGCGACATGCTGTCGATCGTGCCGGCCTCGCTCGGCGCCTACCTCGTGCGTGCCGGCGAACTGCTGCAGCGCCAGCCGCCGTACCGCGCCGCCACCGTGGTCACGCGCGCGGTCTGGCACGGGCGCAACGACCACGACGCGGCGCATGCCTGGCTGCGCGAGATGGTGGCCGCGGCGGCCAGGGCGGCCGGCGGCGAGGGCTGATCAGAAGTCGTCGAGCTTGAGCTTGCCCAGCCGCGCCACGATCAGGTCGTGCAGCGTCTGCGCCGCCACCGACAGGCTGCCCTCGCTGCGCTGCACTAGGTAGACCGTGCGCGTGAGCGCGGGCAGCGGCAGCGGCCGCGTCACCAGCGTCTCGCGCCGGAAGTGGAACAGCGTGAGCGCCGGCACCACGCTGATGCCGAGCCCGGCCTCGACCAGTCCCATCACCGTGGCCAGGTGCTCGACCTCGAACACCGCGTTGAGCCGCAGCGGATGCAGCGCCACGTCGAGCGCCTGCCGCACGCTGCTGTTGCGCGCCATCTGGATGAAGGGCCAGGGCGCGAGCTTCTTGGCCGTGAGCCGGGTCTCGCGCGCGAGCGGATGATCGGTGCGGCACACCAGGTGGAAGCGGTCGGCGCACAGCCGCTGGCCGCGCAGGTCGCTGTAGGCCGCCTCGCCCGCGCCCGAGGCCGCGAGCGCGAAGTCGGCCTGGCCGCTGCGCACCAGCGCGATGCAGGCGTCGGACAGCGCATCGTCGAGGTCGACGCGGATGCCGGGCCAGGTCTGCATGAACTCGGCGAACACGCTCGGCAGCCAGCCCGCGGCCAGCGAGGGCAGGGCGGCCACGCGCACCCGGCCCTTGCGGCGTTCCACGTGGTCGGCCAGGTCGGCCATGGCGCCGCCCATGTCGTCGAGCAGCCGGCGCGCCGAGCCCTCGAACAGCCGGCCCTCGGGCGTGAGCTGCACGCTGCGCGTGTCGCGGTCGAACAGCCGCGTGCCCACCGCGTCCTCGAGCGTGCGGATCAGCGCGCTGAAGGCCGGTTGCGACAGATGGCTGGCCTGCGCCGCGCGCGTGAAGCTGCGCAGCTCGGCCAGCGCGAGGAAGGCGCGCAGCTGGCGGGTCGAGAGATCGGGTGTCTTGCGCGCGGCGGCGCTGCTGGTGCTCATCGCTTGTCTCCGGGGCTCGCTCGCTGTTATTCGAAATACAGATCAATCGATCTGAACTTTCGATTTTACGGATCAGGTACGGGTGCCTACAGTCGCCGGCCATGGACTCCCCCGCATCGCCGCCCCTCCTGATCGGATGCGCCGCCGGTTTCTCCGGCGACCGCACCGACGCCGCCGGACCGGTGGTCGACACGCTGATCGCGCGCCTGCGCCACGGCCCCGCCGGGCAGCGCGCCTTCCTGATCTTCGAGACCCTGGCCGAGCGCACGCTCGCGCTGGCCCAACTGCGCCGGCGTGCCGACCCCGAGGCCGGCTACGAGCCGCTGCTCGACGCCATGCTGCGCCCCGTGCTCGCGCGCTGCCTCGACAACGGCATCCGCATCGTCAGCAACTTCGGCGCCGCCAACCCGCGTGCCGCCGCGCGCCACATCGCGCGCATGGCCCGCGGGCTCGGCGCGCCGGTGCCGCGCATCGCGGTGTTGGAGGGCGACGACCTCTCGGGCCCGGCCCACCGCGCGCTGCTGCGCGAGGCGCTCGGCGCCGCGATGGACGGGCTGCGGGTGGTCAGCGCCAATGCCTACATCGGCGCCGAGCCGATCGCCGCCGCGCTCGACGCGGGCGCGCAGGTGGTGGTGTGCGGCCGCGTGGCCGATCCCTCGCTGACCGTCGGCCCCGTGCTGTCGCACTTCGGCTGGCGCGCCGACGACTGGCACCGGCTCGGCCGCGCGACCATGGCCGGGCACCTGCTCGAATGCGGCGCGCAGGTCTGCGGCGGCTATTTCGCCGACCCCGGCTACAAGGACGTTCCGGGCCTCGCGGCCGTGGGCTTTCCCATTGCCGAGATCGATGCCGACGGCCACTGCACCATCGGCAAGGCCGACGGCACCGGCGGCCTCGTGAGCGAGGCCACGGTGAAGGAGCAGCTGCTCTACGAGGTGCACGACCCCGCCGCCTACCTCACGCCCGACGTGGTGGCCGACATCGCCGAGGCCGAGGTGCATGCGCTGCCCGGGCCCGACCGCGTGGCGCTCTCGGGCGTGCGCGGCCATGCGCGGCCCGCGCACTACAAGGTCAACGTCTGCCACGAGGGCGGGTGGCTTGCCGAGGGCGAGATCTCCTATGCCGGGCCACGTGCCGAGGCACGGGCACGGCTCGCGGCGCAGGTGCTGCGCGAACGGCTCGAGGGGCTCGCGCTGCGCGTGGACCTGATCGGCGCGCTGAGCATCTTCGGCGACGACGCCGGCCAGGCGCTCGCGGCCACGCCCGACAGCGGATTGCGCGACGTGCGGCTGCGCGTGGCCGCCACCCATGCCGAGCGCGCGCAGGCCGAGCGGCTGGCACGCGAGGTCACGGCCCTCTACACCTGCGGACCCGCGGGCGGCGGTGGCGTGCGCACCGCGCTCACGCCGCGGCTCAACACCATCTCGTGCCTGCTGCCGCGCGAGGCGGTGCCGGTGCGCTTCGAGCTGCTCGACGAAGGAGAGGGCGCATGAGCTCGGAATACCCGTACCTCGACGTCCCCCTCTACCGCGCCGCCCACGGCCGTACCGGCGACAAGGGCGATCGCTCGAACATCAGCGTCATCGCCTGGCACCCGGCGCTCTATCCCGTGCTCGCCGAGCAGCTCACGCCCGAGCGCGTGGCGGAACAGTTTCGCCACCGCGCGCCCTCGCAGGTGCAGCGCTTCCTGCTGCCGAAGCTGCACGCCATGAACTTCGTGCTCGACGCCGTGCTCGACGGCGGCGTCAACGACGCGCTCAACCTCGACACCCACGGCAAGGCGCTCTCGTTCCTGCTGCTCGACATGCCCGTGCGCGTGCCGAGCGAGCTTGCGCACCACCTGGCCGGCCCCTGAGCGCCGAAGCAACCCTTCACCGAATTTCCAACCATCGATCCCGGAGACAACAAGACCATGAACCGACGTTCCCCCACCCTGCTCGGCGCCGCGCTGGCCCTGGCCCCTCTGCTGGGCCAGGCGCAGTCCTTCCCCGAGAAGCCGATCACCTTCGTCGTGCCCTTCGCGGCCGGCACCGCCACCGACCAGATCGCGCGTGCCCTCGGCAACGTCATCACGGCGGAGACCAAGCAGGCCGTCGTCATCGACAACCGCGCCGGCGCCAGCGGCTTCATCGCCTCGCAGTTCGTCGCCAAGGCGCCGGCCGACGGCTACACCGTGCTCATCACCACCAACACCACGCACGCGGCCAACGAGCATCTCTACAAGAAGCTGCCCTACGACCCGGTGAAGGACTTCGCGCCGGTCGCCGGCCTGGGCAAGGGCGGCCAGATCATGGTGGTGAACCCGTCTTCGAACGTGAAGAGCGTGGCCGACTTCATCGCGCTCGCGAAGAAGGAGCCGGGCAAGCTGAGCTTCGGCAGCGGCAGTTCGTCGAGCCGCATGGCCGGCGAGCTGCTGCAGCAGATGGCCGACATCAAGCTGCTGCACGTGCCCTACAAGAGCAACACCCTGGCCGTGACCGACCTGCTCGGCGGCCAGATCGACATGATGATCACCGACACCGCCACCGGCCTGCCGCAGGTCAAGGGCGGCAAGCTGCGCGCGCTCGGCATGTCGAGCGCCAGCCGCTCGCCGCTCGCGCCCGACGTGCCCACCATCGCCGAGGCCGGCGTCAAGGGTTACGAGATGGGCTACTGGTTCGCCGCCTACGCCCCCGCGAAGACCCCGCCGGCCGTGGTCAAGCGCCTCAACGAATTGCTGGTGAAGGCCGCGAAGAGCGACAGCGCGAAGACCGCCTTCTACGAGCCGAGCGGCACCGAGGTCTTCACCACCACGCCCGAGGAACTGGCGAAGTTCCAGGCCGGTGAATCGCAGAAGTGGGGCCGCATCGTGAAGGCGGCCGGCATCGAGGCCGAATGAGTAGCGAGGCCGGGCTGGCCGATACGAACTCGCCTTCGATGAAATAGATCCGTTCACGCTGAGCCTGTCGAAGCGCCGCGCGAGGCTTCGACAAGCTCAGCCCGAACGGGTGCTGTCGATCGACGGCGACACCCTACGAGGCCCGGCACGTCAGATACGCCTTCGCGGAGATCGGCGCCGCACCGGCCGTCGCTCGCATTCAACGGGCGCCGGCCATCCATCCAGCAAAAAACAGGAGACAGACATGAATCGATGGAGCCTCGCGGCTGCCAGCGCGGTCACGGCCGCGCTTTTTCTGACCGCCTGCGGCGGCAGCGGTGGAGGCGGCGGCGGCCTGCTGCTGCCCCCGCCCGCCAGCAACCCGCCCGCCACCAACCCACCGCCCGCGGCCAGCGCGCCCAAGTACACGCTCTCGATCGCCAAGACCGAGGACGTGCCCGGCAGCTTCGGCAGCGCCGGCGCCTACGAGAAGATCACCGGCACCTTCACCGGCGAGGTCGATCCCAAGGATACGCACAACGCCATCATCCAGGACCTTGCGCTCGCGCCGACCAATGCCAATGGCAAGGTCGAATACAAGTCCGAGTTCGTGCTCTTCAAGCCCAAGGACATGAGCAAGGCCAGCGGCGTGCTGCGCTACGACGCGCCCAACCGCGGCAACATCGTCAACCTCGATCCCTACTTCGCATCGCGCGGCTACGTGTTCCTCACCGCCGCCTGGCAGGGCGACGTGCCCGCCGCCGCCGGCAAGGTCACGCTGACCGTGCCCGTGGCGAAGAACCCCGATGGCAGCACCATCACCGGCCCCTACCGCGCCGAGCTGCTGCCCACCGTGGCCACCGGCGATTCGCTGCCGCTGCCCGGCGGCCCGTTCAATGCCGCGATGCAGGCCTATGCCACCGCCAGCCTCGACAACACGAAGCCGGGCTACGTGCTCACGCGCCGCATCAACGAGGAAGACGCGCGCCAGCTCATCCCGGCCAGCGAATGGAAGTTCGCCAAGTGCGCCGCCGGCAACCCGTTCCCGGGCACGCCCGACGAGACCAGCGTGTGTCTCAAGGCCGGCTGGGACCCGGCCTACATGTACGAGCTCGTCTACGTCGCCAAGGACCCCAAGGTCATGGGCCTGGGCCTCGCGGCGCTGCGCGACATGATCGCCTTCTTCCACCACGAGGCCAGCGATGCCGCCGGCACCGTCAACCCCGTGGCCAGCGCCATTCGCAACACCATTGCATCGGGCGTGTCGCAGTGCGGAAACTTCATGAAGACCTTCGTGCACCTCGGCTTCAACGAGGACCGCGCGGGCCGCAAGGTGTTCGACGGCGTGTTCGCGCAGATCGCCGCGCGCCAGACCAACATCAACACCCGCTTCGCCATTCCGGGCGGCGGCGGTGGCGTGCGCAGCGACCACACCGCCTTTGGCCAGGCCGGCACGCGCGGCCTGTCGAAGGACTACGTCGACGACGTGGCCCAGCGCCGCGGCGGCATCCTGTCGCGCTGCGAAGCGACCGGCACCTGCCCCAAGCTCTTCATCGGCTTCAGCGGCACCGAGTTCTACGTGCTGCAGGGCTCGCCGCTCCTGACCGACGCCTGGGGCACCACCGACCTCGCGCAGCCCGCCAATGCGCGCGTGTACTACTACGCCAGCAGCCATCACCTGCTGGGCCTGCCCTCGATGCCCGGCAGCGCGGCCGGCGCGCTCTACGCCACCAACGGCAATGCCGGCGTGATCCCCGTGGTGCGCGCGCTCTACCAGAACCTCGAGGACTGGGTCGTGAAGGGCACCAACCCGCCCGACAGCCAGGTGCCAAAGCTCGCCGACAGCACCCTGGTGCGGCCGCAGCAGGTGAAGTTCCCGGCCATTCCGGGCGTGGCCTATACCGGGCTGGTCAACACCTTCTCGCTGCTCGACTGGGGCCCGAGCTACCGTCCGCAGGACGAGAGCGGCATTCCCACCCAGGTGCCGCCGGCCTACCTGGGCCGCGACTACGCCATCCTCGTGCCGCAGGTCGATGCCGACGGCAACGACATCGCCGGCATTCGCAGTCTCGACGTGGCCGTGCCGCTGGGCACCAACACCGGCTGGAACTACACCAGCAAGCCCACCACCATCGACCAGGCCGGCCTGTTCGGCGCGTACTTCCCGTTCGCCAGGACCACCGCCGCGCGCACCGGCAGCGGCGATCCGCGCCTGTCGCTGCAGGAGCGCTACACCAACCAGGCGGGCTACGTGTCGGCCGTGACTGCCGCCGCCAACGACCTCGTCGCCCGGCGCTTCATGCTGCGCGTGGATGCCGACGCGGCGATCGCCGCCGCGGCCGCCACGCCGGTGCTGCCCTAAGCCTCGGCGGCAGCCTGGGCTTCGGCCGGTGCCTGGTGCACCCCGAAGCCCGAGCGGCCCGGCGCGATGTCGGGCCGCAGGGTGAGGGCGGGAATCTCGTAGTCGCCATGGTTCTGGCGGCGAAACGGGATCGGCGCCGTGCTGAACAGCGTGTCCATCCTCGCCCCCAGTTCCTGCTCGATGTGCGCATAGGCCGCCGCATCGACCTTGCCCGTGCGGTGCACCACGTAGGGCGGTAGCACCTCGAAGCCCGGGTAGTAGAGGATCCCGTGATGGATCGGGAACAGCAGGTCTTCCATCGGCCCGTTGATGCCGCGCGGCGCGTAATGCGAGGCCCAGCCACCCGTGGTGGTGACCACCATCGCGCGCTTGCCCGCCATCGAGCCTTCGCCGAAGCGGTCGCCCCAGTGGCTGTCGGAATGCTCGCCCACCCCGTAGGCGAAGCCATAGGCATAGATGCGCTCGATCCAGCCCTTGAGGATCGCCGGCATCGAATACCACCAGAGCGGAAACTGCAGGATCACCGCGTCGGCCCACAGCAGCTTCTGCTGCTCGGCCTCGATGTCGGCCGCCTGCGTGCCGGTTTCGAAGGCGCGCAGCGAATCGAGCGCGGGGTCGAAGGGGGCAGCCGCGTCGCGCGCCGGAAAGTCAGCCGCTTCGAGCGTGGGCTTCCAGCGCATCGCATAGAGATCGGAGGTGCGCACCGAATGGCCCTGCGCCTCGAGCCGATCGCGCATGAAGCGATGCAGCGAGCCGTTGAGCGAGGCGGGTTCGGGATGCGCGAGCACGAGGAGTACGTTCATGGATTCACCTGAGGTCGGAAGAAAAGAAGAGGAGCGATGACCGCAGGTTAGGCAGCGTGGCGATATATTGGAAATGAATAGTTCGAATTCCAGGAATTGCCATGAACAATTGGAGCCGTCTCGACCTCAACCTGCTGCTTACGCTCGACACCCTACTGGCCGAGCGCAACGTCACCCGCGCGGCCAAGCGACTGAACCTCTCGCAGCCTTCGGTGAGCGTGCAGCTCGCCAAGCTGCGCGAGGTGTTCAAGGACCCGTTGCTCGTGCCCGCCCAGCGCGGCATGCGGCCCACCGCGCGCGCCGGCGAGTTGCGCGAGCCGCTGCGCGAGGCCCTCGAATCGCTGGGCCGCGCCGTCGCGCCCAGCAAGCCCTTCGACCCCGCCGAGGCCACCACCACCTGGCGCATGGCCGCCGCCGACTATGCCGAGTCGGCCATCCTGCTGCCCGCGCTCGCCGCCATCCGCGCCGCCGCGCCCCACACCCGTCTGGCCGTGGTCGAGGCCGTGCCGCTGCGCATGGCGCGGCAGCTGGAGCAGGGCGAAGTCGATCTTTTCTTTCATACCAGCGTGGGCGCGCCGGCGGGACTGCATCGGCGTGTGCTGTTCCACGAGCGTTATGTGCTCGCCGGTCGCGCCGGCCATCCGCGGCTGAAGCGTCGGCCCACGCTCGCGCAGTTCTGCGCGCTCGAGCACGTCGTCGTATCGCTGAGCGGCGGCGGCTTCAGCGGGCCCACCGATGACGCGCTGGCCGAGAAGGGCCTCACGCGGCGCGTGGCGCTGTCGGTCCCGCACTTCCTTTTCATGATCTCGGTGCTGCAGACCACCGACATGGTCGCGATGCTGCCCGAGCGGCTGGCGCGCGGGGCCGCGGGGCTACGCGTGGTGGAGGCGCCGCTGGAGGTGCCGGGGTATGAGATGGCGATGCTTTGGCATGAGAGGAAGCATCGGGATGCGGGGCATCGGTGGGTGAGGGAGAGGGTGGTGGATGGGGTGAAAATTTAGGCACCAGCTCTCATCGCAAGCTTCTTGTGCAGCTTTGCAGCGAGATCAAGCCTCGCGGCTTGCAGCAGTGCGTCGGACGGAGCAGGTTCAGACAACGGTTTGAACATCTCGGTGATGTTGGCCAGTATTTGGGCGGGAGTCATGATGACTCCCCAAGGAATAGCCCACCAGCCAAGCAATGAGCAGAAGACGATGGAGCCCAGGTTTGTTTTTCTTCCGCACGAATGGCAGCAGATGTGCGTTCGGTTGGTCCATTGAGTGAAGATGCCTGCCGACCAGACCCGGTAGTAGCGCCGCACTTCTGTCTTTGAGCCCGCTTGCTGGCATTCCGGACACGTACCGTTCTTTATGCTGAATGCGTGGCTAAGAATCTCTTCATTCGAGATGTCCTCGGATATTTCAAGCAGACGCGCATTCCGCAAACATGCCTTGCTGCAGAAGCGCTGCCCTTCATCTAAAAGCGCAGAGAACCTTGCAGAGCTTCCACAGAAATCGCACTCGTTTGTACCTTTGGTCTGCCGATAAGAGGCCTTCCTTGCTTGCAGCACGAGCGGCTGCAAAGTCAAGTCTTCGATTCCACGGGATTTGAGCAACAAGAGGATCGCCTCTTTTGCTTCGTCCGCCAAGTCTGTGGTTGCGTATCGTCGCAAGAGGTCCTCGGTTTCGTCATTCCGAAACCGCTCCAAGAAGTATTCCTTTGGATACACGCCTCGATCCCTCGGTGAGCTATAGAAATGTTTAACGAAGTGTATCCGGCGACGGCTGCGAGGCATTCCAGCCGGAGCGTTGCTCGCCCCGGGAGATCGAGTCGCTCTTGAGCGGTGTTGGTGAATGAGCGGATGCAGCTTGCTAATGTGGTTGGCCACTGCTTGGTGACCAGCGGAACATGGCAGCCTGGGAACGCCACTGAAAAGGGTGCGCCCCTCGTCTGCTCACCTTGAGCGAGTTGCCGAGCGTTGAAATAGATCCCTCGCTTCTCGGGCCAATTCATAGGCCAGCCAGATCACGTTGTTGAGATGCGTTCCCTCTGCATCCCCGCGCCAATGACTTCCACTTCCATGGCAACACCAAAGCAGCGAGTTCAACTGCTCCAGCTTGTTCTCCAGAAGATCCTCCGGCCCGGGCCCCGTGTGTGTGGGCGCTGCCGCGTTGCGAGATACCGGCGCGCGACGCCGGGCCATAATCCGTCTAGCCATTTGGTGTGCTCCTTTGAAAGATTGGCACGTCATGTGGTTAGACGGCCAGGGTGTGTCAGCACCTTGGCCGTCGCCTTTTGTGCCTCACGTTCGCCGCGATGCCCGATGCATCGACGGCCCGCCGCGAGGCGAAGCGGTTGATTCGTTCATCTATACGCTCAGGATGTCGTGTGTGCTGCCTTCCTTGCCCACATAGCGGGTCGTTGGGGGAGAAGGGCATCTACTGTAGAGATTTACAGCGCGGAAAAGGTGGCTGAATGCAAACTCTGTGCAAAGTCACTAAAGTGCGCTTGCCGTTGGCGGTCGGACGGTGTGTGGTTGGCGACAGACGAAGGGAGTTGGAAGGGGTAAACCAACGTCAGGCGAACGCTAACTGAGATACTTGCGCAGGAAATTCAAAATCCCCTCACAGTCCATGGCAAGCAAATTCAAGTGTCGATGCGGCGCATTGATCCGCAAGAACCTTTATGAAGGAAGCGGTCTGCGTTTGCTGGTCGCTGAAGAGCTCACGGATGTTGCAAGCGAATCGACGAGTGTTGATGCTCTCTTGGACCGCATCGTCGCTCAGTCGCCTATCGTTGCGATATGTTCACAATGTGGACTTCTTGCGATCGTCGACGACGTGGATCTGAAGGTTGTCTTTTACGCGCCTGTCCCGTAGCGGTCAGAAAAAGCGGTCAAGAGCGAAAATCGCCGTGAAAGTGCAAAAAATCTGGGAGGTCGATGTCTGTCGGGATGGAGGTTCCTACAGCTTGTGCTTCGACGCAGATGACGGGCGTTGATACGAACTGTTCTTGCGGGTTCAGCTCCAGCAGAGTGGGCGGGCTACCCACCATCCGCCAGTGATTTATCTAGAAGGGGTGGATGGCGGCAAAGTGGTGCAGGTGCTGACCTGGGTTGAAGTCCGACAGTTCGTGGCATCTCTGAACTACGACAGCCCTCGCTTCATCGAGTTGCTGAAGGTTATTGCCATCGGGGGCGATCCTGCACGATAGCGCGCTCTTTTCGCCTTTGTCATTTCCGTTCTCCTCGCTCGGATTGAAACACTCAGCAAGGGATACGCTTTTCGGAGGCAAGGTCACTTCCTTGCCCACACAGTGGGTCGTTGGGGGAGAGGGGGCATCTACCGTAGAGATCTACAACGCGGAAAAGGTGGCCGAATGCAAACCATGTGCAAAGTCATGAGGGTGGCCTGAGGGTCAATAGAGGCTGTGTTCTCGGCGGCCGCCGCCAGGAACCGTGTACTTCATCAGTCCGGCGATCTCGATTTGGAAGTCTTGGAACATGCATGTGCGATGAAGCTGAAGGCTAGACTTTGGCTGTCAGGCACGACCTGGCGGTCGTCGTCGCCTCGCAACGGCCCCTTTGTGTAAGCGAGCGCACCGATCGATGTGCAGATGACAATCGGCCCGCAAGCAGAAACCCGCCGTGGTCCTCGTCAGGCCAGATCCTCTCCGAAACTCTAGGCATTAAAAAATGCGATCAGCTTTTTGCGTCTTGATTTCTGCAATCGCTTCGACTGCTGCGTTCGCGCAGCAGCCGCCTTTCGACCTGCCGCCACAGCAGGTTTCCCCGTCGTTTCAAGACGCCAAGACTCGCCCTACGGAAGCACAAGCCCGTAGGTTGGTTGAGCGAACGTACGCCTACTTCGCTGCGAAAGATGCAGGGCGCTTCGCGGACGCATATTCAACCTTCTCCGCAACTCAAAAGCAGACAGTGCCATTCGATGGATGGAAGGCCCAGCTCGAAAACTTCTATCGCGCGGCAGGAAGCGTGCAGGGGAGGAAGATTCAGAAGATCACTTGGTACAAGGATCCTCCGAACACCCAGCCCGGGGTTTATGCAGCTGTCGATTTCACCGGCCAGTTTCCCAATCTGAGCCTCTACTGCGGCTTCGTGGCATGGCGCCAGCAGGACGACGGGGCGCTCGAAATCGTTCGCGAGGAAGCGAACTCCATCGAGAAGTCGGTCGCGGAGAGGATGATTCCCGAAATGATGCAGCGCGCTCGAAATCAGTTTCGATGCTAGGTGGGCTACCGTCCAAGCGGAGGCGATGAGCGCGATATGGTTGCGGGGATTGATCGGCCGCTATGTGTCAATAGAGAGGGCTGCAACAGGCCAAAAGTGGAGGCTCATCTTCGTCGAACGCGGCCGTCGACCAGAAATCTCGTAGGCGCGTGGTGAAGGCATCTTGATTCGCTGAGAGGCTGCAGGCATCGTGCCCACGATGAATGATGTGGACACGATGGATGGTGTGGTTAAGCTACAAGGCCCTGCTGGCCAAGGGCGTCGTCGAAGCTGGCTGCCTGACCCATGCGCAGCGCAAGTTCGGCGAGCTGCACACGGCCAATAAGAGTCAGATCGCAGAGGCTGGAATCCGGTACTCGCCCGGCTCTACGAGATCGAGCGCGAGGTGAGGGACTTGGACGCAGATGAGCGGCGCCAAATCCGGCAAATCTGAGATACGTCCTCTTGCGCCTTCCGACGCAGCCGCGTAGGCGCATCCAGGAACTGCCGCCTCACCACTGGACACCGTCGACTTGACTACTCATCGTCAACACCGTCGGTTGCCCATCCACGCTCGCTGACATACGACTTCACGTCGCCAAAACTGGCGTCCGTGACATGAAACAAGTAGGCAAAAGCAAGGAGTGACCCACACCTCAAATAGAGTTTCTCAGCGTCCCGCTCTACCTCAAGAGGAAGAAGATTAAGCCCGCGAACTGAGTGTTCGGGCGGCATCGGGCGCCCAAGTACTTGTTCGATACGCAGATGGGTCTCAGCGAAGGCCATCTCTGTTCGTTGAAGGAAGGAGCAGAAATAATACTGGCCCGTCACGCGGAATGCCCGACCGCTTACCATTCACCTTCCATGAGCGGCTCGTTTTTCTTTGGACAACACACGGTTCTCGTATCGAATCGGCGGCTGACAACGCTCGTTGAGTTCGCTCTCTCCACTGCCAACGACCAAGCCACAACGGACGAATCACGGGCATTCGTCGATCGTTTCGACAAATTCCAGGCCGACACATTCTTCCCAGGCATCGACATCGACCTGGAAGAAATTTTCATCTCGCCGTCGGAGCGACGATTCTGGGCGAGCGCCTTCGCTGAACTAGCTAAGCGGATAGAACAGCGACGAATCGGTAGTCCCGATCAGCACGATTGGCGCCAGGAAGCCGCAGATCAGGCGGCGCGGATTGCTCGGATGCTGGTCTCCAATCAAGACGAAGGCTGACAAGACCGGCTCCTGCAGGGAGCTTCTTGGCAACGATCTCTGCAGGGCGTCAAGATGTCTTCGCTGGACGCTTACAAAAATGGGTCTGCTCAGTCCTTCAATCTGCGTTAGACCTGCCGCTCGTCGCCGGCGCAATTAAGTTTGGCGAAAAACTAGGTGGTGTTGAATGCGTATTGCTCGGAGATCGGGACTGGACGTCGAGAGCTACTCTGCGTCGAACCCTGCTCGGTATGGAGGAAAGGGTAGAAATTGAAGCACTGGTCCCCAGTTAGGTTACTCACTTCATGCTCCCATCCGGTCCAGCGCAACTGATCATAAAAGGCGTGAAGACGTTTGGAAAATGCCCATTGCGTGAATGCGGCATGACCAACTCCAAGGTTTTCCCACTCGAGCGTATCCGGTGCAAGGTAGTACATGACCCCTTGGTCGTCACCGAAAGCACCGCCGTTGATCGCGAAGAATCCGCCGACCGCATCGTCTGCTACAAGGCAGAACCCGTTCGACCGTCCTACGTTCCAAGCCGCTATGTTGCGAGTCAACCTCTGGTGACCTGAGCCGAGCATCCTTAGCCACCCCCGGTCTATCAAAATGCCGCCAGTGCCATACGCAATGGCGCCAAGCACAGATCGAGTGGTCACTTGAAGTTCAACAAGGATTTCGCCATTGCTTGTGGAAGGCGGCAATATTTCTACTGGGAGTTCGGCCTCCCGAGCCCATCGCTCAACGAACGCCATTGCTGGCTCTTGGACTTCCAGCAATTCATGTAGCGGACGCATTCACGTGTTCCTCAGAGTCCGGCTATGGCCGATAGCGGAAGTCTAGCCGTGTGCGTCTTCCTTCGGTCAAGAGGGGATGGCCGGCCGTTTACAAAATTCCCCGCGACTCAGCGGCGCTGGTATCGCCCAAGCCGCCGACAGGTGAAGGTGCACTGACGTCAAGGCGTTGCGATGAATTTCGCTGGCGTATCGTGCGCCCTGGGCCGGACGGGCTGTGAGGTTACAGTCGCTGCCATCGGAGGGGCAGCGATGGTCAAGATCTCGAGAATTGCGGCAATTTCTTTCTTCGCCCTTGCGTGCGCAAGTAGCATGGTGGCGTTCGCGGAGTCCGAGCTTCTGCCCAGGGACATCGGGCGTGGCGTTCACATTTCGGTGCCGCGCGAATGGCATTCGCAACGTGCTCTGGTTGAAATGGAAGAGCGCATTCGATCGGTCGATGTAGGAAAGCCGGGGATTGCGGGAAAGATTGGCGAGCAGGTGAAAACCAAGGCGGTGCTGCTGGCAGTCGGGCAATTCGAGGACCGGACCTCGCCACAGATCAAAGTGACCAGCCAGCAGCCCCCGACCATTACCCGGGACTATATCGCTGGTGCTACGGACGAGTCACTGAAGGCCCTCGCCCCTCGCATGGAAGACCATCTGAAGGAGTACGTACGTCACTTGGGCAATACGCTAATCTCGGTGACTCCAATGCGGGTCGTCATGTTTGGTGGCCAGCGTGCCCTCGCGAGCGAGTCGGTGCGGACATCGAAGTACGGAAACGTAGTTCAGCGCCAATACATCGTCGCAACGCCGACGCAGACCCTGCTCTTCACCATGGTGTTCCAAGAGGCTGAAGCGGCGACGCAGCGGCCATTGTTTCAGCGGGTGGAGCAATCCGTGCGGGTGGACTGAGGGCCCAGATCGGACGACCTTCATCGCCGGCTCAGTGACTCCGCAACCTGTCTCGGGTTCGCCAGGGAACGCTATCGTCTTTGCCTGAAAGGGCCAACGGAAGTCGGTGCTGCGAAGATGATCCTCGTGAGCAACGCAAACAACAGCCCCGCCGATTGCCTTGCGCGCTACGAGTCTATCGGCGGCCGACCTGGGCACTTGTTCGGAGCCGCTGCAGGACGTCGCGCAAGAGCCTCTCCCAGAGTGCATTCTCCCGGCGCCTGCGTTGGGGAGCACGGAGCGGGCGGTCCATGTCGCGATCGCAGCGATCTCCACGGCGGCGTGGTGCTGGCATGGTGCGGGTGTACTGGCGAGAATCGCGAACATGGCCCGCGCGCTGTAAGGTACTCGGCCCACTGCCCACGGAGAACATGAAAACCCGCAAGCTCCTCGAAGCCGACCTGCCAGCGTTGCTCGATCTCTACAAGCACCTTCACGCGACGGACGACCCGCTTCCCGCCCCGCTTGTCGTCGATGCGATCTGGCAGGAGATCCTGGCAAGTCGTCAGTTCCACTATTTCGGTGGATTCGAGGGCACCGAGCTGGTCTCCAGCTGCAACCTGACCGTGATCCCCAACCTCACGCGCGGTTGCAGGCCCTACGGCGTGATAGAGAACGTGGTGACGCATGCGGCGTACCGCGGCAGGGGCTATGCGAAAGCCTTGTTGGCCGAAGCGCTCGACACGGCCTGGTCCTTGGGCTGCTACAAGGTGATGCTGATGACCGGTCGCAAGGATGAGGCGACGTTGAAGTTCTACGAATCGGCCGGTTTCGATCGGCATGGAAAGCAGGCCTTCATCGCAAAGCCCCCAGCGGAGGCTGCCTAGTCTTCTCACGCAAAGTGCCGGTGGCCATCGCAGGTGTCCGCGACCCCACCTAGGTCAGATTCAATCCGCCGTCCGACAGCAGCACTTCGCCAGTGAGGTAGTCCGAGGCAACCAGCATCGCAACAGCGTGCGCAATGTCGTCCGGGCTTGCGGCCCGGTGCATGGGCGCACGCTCGCGCCACAGCTCCTGTGCGGCAGTCCAGTCGGCGGTGAGCGGCGTGTCGACCAGACCTGGTGCGACGGCGTTGACGCGAATGTCCGGCCCCAAGGACAGTGCGAGCAGGCGGGTCATGTGATTGAGCGCGGCCTTGGTGACTGCATAGGGAATGGATGCACCCTTCGGGCGAACGCCCGCATGTGAGCTGATGTTGACGACGCAGCCCGCTCGACGGCGCAAGGCGGCGCCGCGCAGGGCCGATTCGGCCAACGTGATGATATGGAAGGGCGCCACGACATTGACTTCGTGGAGTTCATGCCACACCGCGGAAGTGGCGGCGGCAAGGTCCGCATGCGGAATAACTTTGCTGATGCCTGCGTTGTTGACCAGCACGTCCAACTGGCCCCACGCGGCGATCGCTTCGCTGACGAGCCGCACCCTGTCTGCTTCCAGGGCAAGGTCGGCTTGAACGTAGATGGCCTGCTTCATCTCGGCTGCCATTGCGCGACCTGTCTCCGCGGAACTTCGAGAGTGAAGGACCACGGCGTAGCCCGCCTGGCTCAACCTTCGCGCTATGGCGGCACCGATGCCGGAAGTGGACCCCGTGACCAATGCGACACGGAGCGTGGGATCGATTGTCGGATTGACGTTCATCTGAAAACCTCAGTCTGGTTGCGATCGAATGCGCTGCTGCTGCTGCCGCTCCGAACGAGCGATGAACACGGCGATGCCCAAGGAGAGTAGCGACGTCGTCGACATCGCCGCGAGCAGGGCGTTGCGTGGATGGGACTCGTCGACGAACAGCCCGGCCGCAAAGGCAGTGGCGCCAGCGCCGATGGCCGTCATGGCCGAAGCCAGGCCCAGCGCGGTGCCGGCGAAGCCCGCGTGGATCGACAGCACGCGGCTGTTGGCCGTGGGCATTGTCAATCCGTTGCCGAGTCCCACGCACACGCAGGGGCCGAAGAACGCGAGCGGATGAGCAAACCCCAGCACTGCCAACGCCACGCCCACCAGCATGCCTGCGCAGGTCAGCAGTCGCCCGGCAATGATGAACTGGATCGGCTGCCACCGCCGTCCGCAGCGCGCGACCGTGTAGCTTCCGATGATGAAGCCCGCGGGCACCAGTCCCATGTAGGCGCCCACCATCGCCGCGGAGGTTCCATAGGTCTGCATGGCGACGGCAGGCGCGCCGCCGATGAAGACGTAGAGGGTGCCGATGGAAGAGGCCATGCAGAGCCCATAGGCCCAGAGCTGCGCGGAGCGAAGCAGTTGGCCGTACCCGTCGAGCTGTTTCGACATCGTCGTGGAGCGATGGTGGTGGGTCTCCGGCAGGTAGCGCAGGGCCAGGCATAGCGCCGCGGTTCCCATGAGCGCGAAGGCGGCGAAGTTCGCGCGCCAGCCCAGCCAGCTGTCGAAAATGCCACCTACGGTGGGGCCGAGCATCGGGGCTATCGCCCAGGCGGACGAGACATAGCCGATCTGGCTGACCATGCCTTCGCCCGCCGTGTCCCGGATCGCGGCCAGCGACATGGCGTATCCGGCAATGGCGGTGCCCTGGAGCAGCCTGCAGGCCAGGAACACTTCGATGCTGCGCGCGAAGAGGCATCCGATCGAGCCGATCACGAAGACGAGCAGCGCGACCAGCAGAACGGGCTTGCGCCCGAACCTGTCGGACAGCGCGCCGGCGATCAGGTGCGTCAATGCGGTGACGACGGCGTACCCGGCCACGGCGATGTTGACCGTCGCGAACTCGGCGTCGAACTCCCTTGCGATGCTCGGCAGCGAAGGAACGAACATGTTCAGCGGCAGAACGCCGAACGCCGACAGGGCAATCAGCAGCCAGAGGGGCGGGGCGTTTCGATGATGAGGGGGCACGGGCAACTCCTTTGCGCGCATTCCTCTTGCGGGGATGCGGTGACCTGACAACAAGAGCCATCCGTCGAGGATGGGTACGTGGTGGCTCTCGTCGGGTCAACATGAGCTGGGGTTCATCGGGCCTTTGGGGCTGGATGATGGTGCGTGCGACTTGCAGCGCGGCGAGTTTGTGGGCTCGGCGAAGGGGACTTTACATCAGCGCGACGGAACCGCATCGGTGCAAAGACTGATCAGCAAGCTTGAATGGAGCGCTGGCGAATGCCGAACATGCCGGCGCGCACCTCGGTGCATATCCGCCGGCCGACCTTATAGCTCGAAAGGGAGTCCGCGGGGACTACCAGTTCCACCTTGCTTCCTTCGATCGATGCAACCACGACGTGGCGCCATGGCTTCGTTGACGTGTATGTGCTGGAGACGACTCCTCGCTCGACGTAGCCATGCGCTGGGAGGGTCAGCGCGTTCAAGTGAAGCAAGATGGCTGGTCCCAGGGCCATGCCGATTCCTGCCGCGATCAAGAACGACGCCCGCCGGACGATGACCCACAGGAACAATGCGTACGGCAAGCCCACGAGCAAGCCGAGGAAGATCGCTTTGGAAATGTCGTCCGTGCTCGTATCCAAAACGGCGCGCCAGACCAGCGCAGCCGTCAGGCAGGACAACGGCTCGGTCATGTTGATCCTGGCCTTGTCCGTAAAACCTCCGTCGCCTTTCAAACGGAAATAGTCGTTCGCGAAAAGTGGTGCGACGGTGATGCAAAGGAGCGTGGCATAGGCCGTGGAGATCGCCACCCAGTAAGGGCGTGGGCGTGCCACCAACCATATGAAGATGGCAACGATCGCCAGCGCACCGTAGAACTTGACGCGTCGACCGAAAGGGCCGAGCGTGGGGTTGAGTTCTGGGAGGGCGAGGCCGCGTTTCATGGTTTCGGGGCACGGAGTAAATGTCTTGTGTGCCGAGTTTCTGGTCAGGCTAGTCCCGCCTGATCGACCGTACCAGCAGCTCGGCTGGCCACATCGAAAAGTGTCCACATCCACCGAACTTCGGGTCCGGTGCCCGCAAGATGCCAGAGACAACGACCCTCTTTCCTGACCAACGAATCAGCATCCCTTCGTCCATTGCGGGCGTTTCGTCGTCCACTTCCAGCCATAGCGTGGAACGTTCGCCTCGTTCGGCTACGGCGGTGGATTCGAGGGATCGATTCTCGAATCTCCAGGCCAGGAGTCCGATGACCTTGACCAACTCGCCACCGAAGGCCGACAGTCGTTCGAGGGTTTCGTTGACCGTGACCATCATTGCTCGTCCGCCTTGGCCTGCTTCGTGGCCACACCTTCTTCTGTCTCCAAGCGAAAGCTCACGCCGCACTTGAGGCATTTATTTGGGTTGAGGGCGACGTATTGGGAGGCTTCTACCTGATACGTTATGAGTGACGCACGCGTTGCCATTGGAGTCGCGCCGCAGCGGGGGCACTTGTACCTGAACATCCTGACAAGCGCGTACAGCACAAGCGTGAAGGATGGAATCGCAAGGAGTTCTGGTGGCGGTTTCAGCTTGAACACATTCAACACAATCGCGGCAACGATGCTAAAGAGAAGAATCAATCCGAACGCAACAAGAATGTGCCGCCGCCGATTCCGGAAGTCTCGATATTCATCCGGCGACAGCGGACCCAGAGTGCGCAGGTCCTTGCGTGGGTGATGGCGGCGACGAATCATGACGTGGCTGGTTCAACGAGAAGGCGGTGCAGGTATACCAGTTTCGCGGTGAGCCCAGTCCCGCAAATGCGGCGCCTTGCCACAGCGAGCGATGGCCGGCGTTGCGGCGTCTACACAACGCTTCCGTTGCTGCGTCGCGATGCCGGTGTTAGCCTCCGTATCCCAAAAATTGACCCGTTGCAATGCGGCTCGATGATCGACCGCATGAAAACCATGAAGCAGTTCCCGACCACCCAACACGCACCGAAGACCCGCGAAGCCGCGGCCGTCTCGCTGCGCGCTGAATTCGCAGAACTGCTTTCCTAGAGCCTTTCCCACCTGGAGGCTCGGCCTCCGTGTTCCACAAGACCCGGTAGGCCTCGAGCCACCGGGTTTTTTGTTTTTTGCCTGCCCCTTTTGGAGATCCGGACATGAGCCTCGAACGAGAACGTCTTCCTTCCGCCGCATTCGCTGCCGGCGCGGCGTCGTGCGTCGAATCCGTGGAGTGGTTCGTGTAGAGCTTCCAGGTCCTCGTGTGCCTGGAGGTCCATCCTTCAGGCCGAAATGAAAGCCTGTCGGGTGGCCCACCCCGGCAGGTTTTTTTTCGCCCGCATGGCGGGCATCGCGAGTTTGGTGCGCGCGCACCGACAACCCGCCGAGCGCTTCGCCTGGCCAGCGGATCGCATCGGCTTTCAACTCTGAAACTGGAGAAAGAAATGATGAACAACAAGGTTCATGTGAATGTCGGAACCATCGGTCACGTCGACCATGGCAAGACGACGCTGACGGCTGCGCTCACCTTCGTGCAGGCCGCTCGCATCGGTGGCCGTGCGCTGTCCTACGGGCAGATCGACAATGCGAAGGAAGAGCGCGAGCGCGGCATCACGATCAATACCTCGCACGTCGAGTACGAGTCGGACAGCCGCCACTACGCACACATCGACTGCCCCGGCCACGCCGACTACATCAAGAACATGATCACCGGCGCCTCGCAGATGGACGGCGCGATCCTGCTGGTCGACGGCACCGAAGGCGCCGCGCGGCAGACCATCGAGCATGTGCTGCTGGCGCGCCAGGTGAACGTCGGCCACATGGTGGTGTTCGTGAACAAGATGGACCTGGTGGCCGCGAGCGACCGCGCGGAGATCGAGCAACTGATCGAGATGGAGATTGGCGCGCTGCTGGCAGCGCACGGCTACGACGATGCCCGCTTCGTCTTCGGCAGCGCGCTGAACGCGCTGGCTGCCGCTGAACGCGGCGACCTCGCGGGTGCCGACGTGCAATGCATCGTCGAGCTCGTGAACGCGCTGGACTCGCGCATTCCGGATCCGGTGCGCGACTACGCCGCGCCGTTCATGATGCCCGTCGAAGGCGTGCACACCATCACGGGCCGCGGCACCGTGATCAGCGGCCGTGTCGAGCGCGGCGTGATCCGCGTGGGCGACAACCTGGAGATCGTCGGGCTCAGCTCGGTGGGCGACGAGAAGGTGGTCGTCACCGGCGTGCAGTCCTTTCACAAGGACGTCGCCGAGGGGCGTGCCGGCATGAACGTCGGCCTGTTGCTGCGCGGGGTCAAGCGCGACGATGTCGTGCGAGGCCAGGTGGTCGTGAAGCCCGGTGCGCTGAAGCCGTACCGCTCGGGGCGTGCACAGGTCTTCGTGCTGAGCAAGGACGAGGGCGGCCGTCATACGCCGTTCGGTTCGGGCTACCAGCCGCAGTTCTTCTTCGGCACGACCGACGTGACGGGTGTCATCCGCGTCGACACCGAAACCGGCCTGGTCGAGCCGGGCGCGCAGGCGCAGATCAGCTTCGAGCTGAACAAGCCTGTGGCGATCGAGAACGGCATGCGGTTCGCGATGCGCGAAGGCGGCAAGACCGTCGGCGCGGGGATCGTGACCGAGGTGCTGGGCTGAAAGGCTGAGGCCTGTTTTCCCCTGTCGTCCGCTTGGCGGGCGGCAGGGGTTTTTTATTTGGCGCGCGTTGCGCCGCGCCTACCCGAGCTGCTCGGCCAGCCCGACGATGATGCCCTCGGGCCCGCGAAGGTAGGCGAGCCGGTACGACTCCCCGTACTGCATCTGTCCGATGATCTCCGCGCCATGGGTCTTGATGCGCGCGACGACATCGTCGAGGCCTTCGACGGCGAACATGACGCGGCGCAGACCCAAGGCATTCACTGGCGTCTCCATAGGCCCGAACCTCACGGCCTCCGGCGTGTGGAACTTGTCGAGCTCGATGCCTTGCCCATCGGGCGTACGCAGCATCGCGATGGTGGACTTCACGTTGCCGAGCCCGACGAGCTGGCCGACGTCGGGTCCTTCCACCGTGGTCTGGCCTTCGAGCGCGAGGCCCAGTTCGATGAAGAACGCCTTCACGGCCTCGAGATCGTCGACGACGATCAGGACGTTGTCCATTCGCTTGATGGTCATGGCTGGGGTTCCTTTGTCAGGCGCGTTCTTGTCCGGCGCGGTTTAGTTCGCTCAGGTAGGAGCCGGGCTTGTGCTCGATCTCGCTCTCGGGGCCCAGCACGGCGATGACGGGCCCCTTGATGTAGACGCGAAGGTCCGCCGGCACGGCGAAGAACTTCACCAGCTCCGGCCGGTCGATCGCCAGCTGATAGAGCGAGGTCTTCGTGAAGCGTGACGGATCTTGAGAACCTTCCTTGTCGTCGAGATCGGTGAACCACCAGCCCGAATCGTTCGCGTCGGCAGGCTCCGCGCGCGTGAGCAGGATGCGCGACGCCGACTTGTAGTCCACGTGCACTACGACGCTGTTCTGCAGGGAAGGAAACTCCGGCGCGACCTCCGCGACGAGGCTCTCGACGACATCCTTCTGGTTGCGCAGTTGCATCAAGGTGCTGTCCACCGAATCGATGAAGCGCACGGGAATCTGCTGCATGTCCGGTTCCGTGATCCGCAGGAAGCCGTCGTCGGTGTCCTCGATCTTCGTGTACATCCAGCCGACCTGGAGGCTCTGGCCGCCGCTGAACTTTTCTCCTTCTGCCACGCGGCTCTCGAGGAAATGGAGGAACCAGGCGACGTCCGCGTCAGGAATGGCCTTGTTGCTCACGCGGATCCGGAACTCGGGGTGGCCGAAGCGTTGGCAGCCCTGGGTCGTGTGGACGGTCTCGGCTTGGGGTTCGGCGGGCTTGCTCTTGCCGAGCGATGAGAAGAGGGAGCGCAGGGACATGGGGATCTGTTCGGAGCGAGTGGTGCCGGCACGAGCGCGGCAGACCAACGAATGAATCTCATGGTTTCCCGAGCCATGGCAGACCCGGGACGCGTTCTTCATCCTAGCCCACCCCATGACGCGTTCGGCTTTTCGAACCTTCTTATTACCAACAACGTCGTCGCCTTTCAGGAGCACCGAGCGCTAGACTGCTGCTCCCTTTTTGCAGGAGACGACAGCATGTCCCGATTGCTCGTGCGCAGCTTCGGCGTTTCGCTCGACGGTTTCGCCGCCGGACCCGATCAGAGCTTGCAGAACCCGCTGGGCGTTCGCGGTCCCGAACTCATGGACTGGTTCTTTCCCACGCAGGTCTGGCAGCGGATGCAGAAGGGGAGCGATGCCAAGGGCGAGACCGGCGTCGACAACGAGATCGCCGAGCACGGCTTCTCTTCGATGGGCGCCTGGATCCTTGGGCGCAACATGTTCGGACCGGTGCGCGGCCCGTGGCCCGACGAGAACTGGAAGGGCTGGTGGGGCGACGAGCCGCCGTACCACGTGCCGGTCTTCGTGCTGACCCACCATGCGCGCGCGCCGCTGACCATGCAAGGCGGCACCACCTTCCACTTCGTGACCGGTGGCATCCATGAGGCACTGGCACTGGCGCGCGATGCGGCGGGCGGGCGCGATGTGCGCGTGGGCGGCGGCGTTGCGACCGTGCGTGAGTATCTGAAGGCCGGATTGCTCGACGAGCTGCATCTGGCGGTGCGGCCGGTGCTGCTGGGCAAGGGCGAGGCGCTGTTCGAAGGGCTGGATCTTCCGGCGCTGGGCTACAGCTGCGAGCGGCAGGTGGCGGGGGAGCGGGCTACGCACATGTTTTTGCGGCGCAAGGTGGCTTGAGGCGGTCGAACCCGATCGCGGGCCGTTTCTGCTCTGCCTGCTTGCAATCCATGAGCCTTGCCGATCCCAGTGTTGAGCCGAGGCAACACTTCCGTGTCGATGTCCTCATCACGACCGGCAGGCCGCATAGATGAGGCAGTCGCGCGGCTCGACATCGATGTTCGGATGAACCGTGAAGCGGGCGAGCCGGCCTTCCAGCAGAAAGCCGCTTTTCTCCAGCACCCTCGCCGACGCCAGGTTGTCGACATCGCAGGTTGCCTCGACACGGAATATCTCTGGCAGTCCTAGTGCCTCTGCCGTCAAGGCCCGAACGGCTTCCGGCATCAGGCCCCGACCCCAATGCTCGCGTGCAAGCACGTAGCCGATGTTCACGATGTGCCCCTTGGTACGCGCCTCGAGCATTCCCACGAGCTCACCGCTTGTCTTCAGGGTGATGACGTAGGGACGGGCTGAACCGGTGTGCCAATGAGCGACGCATGCTGCGACGAAATCGCGCGTTGCATCCTCGGATGCGTGGGGACGCCACACCATGTACCGCGCGACTTCCGCATCCTGCGTGTACGAGGCATACATCGCCGATGCATCGGAAATCTCGGGTGCGCGGAGTTCGAGGCGCGCGGTCCGGATGCGGTCGGGAAGCGCGGGAGGAGTCGGGGTCATCGGTCATGCTCGCTGGGGAGAACGGCAAATGGGTCAGTCGACCGCCTGAAACGGTGGGAGCGCAAACCGTTTCTCTTGATCGTGGTTCCACATGAAAGATCTTCGCACGATGTTCGTGAACGAAGCGTCTGCAATGGCCGCACTGTGCCGGCACCGCGAACGACAGGCTTCGAGAGTCGGCAGTCCGGCGGGCTGCCGCCGATGGCCGGATCTTCCTCATGAGCCATGTGCTGCATCGGGTAGGCGTTCGTCACGCAACTCCCCCGACAATCCGCCAACCCTTCACCACCCAGACTCGGAACCATGCGTCTCCCGCCCAAGTCGCTCCGTCCTCTCCTGCTCGCTGCCCTGCTGCTGTGCGCTCCGGCGCTTGCACCGCTGCCTGCGTTCGCACAGGCACAACAGGCCGCCGCACCCGCCACCGCCCCCAAGCCCGGCACCCCCGTGCCCGCAGGCTCGCCGCTGCAAGCCGGCCCGGTCCACGCGCAGTTCGCGATCTACTACGCACCGCGACCCAAGGTCGATCCCATGGCCACGCTGCGCAGCCGGCTTGCCAAGCTCGCAGACGCGCCCAAGCTGCTGGCATCGATGCCGAGGCCTTCCGAGGTGTCCGCCCCCGTGCTGTTCGCGAACTGGAACACCACGACCGTGCAGCAGACCTATCGCGCGCCCGAGATGGAGATGCTGCAGCGCTTCGGCCATGGCATCACGCGCGAGCAGGCCGAGGCGCTGCAGGGCAGCAGCCAGGCGCTGATCATCGATTTCGCGCATCCCTCGAAGCTGGCACTGCCGGCCATGCGCAAGGCGCTCGAACTCACGCTGCAGGTGGCGCGCGACACCAACGGCTTCGTCTGGGACGAGGAGACGCGCGAGCTGTTCACGCCCGACGAATGGCAGAAGCGGCGCGTCGACCCCTGGGCCAGCGGCATTCCCGACATCGCCTCGCAGATCGTGATCCACGCCTACCAGGCCGACAACAAGCTCGCGCGCGCCATCACGCTCGGCATGAGAAAGTTCGGCCTGCCCGACGTGGTGGTGAGCCAGTTCTCGTGGTCGATGAATCGACCGATGGGCATTCTGGTCAACGGCTTCGCGCAGGCAATGGCGGAGGGCGCGCAGATCGCGAGGCCCGGCCAGTTCGACCTGGACCTGCGCACGCTCAAGCAGGGCGGCCTGCGCGACCCGAAGGACAAGGAGGCCAAGGGCACCACGCCCGCCAGGCTGTCGCTGGTGGCGGGCACCTGGGAGAGCGGCGATCCGCGCAACCGGCTCTACGAGATCGGCTTCGACCGTTACCCGGGCCCCGACCGCTCGGCGCAGCAAATGGCCCTGCTCAAGAGCACCTTCGGCGCCGCCGACGATTCGGTGTCGCGCATCAAGCACAACGAGCAGATCCTCGCGGCCAGCAAGCTCGCTCGAACGCAACTGCCCGTGCTGCGCGACGCGTTCGCCAAGGGCCTCGCGCCGGGCGAATACATCCTCGTGAAGGCACCCTTCATCACCCGCAGCGGCGGCAACGAGTGGATGTGGGTCGAGGTCACGGGCTGGAAGGGTGACGCGATCGACGGCATGCTGAAGAACGAGCCGGTGGAAGTGGCCGGCCTGCACGCGGGGCAGATGGTGAAGGTGTCGCAGGCGAAGGTGTTCGACTACATGCGGCGCTATGCGGATGGACGGGAGGAGGGGAACGAGACGGGCAAGGTGATCGAGCGTGGGGCGGCGGGGAAGCGATGAGCGGGGAGCCGCTGACTCTCCCTACACCCGCCCCGCCTTGAACGCCTGCAACCGCTCCCGCCGCTCCGCATCGAACGACCCGCTGAGCCGCGCCGACAGTTCCTCCCGCCGCATCTCCTTCCCGCACGACTGACAGGCCGGCCCCAGTCCCGGGTCCTGCCCGCAGGGGATGTGGGTGTAGCGAATCGCGACCTCCTCGTGCTCGCCCTTGCACCATGTCTCGCCCCAGGCGCGCAGTGCGAGGAACACCGGGTGGAACGAGATGCCCATCGGCGTGAGGTGGTACTCGTGCCGCGGCGGGCGCTCGCTGTAGAGGCGGCGCTCGATCAGTCCTTCGGCCTCCAGCTTCTTGAGTCGGCTCGCCACCATCTGCGGCGTGGCCTGGGTCTGCACCTGGATCTCCTCGAAACGGCGATTGCCGAGGAACAGCTCGCGCAGCACGAGCACGGTCCAGCGGTCGCCGACGATGACCTGTGCGCGTGCGATCGGGCACAGGGTCGAATGCGCATGCGCCGCCTCGTGCTCGGCGGACGCGGGTGGAGGCGATTTTTGGGTCATTGCCGGCATCATACCGCTTGTCACTATGAAAATCATAGGTATAGTCGCGACCGTTCGCCGGGTGGGGTGAAACCCGCCTCGCGCACCGCGGAATCGATAGGACTTCCGCGAATGCAATCGACCCTTCGAAAGGCTTCCCATGTCTGAACCTGTCAAGTTGGATCTTGCCGCCATCGCCGATCGCTACGCCTCGGCCTGGCTCTCCCACGACCCCGAGGCGATCGTGGCCCTGCATGCGCCGGACTCGAGCTTCCAGGCGCACGGCCGCGGCACGGCGGTGCGGGGCAACGACGCGTTGCTGAAGGAGTTCGGCGAAGTCTTCGCGCGCTATCCGGGCTTCGGTGTGGAAACGCGCCGCCTGTTGCTGGGCGAGCGGCACTGGACGCTCGACTGGACGCTGACCTTCCAGCCGCCGGGCAAGGAGCGTCGCGGCTTCCATGCGCTGGACGTGGTCGAGGTCGACGGCGACGGGCTCGTCACGCGCAAGGACACCTTCTTCGACTACGCCGAAATCAAGGCTGCATTGAGCTGACCATGAGCGCCATCCTCGACAAGCGACCACTGCTCGAACAGCCGCTGTTCGAAGCGCTGCCGATCCGGCACCTGTGCGACCTGCGGGTCGATCTCGAGACGCCGATCGTCGTGCCCACGCCGCGCGGCACGCTGGTGCCCTACATCGGCAAGGGCGGCCGGCTCGACGGGCCGAAGCTCAGCGGCCAGTTCCTGCCGGGCAGCGTCGACTGGGTCGCAATCGGCGCGGACGGCATCAGCCGGCTCGACATCCGCGGTGCCTTGCGCACCGACGATGGCGCGCTCATCTACTTCGAGAGCAAGGGCGTCGCCAGGCTGCCGCCAGATGGCCGCGCGCGGCTGGCCAGGGGCGAGCGACTCGCGTTCGGCGAGACCTACCTGCGCACCACGCCCAAGCTCGAGACATCGGACGCGCGCTACACCTGGGTCAACGACCTGGTGCTCGTGGGCTACAACGAGATGTCGGCGGGACGGGTCGACTTCCGCATCTATCAGCTGCTTTGATGCGGCGCGGTCTCGCGCGAACCGTCGTGCGGGACCGCCGGCGCGGGCGTGCTACCTGCCGTCCGCCGCGCCGGGATGGGGCCGAAGCTCCTTGACCCTGGCATCGAGGTTGGCCGGCGTGACCTGCCAGCGCCGGGGATCCTCGTACTCGAAATCGGCGCGAACCCGGCGCGTCTGCCGGTTGAATTGAAAGAGCGTCTTGATGATGCCCTTGTCGCCTTTGCGGCCCTTCAGCAGCAGCCAGTCGCGATAGGCCTTCACCTCGCGCTCGATCGGGTCCTCGAGAAACGCGGCCGCATGGGCCTGGCCCCGGGCGTCGTAGGCGTAGCCATAGCTGCCATTGACATCGCCATCGGCATCGATCGAGAAGATCGCGGAGACCTCGACCCAATCGACCTCTTGCGGCTCGCCGCTGTTCACGATCTCGCGTGCGATGGCGCCCATGAGTTCCATGTTCTGCGAGATGGGCTGGGCCGGCGCCGGCGCGACCATGCCGGCTGCGGTGATGGCCGCGGTCAGGAATCTGGAGAAGGGGAGTTTCATTGCGTCGGTGTTCGTTCGACGCTGCGCTCAGGCGTTGTGGGAAGGCCGTGTCTCGTGCTGGGGCAACGTATCGGTGATCTCGAACCACGGCGCTTTAGACCCCACATATACATGGCACAGCGGCCGCACGCCCGGATCGCCATCGAGCACGCCGAGCGCGACACCGTACACGGCGGGCTTCGCGTCGAGCTTGCTGATGAGGCTCGAACCGCACACCAAGCAGAACCCGCAGTGGTCGCCTGGCGAGTGGCAGTACAGCGGGTCCTTTGATCGTGCCGTTGATCTCGAACGCTACGCCTTGGGAGAGGCAGCTTCCTCTCAGCATCGGTCACTTCCTTTGAACGCGTGTTAGGAGGTGGCGGTCGGTATGCGTCAAGGCGCGTTCGCGAGGTCGCGGTCCTGCAACTTGGTCAGGCAACTTGCCCTTCGTTCGGTGTGCATCGTAGCGCGGTGAAGAATCGATAATCAAAGGGAGTGCAGCAATGGAGCGACGGGTGAAAGCAGATCGATACCTGGTCATCGACCTAGAGGCAACGTGTTGCGACAGTGGAACGGTTCCTCGGGAGCAGATGGAGATCATCGAGATCGGTGCCGTCATGGTTCGCCAGGGAGCGTTTGAGGTCGAAGGCGAGTTTCAGACCTTCATTCGTCCCGTGCGCCATCCTCGGCTCACTTCCTTTTGCACCTCGCTGACATCGATCGCCCAACGCGACGTCGATGCGGCGCCTGCCTTCGACGAGGCAATCCGGAGCTTCAAGCGCTGGCTCTATGGCTATTCCGGCTTCGTCTTCTGCTCTTGGGGCGACTACGACCTCAAGCAACTGCGTCAGGACTGCGACTTCCACAAGGTGCCCTATCCCATCAGCGCATCGCATATCAACGGCAAGAAGCAGTTCACCGAGCGACAAGGTCTTTCCAAGAAGCCTGGCCTGGGCGACGCCGTTCTATTAGCGGGGATGGAATTCTCCGGGACTCATCACCGAGGTATGGACGATGCGAGAAACATCGCGCGATTGCTGCCTTTCATGTTCGCGGACGCGGTGATTTCGAGATCGACCATGGGCGAGAGATCCCCTCTGAAAGAGGGACGAAGAACCTGATGCCAGGAAGCGAATCCCCAAGATGAGAAAAATCAGAGACGTGGGGAAGGTCGTGACCTCGCTGAACTGGCGAGAAAACGCCATCGGACAAGAGCGCTGGGTTTTGCTTGAGGACAGCTAAGCCGTTCGAATACGGCAGCTTCTGCCGCATTGTCGAGACGATTTCCTAGAAAGCGGATGGTGCCCGCCTACAAGCCCTCGAGGCACGCCCAAACTAGAACCGCTTAAGAAAAGAAGGACCTTCAGCCATGACCCTCGAACAAACCATCGACAAGTTCAAGCAGGTCGACGCCGCACGCGCCGACTATCCCGGCGAGCACCTGATCGTGCTCGGCGCCGGCGTGTTGCTGCTGCTGGCCGCCGGCCGCAGCCGCTCGTTCCTCACGCGCATCGTCGCCGGAGCAGCGGGCGGCGCGCTGATCGGACGGGCCGCGAGCGGCACGGGTGGCATCGCGAAGCTGGCGGGTGCCTTGCAGTCCGGAGGCCTGGCATGGCCGCGCCGCTGATGGAATCGCTGCGCGCGGTCCGCGCGCCCAGGTACTGGGGCCCGGGGCTGGGCGTCGCCTTGCTCGCGGTGTTCCTGTTCTACCTGGCGCTCAGCAGCCTGGTGCAAGAGAGCGCGGGGCGCGCGCCGCGTCTGCCGTCTTCGATCGTGCCGGAGCAGGCGAAGGCGCCCGCGCCCGTCATCGACAACGCGCCGCGGGTCGAGCCGGTCCGCGCGCCCGTCGTGTCATCGATTGCCCGGCTCGACACGACGATGGCCAGTGCCGACGCGGCCACGAAGAAGAAAGCCGCGCCGGCCTTCATCGAGGTCCAGAAGTGCGTCATGCCCGAAGGCGATGCGGTCTACTCCGATGCGCCGTGCCCGCCGGATTCCCAGGCCAGCACGCTGCGCCTGCCGAGCCAGCCGAACGCCGCGGCGCGTCTCTGAGCAACCGGGCGGGCAGGGCTCAGGCCGTGGCGGGCACGGTCTCGCGTTCGATCGGCAGCCACAGCGTGAAGCGCGTGCCCTCGCTGCCCGACTGCCATCCCACCGTTCCGCCGATCGCGCGTGCGCGCTGCTGCTGATTGCGCAGCCCGCGCCCGCCATGCTGCAGCGCCTCGGCCACGTCGAAGCCCGCGCCGTTGTCCTCGATGGTCACGCACACCAGATCGTCGGTGGCCGCGGTGCTCACGCGCAGGGTGGTGGCGCGCGTGTGGCGCATCACGTTGGCGATGGACTCCTGCATGATGCGCAGGATGTGCAGTGCGCTGCCCGGGTCGAGCCAGGGCAGGTGCGGCACGGGCCGCACCTCCCAGCGCAGCGCGATGCCGGCGCCCTCGATGCGCGGCGCGAGCCTGAAGCGCAGCGTCGCGAGCAGCAGCAGCAGGTCGGGGTCGACGATCTCGATGGAATCGATGGCGAGCTTGAGGTCGTCCATGCAGGCCTTGAGCATGTCGGCGATGCAGGCGTCGCTCATGCTGCCTTGCTCCACCGAGCGGATGGCGCCGATCAGCGAGGAGCCGAGGCCGTCGTGCATGTCCTGCATGAGGCGGCGGCGCTCGGCGTTGAGCATCTGCTCGTTCTCCACCACGCGCAGCCGCTCGTAGCTCTGCTTGAGCTCGTCCTCGCGCTCGCGCAGCCGGTGCGCCAGGCCCTTGTTGAGCCGCGCCACCTCGGCGAAGGCGCCGGTGTAGCGCAGGAACATGATGTACGAGAAGACAAAGAACAGGCCGATGATGGCGTAGGGCGAGGTATAAACGCTCTCGGGGCCCACGAGGTTGTTCTGCAGCAGGGCGTCGTAGCCGGTGAACGCGACGGCGATCATGGTCCAGGCCGCGACCAGCCGGCCCTCGGGCAGCTGCACGCGGTAGGCCTTGCGCAGGTTCACCGAGAAGATCAGCACGGCCACGGGCAGCACGGCGAGGTTCAGCAGTGGCGTGAACAGGTAGAGGCTGACGATCGAGCGCGAGACCTGCGGCAGGGTGGCGAGGTTGCAGGCCAGCACGAGGCCGACCGACAGCCGCGTGAGCCAGGGCGAGGGCTGCCGGTGCAGGCGCTCGAGAAACAGGTGGACGAACAGGATCAGCCACAGCAGGCTCGCCACGGTCATCCATTCGAACCACTCGTCGGACATCGGGATGTAGCTGCCGCCCACGTAGTAGTGCAGCATGCGCATGAACGCCGCCGCCGAGATGGCGAAGAACAGCAGGTACAGCGGTTCGCGCCGCTTGCCGAGCCACACGGCGAAGGCGAAGGCGCCGACCGCGAGGAAGGCGGCGCTGCCCATGAACGGCAGCTGCACCTGCAGCAACTGGCGCGCCTGGTAGCGCCAGGACAGGTCGTCCTCGTGGCCCACGCGCACGGTCGACAGGCCGCTGCCGCTGCTTCGCAGCCGGTCGACGCGGATCAGCACCGACGCGGGCGTGGGTGCCTGCGCCGCGAGGTTGAGCGGCAGCAGCAGCGGATGGTTGTAGCCGTTGTGGATCGGGCTGCCGTGCGACTGGTAGATGAGCACGCCGTCGCCATACACGGCGATGTGGCCCAGCGTCTTCCAGCGCGGCAGATAGAGCAGGCGCGGCTGCGTCGAAGGCGGCAGGCGGCCGAGGTCGAGGCGGTACCAGTCGGTGACGGTGCGCATGCCACTGGAAGCAGTGGGCACGAGCTCGCGGTCGGCGGTGTAGGGCAGGCCGACCGGCTTCCAGCCGTCGCGCGGCAGTTCGGCATCGACGGACAGCAGCGGCGGGGCCGTGAAGCCGGTGCCATTGACCGACTGCAGCTCGGCCTCGGTGATGTGGATGGGCTGGTCGTCCGGCGGCGCCGCTGCGGCGGCGGGGGAGCGCGCGCAGCACAGCAGCAGCACGATCAGCGGCAGCGCGCGCCAGAAGGCCGCGATTCCCCGACCGGCTCGCTCGCCGTCGTTGTTGCCCTGTCTCATCGAACGCTTGCGCCTTGGAACTCGCTGTCTGCTCGCGGCGTGCGCCGGACGGGCGCCGGCCTTTGCAGCGAGGGGCGCGCCCGCGGGCCGCCGGTTTCTCCCCGATCGAACGGCCGCGCGCACAGGCGACCCGTTCGCTGTCCCGTCTTCGCGGGTCGGGTCGATTATCCCGCGCCGATCGCCGCGCGGGCCCTTGCCCTCACATAGAACGCGGGCCAAAGGTGTGCGCGCGCCACATTGGAATCGGCGCCCGCCGTGCCGAGACTAGCGGATGGCCATCGGTCCTCGGGCCGGCGGCCATCACCACTGGAAAAAACAGGAGACTTCATGACGATTCGCCATCTGCGCGCCGGTGCCGCCTGCGCCGTTCTTGCCCTGCTGCAACTCACGGCCTGCGGCGGCGGTGGAGGCGGCGGTGCCGGCTTCGTGGCCTTGCCCCCGCCCACGACGAGCAACCCGCCGCCCGACACGCCGCCCGCGCAGTCCCCGGTGCTGCGCACCACGGCCTACGGACCCGTGCAGGGCAACGACGACTCCGCGACCAACGGCACCTACAGCTGGAAGGGCGTGCCCTTCGCGAAGCCGCCGGTCGGCGCGCTGCGCTGGAAGGCGCCGGTGGACCCCGAACCGTGGACCGCGACGAAGACCGCGCAGAAGCTCGGCAATGCCTGCGCGCAGACGGGCCGGCTCTACGGCCCGGGCCAGAACAACCGCTACGACGAGACCATCGGCACTTCGATCGGCAAGACCACCGGTTCGGAGGACTGCCTCTACCTCAACATCTGGACGCCCTCGACCGCGGCCGCGACCGACAAGCTGCCCGTCATCGTGTTCGTCTACGGCGGCAGCAACATCACGGGCTACACCGGCGACCCGGTCTACGACGGCGCGGCGCTCGCGAAGGCGGCCAACGCGGTGGTGGTGTCGATCAACTACCGGCTCGGCATCCTCGGCTTCCTGGCCTCGCCGCAGCTCAAGGCCGGCGTGGACGCGAACGACGACTCGGGCAACTACGCGATCCTCGACCTGATCAAGGGCATGAAGTTCGTCAACGCGAACATCGCGCGCTTCGGCGGCGACCCGGCCAACGTCACGCTGATGGGCCAGTCGGCCGGCGCGGTCAACATCTATGCGCTGATGGTCTCGCCGCTGGTGGTCAACACCAAGCCCGCGCTGTTCCAGCGCCTGGTGCCGCTGAGCGGCGGCGTCGCCACCGCGACCACGGTGCCGAACCAGAACAACGCGCTGCTGGCGGCGCTGCTCGTGGCCGACGGCACGGTGAAGGACACGGCCGCGGCCACCGCCTTCATCGCGTCGCAGAGCAATGCCGATCTCGCGGCCTACCTGCGCTCGAAGAGCGCCGACACGCTGCTGCAAACCGTGCTCAACAAGCTGGCGCCGCAGGGGCTGTCGGCCTCGAACCCGCTCAACGACGGCGTGGTGGTGCGGACCAACCCGATCGCGGCGATCAACGCGGGCGAGTTCCTCAAGGTGCCGGTGCTGGCCGGCTACACGCGCGACGAGACCAAGCTGTTCCCGCAGAACCTCGCGACCTCGCCCGCCTTCGGCGGCATCAGCGGCCGGCTGCTCGACGACCCGACGGTGTTCTCGATGGCCTACAACTACGACCCGAACGCGGCGCCCGCGACCTCGCTCGAGCAGTGGATCCCGGGCCAGTACCTGCCGGTGACCACGCCGGTGACCGGCTTCAACGCGCGAACCGACCTCTACAACCAGTACTTCTTCATCGCGCTGCGCAAACAGATCTTTCCGGTGCTCGCGGCGCAGAAGGTGCCGCTGTGGTGGTACCAGTTCAACTGGGACAAGTCGCCGGCGCCGTTCAACGACATCTTCGGCGCGGCCCACACCTTCGACCTGCCGTTCGTGTTCGGCAACTTCGGGCCGTCGCTCTATTCGAAGTTCGCCAATTCGAAGGCCAACGAGCCGGGACGGCTGCAGCTGTCGGACGCGATGATGAAGAGCCTGGCGGCGTTCGCGCGCGGCGGCGATCCGAACAACGCGGCGCTGGGCGTGAACTGGCCGCAGTATCCGGCGATGCTGAACTTCGATGCCTCGCTGACGGCGAAGGCGATCACGGTGCAGCAGCAGTAGCCCCAACCCCAACCTCGTCCCCAACCCCAACCCGTTCGGGCTGAGCCTGTCGAAGCCTCGCGCAAGGCTTCGACAGGCTCGGCCCGAACGGCTTTTCCTCGGCCTCACAGGATCGGCATGCTCGCTTCCTTCAGCACCCGCAGCACGAAGTGCGACTTGCTGTGCCGGATGCCGGGGATCTTGTAGAGCTTCTCGCGCAGCAGGCGTTCGTAGTCGCGCGTGTCGCGCACCGCGATGCGGATGTAGTAGTCGTAGTCGCCCGAGACCAGGTAGGCCTCCTGGATCTCGGGGATGGTCGCGAGGGTGCGGCCGAAGTCGTAGAGCGTCTCGTCGGTGTGGCTCTCGAGCGTGACCTGCACGATCACCGAGTCCTGGTAGCCGAGCTTGGCCGGATCGATGTCGACCGTGTAGCGCTTGATCACGCCCTGGGCCTCGAGCTTCTTGATGCGCGTCCAGCAGCTGGTGGGCGAGAGGCCGACCTCGGCGCTGATGTCCTGCAGGGTCTTGCGCGAATCGAGCAGCAGAACCCGGAGGATCGCCATGTCGATCTTGTCGAAAAGTCCTTCGTCATCTTGCGAGGATTTGCGATTGATTTTCATGTTTGAGGCCTGAATATCCAAAAATCAGAAGCAAATTCTGCCTCAAACACGGAAGAATTGACGGCATGAGACTGCTCGACCTCCCCAACGACCTCGCCCTGACGCTGGATGCCGAAAATTCTTCGGACATCGACGCGGCCACCGACCTGCCCCTCGATGCCGCGCTCGCCATCGACACCGCGCCGCGCGTGCGCAACGGCGCCGAGGCGCTGCTCGACACGCTGGTGGCCTGCGGCGTCGACACCATCTTCGGCTACCCGGGCGGCGCCGCGCTGCCGCTGTACGACGCGCTGCACGGCGAGCCGCGGCTGCGCCACGTGCTGGTGCGCCACGAGCAGGCGGCCGTGCACGCGGCCGAGGGCTATGCGCGCACCACCGGCCGCGTGGGCGTGGTGCTGGTCACCTCGGGGCCGGGCGTGGGCAACACCATCTCGGGCCTGCTCGACGCGATCAGCGATTCGGTGCCGCTGCTGTGCATCAGCGGCCAGGTGTCGACCGCGGTGATCGGCACGCAGGCCTTCCAGGAAAGCGATGCGCTCGGCATGTCGCGCCCGGTGACCAAGTGGAACCACCAGGTGCGGATGCCCGACGAGGTGCCGACGATGGTCCGGCGCGCGCTCGAGATCGCGGCCGCGGGCCGGCCGGGCCCGGTGCTGCTCGACGTGCCGAAGGACGTGCAGCTCGCGCTGCCGGGCCAGGGCGCGCCGGTGCCCGTGCCGCGGCCGCTGCGGACGCACCGCGCTCCGGTGCCGCCGCGCGCCTGCATGCAGCGCGCGGCCGACCTGATCTCGACCGCGCGCCGGCCGGTGCTCTATGGCGGCGGCGGTCTCATCAATGCCGGCCCCGCGGCCTGCGAGGCTTTCACGCAGCTGGTGCGCAGGCTGCATGCGCCGTGCACGCTCACGCTGATGGGGCTCGGCGCGTTCCCGGCCTCGGACCCGGCCTTCCTCGGCATGCTCGGCATGCACGGCACGCTCGAGGCCAACCTCGCGATGCACGAGGCCGACCTCGTGGTCTGCGTGGGCGCGCGCTTCGACGACCGCGTGACCGGCAAGCTCGATCGCTTCTGCCCGCATGCACGCAAGATCCACATCGACATCGACCCGAGCAGCATCAACAAGGTGGTGCAGGTCGACGTGCCGATGGTGGGCGACTGCGCCGCCGTGCTCGAGGCGCTGCTCGCGCTGCTGCCCGAGCGCTTCGAGGCCGCGCGGCTCGCGCCCTGGTGGCAGCGCATCGAGCGCTGGCGCGCCGAGGACTGCCTGGGCTTCGCGCCGCGCACCGACGCGATCCTGCCGCAACGGCTCATGGCCTCGCTGCAGCAGGCGATCGGCGACACGGGGCGCGACACCATCGTCTCGACCGACGTGGGCCAGCACCAGATGTGGGCCGCGCAGTACCTGCGCTTCGACCGGCCGCGCCGCTGGCTCACCTCGGGCGGCGCCGGCACCATGGGCTACGGCCTGCCGGCCGCGATCGGCGCGCAGGTGGCGCATCCCGAGGCGCTGGCCGTGTGCGTGAGCGGCGACGCCTCGGTGCTGATGAACATCCAGGAGCTCTCGACCGCGGTGCAGCACCGCGCGGCGGTCAAGCTGGTGCTGTGCAACAACGGCTACATGGGCATGGTGCGCCAGTGGCAGGAGCTCAACCACGGCAACCGCCTGAGCCACAGCTGGAACGAGGCGCTGCCCGATTTCGTGGCGCTGGCCAGGGCCTTCGGCTGGGGTGCGCGGCGCGTGAGCGATCCCGCCGAGCTGCCCGCGGCGCTGGCCGAATGCCTGGCGAGCGAGGGGCCGTTCTTCCTCGACGTGCAGGTGGCGGCGCAGGAGAACTGCTTTCCGATGATGCCGGCCGGCGCGGCGCACAACGAGGTGATGCTGGCCAAGGACCGCTGGTACCAGCCGAAGGAGGCCTGAGCCCACGATCTTCCGCTGTGCGCTATCTTCCCCAACGCGCGCCGCTTACCCGCGGCGCGTGTTCCGCCCGCAGGCCGCTTACCGGTGGCCGAACGGGCATCTCTCGCGACTCTTACCGGAGCCTTCTCTCATGTCCCACGATCTCGCCAGCGTCTCGCTGGACGACAAGTACACCTCCACGTCCGGCCGCGTCTACCTGAGCGGCATCCAGGCACTGGTGCGCCTCATGCTCGTGCAGCGATGGCGCGACCAGGCCAACGGCCTCGATACCGCCGGCTTCGTCTCCGGCTACCGCGGCTCGCCGCTCGGCGGGCTCGACGAGGCGCTGTGGAAGGCGCAGCCGCACCTCGATGCCAACCACGTCAAGTTCCTGCCCGGCGTGAACGAGGAACTGGCAGCCACCGCCGTCTGGGGCACGCAGCAGGTGCACCTGACCGGCGAGAGCGCGGTCGATGGCGTGTTCGCCATGTGGTACGGCAAGGCGCCCGGCGTGGACCGCTGCGGCGACGTCTTCAAGCACATGAGCCACGCGGGCACCTCGCCCCATGGCGGCGTGCTGCTGGTGGCGGGCGACGACCATGGCGCCTATTCGTCGACACTGCCGAACCAGAGCGACCACCTGTTCGCGGCCTCGATGATCCCGATGCTCTATCCGCAGAGCGTGGAGGAGTACATCGAGCTGGGCCTGCACGGCTTCGCGATGTCGCGCTTCGCCGGGCTGCCCGTGGGCTTCAAGGCGCTGGCCGACACGGTAGAGTCGTCGGGCTCGATCCCGGCCGACGCGCAGAACGTGCGCACCCTGCTGCCCGAGGACTTCGTGCCGCCCGCGGGCGGCATGCATGCGCGGCTGTCGACCGACACGCTCGGCGTGCAGGCGCGCAAGCAGGAGGCGCTGATGCAGGACGCGAAGATCTACGCGGCCATCGCCTATGCGCGCGCCAACCGGCTCAACCGCGTGACCATCGACGCGCCCTCGGCGCGGCTGGGCATCGTGGCCTCGGGCAAGTCGTACCGCGATGCGCTCGAGGCGCTCGAGGAGCTGGGCATCGACGCGGCCGAGGCGGCGCGCATCGGCATCCGCGTGTTCAAGGTGGCGATGCCCTGGCCGCTTGAGCCCGACTCGATCCGCGAGTTCGCCGACGGGCTCGACGAGATCCTGGTGATCGAGGAGAAGCGTCAGATCGTCGAGTACCAGCTCAAGGAGCATCTCTACAACTGGCGCGAGGACGTGCGCCCGCGCGTGATCGGCAAGTTCGACGAGCGCGGCGAATGGGGCGCCCATCCGCGCGGCCAGTGGCTGCTGCCGGCCACGGCCGACTTCTCGGTGGCGCAGATCGCGCGCGTGATCGCCGCGCGGGTGGCGCGCTTCCACACCAGCGACATGATCCGCACGCGGCTGGCGATCCTCGACGCCAAGGACGTGGTGCTCGGCAAGGCCGTGGCCACGCCGGCGCGGCCGGCCTGGTACTGCTCGGGCTGCCCGCACAACACCTCGACCAAGGTGCCCGAGGGCAGCCTGGCGCTGGCCGGCATCGGCTGCCACGTGATGGCGACCGCGATCTATCCCGAGCACAACCGCACCACGACCCACATGGGCGGCGAGGGCGCGCCCTGGCTCGGCCAGGCCTGGTTCTCGAAGCGCAACCACGTGTTCGCCAACCTCGGCGACGGCACCTACTATCACTCGGGCTCGATGGCGATCCGCGCCGCCGTGGCCGCGGGCGTGAACATCACCTACAAGATCCTCTACAACGATGCGGTGGCGATGACCGGCGGCCAGCCCGTCGACGGGCCCGTGAGCGTGCCGCGCATCGCGCACCAGGTGGCGGCCGAGGGCGTGCGCCGCATCGCGCTGGTGGCCGAGGACCCGACGCGCTGGCGCGACCGCTCGCCGCTGCCGGCCGATGGCGGCGGCTTCGTCCTCACCATCCACCACCGCGACGAGATGGACGCGGTGCAGCGCACGCTGCGCGACTACGAGGGCGTGTCGGTGCTGATCTACGACCAGGTCTGCGCGGCCGAGAAGCGCCGGCGCCGCAAGAAGGGCGAGTTCCCGCAGGCCTCGCACCGCGTGTTCATCAACGAAGCCGTGTGCGAGGGCTGCGGCGACTGCGGCGAGCAGTCGAACTGCACCTCGCTGCTGCCGCAGCCCACGCCCCATGGCCTGAAGCGCCGCGTGGACCAGAGCGCGTGCAACGCCGACTACTCGTGCGTCAAGGGCTTCTGCCCGAGCTTCGTGAGCGTGGAAGGCGTGAAGCCGCGGCGCATCAAGCCGGTGGCCGCGCGCGGCGCCGAGGCCGACGCGGCGCTGCCCGAGCCGACCGTGCATGCGATCGAGGGCATGCACAACATCCTCATCACCGGCATCGGCGGCACCGGCGTCATCACCATCGGCGCGCTGATCGGCATGGCCGCGCACCTCGAGGGCCAGGCCGCGAGCGTGCTCGACATGACGGGCATGTCGCAGAAGAACGGCTCGGTGACCTCGCACGTGCGGCTGGCGCGCGACGCCGCGCAGCTCAAGGCGCAGCGCATTCCCACCGGCGAGGCCGACCTGGTGCTGGGCTGCGACATGCTGACCGCGGGCGCGCCCGACGCCATCGCCAAGATGCGCCCGGGCCGCAGCTATGCGTTGGTGAACACCTTCGAGCAGCCCACCGGCCATTTCGCGCAGGACCCCGACTGGACCTTCCCGGCCGGCCAGGTGCGCGCGCTGATCGAGGAGTCGGTGGCCGGCAAGGCCGACTTCATCGACGCCACGGGCCTCGCGACCCGGCTCATGGGCGACGCCATTGCGGCCAACCTGTTCCTTTTGGGCTTCGCGTTCCAGAAGGGCTATGTGCCGCTGAGTTCGGCCGCGCTGCTGCGCGCGATCGAGATCAACGGCGTGGCCGTGAAGGCCAACCAGCAGGCCTTCCACTGGGGCCGGCGCGCCGCGCTCGACCTCGCGGCCGTGGCGCGCGAGGCCTCCCCCGCGCAGCCGGTGGCGCTGCAGCTGCCGCAGGGGCTCGATGCCTTGCTCGCGGACCGCACCGCCTTCCTCACGGCCTACCAGGACGCGGCCTATGCGCGGCGCTTCTCGGACTTCGTGGCGCGGGTGCGCGGCGTGGAGCAGGCCCGCGGCCGCGGCGACCGCTTCACGCGCGCGGTGGCGTCCAACCTGTTCAAGCTGATGGCCTACAAGGACGAGTACGAGGTCGCGCGCCTCTACACCGACGGCGCCTTCATGAAGAAGCTGCAGCAGGAATTCGAGGGCACGCCGAAGCTGCGCTTCCACCTCGCGCCGCCGATCCTCGGCCAGCGCGATGCGCAGGGCCGGCCGGTCAAGCGCGCCTTCGGGCCGTGGATGCTGCAGGGCTTCCGCGTGCTGGCCGCGCTGCGCCGGCTGCGCGGAACGGCCTTCGACCCCTTCGGCCGCACCGAGGAACGCCGCACGGAGCGGCGCCTGATCGAGGAGTACCGCGCGGGCATCGAGGACATCCTCGTGCGCTGGGACGAGGTCGACGCCGACACGGCGCTGGCGCTCGCGAAGCTGCCCGAGCAGATCCGCGGTTACGGCCATGTGAAGGAGGCGAGCATCGCCGCCGCGCAGGTGCGCCGCGATGCGCTGCGCTCGCGGCTCCTGGCGTCGCGCGCCGAGGCGGGCCCGGTGGTGCGCGAGGCGGTGCCGGCCTGAGGGGGAAGGGCGAAGGCGATTCCGGAATCACCTGTTCTGGACAGGGCAATCCGGAATCGATAGACTCGCCCGCCATGGCCCGACCCAAAGCCTTCGACCGCAACGCCGCCCTGCAGGGCGCGATCGCCGTGTTCTGCGACCACGGCTACGACGGCACCTCGACCGAGATGCTGCTTGCCGCCATGGGCATCAGCCGCCAGAGCATGTACGACACCTTCGGCGACAAGCGCCGGCTCTATCTTGAGGCGCTGCAGCAGTACGCCGTGGGCCATGTGTCGCAGCACATCCGCGCGCTGCATGGCGGCGCCTCGCCGCGCGCGGGGCTGGCGGCCATGCTCGACGGCATGGCGACCCATTTCGGCGCGCAGGGCCAGCCGGGCTGCATGGGCATCGGCGCGGTCTGCGAGTTCGGCCGCGGCGATGCCGAGGTGAGCCTGTTGACCGACACCGCGGGCCGCATGCTGCAGTCGGCCATCGAGGGCCGCATCGGCGAGGCCCAGGCCGCGGGCGAGATCGATGCCGCGCTCGCGCCGCGCGCGGTCGCGCAGTTCCTGATGGCCACGCTGTCGGGGCTCAAGATCTCGGGGCGTGGCGGCGCTTCGGTCGAGGACCTGCGCGACATCGCGCGCATGGCGATGCGCGGCCTGCGTTGAATGCGTGTGTGTGCGCGCCCGGTTTCGGATGCGCTTTTTTTTGTTCTATTCTGGATCGATCGATCCGTTAAAAAAGGAAATCGACATGACGAAATCCCTCTCCGGCAAGACGGCCCTCGTGACCGGCGGCTCGCGCGGCATCGGCGCGGCCATCGTGCGGCGGCTCGCGAACGACGGCGCGGCCGTGGCCTTCACCTATGCATCGTCGGACGCGGCGGCGCGCGCGCTCGTGGCCGAGATCGAAGGGCAGGGCGGCCGCGCGCTCGCGCTGCGCGCCGACAGCGCCGATGCCCAGGCCGTTCGGCAGGCGGTCGACGCCGCGGCCGAGGCCTTCGGCGGGCTGCACCTGCTGGTGAACAACGCCGGCATCCTGGTGGGCGGCATGGTCGAGGACTACGCGCTCGCCGACTTCGACCGCATGTTCGCGGTCAACGTGCGTTCGGCCTTCGTGGCGGTGCAGGCGGCGGCGAAGCACATGGAGCGCGGCGGGCGCATCGTCATCACCGGCAGCGTGGTGGCCGAGCGCGCGGGCTTCGCGGGCTCGTCGGTCTATGCGATGACCAAGGGCGCGGTGGCCTCGATGGCGCGCGGCCTCGCGCGCGACCTCGGGCCCCGGGGCATCACGGTGAACGTGGTGCAGCCCGGGCCGACCGACACCGACATGGCGCCGAAGTCGGCCTACGGCGAGCGGCTGGAGCCGCTGATGGCGTTGGGACGCATGGGACACGACAGCGAGATCGCGGGCATGGTGGCCTACCTCGCGGGACCCGACGCCAGCTTCGTCACCGGCGCGGCGCTGACGGTGGACGGCGGCTTCCTGGCCTGATCAGGCCAGCGATCGGGCCGCGCGGTAGCCGCCCGGCGTGGTGCCGAAGCGGTCGCGGAAGGCGCGGCTGAAATGGCTGGGGTCGTTGAAGCCGTTGCGGAACGCGATCTCGGTCACGCTCAGCTGCGCGAGCCGCTCGTTGGCCAGCTCCTCGGCCGCGCGCTCGAGGCGGCGCTCGCGCAGGTAGGCGCCGTACTGCGTCTGCTGCGTGGCGAACAGGCGGTGCACCAGCCGCTTGGAGATGCACAGCTCGCGCGCGATCGCCTCGACCGAGAGCTCGGGATCGCAGAGGTTGGCTTCGACATAGGCCGCGAGCCGCTGCCAGCGGTCGCGCTCGTGGCGCCTGGCCGCGCCCGCATCGCCGGCCTGCGGCGCGCCGGCCACGGCTTCGCAGTAGATGGCCGCGAGCAGCGAGACGAAGGACTGCTCCGAGAAATAGGCCAGCGCCGGATGCGGCTGCGCCTGCACCGCGAACAGGCGGTCGAGCTGATGGCGCGCCGACTCGGCCAGCATCGAGCCGGCCTGCGCCAGCGAGGGCTCGAAGTTGTCGCGCAGGTCGGCATAGATGCCGAAGAAGCGCCCGGCCGGCAGCCGCAGCTGCACCAGCCGGCCCGATTCGTCGAGCGCGCAGGTCGAGGGCAGCCGCGTGGTGCGGAACACGATGTCGCCTTTGCGAAAAGGCAGCCGGCGGCCAGCCTGCTCGATCGTGCCCTGGCCGTCGACCGCGATCATCGCGAGCACCTCGCCCGCGCCGTCGTGGCCCGACTGGCCCGCCGCATGGCGCACCTGCATCGGCGTGGAATCGAAGCTGACCGCGATGCCGCCGCCCACGAGCCGGCAGGCCTCGAGGTTCATGCGCGGATGGCTGTGCTGCACGCTGAGTTCGCCGGGGTAGACCAGCGCGTCGAGCGTGGTCGAGTAGCCGCGCAGGTCGCCCGGATAGAAGGGGCGCAGGTGCGGCGCGAAGCTCAGGTGCGGAGTCGGGTCGTGGTGCATGGTGGGATGGAAGCCGGGCCGCGTGCATGGTTCGTGCCAAGGGCGGTCCGCGCCCGCAGTCTGGAGGGCGCGCCGCGGCCGCACATCGAGACTTTCCACTAGCGGGCAGGGTCGGGGTCCCGTCGCGTTGGCGCGCTGGATCAATGCGCGTGCGCGCAGGCGCAAGGCCCGGCGCGGCATCGCTTCCTACATTGGCGGCCATCGACCACCGATGAAGGAACTCCGCGTGAACCCCACCGTCACAGACGCCCCCTCCGCCGACGCGCCCCTGAAGCTCGACGGCCTCACCGTCGGCCACTGGAGCGATGCCGAGAAGCTCGCGCTGAGCTGCCGCATCCTCGCGAAGGAGGGCCATTCCGAAACCCTGGCCGGCCAGATCACGGTGCGCCAGGCCGACGGCAGCTTCCTCACCACGCCGCTGGCGCATGCGTTCGGCGAGATCCGCGCGGGCTCGGTGATGCGCATCGACGATTCGCTGCGCGTGCTCGAGGGCCGCGGCGTGCCGAACCCGGCCGTGCGTTTCCACCTCTGGGTGTACCGGCGCCGGCCCGACGTCAACTGCGTGATCCACACCCATCCGCCCTATGTGTCGGCGCTGTCGATGACCGGCGAGCCGCTGCAGGTCGCGCACATGGATGCCACGCCCTTCTTCGACGACTGCGCCTTCCTCGCCGAATGGCCGGGCCTGCCGATCGCCGACGTGGAGGGCGAGATCATCTCGGCCGCCCTCGGCGGCAAGCGCTGCGTGCTGCTGGCCAACCATGGCTTCCTGGCCGCCACCTCGAGCGTGGAGGAGTCGCTCTACCTCTCGGTGCTAATCGAGCGCGCCGCGCGCAACCAGCTGATAGCGCAGAGCGCCTACGGCCGGCTCAAGCTGGTCGATCCGGCGCTGGCACGCGAATCGCACGACTTCCTGATGCAGCCGAGCATCGTGAAAGCCAGCTTCGCGATGTTCGCGCGGCAGCTCGACGCCAAGGAGATCTGAGATGAGCGAGGACCTGCATTTCCTGGAACTGACCGAGGTGGCGCAGCGGCTGCGCGAGCGCGCGCTGTCGCCGGTGGAACTGACCGAGCGCATGCTGGCGCGCATCGAGGCCGTCGACCCCGCGCTGCACGCCTATGCGCGCACCATGCCCGAGAGCGCGCGCGCCGAGGCGCGCCGTGCCGAGGAGGAGATCGCGCGTGGCGGCTGGCGCGGCCTGCTGCACGGCGTGCCGGTGGCGGTCAAGGACAACTGCCATGCGGCCGGCGTGGTCTGCGCCAACGGCACCGAGGTCTACGCCGACTTCAGGCCCGAGCGCGACTCGACCGTGGTGCGCAAGCTGCGCGAGGCCGGCGCGGTGATCCTCGGCAAGCTGCAGCACACCGAGGGCGCGTTCGCCGAGCACCACCGCAGCATCGTCGCGCCGGTCAATCCGTGGAACGCGGACCAGTGGCCCGGCGCCTCCTCGAGCGGCTCGGGCGTGGGCACGGCCGCGGGCCTGTGCTTCGGCTCGCTGGGCACCGACACGGGCGGATCGATCCGCTTTCCCTGCGCGGCCAACAACCTCACGGGGCTGAAGCCGAGCTGGGGCCGCGTGTCGCGCTTCGGCGTGTTCGAGAACTCGGCCTCGCTCGACCATGTGGGGCCGATGACGCGCAGCGCGGCCGACGCGGCGGCGATGCTCGCCGCGCTGGCCGGTGCCGACGAGGACGATCCCACCGCGCTGCCCGATGCCGTGCCCGACTACCTGGCGCTGTCGGCCCAGGGCGTGGCGGGGCTGCGGATCGGCATCGATGCCGAGCACATCGCACGCGACGTCGATGCACCCACGCGCGCCGCGATGCAGGCGGCGCTGGCCACGCTCACCGGACTGGGCGCCACGCTGCGCGAGGTGCGGCTGCCCGATCCGTCGGAGGTGATCGCGGGCTGGCTGCGCTTCTCGGCGGTGGAGATGGCGGCCGCGCACGAGGCCACGTACCCGGCGCAGAAGGAGCGCTACGGCCCGGTGCTCTCGGGCTTCATCGAGGTGGGCCGCGCGCAGTCGGGCATCGCGCTGCAGAAGCTGCTGATGCAGCGGCTGAACTTCCGCGGCGCGCTGACCAAGCTGTTCGGCGACATCGACCTGCTCGCGATCCCCGTGACCTGCGACGCCGGTTTCAGCAATGCACGCATGGCCACGCTGGGCACCGACGAGGGCGACCTGCTCAAGCTGCTGCGCTTCACCGCGCCCTACGACATGAGCGGCCATCCGACGCTGACCTTGCCCTGCGGCTTCACGCCCGAGGGCCATCCGATCGGCTTCCAGCTCGTGGCGGCGCACCTGCATGAGGCAACGATGCTGCGCGCCGGCCGCGCCTACCAGGGCGCGACCGACTGGCATCGGCGTCATCCGGCTTCGATTCCGAACCACAACGAGGAGCACCCCGCATGAACACCATCGCCACACCTGTGGGCGCCGCCGCGCCCGCCAAGCCGCAGAGCGTCTGGAAGGTCGGCGCCGCCACCATGGCCGGCACCGCGATCGAGGGCTTCGACTTCCTGGCCTACGGCACGGCGGCCGCGCTGGTCTTCAACAAGCTGTTCTTCCCGAATTTCGATCCGGTGACCGGCACGCTCGCGGCCTTCGGCACCTTCGCCAGCGGCATGCTCGCGCGGCCGATCGGCGGCATCGTGTTCGGCCACTACGGCGACCGGCTCGGCCGCAAGGCCATGCTCACGCTGAGCCTCTTGATGATGGGGATCTGCACGGTGCTGATCGGCGTGCTGCCGACCTACGAGTCGATCGGGCTCTGGGCCGCGGTGCTGCTGGTGCTGCTGCGCATCGGCCAGGGCCTGTCCTTCGGCGGCGAGCTCGGCGGCGCGATGCTGATGGCGGTCGAGCATGCGCCGCCGCGCTGGCGCTCGCTGGTGGGCAGCATGCCGCAGATGGGCGCGCCGATCGGCGTGCTGCTGTCGTCGGGCGCTTTCGCGCTGGTCACGCAGCTGCCCGAGGACGCCTTCCTGCACTGGGGCTGGCGGCTGCCGTTCCTGGCCAGCGCGCTGCTGATCGCGGTGGGCATCTTCATCCGCACGCGCATCGACGAGTCGCCCGAGTTCGAGGCCGTGAAGGCGCACCGCAAGACCGCCGCGCTGCCCGCGCGCGAAGTGGTGCTGGCGCACTGGCGGCCGCTGCTCTTGACCATCGGCGGCAAGCTGGCCGAGGTCACGCTGATCTACACCATCCTGGTGTTCTCGATCTCCTATGCGGTCACGCGGCTGGGCTTCTCGCGCGGCGATGCGCTGCATGCGCTGGTGCTGGGTTCGTCGCTGATGGTGCTGACCATTCCGCTGTTCGGCTGGCTGGCCGACCGCGTCGGCGCGCGGCGGCTCTATGTGTTCGGCGGCGTGCTGCTGGCCCTGATGGCGCTGCCGCTGTTCCAGGCCATCGGCAGCGGCTCGCTCACGGCCTACACGGCGGCGATGGTGGTGGCGCTCGCGCTCAACTACCCGTTGATGTTCGCGCCGCAATCGAACCTGTATGCGGCGCAGTTCCCGGCCGAGCTGCGCTACTCGGGCATCTCCATCGGCATCCAGATGGCGGCCGCGCTCGGCGGCGGGCTGGCGCCGATCATCGCGGCGACGCTGGTGGCGAAGTACGGCAGCATCGTGCCGGTGGGGGCGTATGTGGCGGTGCTGGGGGCTGTGGCGGCGCTGTCGGCGTGGAAGATGCGGCCGGCGGCGAACGAGGGTTGATTCCTATCTGGACTCCTTCCCCCTTTGGGGGAAGGTCGGGATGGGGGCACCGAGCGGTCGATGTGCGCGGGGCGATGGATGCGCCCGGTGCCCCCACCCCGGCCCTCCCCCAGCGGGGGAGGGAGCAAATCAGGAATGGCCGTCCACGCGCATCTGGAACAGGAAGTACGGCGGGATGCACGCGCCGCGCCCCTCGGGCTGGCCTTCGGCCTGCGCGCAGATGTAGTCGTCGCGGCAGGGCGCGGTGGCCGAGCAGCTGCGCAGGTTGCCGGGGCGCGTGTGCTTCGCAAGGCATTCGCCGAACGGGCGCTTCGCCGCCAGGCACTGGTTGAAATCGCTGAGGATCGCGATGCCGCCGCAGGTGCCGTTCGGGTCCTTGGGATCGCAGGGGCCCGAGCACATGCCGCCCGGGAAGCCGACCGAGGTCTTCTCGCAGACCGAGGCGGCGCCTTCGCAGGCGGTGCGCGGCAGCTTCTCGGCGCGGTCGAGCCAGGGGTTGGCCGAGGCCGTGATGCGCGTGGGTTCGCAGCGCGTGCCGACGATTGCCGGTTCCGGTCGTGTGTTTGCATCGAGCGGCTCGGCGAGCGGCCGGAACGGGTCGGGCTTCGGCGTGGTCAACGCTTCCTGCAGGTAGCGTGCACGCCGCGCGAGTTCGTCCTGCAGATGCGGCGAGTGCGGCACCGCGAGCGCATTGCCGGGCGTGAAGCTGCGCGAGGCGCCGCGGCGATCGACGCCCAGCAGATGGAAGCCCGCGACCGCGCGGCTCTGGTGGCAGCCCATGCAACTGAGGTCGTCGAGCCGGCGCAGCAGGGCGCGTGGCGACTGCAGCGTGCGGCTGCCGGGCACGGCCTGCCATTCGCTTTCGGCGAAGAGCTGTTCGAACGGGCGGTTGGCGAGGCGCTCGAGGCCGCGCGGCGCGACCGAGATGGCCTCGGTGGCGAGGAAGCGCTCGGGAATCCTGAGCGTGGCTTCGTCGAGTGCGCGCAGGTTCTCGGGCTGGCGAAGCCATTGCTCGAGTTCCTGGCGCAGCGGTGCGCTGGCCTTGAGCTTCGCGACGTCGGGCGTGTTCTCGAGCGGGCCCACGTCGTAGCGCTTCGCGCCGGCATTCCAGCGGAAGGCGCGCAGCATGTATTCGGCATGGCCGCCGAGATCGGGCCGCACGGCCGAGGGCCAGCGCACGCTCTGCAGGTTCACCGTGAGTTGCGAGATGCGTGCGGGCGCGAGCCGCTGCGGCGCGAGCGGACCGTCGGCCGACACCAGCCAGCGGCCCAGCGCCTCGTCGGCCATCGCAGCCTGCGGCGGCTGCCAGCGCTTCGCGGCCGAGGCGCAGCCGCCGTCGGCATCGGGCGCGTCGCCGCGCAGCTCGACGTTGACGGTCATCGGCAGCCGCGACTGCATCGCGCTCGTGCGGTAGGCGAGGCGGTACACCAGACGGGTCTCGCCGCAGGCGCCGTCCTGGAACGGGCGGCGGTCCATGCGGTTGGCCACGCCCACCAGTTCGAAGAAGGCATCGGGGCTCGCGAGCCAGCGTGCGTCGAACAGGCGGTGCGGGTACTTGGCGATGCCGACGCCGGCCTGCTTGTCGCGGCGCTGGATGGCCGCGAGGCTGGCGCCGAGGGGACCGGCGATGGAGCGCCACGCATTCGAGCGCATCAGCGCCTGGGTGCTAGCGATGCCGTCGGCGGCCGGCGTTTCGGCCAGCCAGTGCGCGAAGCCCGCGCCGGACTTCTCGGCCGCCTGCAGCGCGGCGGGCTCGGTGACGAGCAGCAGCGGCTCGGCCGCGTGGGCGGTGGCGAAGAGGGAGGCCAGCGCGAGGCCGGCGAGCAGGCGGTGTGGGAGCAGCAGCACGCGGACCATTGTGCCGCGAGGGTCCACCGGATCCCGCCGCGAAAGAACCTCACGAGCCGAGCTTGGCCTGTGCCGAGCTTGTCCAAGGATCGACGCCTCGCGCTGCGCTTCGACAAGCTCAGCGTGAACGGTTTTTTCGGGTTGGAAGCGATACGTGGGCGAGGGCTGATCAGCCGGCGATCAGCGCGGCATCGACCACCCGCACGCGGTGGTCGATGTAGTAGCCGCCGAACTCGGTGTAGCGCAGCACCAGCCGCGCGCAGGCGCTGCAGCGGTAGACGTCGCAGCGGTTGTACGGGAAGTGCGCGACCGAGATCGGCGCCTCGGGCGAGTCGTAGCGCGTGCCGGCCGGGTGGAATTCCTCGAACGTGGGTTCGTAGGTATCGGGGTCGCGTAGCGTGCCGACCTGCTCCATCAGCGCCGCGGGCCAGCGCTCCTCGGTGATGCTTTCCCAGGCCTTGGCGTCCTGCAGGCGGCAGGCGCAGGTGGGGCGTGTGGGCGTGGCGGCTTCGGCGAGCCGGCGGAGGGCGAGGGTATCTAGCAAGGTCATGCGCGCACGGAGTCTAGTGCGCGCGCCATGTCCGAGCGTGGCGCGGGCTCAAGGCGGATCGTCGAGCAGCACAGCCCCCGGCCCCTCGGCGCCCAGCCTGTCGCCGGGATTGCGCAGCGGGCAGTCGGTCATCGACAGGCAGCCGCAGCCGATGCATTCGCCGAGGTCGTCGCGCAGCCGGGTCAGCACGCGGATGCGCGCGTCGAGCTCGTCGCGCCAGTGCGCGGACAGGGCCTTCCACTGCGCGGCGTTGAGGATGCGCCCCTCGGGCAGCCGCGACAGCGAGTCGCGGATGGTCTCGAGCGGAATGCCCGTGCGCTGCGCCACGCGGATCACCGCGATGTGGCGCAGCACCTCGCGCGGATAGCGGCGCTGGTTGCCCTCGCTGCGCCAGCCCTTGATCAGTCCCTTCGATTCGTAGAAGTGCACCGTCGAGACGGCGACGCCGCTGCGCCGGGCGACCTCGCCGACGGTCAGGACCTTGGCGGGCTCGGCGGGATGGTTCTCTGGCATGGCGGAAAGGCTCGGAGTCGGATCGGCGTCTTATAGGCGATATGGGTGATAGAGGCGATGTGGTGCTCAGCCGCCGAGCTGCCGCCGCAGGTGGCTCGCGATCGCCGCCGCGAGCAGCCCGCCGATGATGGAGACATGCTCGAGCGCGAAGTACAGCGACAGCGTGGCGCGCGGCTCGGGCAGCGACCAGAAGCGATGCACGATCGCGATCGTGAGCAGCAGGAACACCGAGAGCGCGCCGGCGCCCAGCCACACGGCGCGGTCGACCAGCAGCAGCAGCGAGCCGGCCAGCAGCACGAAGATGGTGGCGACGTTGAAGGCCCAGGCCGGCTCGAGGCCCGCCGCGCGCATCTCGCCCACCCCGCCCGCGAAGTTCAGCGCCTTGGCAAGGCCCGACGCGGCAAAGACCACGGCGAGAAGTATCCGGGCGGCCAGCCACAGCAGTTGACTTTCCAACACGGCATCGATCCACGACCTCATCAACATAGCTCCTGATTTCGGCGGGACATTCGTTGCCGCCATGGGTTCATCGGTGAAGCCCACGCGGGTATTCGGGTGAGCGCGGCGGACTGTAAAACCTCAACCAAGCTTGAGGTCAAGCGCTGTCGGCACGGAGCGGAATGGCCAGGTGCGCTACGCTCGCGCCCTGCGCGTTCGCGAGCGAGAGAAGCGGCGGCGCCCAAAGACATCGAATGACACCGAACGAGAACCCAGAAAACGCCGGGCCCGGGCCCGATCCAGTGCGAGGCCCTGAAGCGGCCCAGGCACTCGACGCCATGCGCGTGTCTGTCGCGCCCATGATGGACTGGACGGACCGCCATTGCAGGTATCTGCACCGCCTGCTGAGCCGCCACGCGCTGCTCTACACGGAGATGGTGACGACCGGCGCGCTGGTGCATGGCGACGTGCCGCGGCACCTGCGCTTCAACGCCGAGGAGCATCCGCTGGCGCTGCAGCTCGGCGGCAGCGAGCCGGCCGATCTCGCGCATTGCGCGAAGCTCGGCGAGCAATGGGGCTACGACGAGATCAATCTCAACTGCGGCTGTCCGAGCGAGCGCGTGCAGCGCGGCGCCTTCGGTGCCTGCCTGATGAACGAGCCGCGGCTGGTGGCCGACTGCGTGAAGGCGATGGGCGACGCGAGCAGCGTGCCGGTGACGGTGAAGCACCGCATCGGCATCGACAAGATCGAGAGCTACGAGTTCGTGCGCGACTTCGTGGGCCAGGTCAGCGAGGCCGGTTGCAACACCTTCATCGTGCATGCGCGCAATGCCTGGCTCAAGGGCTTGAGCCCGAAGCAGAATCGCGAGATCCCGCCGCTGCGCTACGCGCTGGTGCACCGGCTCAAGCACGACTTTCCGGCGCTGAAGTTCTCGATCAACGGCGGCATCACGCTCAATGCACAGGTGCACGAGCACCTGCGGCTGCTCGACGGGGTGATGGTGGGGCGCGAGGCGTACCACAACCCCTGGTGGCTGGCCGAATGGGACGCGGAGTTCTTCGGCGCGGCACCCTCGGAACGCACGCGCGAGGAGGTCGAGACCCTGATGTGCGACTACATGGTGCGCGAGGCGGCCGAGCACGGCACGCCGTGGTCGAACATCGCGCGCCACATGCTGGGCCTGCGCAACGGGTTGCCGGGCGCGCGCCGCTGGCGGCAGGTGTGGAGCGACCACCGCATGAAGAGCAAGTCGCCGCACGAGGTGATGGCGATCGCGCACGAGCCGGTGGCGCAGGCGGCCTGAGCCGCGCTCCTGCTTCTTTTCAGGCCGCCATCAGCGTGGCCTCGGGCACGTCCTCGATGGTGGTGCGGCGCAGCTCGCGGCGCTCGGCGATGTCGAAGCGCCGGCCGCGGTGCAGGGTGCTGCGGTTGTCCCACATCACGAGGTCGTGCACCTGCCATTCGTGGCGGTAGACGAACTCGCGCTGGGTCGCGTGCTCGAGCAGGTCCGCGAGCCGCATGCGGGCCTCGGCCACGGGCCAGCCGACGATCTCGCGCGCATGCACGCCCACGAACAGCAGCTTGCGCCCCGAGCCCGGATGCGTCTGCACCAGCGGCCAGGTGGCCGGCGGGATGGTCTTCTTCTGCTCGTCCGTGTAGGCCTCGTCGCCCAGCAGGATGCGCGTGTGCAGCGCGTAGTGCTCGGCGCTCAGGCCCTCGAGTTCGGCCTTGTCGCGCTCGGGCAGGGCGTCGTAGGCGGCGCGCAGGTCGGTGAACTCGGTGTTGCCGCCCCAGCTCGGCAGCACCAGCGCATGCAGCATCGAATAGGCGGCGCGCGGGTTCTGGAACGAGCTGTCGCTGTGCCAGAGCTGGTTGGCGAAGTTCGAGAGGTTCTTCGGCGAATCGCGGCGCGCGACGTTGCCTTGCGCGTCGACGTTCGAGATGTCGATCAGGCGCTCGTCCTCGAGCCGCTCGGGGCGCTTGAACACCTTCTTGAGGCCGAGGTCGAGCGGCCCGAAGGCCTTGGCGAAATCGAGTTGCTGCTGGCCCGTGAGCGGCTGGCCGCGCCAGACCAGCACGGCATAGCGGTTCATCGCGGCGTTGATCTGCCTGACCTCGTCGCTCGAGAGCGGCCGGGCGATGTCGATGCCGCGCGCTTCGGCGGCGAAATGCGGATGCAGGGGGGTGAGTGCTAGGGGCATGGGAAGGGTGTCCGGATGGAAAGAGGGGCTCACTCGGGCTGGATGCCCGCGTCGGCGATGACGCGCGCCCAGCGCTTCATCTCCGACTGCACGAAGGCGTCGAACTGCGCGGGCGTGGAGGCGACCACCTCCATGCCCTGTTCCTCGACGCGCTTGCGCATCTCGGGATCGAGCAGCACGCGGCGGGTGTCCGACTGGATCTTCTCGATGACGGCCGGCGGCGTGCCGTGCGGCGCGATGAAGCCGAGCAGCGCGTTGACGTGGAAGCCGGGCAGGGTCTGCGCGACCGTCGGATAGCTGAAGCCGGGCACCGGCTTGTCGCCGAGGGTGGCGATCAGCTTCATGCGGCCGGCCTTCACGAAGGGCAGCACCGAGAGGAAGGGGTCGACCACGAGGTCGATGCGACCGCCCATGAGTTCGGTGTGCGCGGGCGAGCTGCCCTTGAAGGGCGCGTGCAGCATGTCGAAGCCGGCCTCGCGCTTGAGCAGCTCGGCCCCCAGGTGGGTGGTGCTGCCGGCGCCGGGCGTGCCGTAGGTCAGCTTGCCGGGGTTCTTCTTCGCATAGGCGATCAGCTCGGCCAGCGTGTTGAAGGGCGCGTCGGGCCGGGCCACGATGGCCAGTTGCAGGTTGGCGATCTGCGTGATGCCCGCGATGTCCTTGAGCGTGTCGTAGGGCAGGGTCTTGCGCAGCGAAGGGTTCACCGCGAACGAGGAATTCACCATGCCGATGGTCAGCCCGTCGGGCGGGGCCTTGGCGACGAAGTCGGCGCCGATGGCGGTGCCGGCGCCGGGCTTGTAGTCGACGATGACCGGCTGGCCCCAGCTTTCCTGCAGCTTCATGGCGATGAGCCGGCCGACGGTGTCGGTCGGCCCGCCTGGGGCGAACGGGACGATGAGCTTCACCGGTCCCTTGGGGAATGTGGCGGCGGCTGCGGGCGCGGCGGCCTGCGCGAAACCCGGGAGGCTGGCGCCGGCCAGGAGGCCGAGGCCGGTGCAGAGCAGGTCGCGGCGGCGCGGCGACGGCGGGGAGAAGTGGGGGTCTTGTCTCGTCATCTCTTTATTTTGAAACAGTGTTCCGAAATAATGATCCTCCAAAGTTCTCGCGTCAACCCGTTTTTGCTGAAAAATGGCAACAAAGATCCATCAGGGAAGCAAAGGTTTCTAAAAATGAATGACGCGTCTGGCGGCAGGGAAGAGGTGAGCGCGCTCGCCAGGGGACTGGCCCTGCTGAAGGTGATCGGGATGGCGGCGGCGCCCATGGGCAACCGCGAACTGGCGGATGCGACGGGCATTCCCAAGGCGACGGTGTCGCGGCTCACGGCCACCCTGGTCGGGGCGGGCTACCTGCGGCAGTCGCAGGACAGCGAGCGTTTCAGCCTGGGGTCGGCGCTGCTCGACATGAGCAGCCGCTACCTGCGGCACTTCGACCTGCGCACGGTGGCGCGCCCGCATCTCGCGGCGCTGTCGGACTTCTCGGGCGCGAGCGTGCACATGGGCGTGCGCGACGAGCTCGACATGCTGATCATCGATTCGCTGCGCCCGCGCTCGGTGATGATCAGCTCGCGCATCGAGGTCGGCTCGCGCATGACGATCGCCACCTCGGCCGCCGGGCGGGCCTACCTGGCCTCGCTCGCGGCGCCCGAGCAGGAGGCGCTGCTGGCGCAGATCCGGCAGGAAAGCGGCGAGAACTGGCCGCGCATCGAGCCGGGGCTGATCGCCAGCATCGAGGAGTACGCGCGCGTGGGCTACTGCGGCTCGTTCGGCGAATGGCATCCGCACATCCATGCGCTGGGTTTCGCGCTGCGCGGTCCGCGCGGCGAGCGCTATGCGGTGAGCTGCGGCGGCCCGGCCTACCTGCTGCCCAAGGACACCATGCTCGCGCGCGTGGCGCCGCGGCTGCTCGAGACGGCGCAGCGCATCGCGGCCGAGGCGGGCACGGTCGATCTCGATTGAGTGAAGAGAAGCAGGCCGACGCGCGGCCCCGCGGCGAACGCTAGGCCGCCGCTTCCAGCCCGTTGCTGAAGTGCTCGCGCATGCGCGCCATGGCGGCCTCGCCGTCGCGCGCCTCGATCGCGGCCATCACCGCGCGGTGCTCGGCCAGCGATTCCCCGATCCGCCCGGCCTTGAGCAGCGAGTTGTGGCGGTTGAGCTTCATCACCTTGCGCAGGTCGGCCACCATCTGGTCGCGCCACTTGTTGTTGGCGATGGCCAGCAGGCGCATGTGGAAGCGCTCGTTGACCGCGAAGAAATGCTCGCGGTCTTCGGGCGCGGCCGCGGCCTCGAGCTCGGCATGCAGCGCGCGCAGCTCGGCGAGCTGGGCCTCGGTGGCGCGCTCGGCCACCACGCCGGCGGCATCGCTCTCGAGCAATGACAGCAGGTGGTAGACGTCGGCCAGGTCCTGCTCCGACACCTCGGTCACATAGGCGCCACGGCGCACCTTCATCGTCACCAAGCCCTCGGCGGCCAGCACCTTCAGGGCCTCGCGCAGCGGCGTGCGGCTGATGCCGTACTCCTCGGCGAGCTTGAGTTCGTCGATCCAGCTGCCCGGTTCGAGCTCGCGGCGGAAGATCCGCTGGCGCAGCAGCTCGGCCACCTCTTCATAGAGGGCGCGCGGGGTGAGGGTGACGGCGGACATGGGCGGGACTGTACTTCAAAAATCGCGTTTGAATTAATAATTATGGATCGGTTAGACTCGCGGCCGGCCTGCAAATCCCTGCGGACCCCCAGCGATTCCAGCGAATCCTTTTCTCCAGCAGCACACCCCCTGCACGACACACTGCGAAGCGGCGCCTCCATGAGCAGCAAACCCGAACCCTCCTTCAAGCCCGCCACTCTCGAGGCCTGGGCCAAGGCCGCCGCCAAGTCGGCCCCCGGCGGCGACGTCGCCGCGCTGAACTGGATCACGCCCGACGGCATCAGCGTCAAGCCGCTGTACACCGCGGCCGACCTGCAGGACCTGAAGTACACCGACACGCTGCCGGGCTTCGAGCCCTACCTGCGCGGCCCGCAGGCCACGATGTATGCGGTGCGCCCGTGGACCATCCGCCAGTACGCCGGCTTCTCGACCGCCGAGGAATCGAACGCCTTCTACCGCAAGGCGCTGGCCGCCGGCGGGCAGGGCGTGAGCGTGGCCTTCGACCTCGCCACCCACCGCGGCTACGACAGCGACCATCCGCGCGTGACCGGCGACGTGGGCAAGGCCGGCGTTGCGATCGACTCGGTCGAGGACATGAAGATCCTGTTCGACCAGATCCCGCTCGACAAGGTCAGCGTGTCGATGACCATGAACGGCGCGGTGCTGCCGGTGCTCGCGGGCTACGTGGTGGCGGCGGAAGAACAGGGCGTGGCTCAGGACCAGCTCAGTGGAACCATCCAGAACGACATCCTCAAGGAGTTCATGGTCCGCAACACCTACATCTTCCCGCCCGCGCCGAGCATGCGGATCATCGGCGACATCATCGAGTACACGGCGCAGAACATGCCGAAGTTCAACTCGATCTCGATCAGCGGTTATCACATGCAGGAAGCCGGCGCCAACCAGGCGCTGGAGCTGGCCTTCACGCTGGCCGACGGCAAGGAGTACGTGAAGACCGCGCTGGCCAAGGGCCTCGACGTCGACGGCTTCGCCGGGCGTCTGAGCTTCTTCTGGGCCATCGGCATGAACTTCTATCTCGAAGTGGCCAAGATGCGCGCCGCGCGCCTGCTGTGGTGCCGGATCATGAAGGAGTTCGAGCCGAAGAACCCCAAGAGCCTGATGCTGCGCACCCACTGCCAGACCTCGGGCTGGAGCCTGACCGAGCAGGACCCCTACAACAACGTGGTGCGCACCACCATCGAGGCGATGGCCGCGGTGTTCGGCGGCACGCAGAGCCTGCACACCAACGCGCTCGACGAAGCCATCGCGCTGCCGACCGAGTTCAGCGCCCGCATCGCGCGCAACACGCAGCTCATCATCCAGGAAGAGACGCACATCACGAACGTGATCGACCCCTGGGCCGGCAGCTACATGATGGAGAAGCTCACGCAGGACATGGCCGACGCGGCCTGGACCATCATCGAGGAGGTCGAGGCCATGGGCGGCATGACCAAGGCCGTGGACAGCGGCTGGGCCAAGCTCAAGATCGAGGCCGCGGCCGCCGAGAAGCAGGCGCGCATCGACTCGGGCAAGGACGTGATCGTCGGCGTCAACAAGTACAAGCTCAAGAACGAGGACGCGATCGAGAGCCTCTCGATCGACAACGTGAAGGTGCGCGACCAGCAGGTGGCGCGGCTGCAGAAGATCCGCGCCGCGCGCGACGGCGCCAAGGTGCAGGCCGCGCTCGACGCGCTCACCGAGGCGGCCGAAAACGGCAGCGGCAACCTGCTCGCGCTGAGCATCGACGCGGTGCGCCTGCGCGCCACCGTCGGCGAGATCTCCGACGCGCTCGAGAAGTCCTTCGGCCGCCACCGCGCCGACACCCAGAAGGTGACCGGCGTCTACGCCGCCGCCTACGACTCCGCCGAGGGCTGGGAGAACCTCAAGACCGAGATCGACGCCTTCGCCGAGGAGCAGGGCCGCCGTCCGCGCGTGATGATCTCCAAGCTGGGCCAGGACGGCCACGACCGCGGCGCCAAGGTGGTGGCCACGGCCTTCGCCGACCTGGGCTTCGACGTCGACATGGGGCCGCTGTTCCAGACGCCCGAGGAATGCGCGCGCCAGGCGATCGAGAACGACGTGCATGCGGTGGGCGTGAGCACGCTCGCGGCCGGCCACAAGACGCTGGTGCCCGCGATCATCGCGGAGCTGCGCAAGCAGGGCGCGGACGACATCATCGTGTTCGTCGGCGGCGTGATTCCGCGCCAGGACTACGACTTCCTCTACGAGGCCGGCGTGAAGGGCATCTACGGACCGGGCACGCCGATCCCGGCGAGCGCGAAGGACGTGCTGGAGCAGATCCGCGCGGCGGTCGCGGCCTGACGAGAGCGGACGTGGGCGATCTCCTGTCGCGGCTGTCGCTGCAGCCCGTGGAATCCAGCGATTTCGAGGACATGCTGGCGCTGCGCATCGATGCGATGCGTCCGAGCCTCGAGCGTGTCGGCCGCTTCGACCTCGCACGCTCGCGCGAGCGGCTGAGCGCCGGCTTCGTGATCCCGTTCATGCACCACATCGTGCTCGATGGCGACGGGCGCATCGGCTTCGTCACGCTCAAGCCCGAAGGCGCCGATGCGCTGCGGCTCGACCACCTGTACCTGCGCACCGGCTTCCAGGGCGTGGGCATCGGCGAATGGGTGATGCACTGGGCCAAGGCGCAGGCGCGCGCGCAGCAGCGCGACATCAAGCTCACCGCGCTGGTGCGCAGCGATGCCAACCGCTTCTACCTGCGGCACGGCTTCGTGCTCGAGGGCGAGGAGGGCGTCGACCTGCACTACCGCTGGCGCCTGGCCGTGGAGGCCGCGTGCTGAACACGGCCCAGGCGCTGCAAAGCGCGATCGCCGAGACGGACGGCATGGCGCAGCGCCGCGCCATCGCCAAGGCCATCACGCTGCTCGAATCCACCCGTGCCGACCACCGCGCGCAGGCCGACGAACTGCTCACCGCGCTGCTGCCGCGCACCGGCAACTCGTTCCGGCTCGGCATCTCGGGCGTGCCGGGCGTGGGCAAGTCGACCTTCATCGAGACCCTGGGCCTGCTGCTGATCGACAAGGGCCACCGCGTCGCGGTGCTCACCATCGACCCCTCGTCCACCGTCTCGGGCGGCTCCATCCTCGGCGACAAGACGCGCATGGAACGGCTCTCGGTGCACGAGCGCGCCTACATCCGCCCCAGCCCCTCGAGCGGCACGCTCGGCGGCGTGGCCGAGAAGACGCGCGAGGCGATGCTGGTGTGCGAGGCCGCGGGCTACGACGTGGTGATCGTCGAGACCGTGGGCGTGGGCCAGAGCGAGACCGCGGTATCGGGCATGACCGACATGTTCGTGCTGATGCAGCTGCCCAACGCCGGCGACGACCTGCAGGCGATCAAGAAGGGCGTGATGGAGATCGCCGACCTGGTCGTCATCAACAAGGCCGACATCGACAAGGACGCCGCCACGCGCGCGCAGGCGCAGATCACCTCGGCGCTGCGGCTGTTCGGCCAGCATGGCCATCCCGACCATGCGCGCCATGACGAGAGCTTCTGGCATCCGCAGGCGATCCAGCTCAGCGCATTGCTCGGGCAGGGCGTCGAGGCGTTCTGGACCCAGGTCGAGCACTTTCGCGCGCTGCAGGCTGCCAACGGCCGGCTCATGGGCCGCCGCCAGCAGCAGGCCAAGTCGTGGATGTGGGAGCGCATCGAAGCGGGCCTGCGCCATGCCTTCCGCCATCACCCGCGCGTGAAGGAGGAGCTGCCGGCGCTGCTCGGCCAGGTGGGCGCGCTCGAGCTGGCGCCGTCGACCGCGGCGCGCCGCCTGCTCGGCCTCTATGCAGGCGACGAGAGCGCATGGGCCCACTGAACGACCACGGCTTCGCGCGCGGTTTCGACACCGCGGCGGGCAGCTTTGCCTGGGGCACGACCTTCGAGCAGCTGGAGGCGCGCGGGCTGCGACCCGTGCATGCGACCGCCGCCGGCGTCAACGTCTGGCATGTGGCGGGCGCGGACGTGCTCGGGCTGCGCAGCAGCCGCATGGAACTCATGGTGCCGCGGCCCGGGCGTCCGGTGATGCAGGTGTGGCACCGGCTGGACCTGCCCGCGGGCGAGTCGCACGTCGACTTCGCGCTGCGCGCGCATGCACGACTGGTTGAACGGCTCGGCATGCCGAACCATGGCGACGCGCGGCCCGCGCGCTTCAAGGAAGAAAACTCCTGGAGCGTGGCCGTCAACGCCGAGTGGCGCCTGGGGAGCGTGCGCGTGGGCGTCTCGTGGTACGGCGCGCCGCGCGACGACGAGGCGGCCGTGAAGACCAGCGGCATCCTGTTCGTCGATTGGGATGACGAGGTTGCCGCCGCCGCGCCGTGGGCCGAGGCCTGGCAGCGCGAGCAGCTGGCGCTCGATGCCATGCTGCGCGGCGCGCATGCGGTGGCGAGGCTCGAGGCCGGCCCCGCGCGCGACTACGCGCGGAGTGCGTCGCAGCGCGTGCTGCGCATGCCCGCGCTGCACTTCACCTTGCCCGGCTTCGCGCTGCTGCAGGGCGAGGGCGCCGCCAACCATCGGTTGGTGCTGTGGTCCTCGGCCTCCGGCGATGCCTGGGGCGTCTCCGATCTCCACGACACCGTCGTCTGCCGCCGCGGCGAAAGCCTCGCGGCGCAATGGGTGCAGGTGCTGCCGGCCAAGGGCGGCGGCAGCACCGATCTCTCGTTCGGCCCGCTCGCCAACACCTCGCCCTATCGCCCGCGCGAGCGGTGCGGCGCGATCGCGCAATTCATGGACATCCTGGCCACCATGCCGGGGGCATCGTTCCAGTACAGCGAAACCTATGACTGCTGATTTTTCAAAGAGGCTTTTCTCATGCAAGAACTGATCGACGAACTCGAAAAGCGCCGTGCGCAGGCCCGCCTGGGCGGTGGACAAAAGCGCATCGACGCGCAGCACGCCAAGGGCAAGCTCACGGCGCGCGAACGCCTCGAGCTGCTGCTGGACGACGGCACCTTCGAGGAATGGGACATGTTCGTCGAGCACCGCTCGACCGACTTCGGCATGGCCGACAACAAGATCCCGGGCGACGGCGTGGTCACGGGCTACGGCATGATCAACGGCCGCCTGGTGTTCGTCTTCAGCCAGGACTTCACCGTCTTCGGCGGCGCGCTCAGCGAAGCGCATGCCGAGAAGATCTGCAAGGTGATGGACCAGGCGATGAAGGTCGGCGCCCCGGTGATCGGCCTCAACGACTCGGGCGGCGCGCGCATCCAGGAAGGCGTGGCCTCGCTCGGCGGCTATGCCGACGTGTTCCAGCGCAACGTGATGGCCTCGGGCGTGGTGCCGCAGATCAGCATGATCATGGGCCCGTGCGCGGGCGGCGCGGTGTATTCGCCCGCCATGACCGACTTCATCTTCATGGTGAAGGATTCGAGCTACATGTTCGTCACCGGCCCCGAGGTGGTGAAGACCGTGACGCACGAGAGCGTGACGGCCGAGGAACTGGGCGGCGCCGTGACCCACACCACGCGCAGCGGCGTGGCCGACATGGCGTTCGAGAACGACGTCGAGGCGCTGATGATGCTGCGCCGCCTCTACAACTACCTGCCGCTGAACAACCGCGAGAAGCCGCCGGTGCGCCTGGGCAACAACGGCCAGGGCGATCCGGCCGACCGTCCCGACTATTCGCTCGACACGCTGGTGCCCGAGAATGCGAACAAGCCCTACGACATGAAGGAGCTGATCTTCAAGGTCGCGGACGATGGCGACTTCTTCGAGCTGCAGCCGGACTACGCGAAGAACATCGTGATCGGCTTCGCGCGCATGGAAGGCCAGACCGTGGGCATCGTCGCCAACCAGCCGCTGGTGCTGGCGGGCTGCCTCGACATCAAGAGCAGCATCAAGGCCGCGCGCTTCGTGCGCTTCTGCGATGCCTTCAACATCCCGGTCGTGACCTTCGTCGACGTGCCCGGCTTCATGCCCGGCACCGGCCAGGAGTACGGCGGCATCATCAAGCATGGCGCCAAGCTGCTCTACGCCTATGCCGAGTGCACGGTGCCGAAGATCACCGTCATCACGCGCAAGGCCTACGGCGGCGCCTACGACGTGATGGCTTCGAAGCACCTGCGCGGCGACGTCAACCTGGCCTGGCCGCGCGCCGAGATCGCGGTGATAGGTGCCAAGGGCGCGGTCGAGATCATCTTCCGCGAGGACAAGAACGATCCGGCCAAGCTCGCGGCGCGCGAGGCCGAGTACAAGGCCCGCTTCGCCAACCCCTACGTGGCGAGCGCGCGCGGCTACATCGACGACGTGATCCTGCCGCACGAGACGCGCAAGCGCATCTGCCGCTCGCTGGTGATGCTGCGCGAGAAGAAGCTCGAGAACCCGTGGCGCAAGCACGGCAACATTCCGCTCTGAACGATCAACGTCATCACCCACCGTTCGTCCTGAGCCTGTCGAAGGACTGACCCCGGCTTCGACAAGCTCAGCCCGAACGGTGTTGGGGATGCAAAGGAAAGACAAAAAATGTTCAAGAAGATCCTGATTGCGAACCGCGGCGAGATTGCCTGCCGTGTGATCCAGACCGCCAAGAAGATGGGCATCCTCACGGTCGCCGTCTATTCCGACGCCGACAAGGAAGCCCGCCACGTCGAACTGGCCGACGAGGCCGTGCACATCGGCGCCGCGCCCAGCCGCGAGAGCTACCTGCTGGCCGACCGCATCATCGAGGCCTGCAAGAAGACCGGCGCCGAGGCCGTGCATCCGGGCTACGGCTTCCTGTCCGAGAACGAAAGCTTCGCGAAGAGGGTCGAGGAAGAGGGCATCGCCTTCATCGGCCCCAAGCACTACTCGATCGCGGCCATGGGCGACAAGATCGCCTCGAAGAAGCTCGCCAACGAGGCCAAGGTCAACACCATCCCGGGCTGGAACGACGCCATCGAGACCGCCGAGCGCGCGGTCGAGATCGCGAAGGACATCGGCTACCCGGTGATGATCAAGGCCTCGGCCGGCGGCGGCGGCAAGGGCCTGCGCGTGGCCTTCAACGACAAGGAAGCCTTCGAGGGCTTCACCTCCTGCCGCAACGAGGCGCGCAACAGCTTCGGCGACGACCGCGTGTTCATCGAGAAGTTCGTCGAGGAGCCGCGCCACATCGAGATCCAGGTGCTCGGCGATTCGCACGGCCACGTGATCTACCTCAACGAGCGCGAATGCTCGATCCAGCGCCGGCACCAGAAGGTGATCGAGGAGGCGCCGTCGCCCTTCATCAGCGATGCCACGCGCAAGGCGATGGGCGAGCAGGCGGTGGCGCTGGCCAAGGCCGTGAACTACCAGAGCGCGGGCACGGTGGAGTTCGTGGTCGGCAAGGACCAGAGCTTCTACTTCCTCGAGATGAACACCCGGCTGCAGGTGGAGCATCCGGTGACCGAGTGCATCACCGGCCTCGACCTGGTGGAGCTGATGATCCGCGTGGCGGCCGGCGAGGCACTGCCGCTGACGCAGGAGCAGGTCAAGCGCGACGGCTGGGCGATCGAGTGCCGCATCAACGCCGAGGACCCGTTCCGCAACTTCCTGCCCTCGACCGGCCGGCTGGTGAAGTTCCAGCCGCCGGCCGAGACCATGTTCGCGAGCGACACCGAGCACCTGCAGGGCGTGCGCGTGGACACCGGCGTGTACGAGGGCGGCGAGATCCCGATGTACTACGACTCGATGATCGCCAAGCTGATCGTGCACGGCAAGGACCGCAACCACGCGATCGCACGCATGCGCGAGGCGCTCAACGGCTTCGTGATCCGCGGCATCAGCAGCAACATCCCGTTCCAGGCCGCGCTGCTGGCGCATCCGAAGTTCGTGGCCGGCGACTTCAACACCGGCTTCATCGCCGAGAACTACGGCAAGGGCTTCCATGCCGAGGACGTGCCGCACAGCGAGCCCGATTTCCTGGTCGCGCTGGCGGCCTACGTGCACCGCCGCTACCGCGCGCGCGCCTCGGGCATCAGCGGCCAGCTCGAAGGCCATGGCGTGAAGGTGGGCGAGCAGTTCGTGGTGGTGGAGCTCGGCGCCCAGGGCGAGCATGTGCACCACCCGGTGACCGTGAGCGACTTCCACGGCAAGACCGGCGCGAGCGCGGTCACGGTCGGCGGCAAGACCTACAAGATCGACAGCAGCCTCGCGCTGGGCGCGGTGCGCGTGCAGGGCATCGTCAACGACAAGCACTTCACCGCGCAGGTGGAGCGCGGCGCCGGCAAGAATCCGCTGGCGCTGCGGGTGTCGAACGATGGCCGCCAGATCGAGGCCATGGTGCTGTCGCCGCTGGGCGCGCGCCTGCTCGCACTGATGCCGCACAAGGCGCCGCCGGACCTCAGCAAGTTCCTGATGTCGCCGATGCCGGGGCTGCTGGTCGAGGTGGCGGTGCAGCCGGGCCAGCAGGTGCAGGCCGGCGAGAAGCTCGCGGTGATCGAGGCGATGAAGATGGAGAACGTGCTGTTCGCCGCGCAGGACGGCGTGGTCGGCAAGATCTCCGCGGCCAAGGGCGAGTCGCTCGCGGTCGACCAGATCATCCTGGAGTTCAACTGATGGGGGCCAGCGACCTGCAGGCCGTGGTGCTGCACCGGCCCGCGAAGCCGGTGGCGACGCCGGCGCCCGAAGGCCGCTGGTCGATCGAGGCGATCCAGGCGCTGCTCGACAAGCCGCTGATGGAGCTGCTGTTCGAGGCCCAGACGGTGCATCGCCAGCACTTTCCCGCGGGCGACATCGAGCTGGCCACGCTGCTGTCGGTGAAGACCGGCGGCTGCCCCGAGAACTGCGGCTACTGCCCGCAGTCGGCCGAATTCGACACCGGCGTGAAGGCGCAGAAGCTGATGGAGGTCGACGAGGTGCTGCGCGCCGCGCAGGCCGCCAAGGACGCGGGCGCCACGCGCTTCTGCATGGGCGCGGCCTGGCGCGCGCCCAAGGACCGCGACGTCGAGAAGGTGGCGGTGCTGGTCGAGGCGGTGAAGGGCCTGGGCCTGCAGACCTGCGCCACGCTCGGCATGCTCGAGCCGCACCATGCGCGGCAGCTCAAGGCCGCGGGCCTCGACTACTACAACCACAACCTCGACACCGCGCCCGAGTACTACACCGACATCGTCGACACCCGCAGCTACCAGGACCGGCTCGACACGCTGGCCCATGTGCGCGGCGCCGGCATCAGCGTGTGCTGCGGCGGCATCGTGGGCATGGGCGAGGCGCCGGTGCACCGCGCGGGACTGATCGCGCAGCTGGCCAATCTCGATCCGTACCCGGAGTCGGTGCCGATCAACAGCCTGGTGCGCGTGCCCGGCACGCCGCTGGCCGACTCGGAACCGATCGATCCCTTCGACTTCGTGCGCATGATCGCGGTCGCGCGCATCACCATGCCGACCGCGCGCGTGCGCCTGTCGGCCGGCCGTCAGCAGATGGGCGAGGCGGTGCAGGCGCTGTGCTTCATGGCCGGCGCGAATTCGATCTTCTACGGCGACAAGCTGCTGGTCACGGGCAATCCCGACGTCGAGGCCGACGTGCAGCTGTTGCGCAAGCTGGGGCTGCGCTCGCACCGCGCCTCGACCGAAACGAACCCGGAGTCCTGCCAATGAGCGCCATCCAACGTCCCTTCCGCGTGCTGGGCATCCAGCAGATCGCGATCGGCGGTCCCGACAAGACCCGGCTGCAGAAGCTCTGGGTCGACATGCTGGGGCTCGAGGTCACGGGCACCTTCCGAAGCGAGCGCGAGAACGTCGACGAGGACATCTGCGCGATCGGCACCGGCCCGTTCAAGGTCGAGGTCGACCTGATGCAGCCGCTCGATCCCGAAAAGAAGCCCGCGGTGCACGCCACGCCGCTCAACCACGTGGGCCTGTGGATCGACGACCTGCCGACGGCCGTCGAATGGCTGACGTCGCAGGGCGTGCGCTTCGCGCCCGGCGGCATCCGCAAGGGCGCGGCGGGCTTCGACATCTGCTTTTTGCATCCGAAGGCGAACGACGAGTTCCCGATCGCGGGCGAGGGCGTGCTGATCGAGATGGTGCAGGCGCCGCCCGAGGTGGTGAAGGCCTTCGACGCGCTCGCCGGGCGCTGAGCCCGGGCGCCCTCAGGCGTTCACGACCTTCCTGATCGGCGGCTTCACGTCCGAGCGGTGCGGCGGCAGCATCGGCTGGTGCTCGCGCGCCGGGTTCAGGATGATCGAGGTCGCGGTCTCGGTGAGGATGCAGAACTTGGTGACCACCGCGTCGAGGTGGCTCACGTCGATCACCGCGATCTCGAGGATCCAGCTGTCCTCGCCGGTCACGTTGTAGGCGTTCACGCATTCGGGCGTGTCCTGCACCAGCTTCACGACGCGGTCGTAGTCGGCGCGGCCGACGCGGATCATCGCGCGGATGCCGTAGCCCAGCTTGCCGAGGTTGACGGTGGCGCGGTAGCCGCTGATCACGCCCGCGGCCTCGAGCTTCTTCACGCGCTCGGTCACCGCCGGTTGGCTCAGGTGCACGCGGCGACCGAGCTCGGCCATGGTGAGGCGCGCGTCCTTCTGCAGCTCGGCCAGGATGCGGGTGTCGTGGGCATCGAGCGTGGGGTTCAAGGTGGATTCCATCGAAGTCCTTCAAATCGACGGCCGCGAGCCGCCAGAACCGTGATTTGCGCATGGAAGCGCGGCGGCGGCCTTCATACCATGGAGCGGCTCAGGTCCACAACGGGCCATAACAACAGACACCCTCGACATGCTCTCGCTCGCCACTTCCACGCCGTCCGCGCGCGGCGGACTGCCGCCGATCATCTGGCTCTGCCTCGCCGCCACCTGGCTGGTCTGGGGCTCGACCTACCTCGCGATCAAGTACGCGCTGATCAGCTTCCCGCCTTTCCTGCAGATGGGCTCGCGCTTCCTGTTCGCGGGCCTGCTGCTCGCGGCCTGGATGCGCTGGCGCGGCGCGCCCTGGCCGAACCGGCTGCAGTGGCGCAACGCGCTGGTGGTCGGCACGCTGATGCTCGGCGGCGGCATGGGTGGCACCGCGCATGCCGAAGTCTCGGTGGGCTCGGGCCTGGTGGTGGCCTTCATCGCGGTGGTGCCGCTGATCATCGCGCTGCTCAACCTGATCTGGGGCATCGTGCCGACCAAGCTCGAGGCGATCGGCATCGCGCTGGGCCTGGTCGGCGTGCTGATGCTGACCCAGGGCAGCGGCTTCCAGGCCTCGCCGGCGGGGCTGGCCGCGATCAGCATCGCCTGCGTCTGCTGGTCGGCCGGCAGCGTGCTGAGCCAGCGCGCGCTGCCGCTCGCACCGGGCGCGATGGGCTTCGCGAGCGAGATGATCTGCGGCGGCGTGGTGCTGCTGGTGCTGGCCGCCGTCTCGGGCGAGAGCCTCGCCTGGCCGCCCGCGCCGCAGGCCACGGCCGCCTGGTTCTACCTGGTGGTGTTCGGCTCGCTGATCGCCTTCAACGCCTACATGCTGCTGCTGGCGCGCGCGCCGGCCGCGCTGGCGGCCAGCTACACCTTCGTCAATCCAGTGATCGCGATGCTGCTGGGCGTGTGGATCGCGGGCGAGACGGTCACGCGCTTCGAGTGGTACGCGGTGACGGTGATCCTGGCGGGCGTGCTGATGCTGCTGCTCAAGCGCTCGGCCAGGAACTGAGCGGGCCCGTGGCTCAGGCGCCCGGGCGGCGCCACACAGCGAGCGTGGCGGCCAGCAGCCACATGCCCACGGCGCAGCCGCGGTTCAGCGCCTTGAGGCCGCGCCTGGAGAGCCAGCGCACGGCCTGCGTGCCGGCGCCGGCATAGGCCAGCATCACGCAGGTGTCGAGCAGCACGAAGATGCCGCCCAGCAGCAGGTACTGCGGGCCCTGCGGCCGCGCGATGTCGACGAACTGCGGCAGGAAGGCCGCGAAGAACAGCAGCGACTTGGGATTCGACAGCGCCACCGCGAGGCTGCGCAGCAGCGCGATGCGGCCATGCAGCCGGCTCTCGGGCGAGGACTTCGCGAGCGCGGCGCCGAGGTCGGTGGCGTCGCTGCGCCAGAGCTTGATGCCCAGCCACACGAGGTAGGCCACGCCGGCCACGCGGATCGCGTTGAACAGCCATTCCGAGGCCGCCAGCAGCGAGCCCAGGCCGAGTGCGACGACGGCGATCACGATGCTGCTGCCGAGCGAGGCGCCAACGATGCCCCAGCTCGCGCGGCGCATGCCGCCGTCGATGCCGTTCGACAGCGCGAGCAGCATGGTCGGGCCCGGGATCACGGCGAGCGCGAGGGAGGCGAGCACGAAGACGAGCAGGGTGTCGAGGTTCATGGCTTGGGCGTGGAGGGACGTTGGGCGGCAGCGCGGGCGCGCGCGAGCGCGGCCTCGACCACCGAGCGCTTGCGGGCCTCGGCGCTGGGCGCCGCGACCTCGGCTTCGGGGCGCTTCTTGCCCTGGCGCGCATCGGTGGGCCGGTGCTGGCCGTGCAGGGCATAGCGCGCGCGGGCATGGGCCGCCTGCGCGGGCGACCAGGCCTGCCAGCCGGTGCGGCCCGGCGTGGCGTCCTCGAGCGAGATGCAGTCGACCGGGCAGACCGGGATGCAGAGTTCGCAGCCCGTGCAGTGCGCGTCGATCACGGTGTGCATGCGCTTGTTGATGCCGAGGATGGCGTCGGTCGGGCAGGCATCGAGGCACAGCGTGCAGCCGATGCACCAGGCCTCGTCGATCACCGCCAGCCGGCGCGGGCCCTCGGTGCCGAAGGCAGGGTCGAGCGCCTGCACGGGGCGGCCGGTGAGCCGCGCGAGCCGCTCGACGCCCTCGGCGCCGCCGGGCGGGCACTGGTTGATCTCGGCCTCGGCGCCGGCCACGGCCTGCGCATAGCCCTCGCAGTCCGGATAGCCGCAACGGGTGCACTGCGTCTGGGGCAGTGCGTCGTGGATGCGTGCGGCCAGTCCGTTCACGGGAGGGAGAGGGCGCTCAGCGCGCCGCGGCGCGGGTCTTGCGCGCCACGGTCTTCTTCGGGGCGGGCGCGCGCTTCGCGGCTGCCGGTGCGGCCTTCTTGGCCGCGACGGCCTTCTTCGCGGGTGCCGTGGCGGTGGTGGCAGCCAGCTTGCGGCCGGGCTTGACCTGGTCTTCCGCCGCCAGGCTCTCGCGCGCGCCGGCGCGGCTTTGCGGCTGGTCGTTGGCGGCGATGAACTTTTGCATCTTGGGGTAGACCAGCTCGCGCCAGCGGCGGCCGCTGAAGATGCCGTAGTGGCCCGCGCCCTTGACCTCGTAGTGCTCGCGCTTCGCATCGTCGATGCCGGTGCACAGCTCGTGCGCGGCCTCGGTCTGGCCCGAGCCCGAGATGTCGTCGAGCTCGCCCTCGACCGTGAGCAGCGCGGTGGCGCGGATGTCCTGCGGGCGCACGCGCTCGACCTCGCCCGTGGGGCTCTTCACGTCCCAGGTGCCGTTGACCAGGTCGAATTCCTGGAACACGGTGCGGATCGTCTCGAGGTAGTAATCGGCATCCATGTCGAGCACGGCGTTGTACTCGTCGTAGAACTTGCGGTGCGCCTCGGCGCTCGCGTCGTCGCCCTTGATCAGGTCCTTGAAGTAGTCGTAGTGGCTGCTCGCGTGGCGGTCGGGGTTCATCGCGACGAAACCCGTGTGCTGCAGGAAGCCCGGGTAGACGCGCCGGCCCGCGCCCGGGAAGCCCTGGGGCACGCGGTAGATCACGTTGTTCTCGAACCACTCGAAGCTCTTGTTCATCGCGAGGTTGTTGACCGCCGTGGGCGACTTGCGGGCGTCGATCGGGCCGCCCATCATCGTCATGGTGAGCGGCAGCGCCTCGCCGCGGCTGGCCATCAGCGACACGGCGGCCAGCACCGGCACCGTGGGCTGGCACACGCTGACCACGTGGCAGTTGCCGTACTCGGCCTGCAGGCGGCGGATGAACTCCTGCACGTAGTTGATGTAGTCGTCGAGGTGGAACTCGCCGTCCGACAGCGGCACCAGGCGTGCGTTCTTCCAATCGGTGATGTAGACCTTGTGGCCCTGCAGCAGGGTGCGCACCGTGTCGCGCAGCAGGGTGGCGTAGTGGCCCGACAGCGGCGCCACCACCAGCACCACGGGCTGGCTCTTGAGCGTCTTGAGGATGTCCGGCTCGTCGGTGAAGCGCTTGAAGCGCCGCAGCTGGCAGAAGGGCTTTTCCAGCTCGATCACTTCCTGGATCACGACGTCGTCGCCGTCGACCTTGACCGACTTGATGTTGAACTCGGGCTTCTCGTAGTCCTTGCCGAGGCGGTAGAGCAGGTCGTAGCTCGCCGCCATGCGCTGCGCTCCGGGCAGCTGGCTCCAGACGGCGCCGGGGCTGTAGAGCTTGGAGGCGGCCTGGGCGAAGTCCGCGAACGGTTCCATGAGGGAACGCTGGGCTTCGTAGAGTTGGTAGAGCATCGCTGTGTCGAGTTGGAATGTTGCGGTGCAATATATCAGCGCATTTCGACACGCGCAGGGGGCCTAACCCTAGGCCCGGGAAGGCCCTCGGAGATGGCCGCGGGCTTGCGTGAACAAGTTGTGTCGCGCAGGTGACTCGAGCGAATCACCGCGCGGCCACGACCGCTTCATGCGCCCGCGGCGCCCGGTCTCAGATGACCTTGGCGATCGACGCGCAGACGTGCTCGATGTTCTTGCTGTTGAGCGCGGCCACGCACATGCGGCCGGTGTCGGTGCCGTAGACGCCGAACTCGTTGCGCAGGCGCACCATCTGGTCCTTGGTCAGGCCCGAGTAGCTGAACATGCCGATCTGGGTGGTGATGAAGCTCATGTCTTCCTTCACGCCGGCGGCCTTGAGGCCGTCGACCAGCTTCTGGCGCATGGCCTTGATGCGCACGCGCATCTCGCCCAGTTCCTTCTCCCACAGGGCGCGCAGCTCGGGGTTGCCGAGCACCGCGGCCACCACGGCGCCGCCGTGCGTGGGCGGGTTGCTGTAGTTGGTGCGGATGGCGATCTTCAGCTGCGACAGCACGCGCGCGGCTTCTTCCTTGTTCTCGCACAGCACCGACAGGGCGCCCACGCGCTCGCCGTAGAGGCTGAAGCTCTTGGAGAACGAGGTCGAGACGAAGAAGGTCAGGCCGGCGGCGACGAACTTGGCGACGGCCGCGCCGTCTTCCTGCAGGCCGTAGCCGAAGCCCTGGTAGGCCATGTCGAGGAAGGGCACCAGGCCCTTGGCCTTGACGGCGGCCACGACCTGGTCCCACTGCGCGGGCGTGATGTCGTAGCCGGTCGGATTGTGGCAGCAGGCGTGCAGCACGACCACGGTGCCGGCCGGAGCGGCGTTGAGCGCGGCCAGCATGCCGTCGAAGTCGATGCCGCGCTTGGCGGCATCGTAGTAGGGGTAGCTCTCGACCTCGAAGCCGGCGTTGGTGAACAGCGCGCGGTGGTTTTCCCAGCTCGGGTCGCTGATCAGCACCTTGGCGGCGGGGTTGAGCTTCTTGAGGAAGTCGGCGCCGACCTTGAGGCCGCCGGTGCCGCCGATGGCCTGGATCGTGGCGACGCGGCCCGAGGTGACGGGTTCGCTGTCGGCGCCGAAGACCAGCACCTTCACGGCGTTGTCGTACGCAGCGATGCCGTCGATGGGCAGATAACCACGCGCCGTGGGCGCTTTCATCATGTTCTGCTCGGCCGCCTGCACGCACTGCAGCAGGGGCAGCTTGCCGTTGTCGTCGTAGTAGACGCCGACGCCGAGATTGACCTTGTTGGGGTTGGTGTCGGCGGCAAATTGCTCGTTGAGGCCGAGGATCGGATCGCGCGGTGCCATCTCGACCGCGGTGAACATAGACATGGAAAGGTCCTTTGGGATGAAAGCTTCGCTGGCAACCGCTCGAGGCTATAAGCTTTGCGGTTGCCTTGAATTTTACCGGCGCCACGCCACCTGACGGGTACAGCCATGCCAGAGACCAACGAAGCCATAGCAGACTCGAACAACGCCGACCCCGTGGGGCCGGCTCCCCAGGGCGAATTCATCAGCTTCCCGGGCTCGCCTTTCGAGCTGTACCAGCCCTATCCGCCGGCCGGCGACCAGCCGAAGGCCATCGACCAGCTGGTCGAGGGCGTGAGCGACGGCGAGGTGTTCCAGACCCTGCTGGGCGTGACCGGCTCGGGCAAGACCTTCACCATGGCCAACGTGATCGCCCGCACCGGGCGCCCGGCCATCGTGTTCGCGCCCAACAAGACCCTGGCGGCGCAGCTCTACAGCGAATTCCGCGAGTTCTTCCCGAAGAACGCCGTCGAGTACTTCGTCAGCTATTACGACTACTACCAGCCCGAGGCCTACGTGCCGCAGCGCGACCTGTTCATCGAGAAGGACTCCTCGATCAACGAGCACATCGAGCAGATGCGGCTGTCCGCCACCAAGAGCGTGCTGGAGCGGCGCGACACCGTGATCGTGGCCACCGTGAGCGCGATCTACGGCATCGGCACGCCCGAGGACTACATGGAGATGCGGCTGATCGCGCGCGTGGGCGACAAGGTCGGCCAGCGCGACCTGATCGCTCAGCTGATCCGCATGCAGTACACGCGCAACGAGCAGGACTTCGCGCGCGGCACCTTCCGCGTGCGCGGCGACACCATCGACGTGTTCCCGGCCGAACACAGCGAGCTCGCGATCCGCTTCGAGCTGTTCGACGACGAGATCGAGTCGCTGCAGCTGTTCGACCCGCTGACCGGGCGCATCCGCCAGAAGGTGCCGCGCTTCACCGTCTACCCCTCGAGCCACTACGTGACGCCGCGCGACAAGGTGCTGGCGGCGGTGGAAACCATCAAGATCGAGCTCGACGGAAGGCTCAAGGAACTCGTGGCCGCGGGCAAGCTGGTGGAGGCCCAGCGGCTCGAGCAGCGCACCCGCTTCGACCTCGAGATGCTGGCCGAGATCGGCCACTGCAAGGGCATCGAGAACTACACGCGCCACCTCTCGGGCGCGGCGCCCGGCGACCCGCCGCCCACGCTGACCGACTACCTGCCGAAGGACGCCCTGATGTTCCTCGACGAGAGCCATCAGATGATCGGCCAGCTCGGCGGCATGTACAACGGCGACCGGGCGCGCAAGACCACGCTGGTCGAGTACGGCTTCCGGCTGCCGAGCGCGCTCGACAACCGGCCGCTCAAGCTCGAGGAATTCGAGAAGCGCATGCGCCAGTGCATCTTCGTATCGGCCACGCCGGCCGACTACGAGAAGCAGCACGCCGGGCAGGTGGTCGAGCAGCTGGTGCGCCCCACGGGCCTGATCGATCCCGAGGTGGAGGTCCGGCCGGCCACCCACCAGGTCGACGACGTGCTGCAGGAGATCCACGTGCGCGTGGAGAAGAACGAGCGCGTGCTGATCACCACCCTGACCAAGCGCATGGCCGAGCAGCTCACCGACTACCTGGGCGACAACGGCGTGAAGGTGCGCTACCTGCACAGCGACGTCGACACGGTAGAGCGGGTGGAGATCCTGCGCGACCTGCGCCTGGGCGCCTTCGACGTGCTGGTGGGCATCAACCTGCTGCGCGAGGGGCTCGACATTCCCGAGGTCTCGCTGGTGGCGATCCTCGATGCCGACAAGGAAGGCTTCCTGCGCGCCGAGCGCTCGCTGATCCAGACCATCGGCCGGGCGGCGCGCAACCTGAACGGCAAGGCCATCCTGTATGCCGACCGGATGACCGAATCGATGAAGCGCGCCATCGGCGAGACCGAGCGCCGGCGCGCGCGCCAGGTCGCCCACAACGAAGCGAACGGCATCACGCCGCGCAGCATCGTGAAGCAGGTGCGCGACCTGATCGACGGCGTCTACAGCGAGAAGACCGGCAAGGAGATGGCCAAGCTGGACCTGGAACGCGCCAAGGTCGAGGACATGACCGAGAAGGACATCGCGCGCGAGATCAAGCGGCTCGAGAAGCAGATGCTGGAGCACGCGCGCAACCTCGAGTTCGAGAAGGCGGCGCGGGTGCGCGACCAGTTGGCGCTGCTGCGCGAGCAGGCCTTCGGTGCCGCGGGCGGCGACAACATCGCCGTGATGCCGGCCAAGTAGGCCGAAGGCCTTCGGTAGCCGCTCCCCCGATCGCCCGGAATCGGGTTTACCCGAGCAAAGTTCGGGGCCTTCTGATATACTTGAGCGAAACACTCAACAAAAAAGAAACTTCGCGATGAAGGACCGACTCACACCCACTGGCTCACCAGTGTCAAGAGTCGGGCAGGGCGGAGACGAGATCACCGTGGCTCCCGGGCAACGGTGTCATTTCAACGGTAAGCGCTAAAAGGAGCTTGCGATGCGTCTCACTACCAAAGGCCGTTTTGCGGTCACAGCCATGATCGATCTGGCGCTGCGCCAGAACACCGGTCCGGTCACGCTGGCCGCGATCAGCCAGCGGCAGCAGATTTCGCTGTCGTACCTCGAGCAACTTTTCGGCAAGCTGCGCCGTCACGAACTCGTCGAATCCACCCGGGGTCCGGGCGGTGGCTACAGCCTCGGCCGCAAGGCTGCCGACATCACCGTGGCCGACATCATCGTGTCGGTCGACGAACCGATCGACGCCACCCAGTGCGGCGGCAAGGAAAACTGCCTCGGCGAACAGGGCCGCTGCATGACCCACGAACTCTGGGCCTCGCTGAACCAGCGCATGGTCGAGTTCCTCGATTCGGTCACCTTGCAGAAGCTGGTCGACGACCAGATCGCCAAGGGCGTGCAGATCGAGAACAAGCCCGTCGTCAAGCGCGCCATTTCCGCGCAGCCGGTGGTCAAGCCGATCCGCGTCAATGCACCGAATTCGGTGTTTGCCCTCGGCAACGTCTTCGCCAAGTCCTGAGGACCGCGACGCAGACGCTTCGAGACGAGACCGACGCGGCGCCCACGCCGGGCGCCGCCAGCGAACTAACAGCGACCAAGAACAACCCCCCACGCCAGCACGAGCCAGCCATGGACGTAACTCCTCATTTCCCGATCTATCTCGACTACGGCGCCACCACGCCGGTCGACCCGCGTGTGGTCGACGCCATGATTCCCTGGTTGCGTGAGCACTTCGGCAACCCGGCGTCGCGCAGCCACGCCTGGGGCTGGGAAGCGGAAGAAGCGGTCGAGAAGGCCCGCGGCTACGTGGCCGAGCTGATCGGTGCCGATCCGCGCGAGATCGTCTGGACCTCGGGCGCCACCGAGTCGAACAACCTCGCGCTCAAGGGCGCGGCGCAGTTCTACAAGGGCAAGGGCAAGCACCTGATCACGGTGAAGACCGAGCACAAGGCCGTGCTCGACACCATGCGCGAACTTGAGCGCCAGGGCTTCGAGGTCACCTACCTCGACGTGCAGGAAGACGGCCTGCTCGACCTCGAGAAGTTCAAGGCCGCGATCCGCCCCGACACGATTCTCGCGAGCGTCATGTTCGTGAACAACGAAATCGGCGTGGTGCAGGACGTGGTGGCGCTCGGCAACATCTGCCGCGAGAAGGGCGTGATCTTCCACGTCGACGCCGCGCAGGCCACCGGCAAGGTCGAGATCGACATCGCCAAGCTGCCGATCGACCTGATGAGCCTGGCGTCGCACAAGACCTACGGCCCCAAGGGCATCGGCGCGCTGTACGTGCGTCGCAAGCCGCGCGTGCGGCTCGAGGCCCAGATGCACGGTGGCGGCCACGAGCGCGGCATGCGTTCGGGCACGCTGCCCACGCACCAGATCGTGGGCATGGGCGAGGCCTTCCGCATCGCCAAGCTCGAGATTAAGGAAGACATCGCCAAGGCCGCGCGGCTGCAGAAGCGCCTGCTCGACGGCCTGAAGGACGTGGAACAGGTCTTCATCAACGGCGACCTCGAGCACCGCGTGCCTCACAATTTGAACATGAGCTTCAACTACGTCGAAGGCGAGTCGCTGATCATGGGCATCAAGGGCCTGGCGGTGTCGTCGGGTTCGGCCTGCACCTCGGCCAGCCTCGAGCCCAGCTACGTGCTGCGCGCCCTGGGCCGCAGCGACGAACTGGCCCACAGCAGCCTGCGCATGACCATCGGCCGTTTCACGACCGAGGAAGAGATCGACTACGCCGTCTCGACCATCAAGCACAACGTGGCCAAGCTGCGCGAATTGAGCCCCCTGTGGGAAATGTTCCAGGACGGCGTCGACATCAGCACGATCCAGTGGTCGGCGCACTGAGGCAGTGACGCGAGACCGCTCCGAAGCTCCACGATTGAACACAGTTTGAGAGGTACACCATGGCATATTCTTCCAAGGTCATCGACCACTACGAAAACCCGCGCAACGTCGGCTCCTTCGAAAAGGGCGACGATTCGGTCGGCACCGGCATGGTCGGTGCACCGGCCTGCGGCGACGTGATGAAGCTGCAGATCAAGGTCAACCCCGAAACCGGCGTGATCGAAGACGCGCGCTTCAAGACCTACGGCTGCGGCTCGGCGATCGCCTCGTCGTCGCTCGTGACCGAATGGGTCAAGGGCAAGACGCTCGACGAAGCCGCCGCGCTCAAGAACGCGCAGATCGCCGAGGAACTGGCGCTGCCGCCGGTCAAGATCCACTGCTCGATCCTCGCCGAGGACGCGATCAAGGCGGCCGTGAGCGACTACAAGGCCAAGCACGGCGCGAAGAGCGCCGAAGCCGCGGCAGTGCACTGAGATGGCCGTCACGCTGACAGAAGCCGCCGCGCGCCATGTGAATCGCTACCTCGGCAAGCGAGGCAAGGGCGTGGGCGTGCGGCTGGGCGTGAAGACCACGGGCTGCTCGGGCCTGGCCTACAAGCTCGAGTACGTGGACGAGCTGACGCCCGAAGACGTGGTGTTCGAGGACCAAGGCGTGAAGGTGCTGGTGGACCCGAAGAGCCTGGCCTACATCGACGGCACGCAGCTGGACTTCGTGCGCGAGGGCCTCAACGAGGGCTTCAAGTTCAACAACCCGAACGAACGCGACCGCTGCGGTTGCGGGGAAAGCTTCCGCATCTGATGCGCAGTCGCTGACCGCGACAACAGCCGCCACCATGTCATGTGCTGGCGGTTTTTTCTTGCCATGAACCTGAACGACACCGACTTCGAGCTGTTCGCCGTCCCCGCGACTTTCGCGCAGGACCGCGCGGCGCTGGACGCGCGCTGGAAAGAGCTGCAGCGCGAAGCCCATCCCGACCGCTTCGCCGCGCAGGGCGCGGCGGCGCAGCGCGTGGCCATGCAATGGTCGGTGCGCATCAACGAGGCCTACCAGCGGCTCAAGGATCCGGTGCGGCGCGCGAGCTACCTCTGCGAGCTCCATGGCGCCGCGGTCAATGCCGAGAACAACACGGCGATGCCGTCCGACTTCCTGATGCAGCAGATGGAGTGGCGCGAGGCGCTCGACGAGGTCGAGGACATCGCCGCGCTCGACAAGCTGCAAGACGAGGTCGACGCGGGCCGTGCCCGCGCGCTCTCGTCGCTCGACTGGCTGATCGACGAGAAGGGCGACTACCCCGCCGCCGCGCAGCAGGTGAGAGCCCTCATGTTCATTGAGCGCTTCGGCCACGACGTCGAAGCCAAATCGGATCAGTTGGGACAATAAAGCCCTATGGCTCTTCTTCAGATTTCCGAACCCGGCCAGGCCCCTGATCCGCATCAGCGCCGCATCGCCGTCGGCATCGACCTCGGCACCACGCATTCGCTGGTGGCCTCGGTGCGCAACGGCGTGGCCGAATGCCTGCCCGACGACCAGGGCCGCGTGCTGCTGCCTTCGGTGGTGCGCTACCTCGACAAGGAGCGCCGCCAGATCGGTTTCGACGCGGTCGCCGCGCGCGCACAGGACCCCTCGAACACCATCACCTCGGTCAAGCGGCTCATGGGCCGCGGGCTGGCCGACGTGACCCACCGCGAAGCGATGTCCTATGCCATCGGCGGTGGCGACGGCGGCATGGTGCAGGTGCACACGGCGGCCGGCGACAAGTCGCCGGTCGAGATCAGCGCCGAGATCCTCGCGACGCTGCGCTACCGCGCCGAGGACACCTTCGACGACGAGCTCTACGGCGCGGTCATCACCGTGCCGGCCTACTTCGACGAGGGCCAGCGCCAGGCCACGAAGGACGCGGCGCAGCTGGCCGGCCTCAACGTGCTGCGGCTGATCAGCGAGCCCACCGCGGCCGCCATCGCCTACGGCCTCGACAACGCGAGCGAGGGCGTCTACGCGGTCTACGACCTCGGCGGCGGCACCTTCGACATCTCCATCCTGCGGCTCACGCAGGGCGTGTTCGAGGTCATCGCGACCGGCGGCGACTCGGCGCTCGGCGGCGACGATTACGACCATGCGCTGGCCGACTTCGTGCTGGCGCAAAGCGGTGTTCACACCGCGAGCGAAACCGACAAGGCCGCGGTGCTGGTGGCGGCGCGTGCCGCCAAGGAAGCGCTGACCGATGCCGACACCGTGACCTTCGCCGCCGACGTGGGCGGCCAGCCGATTCGCTTCGCGCTGCAGCGCGCGCAGTTCGACGCGGCCACCAAGACACTCACCGACCGCACCCTGGCCGCCGTGCGCAAGGCGCTGCGCGATGCCAGGCTCAAGGCAGACGACCTGCAGGGCATCGTGCTGGTGGGCGGATCGACGCGCATGCCGCAGGTCCGCGAGGCGGTCGCCGAATTCTTCGGCCGCGAGCCGCTGGTCAATCTGAACCCCGACGAGGTCGTCGCGCTCGGCGCCGCGATCCAGGCGAACCAGCTGGCCGGCAACAACGGCGCGGGCGAACTGCTGCTGCTCGACGTGATTCCGCTGTCGCTGGGTCTCGAGACCATGGGCGGGCTGGTCGAGCGCATCGTTCCGCGCAACCAGACCATCCCGACCGCGATGGCGCAGGACTTCACCACCTACCAGGACGGCCAGACCGCGCTGGCGCTGCACGTGGTGCAGGGCGAGCGCGACCTGGTGGCCGATTGCCGCAGCCTCGCGCGCTTCACCTTGCGCGGCATTCCGCCGATGACTGCGGGCGCCGCGCGCATCCGCGTGACCTTCACGGTCGACGCCGACGGCCTGCTGAGCGTGAGCGCCAAGGAGCAGGCCAGTGGCGTGGAAGCCAGCGTCACCGTCAAGCCTTCCTACGGGCTGTCGGACGACCAGATCGCGACCATGCTCCAGGAGAGCTTTTCGACCGCGCAGCAGGACATGCAGGCGCGCGCGCTGGTCGAGGCCCGCGTCGATGCCGAGCGCATGCTGCTCGCGACGAAGAGCGCGCTCGATGCCGACGGCGACCTGCTCGACGCCGAGGAGCGCGCGGCCATCGATGCGTCGATGGACGCGCTGCGCCTGGGTGCCCAGGGCAGCGACGCGGCCGCGATCGAGGCCGCGACCAAGGCGCTGGCCGAGATCACCGAACCCTTCGCCGCGCAGCGCATGAATGCCGGCATCGCCCGCGCGCTCTCGGGGCGCAAGGTCGAATCGCTCTAAGACAGAACACCGCACAGAACGACAACGCAGGCGCTGCATGCCCACGATCAAGATTTATCCGCATCCCGAATACTGCCCGCAGGGCGCCGAGATCACCGCGCCCGCGGGCACCTCGATCTGCGAGGCTCTGCTCGACAACGACATCAACATCGAACACGCGTGCGAGATGAGCTGCGCCTGCACGACCTGCCACGTGATCGTGCGCGTGGGCGGCGGTTCGCTCAACGAAGCCGAGGAGGGCGAGGAAGACCTGCTCGACCGCGCCTGGGGCCTGGAGCCGCAATCGCGCCTGAGTTGCCAGGCGATCCTGGCGCAGGAGAATGTGACGATCGAGATTCCGAAGTACTCGATCAACCACGCGAAGGAAAACCACTGATGAGCGCAGCGCCGGGCCGCCCCAAGCAAGCTCGTGCCCCCTCGGGGGGCGGCGAGGACACGAAGTGCCGAGACTGGGGGCGCGCATGAGCCGCTTGATCGTTCTCGATACTGAAACGACGGGCCTGTCGGCCGAGAACGGCGACCGCGTCATCGAGCTCGGTTGCGTGGAGCTGTTCAACCGCAAGCTCACCGGCAACGACCTGCACATCTACTTCAACCCCGAGCGCGAGAGCCACGAGGACGCGCTCAAGGTGCACGGCCTGACAACCGACTTCCTGCGCGACAAGCCGAAGTTCGCAACCCTGGCCAATGACATCGTCGAGTACCTGCGCGGCGCCGAGCTGATCATCCACAACGCGGCCTTCGACGTGGGCTTCCTCAACAAGGAATTCGAGCGCGCCGGCCTGCCGCCGCTCAAGACCTTCGTGAGCGAGGTGACCGACACGCTGGCCATGGCCAAGCAGGTGTACCCGGGCAAGCGCAACTCGCTCGACGCGCTGTGCGACCGCTTCGGCGTCGACCGCTCGAACCGGACCTTCCACGGCGCCAAGCTCGACGCCCAGTTGCTGGCCGACGTCTACATCAATCTCACGCGCGGCCAGGACGCGCTGCTGATCGACGTGGCCACCGCCGAGCCCGAAGTCGGCACCACGGTGATCGCCATCGATTTGAGCCGCATCGAGCTGCCGGTGCTGGTCGCGACCGAGCACGAACTCGCCGAGCATGACGCCGTGTTGTCCCAACTCGACAAATCGAGCAACGGTCGCACGCTCTTTCGCCAAAACGCTTGAAAAGCTGTGGCATAATCTAAGGCTTCGCAGAACGCGATTCATCCAGGCGCTGAAGCCCATCGAAGAGATCGGGCAGAGGCGTCAGGGGCGGTTAGCTCAGGGGTAGAGCACAGCATTCACACTGCTGGGGTCGGAGGTTCGAAGCCTCCACCGCCCACCAATTTCCAGGTTCCATTTTTCTTCTCCGTCGGTGCATCGGCCCGACGGGATTGCCGTTCGCGTGTCGGTGCGCGCCGACGACAGGTGCCGTCGTGTGCCGCTGGTGGTGCGGGCCTTCGCGCCTAGAACCGAGGCACGACTTCAACCCAGGAGAACAGATCATGGCGACCGCACCCGATCTTCCGACACCGATCACGCCCACGCCGGGCCTGCCCGTGGAGCCCGACGAGGGGCCGAACAAGGCGCCCGACGAGCCCACCGATCCCGAGCCGCCACCGACCGCGACCTGATCTTCACGGGCGCGGCGCTCGCGCTAAGCTCGCCGCATGGACGATCTCGATTGCGCCGTCATCGGCGGTGGTGTGGTGGGTCTGGCCGTGGCGCGCGCACTCGCGCTCGCGGGCCGTGAAGTGATGGTGCTCGAGGCCGAAGGCGCCATCGGCACCGGCACCAGTTCGCGCAACAGCGAAGTCATCCATGCGGGGATCTACTACCCGCAAGGCTCGTTGAAGGCGAAGCTCTGCGTCGAAGGCAAGCAATTGCTCTACGCGTATGCCGAGGCGCGCGGCGTGCCGCACCGGCGTTGCGGCAAATTGATCGTCGCGACTTCCGCCGAGCAGGTGGCGCAGCTCGAGGCGATCCGTCTCAGGGCCGCGGCCAACGGCGTCGACGACCTCGAAACGATCTCGGCAGCGCAGGCTGTCGCGCTCGAACCGCAACTGCGCTGCATGGCCGCGCTGGTTTCGCCGAGCACCGGCATCGTCGACAGCCATGCGCTGATGCTGAGCCTGCTCGGCGATCTCGAGAACGCCGGCGGCATGCTGGCATTGAAGTCGGCCGTGACGCGCGCCGACCTGGAAGCGGGCGGCATCGTGCTGACCGCACAGGACGGCACGCGGTTGCGCTGCCGCAGCGTGGTCAACGCGGCCGGGTTGAGCGCGCCCGATCTGGCACGCCACTTCGGAGGACTCGCCACCGAGGCCGTGCCCACTGCCTGGTTCGCGAAGGGCAACTACTTCACCCTGTCGGGCCGCGCACCCTTCGGTCGGCTGGTCTATCCGGTGCCCGAGCCCGGCGGCCTCGGCGTGCACCTGACGATCGACCTCGGCGGGCAGGCCAAGTTCGGACCCGACGTGCAATGGGTGAATTCGCCCGACGACCTGGTGGTGGACGCCGCGCGCGGCGAGGCCTTCTATGCCGAGGTGCGCAAGTACTGGCCCGCGCTGCCCGATGGCGCGCTGATCCCGGGCTACGCGGGCATGCGGCCGAAGATCTCCGGCCCCGGCGATCCCGCGGCCGACTTCCGCATCGACGGGCCGCGCGCGCATGGCGTGCGAGGCCTCGTCAACCTGTTCGGCATCGAGTCGCCGGGGCTCACGAGCAGCCTCGCGATCGGCCGCCATGTGGTGGATCTGCTCGCGACCGAGGACTGAGTCCCGAGCCGATCGCGAACGATCTCTTGCAGAACTCTTTGTGGATGCAGTCCTCCGTGGGCAATGGAGCCTGTAACATGACAGCACGCCATTTGTAGGCGTGAAGCCGCCGGCGCGTTGCCGGTGTCATCACGGAGGAAGGTTTCCAATGAGTGCATCCAAGAATCTCGAGGCGGCAGCCGAGGACATCGCGAGCGACGTGCGTGGCGTGCTCGCCAGCAAGGACCTGGATTCGGTTCCCCACATCAAGGCGCTGCGCCAGCGCATCGACACCAAGCTCGCGATCGCTCGCGAGCTCGCCGCCGAGAAGAGCCGCCTCGCCGCCAAGAAGGCTCGCGAAGCCGCCTCGGCCACCAACGCCTATGCCCACGACGAACCCTGGCAGATCGCCGCTGGCGCGCTGGCCGTCGGTGTGCTGGTGGGCCTGCTGCTTGGTCGCCGCTGATCGAGCCGTGACCGCGGAGGGCCGCCGGTGAGGTTGCTCTCTCTTCTCGGACTGGACCGGCGCCTGCGCCGGCTGCGCATTGCCGCGGCCGAAGGCGCGATGGCCGCCGAAGACCGTGTGCAGCTGCTGCGCATGGCCTGGGAGGAGGAGAAGCAGCGGCTCAAGCTGGTGCTGGTCCTCGCGATCGTGCTCTTGGGCCTGACGACGATCGCCGTCGCGCTGCTGTCGGTGGCCGTCGTGGTCCATTTCTGGGACACGCCGCAGCGCACCACCGCCGCCTGGTCGGTGGCCGCGCTCTGGATCGTGCTGTGGCTCGCGGCCGCCTGGGGTCTGTGGACCCAGCTGCGCGGTGCCTCGAACAGCTTCACGCCGACCCGCGAGGAACTGGCGCGCGACTGGACCTGGGTGCAGGAGCGCTTCGGGCTCGGCGACGAGGCCGGCGAAGAGGACGATCCGGCGTCGCGCCGTCCGGCCACGCGCGAGGAACTGATCGAGCGCATCGAGCGCCAGCGCCTGCGCATCGCGACCTTGCAGGGTGGCGGCACCGCCGCCGCGCCAGACGAGGAGCGGCCGGCACCGCCGCCGCCCGACGAAACGCCTACCGCCACGGCGTTGCGCATCGCGCGCGAGCATCCGGTGGCCACGGGCGTTGCCGTTGCTGCGGCGCTGGTGGTGGTTCGCCCGAAGCGCCTGCTGCGCTGGGCGACCTTCGTCGCGCCGATCCTCTGGCGCATGCGCTGAAACGGCCGGCGAGCCGCGCTCGCCCGCCTTCCCACCGAAAAAGCTCAGGCGCTGCCGCGATCCCGCTGCAGTGCCTGTGCCGTTTCATGGACCAGCGCCGGGCCGCGGTAGATCAGGCCGGTGTAGATCTGCACCACGTCCGCGCCCGCCGCGATCTTGGCCCTGGCGTCGGCCGCACCGAGGATGCCGCCCACGCCGACGATCGGGAAGTCCTTGCCCAACGCGGCGCGCAGCTGCGCGATCACGCGATTGCTCGATTCGCGCACCGGCGCGCCCGACAGGCCGCCGGCTTCCTTCGCATACCGCAGCCCCTCGACCGCGTCGCGCGCCAGCGTGGTGTTGGTGGCGATCACGCCGTCCATGCCATGGCGGCGCAGCGTGGCGGCGATCACCGCCACCTGCGCCTCGTCGAGGTCGGGCGCGATCTTCACGAACAGCGGCACGCGGCGCGGCGCGCCACCGAGGGGCTGGCGCGCCAGCGTCTCGCGCCGCTCGGCCACGGCGCCCAGCAGCGCGTCGAGCGCCTCGTCGCTCTGCAGGCTGCGCAGGTTGGCGGTGTTGGGGCTCGAGATGTTGATCGTCACGTAGTCGGCATGCGGGTACACGCCGTCGAGGCAGGCGATGTAGTCGTCCATCGCGCGCTCGATCGGCGTGGCGGCGTTCTTGCCGATGTTCAGGCCCAGCAGCATCGGCGCCTTGGCGCTGGCCGCGTTGCGGCGGAAACGTGCCTTCTGCACGTTGGCCAGGAAGGCGTCGAGTCCGTCGTTGTTGAAGCCGAGCCGGTTGATCAGCGCCTGGCGCTCGGGCAGGCGAAAGATGCGCGGACGCGGATTGCCGGGCTGGCCTTTGGGCGTGACGGTGCCGACCTCGACGAAGCCGAAGCCCATGGTGGCGAAGGCGTCGATGCAGCGCGCGTTCTTGTCGAGACCGGCGGCGAGGCCGACACGGTTGGGGAAGCGCAGGCCGGCCAGGGTGACGGGATCGTCGACGCGCGGCGCCGCATAGGCGCAGGCCAGCGGCGTGTTCTGCGTACGCGCGAGCCCGTCGAGCGTCAGTTCATGGGCATGCTCCGGGTCGAAACCGAACAGGAAGGGGCGGGCCAGGCCGTAGAGCGAGGAGGGCAGCAGGGACATCGTCGGATAATTCGGGGCTTCAATGAGCCCAGGATTCTCCGCGATGACCGCACCCCTTCCTTCTTCCTCCGCCGCAGCCACCCCCATCTCCCAGGACGAACTCAAGGCCCAGGTGGGCCGCGCCGCCCTGGCCTACGTGGTGAAGGGCGAGATCGTGGGCGTGGGCACCGGCTCGACGGTCAACAAGTTCATCGACGCGCTGGCCACGATCAAGGACCAGATCCGCGGCGCGGTCTCGAGCTCGCTCGCCTCCACCGAGCGCCTGCAGGCGCTGGGCATTCCGGTGTTCGACAGCAACGAGGTCGAGGAACTGGGGGTCTACATCGACGGCGCCGACGAGATCGATCACCGCGGCTTCATGGTCAAGGGCGGCGGTGCCGCGCTCACGCGCGAGAAGATCGTCGCGGCCCAGTCGCGCCGCTTCGTCTGCATCGCCGATGCCTCGAAGCTGGTCGACACGCTCGGTGCCTTCCCGCTGCCGGTCGAGGTGATCCCGATGGCGGCGCGCCGCGTGATGCGGCAGTTCGCGGCGCTGGGCGGCCTGGCCCAGGTGCGCGAGAAGGACGGCCTGCCGCTGGTCACCGACAACGGCCAGCACATCGTCGACGTGACGGGTCTGAAGATCGCCGATCCGCTGGCCTTCGAATCCGAGGTGAGCCAGTGGCCCGGCGTGGTCACCGTGGGCGTGTTCGCGCACCAGAAGGCGAACGTGTGCCTGCTTGGCACGCCCGAAGGCGTGCGCACGCTGGACTTCGCCTGATCAGAACTTGATGCCGGCCGGGTTTTCCGGCGTCGGGCCGCTCGGCGGTGCCGCGGGCAGCGGCTGCGCGTCGGGCGCCGCGCGGGCGGCGGCGGTGGGTGGGCGCCGGTGCGCGCGTGACCTGCGACCATCGGCTGCGCCGGCGGAGGGCGGTAGCCGCTCGGCAGGCCGTTGCTCCGGGGATAGCCGGCCGCGTCGAGGTACTGCCCCCATTGCGTGTCGGAGAAGCCGGGCAGTTGCTGCGCGCCGATGGTCAACAGCGGCAGCGAGTTCTGGCCGCTGAGCTTCTGCAGTGCCTCCACGTCCTGGTTGCTGTTCACCGTGCGTTCCTGGAACGGGATGCCGCGCGTGACGAGCAGCGTGCGCGCCATCGAACAGGGGCCGCATTCGTCGCCGCTGTAGAGCGTGACGGGATAGCGCTGCGCGATCTGGCGCAGCTCGTAGGGCAGGCCCGCGTTGGCGCCCGCGCCGGGCGCCGGCTGCGCATTGACGGCCGGTTCGGTGCTGGCGGTGGGCGCGCGGTCCGAGAAGGTGACCCGGCCGTTCTTGTCGACCTGCCGGTAGACCGGTTGCGCCATCGCGCCCGCGATGGCGAGCAGGAGGACGAAACCGGTCAGGCGAGCTGGTGAGAATTTGTAAATCGGGCGCATGGCCCGAGTATCTCAAGCTTCAGCGCCGCATCAAGCCGGCTGCGGCTCGGCCATGCCCTGGTGTCGCAGCAGCGCATCAAGCTGGGGTTCGCGGCCGCGGAAGGCCTTGAACGACTCCATCGCGCTGCGGCTGCCGCCGGCCTCGAGGATGGCCTGTCGGTACTTGCGGCCGGTCTCGATGCTCGGTTCGCCGTTGGCGCCCACGGTTTCCTCGAAGGCCGCGTAGGCGTCGGCGCTCAGCACCTCGGCCCACTTGTAGCTGTAGTAGCCGGCCGCATAGCCGCCCGAGAAGATGTGGCTGAAGGTGTTCGGCGTGCGGCTGAAGGGCGGCGAGGGCATCACGGCCACCTCGGCGCGCACCTGGGCCAGCAGCGCGAGCACGTCGCCGGGCTTCGCGGCCGCGGCGTGGTACTCGGTGTGCAGCAGCATGTCGAACAGCGAGAACTCGATCTGGCGCAGCGTCTGCAGGCCGCTCTGGAAGTTCTTGGCGGCGGTCATCTTGTCGAACAGCGCGCGCGGCAGCGGCGCGCCGGTGTCGACGTGGGCCGTCATGTGGCTCAGCACGTCCCACTCCCAGCAGAAGTTCTCCATGAACTGGCTCGGCAGTTCGACTGCGTCCCATTCGACGCCGCTGATGCCCGACACGTCGCGCTCGTTCACCTGCGTGAGCATGTGGTGCAGGCCATGGCCGAACTCGTGGAACAGGGTGGTCACGTCGTCGTGCGTGAGCAGCGGCGGCTTGCCGCCCACGCCCTCGGCGAAATTGCAGACCAGTTGCGCGATCGGCGTCTGCAGGCGGCCGTCGTCGGGCCGCAGCCAGCGCGCGCGCACGTCGTCCATCCAGGCGCCGCCGCGCTTGGCGGCGCGCGCGGAGGGGTCGAGGTAGAACTGGCCGACCTTCTGGCCGGCGCGCTCGATGCGGTAGAACTCGACGCTCGGATGCCAGGTCGGCGCGCTGTCGCGGCGGATCGAGACCTCGAACAGCGTCTCGACGATCTTGAACAGGCCCGCCATCACCTTTGGCGCCGGGAAGTACTGCTTGACCTCCTGCTCGCTGAAGGCGTAGCGCGCCTCCTTGAGCTTCTCGCCGATGTAGCTCCAGTCCCAGGGCTGCGGATCGGCCAGGCCCAGTTGCGTGGATGCGAAGGCGCGCAGGTCGGCGAGGTCGCGCTCGCCGTAGGGGCGGGCCTTGGCCGCGAGGTCGCGCAGGAACTTCACCACCTGCTCGGGCGATTCGGCCATCTTCGGCACCACCGAGAGCTCGCCGAAGTTGCGGTAGCCCAGCAGCTTGGCCTCTTCCTCGCGCAGCGCGAGGATCTCGCCGATCAGCGACGTGTTGTCGAAGGCCGGGTCGCCGAGTTCGCTGGCGCGCGTGACGTAGGCGCGGTAGAGCGTCTCGCGCAGCGCGCTGCTCTTGGCGAACTGCATCACCGGCAGGTAGCAGGGCATCTTGAGCGTGAGCTTGTAGCCGTCCTTGGCCTCGGCTTCGGCCGCGGCGCGCGCGGCATTGACCACGTCTTCCGGTACGCCCTCGAGCTCGCCGAACTGCGCGTAGTAGGCGAAGGCATCGGTCGCGTCGAGCGCGTTCTCGCTGAACTTCTGGCTCAGCTCGGCCTGGCGTTCCTGGATCTCGGCGAAGCGCTGCTTGGCCTCGCCCTGCAGCTCGGCGCCGCCGAGCACGAAGTTGCGCACCGCGTTGAGATGCGCCTGGCGCTGCTCGGCGTCGAGCGTGGCGACATCGATCGCCTTGTACTTCGCGTACAGGCGCTCGTCGGAGCCCAGGCGGGTCCAGAACGCGGTGACGCGCGGCATCGCCTCGTTGTAGGCGGCGCGCAGCTCGGGCGTGTCGGCCACGGCATTGAGATGGCCGACCGCGCTCCAGGCGCGGCTGAAGCGTTCCGAGGCCACGTCGAGCACCTTGGAGATCGCGCTCCAGCTGGCGGGGAAGTCGGGTGCCGTCACCGTCTGCAGCGCGGTCTCGGCCTCGGCGAGCAGCACGTCGACCGCGGGGGCGACGTGTTCGGGCCGGATGCGGTCGAACAGCGGGAGGTCGGTGAAATCGAGGAGGGGGTTGTTCGAGGTGGCCATGGTGTTCACTTGGCGGCGCGTTCGGCCGCTTCAAGGGTGTTGGCGAGCAGCATGGCGCGCGTCATCGGGCCGACGCCGCCGGGCACCGGGGTGATCCAGCCGGCGACTTCCTTCACGCCGTCGAAGTCGACGTCGCCCGCGAGCTTGCCGTCGGCCTTGCGGTTCATGCCGACATCGATGACCACCGCGCCGGGCTTGACCATGTCGGCCGTGAGGAGGTTGAGCTTGCCGACGGCCGCGACGATCACGTCGGCCTGGCGCGTGATGGCGCCCAGGTCCTGCGTGGCGCTGTGGCAGATGGTCACGGTGGCGCTCTTGGCCAGCAGCATCATGGCCATCGGCTTGCCGACGATGTTGCTGCGGCCGATCACCACCGCGTGCTTGCCGCGCAGGTCGTAGCCGATGGATTCGAGCATCTTCATGCAGCCGAAGGGCGTGCAGGGCCAGAAGCCCGGCGCGCCGGTCATCAGCGCGCCGGCGCTGGCGACGTGGAAGCCGTCGACGTCCTTCGCGGGCGAGATGGTCTCGATGACCTTCTGGCTGTCCATGTGCTTGGGCAGCGGCAGCTGCACCAGGATGCCGTGCACCGCCGGGTCGTCGTTGAGCACGCGGATGCGCGCGAGCAGGTCGGCCTCGCTCAGGTCGGCCGGGTGGGTCTCGAGCGTGGCCGAGAGGCCGGTCTGCGTGCTGTCGTTGACCTTGTGCTTGGTATAGACCTGGCTGGCCGGGTCCTCGCCCACGAGGATGATGGAAAGGGCCGGGTTCACGCCGCGGGCCTTGAGCGCCGCGGTGCGGCCGGCGACTTCGGCGCGGATGGTTTTGGCGAGGGCGTTGCCGTCGATCAGTTGGGCGGTCATCGGTTTCGATTTTCCAAGTAAAAACGCCCGCTTGCGCAGGCGTGGGGGTCATGCATCGCTATCGGAGAGATAGCCGGCGTCTAGGCCTTGGCAGCGGGCGCCGCCTGTCCGAGCGCGATCTTCAGCAGATCGGCCACGGTGTTGGCGTTGAGCTTCTCCATGATGTTGGCGCGATGCGCCTCGACCGTCTTGATGCTGATGCCGAGGTCGTCGGCGATCTGCTTGTTGAGCCGGCCGGCGACGATGCGCTCGAGCACCTGCGCCTCGCGGCCCGTGAGCTTGGACAGCAGCGCGTCGCGGCTGGCCGACTGCTGGTGCTGCGTGAAGGCGCCACGCGCATGTTCGAGCATGCGCTCGACCAGCGCGACGAGCTCCTCGTCGTTGAAGGGCTTCTGGATGAAATCCATCGCGCCCTTCTTCATGCTGTCGACGGCCATCGGCACGTCGCCGTGGCCGGTGATGACCACGATCGGCAGCGGCGAGCGGCGCTCGATCAACCGGTCCTGCAGCTCCAGGCCCGTCATGCCACCCATGCGGATGTCGACGATCAGGCAGGCCACCTCGCGGGGGTCGTAGCGGGAGAGGAAGGACTCGGCGGAATCGAAACAGCGGACCCGGTAGTCCTTGCCTTCGAGCAGCCATTGGAGCGAATCGCGTACCGCTTCGTCGTCATCGACGACATACACAGTGCCCTTTTTCGGAATCAAACTCATGCAGGTACCTTTACCTCGTCACTTGCTAGGGAACTGATAGCGTCCAACACCGGAATCCAGAAGGAGAAACGGCATCCGATCACATCCGGGCCATTGTAGATGTTCTCCGCCTGCATCCGGCCGCGGTGCGACTCGACGATGGTGCGGCACAGGTTCAGCCCGATGCCCATGCCCTCGGGCTTGGTCGAGAAGAAGGCCTCGTAGAGCCGGTCCATGACCTCGGGCGCGAGGCCCTTGCCGGTGTCCTGCACCGAGAACTCGATCGCGTTGTGGCCCTCGATCACCTTCGGCAGCACGCGCAGTTCGACGCTGCGCCGCGCCAGCGGGCGCTCGGCGAGGTCGATCGACTCGGCCGCGTTCTTCAGCAGGTTGACCATCACCTGCTCGATCAGGATCGGGTCGACGCGCACCATCGGCAGCCGCGCCGCCACGTAGTGGTTCAGGCGCACGTTGCGCCGGCGCAGCTCGATGCCGGCCAGTTCGACCGCCTCGCTGACCATGGTCGCCACGTCGGCCGGCGTGCGGTTGGGTTCGCTGCGTTTCACGAAGGAGCGGATGCGCTGGATGATCTGGCCCGCGCGCTGGGCCTGCTTCGAGGTCTTCTCGAGCGCGGCCAGCAGCGCGTCGTTGTCGATCGACTGGCTCTTGATGCGCGACATCATCCCGTTGCAGTAGTTGCTGATCGCGGTCAGCGGCTGGTTCAGCTCGTGCGCCACGCTCGAGGCCATCTCGCCCATGGTGATCAGCCGGCTCGCCGACTGCGCGCGGTCGGCCTGCGCGGCCGCCTGTTCCTCGGCATCGCGGCGCGGCGTGATGTCGGTGGCGATCACCAGCTGCGCCAGGCGGCCGTCGACCCAGGTCAGGTAGCGCGAGCGCACCTCGAGCCACTTGCCGAGCTCGGGCACGAAGATCTCGTTGTTGGCCGCCTGCGCGGCGGTCAGCGTGTCGATCGGCAGGCCGGCGTAGGGGTCGACGTCGTCCAGGCCCTCGTCGTGCGCGTTCGAGGCCGGCACGCCGGCCTGCGCCACCATGCCCAGGTGGCCGACGGTGTCGGAGCCGAACCACAGGCGGTAGAGCTTGTTGGCGAACAGCAGCTCCTCGCTGCCGATCGGCGCCACCGACACCGCGGCGTCGAGCGCCTCGAGCACGGTGGTGAAGCGTTCGTAGGAAGCCGACAGCTGCTCGCGGATGCGGGTGGGCTCGGTGATGTCGGTCATCGAGGTCATCCAGCCGGTCTGGTGGCCGCGCGCGTCGATCAGCGGCGACACGTACAGCCGCGCGTCGAACACGCTGCCGTTCTTGCGCTTCACCCGCACCTGGAAGCCGCCGGGCAGGGCGCGGCCGTGCAGTTCCTCCTCGAGCCGCTCGTTCATGACCTCGCGGTCGGATTCGAGCCAGTAGGGGAAGGGCGGCGTCTGGCCGACCAGCTCCTCCTCGGCCCAGCCGGTCATGGCGCAGAAAGCGGCGTTGACGTAGGTGATGCGGCCCTGCAGGTCGAGCACCCGCATGCCGGTCAGCATCGAGTTCTCCATCGCGCGGCGGAAGTTGGTCTCGGCCACCAGCCGCTGCTGCGCCTGCAGCCTGCGGCGCGTGTGGCGCCAGGTGCCGATCAGCATCCAGCTGGTGAGCACGCTGAGCGCGCAGACCAGCCAGAACAGCCCGTTGCCGACCACGCCCTGCGAGGTGCGATAGGCCTGGGCGCGCAGCACCAGCGCGTTGCCCACGGGCGAGACCGGCACCTCGTATTCGTTGGTGCGTTCGCTCCAGGGCAGGAGGCGCGCGCCGGTCTCGCGCAGGTTGGCGGTGTTGCCCGCGATCACCTTGCCCTTGGCGTCGAGCAGCGACACCGCATAGCGCGCCTGCACCTCGGACGGCATGCCGTAGCGCAGCAGGCCGTCGACCGAGAACTCGCCGAGCACCACGCCCGCGAACAGGCCCTGGTCGAACAGCGGGATGTGCAGCTGCAGCATGGCCGGCGGATCGCCGCCGGCCGCGGGCTGGGAGAACACCGGCTGGCGCAGCTCGCGCGCCAGCGCGTAGTTGCTCTCGATGTCGCCGGGGCGCAGCACGTCGCCGATCAGGTGCTGCTGCGCCGGATGCACGCTGGGCGCGGCATAGCCGGCCTTGAAGCGGCGGCGGTCGTCGATCCAGGTGATGGTCTGCAGCTCGGGGAACTGGCTCACCAGCGATTCGGCGCGGCTGGTGAACTCGATCGGGTCGATCTCGCGGTTGGAGGCATCGCGCGCGATGCGCATCAGCTGCTCCTGGCGCTCCAGCAGCCGCAGCCGCATGCGCTGCTGGGCGTACTCGACGTCGCGGCGCACCGACTCCTGCTCGCGCTCGACCTCCTCGGTGCGCAGATACCAGAAGGCGGTGACGATCGCCGCGAGGAACAGCAGCACGGCGGCCATCGGGGCCAGCATCGCGACGGCGTCCTGCAGCACCGGGGTCTGGCGGCGCCACCAGCGGCGCCACCACGACAGCGGCGAGGCGTTGACGGCACTGCGGGCCACGGCCAGCGGAGAGGAAAAAGGCATTGGGGGAGTTTATTAGGTGGCGAGCTTCCCAAGGCCCGGGTTATCGACGGTGGCACTGGTCCCGGCACGGTCTAGGGGCAGTTGAAATTCGTCAGAATGTCACATTAAGAAATCTATACGCACTATTTGAAATCGCAGTATTTCTGTGCGACACTCCGCGCGCTCACACGCAGAGCGCCTAAATTACGCCCACAGCCCCAAAAGGAGAGACAAGCATGTCGGCAAATCCCGAGAAGCACTTCGGCCCGGCCGCGAACGACGCGGATTCCCAGGAAACGCGCGAGTGGATGGACGCCTTGTCCGCCGTGATCCAGAGCGAGGGCCCCGAGCGTGCGCACTTCCTGCTCGAACAGCTCCTGGAGCACGCCCGCCAGAACACGGTCGACATGCCGTTCTCGGCCAACACGGGCTACGTCAACACCATCGAACCCTCGCAGGAAGCCCGCAGCCCCGGCAACCTCGAGATCGAACAGCGCCTGCGCGCCTACATGCGCTGGAACGCGATGGCGATGGTGGTCAAGGCCAACCGCCACCACCCGCCCGAAGGCGGCGACCTCGGCGGCCACATCGGCTCCTTCGCCTCGCTGGCCAGCATGTTCGGCGCCGGCTTCAACCACTTCTGGCACGCCGAGAGCGAGAACCACGGCGGCGACCTGCTCTACATCCAGGGCCACGTCTCGCCCGGCATCTACGCCCGCGCCTACCTCGAAGGCCGCCTGACCGAGGAGCAGCTGCTCAACTTCCGCCAGGAAGTCGACGGCAAGGGCCTGTCGAGCTATCCGCATCCCAAGCTGATGCCCGAGTTCTGGCAGTTCCCGACGGTGTCGATGGGCCTGGGGCCGCTGATGGCGATCTACCAGGCGCGCTTCCTCAAGTACCTGCATGCCCGCGGCATCGCCAACACCGAGAACCGCAAGGTCTGGGTCTTCTGCGGCGACGGCGAGATGGACGAGGTCGAATCGCTGGGCGCCATCGGCCTGGCGGCGCGCGAGAACCTCGACAACCTGATCTTCGTCATCAACTGCAACCTGCAGCGCCTCGACGGCCCGGTGCGCGGCAACGGCAAGATCATCCAGGAGCTCGAGGGCGAGTTCCGCGGCGCCAACTGGAACGTGGTCAAGCTGATCTGGGGCAAGGGCTGGGACGCGCTGCTCGAGAAGGACCATGACGGCGCGCTGCGCAAGATCATGATGGAGTGCAACGACGGCGACTACCAGTCGTTCAAGGCCAACGACGGTGCCTACGTGCGCAAGAACTTCTTCGGCCGCGATCCGCGCACCCTGAAGATGGTCGAGCACCTGAGCGACGACGAGGTCTGGAACCTGCAGCGCGGCGGCCACGACTCGCAGAAGGTCTACGCGGCCTTCCACGCGGCGCAGAACCACCAGGGCCAGCCCACCGTGCTGCTCGTCAAGACCGTCAAGGGCTTCGGCATGGGCAAGATCGGCGAGGGCAAGAACACGGTCCACCAGACCAAGAAGCTCAACGACGACGACATCCGCGCCTTCCGCGATCGCTTCAACATCCCGATCCCCGACAGCCAGATCGCCGAGCTGCCGTTCTACAAGCCGGCCGACGACACGCCGGAAATGAAGTACCTGCACGAGCGCCGCAAGGCCCTGGGCGGCTACCTGCCGCACCGCCGCGTGAAGGCCGAGGAGAGCTTCACCGTGCCCGCGCTCGAGACCTTCAAGGCGGTGCTCGAGCCCACGGCCGAAGGCCGCGAGATCTCGACCACGCAGGCCTACGTGCGCTTCCTCACGCAGCTGCTGCGCGACCAGGCCCTGGGCCCGCGCGTGGTGCCGATCCTCGTGGACGAGGCGCGCACCTTCGGCATGGAAGGCCTGTTCCGCCAGGTCGGCATCTACAACCCGCACGGTCAGCAGTACACCCCGGTCGACAAGGACCAGGTCATGTACTACAAGGAAGACAAGGCCGGCCAAATCCTGCAGGAAGGCATCAACGAGGCCGGCGGCATGTCGAGCTGGATCGCGGCGGCCACGTCGTACAGCACGAACAACCGCATCATGGTGCCGTTCTACGTGTACTACTCGATGTTCGGCTTCCAGCGCATCGGCGACCTGGCCTGGGCGGCCGGCGACATGCAGGCGCGCGGCTTCCTGCTCGGCGGCACCTCGGGGCGCACCACGCTGAACGGCGAAGGCCTGCAGCACGAGGATGGCCACAGCCACATCCTGGCCAACACCATCCCGAACTGCGTGAGCTACGACCCGACCTTCGCGCACGAAGTCGGCGTGATCCTGCACCATGGCTTGAAGCGCATGGTCGAGAAGCAGGACAACGTCTACTACTACATCACGCTGCTCAACGAGAACTACCCGATGCCCGGCCTGCAGCCCGGCACCGAGGAACAGATCATCAAGGGCATGTACCTGTGCCGGCAGGCGCCGGCGGTCAAGGCCGCCAAGGGCAAGGAAGCCCCCACGGTGCAGCTGCTGGGCTCCGGCACCATCCTGCGCGAGAGCTTCGCGGCGCAGGAACTGCTCGAGAAGGACTGGGGCGTGAGCGCCGGCGTCTGGAGCTGCCCGAGCTTCAACGAGCTGACGCGCGACGGCCAGGACGCCGACCGCTGGAACCTGCTGCACCCGACCGAGGAAGCGCGCGTGCCCTTCGTGGCGCAGCAGCTCGGCGGCAGCACGGGCCCGGTGGTCGCGTCGACCGACTACATGAAGGCCTACGCCGAGCAGATCCGCCCCTTCATCCCCAAGGGCCGCAACTACAAGGTGCTGGGCACCGACGGCTTCGGCCGCAGCGACTTCCGCAGCAAGCTGCGCGAGCACTTCGAGGTCAACCGCCACTACATCGTCGTCGCCGCGCTCAAGGCCCTGGCCGAGGACGGCGCGCTGCCGGCCGCCAAGGTGGCCGAGGCGATCAAGAAGTACGGCATCAATGCCGACAAGGTGAACCCGCTCTACGCGTAATCACGATTCCCCATAACCAGGACGCGCCTTCCGGCGGGAGACAAACGATATGGCAGCAGTGGAAGTCAAGGTACCCGACATCGGCGATTTCGATGAAGTCGCTGTGATCGAGGTGCTGGTGAAAGTGGGCGACACGGTCAAGCCCGAGCAGTCGCTCATCACCGTGGAGTCGGACAAGGCCTCGATGGAGATTCCGTCGTCGTCCGCCGGCGTGGTCAAGGAACTCAAGGTCGAGGTCGGCAGCAAGGTGAAGCAAGGTTCGGTGGTGCTGGTGCTCGAGGCCGAAGGGGCCGGCCAGGCCGCCGCGCCGGCGCCCGCGGCCAGTGCTCCGGCACCGCGGCCAGCGCGCCGGCACCGGCCGCCGCGGCGCCCGCACCCGCTCCGGCGGCTGCACCGGCGGCCGCCGCGGGCCCGGTCGACGTGAAGGTGCCCGACATCGGCGACTTCAAGGACGTCGCGGTGATCGAAGTGCTGGTCAAGCCCGGCGACACCATCAAGGTCGAGCAGTCGCTGATCACGGTCGAATCGGACAAGGCCTCGATGGAGATCCCGTCGTCGGCCGCCGGCACGCTCAAGGAACTCAAGGTCAAGGTCGGCGACGTCGTCAACATCGGCGACCTGATCGCGGTGATCGAAGGCGCCGCGCCCGCTGCGGGTGCGGCACCCGCGCCGGCACCGGCCCCCGCTGCCGCAGCGGCGGCACCCGCCACGGCGTCGGCCTCCGCGCCCGCACCGGCTGCGGCCGCTCCCGCGCCGGCTGCCGCCGCGCCGCACGATCCGACCAAGAGCCCGTCGGCCGGCCTGCCGCATGCTTCGCCCTCGGTGCGCAAGTTCGCGCGCGAGCTCGGCGTGCCGCTCGAGGAGGTCAAGGGTTCCGGTCCCAAGGGCCGCATCACGCAGGAAGACGTCCAGGGCTTCACCAAGGCCGTGATGAGTGGCCAGGCCACCACCAAGGCTTCCGCCGCGGCCAAGCCCGCGGGCGGTGGCGGTGCCGACGGCGCCGCGCTGGGTCTCTTGCCCTGGCCGAAGGTCGACTTCACGAAGTTCGGCACGGTCGAGCGCAAGGACCTGTCGCGCATCAAGAAGATCAGCGGCGCGAACCTGCACCGCAACTGGGTGATGATCCCGCACGTCACGAACAACGACGATGCCGACATCACCGAGCTCGAAGCCTTCCGCGTTGCCACCAACAAGGAGAACGAGAAGTCGGGCGTGAAGGTCACGATGCTGGCCTTCGTGATCAAGGCGGTGGTCTCGGCGCTCAAGAAGTTCCCCGAGTTCAACACCAGCCTCGACGGAGACACGCTGGTCTACAAGCAGTACTTCCACATCGGCTTCGCGGCCGACACGCCCAACGGCCTCGTGGTGCCGGTGCTGCGCGATGCCGACAAGAAGGGCATCCTGCAGATCAGCCAGGAGATGGGCGAGCTCGCCAAGAAGGCGCGCGACGGCAAGCTCGGCGCGGCCGACATGCAGGGCGGCTGCTTCTCGATCAGCTCGCTCGGCGGCATCGGCGGCACGCACTTCACGCCGATCATCAACGCCCCCGAAGTGGCCATCCTCGGCCTCTCGAAGAGCGCGATGAAGCCGGTGTGGGACGGCAAGCAGTTCGTGCCGCGCCTCACGCTGCCGCTGTCGCTGTCGTACGACCACCGCGTCATCGACGGTGCCTCGGCGGCGCGTTTCAACGCCTACCTGGGCCAGGTGCTCGCCGACTTCCGCCGCGTGCTGCTATGAGCGCCCAGGCTGCTTCGGCGGCCTCGGCGCCCCTGGCGAACCGGCGCGAGGCCCCATGACCACGGTCGTGGCCGTCCGCAAGAACGGCCAGGTCGCCATGGCGGCCGACGCGCTCGTGACCTTCGGGGACACGCGGCTCACGCACCGGCAGGAGGCGAACCAGAAGATCTTCTCGATCGAGGACGCCGCCGGCCACAGCCTGTTCGCGATGGCCGGCGCCGCGGCGCACTTCCTGGTGCTGCAGCATGCGCTGGCCGCGCAGCCGCGCGAGTCGCTGCTGTTCGGCAGCAAGCACGAGGTGTTCCGCACCTTCACGATGCTGCATCCGGTGCTCAAGAGCTCGTTCTTCATGGAGACCAAGGAAGACGATCACGAGCCCTACGAGTCGAGCCAGTTCACGATGCTGCTGGCCAACGCGAGCGGGATCTACGGCATCTACAGCTACCGCGAGGTGTTCGAGTTCAAGCAGTTCTGGAGCATCGGCTCGGGACGCAGCTTCGCGCTCGGCGCCATGCATGCGGTGTACGACCAGAAGTCGCGCTCGGCGCGCGACGTGGCGGAGGCGGGGATCGCCGCCGCCTGCGAATTCGATCGCAATTCGGCCGGACCGGTCGACTCTCTCACACTCAAACTGAAAGTGTCCAAATGAGCGAACAACAAATCAAGGTGCCCGACATCGGCGACTTCGACGAAGTGGCGGTGATCGAGGTGCTGGTGAAGGTGGGCGACACGGTGAAGGCCGAGCAATCGCTGATCACGGTCGAATCGGACAAGGCCTCGATGGAGATCCCGTCGTCCGCGGCCGGCGTGGTGAAGTCGCTGGCGGTGAAGGTGGGCGACAAGGTCAAGGAAGGCTCGGTGGTGCTGACGCTGGAGGCGGATGCCGCCGCCGCGCCTGCGCCCGCTGCTGCCGCCCCGGCGCCTGCAGCAGCGGCGCCCGCGCCCAAGGCTGCCGCGCCCGCACCGGTCGCCGCGCCCGCGGCCTCGAACTACGGCGGCAAGGTCGACGTCGAATGCGATGTCATCGTGCTGGGCGCCGGCCCCGGCGGCTACTCGGCCGCCTTCCGCGCCGCCGACCTCGGCCTGAAGGTCGTGCTGATCGAGCGCTACGCCACCCTCGGCGGCGTCTGCCTCAACGTCGGCTGCATCCCCTCGAAGGCGCTGCTGCACGTGGCCTCGGTGATGGACGAGGTCAAGCACTTCGCCGACCTCGGCGTGAGCTTCGCCGCGCCCACGGTCGACCGCGCCAAGCTGCTGGGCCACAAGAACAAGGTGGTGGGCAAGCTCACGAGCGGCCTCACCGCCATGGCCAAGATGCGCAAGGTCACGGTGCTGCGCGGCGTGGGCAACTTCGTCGACCCGCATCACATCGAGGTCGAGGAGACCTCGGGCACCGGCTGGGACACCACCGGCAGCAAGCAGACCGTGAAGTTCCGCAGCGCCATCATCGCCGCCGGCTCGCAGGCCGTGAGCCTGCCCTTCATGCCGAAGGACCCGCGCGTGGTCGACTCCACCGGCGCGCTCGAGCTCGGCACCGATCCCAAGCGCATGCTGATCCTGGGCGGCGGCATCATCGGCCTCGAGATGGGCACGGTCTATTCCTCGCTGGGCGCGCGCCTCGACGTGGTCGAGATGCTCGACGGCCTGATGCAGGGCGCCGACCGCGACCTGGTGAAGGTCTGGCAGAAAATGAACGCGCCGCGCTTCGACAACCTCATGCTCAAGACCAGGACGGTCGGCGCCGAGGCCACGAAGGAGGGCATCAAGGTCACCTTCGAGGGCGAGAACGCGCCCAAGGAACCGCAGGTCTACGACCTGGTGCTGCAGGCCGTGGGCCGCAGCCCCAACGGCAAGAAGATCGGGGCCGAGAAGGCCGGCGTGGCCGTGGGCGATCGCGGCTTCATCCCGGTCGACATCCAGATGCGCACCAACGTGCCGCACATCTTCGCCATCGGCGACATCGTCGGCCAGCCGATGCTGGCCCACAAGGCGGTGCACGAGGCGCACGTGGCGGCCGAGGTGATCGCGGGCGAGCTCAAGGGCGACAAGGAACTGGCGAGCGCGGCCTTCAATGCCCGCGTGATCCCGAGCGTGGCCTACACCGACCCCGAGGTGGCGTGGGTGGGGCTGACCGAGGACCAGGCGAAGGCCGAGGGCATCAAGGTCAAGAAGGGCCACTTCCCGTGGACCGCCTCGGGCCGCGCGATCGCCAACGGCCGCGACGAGGGCTTCACCAAGCTGCTGTTCGACGCCGAGACGCACCGCATCCTCGGCGGTGGCATCGTGGGCACCCATGCCGGCGACATGATCGGCGAGATCGCGCTGGCCATCGAGATGGGCGCCGACGAGATCGACATCGGCAAGACCATCCATCCGCACCCGACGCTGGGCGAGAGCATCGGCATGGCGGCGGAAGTGGCGCACGGGACCTGCACCGACCTGCCGCCGCAGAAGCGCTGAAGGATCGGGGGCCGCGTTGCGGCCTTCGCCCCAAACAAAAAATCCCGCGGCTGCGGGATTTTTTTCGTCCTGGCCCCTGTGCGAAACGGGCCGAAGAAGGGGAATTCAGTCGCCGGTGCGGGCCGAAGCCGCGGCGGCGCGGATCTCGTCGTTCGATCCGCCGCCGAGCACGCGGCGGGCGCCGTCGAAGCGGCGGCTCCAGTAGCTGCCGTTCATGTCTTCCACGCGCACCTGGGCGCCCGAGCGCGGCGAGTGGATGAACTTGCCTTCGCCGACATAGATGCCGACATGGCTGAAGGCGCGGCGCATGGTGTTGAAGAACACGAGGTCGCCGGGCTTGAGTTCGCTGCGGTCGATCTTCTCGGTGGCGGCAGCCTGTTCTTCGGCGCGGCGCGGCAGCATGTGGCCGACCGTCTGGTTGTACATGGCGCGCACGAAGCCGCTGCAATCGAAGCCGGTGTCCTCGGAATTACCGCCGCGGCGGTACGGAACACCGAGGAAGCCGATGGCGGTCATCACGAGGTCGGAGGTGCGCTCGGTGACAGTCTGGCGGACTTGCCTCAGTTGCCCCACCAGGCCTTTTTCGGCCAGCAGTTGGCCGACTTCGTCGGTCCGGTCCGGTGGTTGGGGAGCTGCGTGGGCAGCGACGGCAATCAGGAGGGACGCGGGTAGGACGAAAAAACGCATGGCGCGTAGGATATTGATGACGGCTGGCGCTGTCAATTTGAGATGAATTAGAGATTGTGCCGCCAACCCGTTGATTTACTTGGAAATTTTGAATCATCGGACAACTAAAATGTAACGGTTGACCGGTGATGCCGGATAAGCAGTTCGGCCTCCAAGACCCTTCGAAGTCGACAACTGTCTTCATGTGGGTTTGAAAAACCGCCAAGATCATTCGTTTTGCGGGGAAAACACATGAAATCGCTCTCGAAGCCCTCCCGGCGCGTTGTCGGCCGTGTTGTCGTCATGTCGGGTTTGATCTTTGGCGCGGCCGCCATGGCGCAAGGGCGATCTGAGACGGTGGCTTCGGGGCTCGAGAGTCCCTGGGGCGTGGGCTTCCTGCCGGGCGACCGTTTCGTGGTCACCGAGAAGCCGGGGCGCATGCGCATCGTCGCGAAGGACGGCAAGATGGGCGCGCCGCTGGCGGGCCTGCCGGCCATTGCGGCCGGCGGGCAGGGCGGTCTGCTCGACGTGCTCGTCGACGCGGACTTCCGCAGCAACCGCACGCTGTACTTCTGCTTCTCGGAGCCCGATGCCGGCGGCAGCGCCAACAGCACGGCGCTCGCGCGGGCGCGGCTGTCGTCCGACGACACGCGGCTCGAGAACCTGCAGATCGTCTTCAGCCAGAAACCCAAGGTCGCGAGCCGCGCCCACTTCGGCTGCCGCATCGTCGACGGCGGCGACGGCACGCTCTACCTCACGCTCGGCGACCGCTTCAGCCGCAAGGAGGACGCCCAGAAGCTCGACAACCATCTCGGCAAGATCGTGCGCATCGGCAAGGACGGCAGCGTGCCGAAGGACAACCCCTTCGTCGGCCGGCCCGGCGCGCTGCCCGAGATCTGGAGCTACGGCCACCGCAACGGACAGGGCGCCACGCTCGGCCCCGACGGCCGTCTGTGGATGACCGAGCACGGCCCGCAGGGCGGCGACGAGATCAACATCGCGCAGGCCGGACGCAACCACGGCTGGCCCGTGATCACCTACGGCGAGAACTACGGCGGCGGCAAGATCGGCGACGGCATCACGGCCAAGGAAGGCATGGAGCAGCCGCTGCACTACTGGGTGCCCTCGATCGCGACCTCGGGCATGGCCTTTCTCACCAGCGACCGCTACGGCGCCGCGTGGAAGGGCAACCTGTTCGTCGGCTCGCTCAAGTTCGGCTACCTCGACCGCATCGAGCTCAAGAACGGCAAGGTGGTGGCCGAGCACAAGCTGCTCGAGGACGGACGCGCGCGCATCCGCGACGTGAAGCAGGGGCCCGACGGCCTGCTCTACGTGCTGACCGACGAGTCGAACGGCAAGCTGCTGCGGCTGCGGCCGAACTGAGATTCAGCCGGGGCAGCCGGGCAGCGACAGCGTCGGCAGCAGCCGCTGCCACAGGCGCCGCCATTCGGGCCAGTCGTGGCCGCCCTCGGTGGTGACAACGCGTTCGGCCGGCAGCACGCCCGCCAGCAGCCGGTGGCTGAAGGCGAAGCGGTCGTCGAGCCCGTAGCCCAGGTACAGCGGCGGCCGCGCGCCCGCCGTCTGCGTGTGGCCCGCGTAGCCGCGCAGCCATTGCCACAACTGGGTTTCGTTCGGCGTGCGCGGAATGCCGGCGCCGCTGTCGAGCGGCCCGTTCCATTTCGCGAGTCCGCCCGCGTTGGCGATGTCGGTGCTCAGCGTGCGTTCGCCCAGATAGGGCGCGATCGCCACCACGCCGGCCAGTTCGCCCGGATGCGTCTGCGCAAAGAGCAGGCCGCCGAAGCCGCCGAGCGAGATGCCGACGATCCAGATCTGGCGGTAGCCCTGGCGCCGCGCGGGTGCGATCACGTCGGCCTCCAGCCGCTCGAGCACGCTCCTGTCGTTGTAGTAGCCCAGGTGCGCGTCGACCAGCATCACGTCGACCGCGAGCCGGTTCGCGCGCACCGCCTCGACGAAGCCCTCGCGCTCGAACTCATCGGGCGTCGAATGGACGCCCGGCAGCATCACGAGCAGGGTGTCGGCCTGGCGCGTGCAGCGCTGGGTCTCGAGCACGGTCGCCAGCGGCACCGTGCTCTTGCGCACGCCGCCGCAACCGGCCAGCAGCAGCGCGGCACCGACACCGAGGGCCGCGAGGCAGAGCCGCTTCGTCAGGACTTTCATCCCGCCGAGTCTAGGCGGCGCGATGAGGCTTGGGCAGTTCGACCATCACCGGCTGTCCGGGCGTGGTGCAGCCCGTGTCGCAGCACTTGCCGGGCTGGCGGTTGCGCGTGATCGCGCGCTGCGGATCGTGCGGCGCGGCCGCGGGCGAGCCGTCGGCCGCGATGCCGCGCTCGAGCAGCCGCTCGACCAGCTCCACCTTCGAGCCCACCGGGTAGTGGCGCCAGATCTCCTGCTTCATCGCCGCCGGCGAGCCGCCGCCATGCAGGCTGATCACGCTGTACCAGCCGCCCTGATAGCCGGCCGTCAGGTCCTCGATGAAGCGGGCCGCCTCGATGCGCTGTTCGTAGGGCACGGCCGGATTGGCGCGCAGCACGTCGGACAGCCGCGCCGCGGTCTCGGGGTTGTGGTCCTCGTCGGGGCCGGGCAGGGTGACGATCAGGCCGCCGCTCACGGTGTGGGCGATGCGGTGCATGTCGTAGATCTTGGTCGCCAGCAGCAGCTTGCCGATGTTGCTGAACACCGGGTCGGGCATGAAGACCGGGCAGTGTTCGTCGGCCTTGCCGTAGACGCTGGCGGCCACGCCGCAGGCGAAGAAGCCCTCGGTGATGCTGATGAGCTCGACCATCTGCTCGCGCAGGTGGCTTTCCTTGCCCGGGTCGAAGCCGTTGGCCTCGCACATCAGCGCGCCGGCGCCGATCAGCAGATCGCCGAAGCCGGCGCGCGCGCCGATGCAGCTGTGGCGGTGGTGGGTGGCGTAGCTGTAGGTGAGGTGGCCCGAATGTTCCCAGCTGCCGTCGGAGCCGTCGTAGAACACGCGCTCCCACGGCACCAGCACGCGGTCGAAGATGCACACGCCGGTGCTCTGGCCGTACTTGCGGCTGAACAGGGCGTCGCCGTGCTCCAGCTTCTCGCCGGGCCGGCCGGCCGGTCGCGCCACGATGGTCAGGCCCGGCGCGTCCAGCGGCACCGCGCAGCAGACGGCGAAGTCTGCATCCTCGCGGCCCATGTTGCGGCAGGGCATGACCAGCAGCTCGTGCACGTAGGGCGCGCCGGTCACGATGGCCTTGGTGCCCGAGATCACGATGCCGCGCGCGTTGCGCTCCACCACGTGCACGTAGCTGTCGACGTTGGCCTGCTCGTGCGGCCGGCGGCTGCGGTCGCCTTTGGCGTCGGTCATGGCCACGCCCAGCGTCAGGTCCTGGTCCTGGACGCGGTGCAGGTATTCATGAAAGCGCGCCGTGTGCTCGCCGCCGCCGCGCGCGTCGTCGATGCGCGCCGACACCTGGGCGATCGCGTTGAGCGCGTCGTGCGTGAGGTAGCGCTGCGCGCAGCCGGTTTCCTGGCACACCAGCCGCACCGCCTCGAGCTTGTTGAGCAGGTCGCCGGCGCTGGTGTTGATGTGCGAGAGCCGGTTCACGCGCTTGCCGCTGGTGTGCTGCACCGCGGTCATCAGCGGCTCGTACTGCGCCTTCAGCGCATGGTCGTAGGTCAGGGCGATGGCGTTGATGCCGGGGCGAAACGCGGGTTCGTCGGCCACGCTCTCGACCCGCCGGCCGTCGACGTAGACGACGGGCTTGTAGCGGCGCAGCGATTCGCGGTAGTCGGCGCCGGACATCAGCGCGGCCGAGGGGAGCGGGGCGTTCATCGTGGGTGTCTCCGGTGGTTGTCGTGCGGGCCGGATCGGGCCGGCTTCTCCAAATTTAAACACTGTTCAAAAAATTGATCAACCGTTAAGAAAAATGAGCAACGCTTAAAAGAAGGGCTACAGTCCAGCCCATGCAGGCCAAGCTCCAACGACGACAGACCCTGAGCGACGCGCGCCGAGCGCTGGTGCTCGACGCGGCGCGGGCCGTGTTCTCCGAGGCCGGCATCGAGGGCGCGAGCATTCGCGAGATCGCGCGCCGCGCGGGCTACACGCCGGGCGCCATCTATTCGTATTTCGAGAGCAAGGAGGCGATCTACGCCGCGCTGCTCGACGAATCGCTGCTGCGGCTGTGCACCGCGGTGGCCGAGGCCGAGGCCTTCGCGGACCGGCCCGCGCTGACGCTGGCGTCCAAGGCGCGGGCCTGGTTCGGCTTCTACGCGGCCCATCCGCGCGAGCTCGACCTCGGCTTCTACCTGGTGCACGGCATGCGGCCGCGCGGCCTGACCAGCGAGCTCGACCATGCGCTCAACGACCAGTTGAAGGAAGCGCTCAACCCCTGCGAGGAAGCGCTGCGCGCGATGGGGCTCGATGCCGCCGACGCGCTGCGCGAGAACACCGCGTTGTTCGCGCACGGCGTCGGCCTGCTGCTGATGCGGCACACCGGGCGCATCCGCATGTTCGGGCAGTCGGCCGATGCGCTGTTCGAGGCCTACATCGGGCAGCTTGTGGACCGCGTCGGGGCGCCGGCCGCCTGAGCCGGTCCGCGCGCCGGTGCTTTGGTGTTAGTTTCCAGGGTTTCGGGCGCACGGCCGCCCCGCAACCCTCGTCAGAAGAAAGAACCCCGCCCATGCTGCTCGACGCATCCCAATCCCAACTCGTGCTGGTCGACTATCAGGCCCGACTGATGCCGGCGATCTTCGAGTCGGAGGCGGTGGCGCAGAACGCGGTCCGCCTCGCCAAGATGGCCCGGCTGTTCGACGTGCCGGTCTTCGGCACCGAGCACAACCCGTCCAAGCTCGGCGAGAACCTGCCCGACATCCGCGCGCTGTGCCGCCGCACGCTGCCGAAGATGCACTTCAGTGGCGTGGAAGAGGGACTGGGCGAATGGCTGCGCGTGCCGGCCAAGGCGCCGCAGGGCAATGCGCGCAGCCTGCCCAAGCACCTGCAGAAGCCGGCCGCGGCCGCCGAGGAGCGCAACACCATCGTCATCGCGGGCTGCGAGGCCCATGTCTGCCTGCTGCAGACGGCGCTCGACCTGCTCGAGGACGAGTTCGAGGTCTGGGTCGTCACCGATGCCTGCGGTTCGCGCACCGAGCGCAACCGCGACGCCGCCTTCGACCGCCTGGCCGGCGCTGGCGCCGAACTGGTGACGACGGAGATGGTCGGCTTCGAATGGCTGCGCACGGCCGAGCATCCGGCCTTTCCGGAGCTGCTCGCGCTGGTGCGCTGAGCGGGCCGGGCACCTTCCATCTAATAGAAGAGGGGCGGCAGACGGCCGGCCCCGGTTTCATCCGCTTGTGGTGCGCGTCAGCCTGCTGCAAGATCGGTCTCCATAATTATGAATTCAGTTTCGACGCCAGCCGCTCGCGGGGCCGGCGCCGGACCGATTTCCTAAGATCAGGAGACAACACCGATGAGCCGCTACGAAGATTTCCATCGCCAATCGATCGACGCGCCCGAGGCCTTCTGGGCCGAGCAGGCCCGGCTCATCGACTGGCAGAGCCCGCCGCAGCAGATCCTCGACGCCAGCCAGCCGCCGTTCGCGCGCTGGTTCGTCGGCGGCACCACCAACCTGTGCCACAACGCCGTCGACCGCCACCTCGCGGAGCGCGGCGACCAGCCGGCGCTGATCTTCGTCTCGACCGAGACCGGCACCGAGAAGAGCTACAGCTTCCGCGAGCTGCATGCCGAGGTGCAGCGCACCGCCGCCAGCCTGGTCGAACTCGGCGTGGGCCGCGGCGACCGCGTGCTGATCTACATGCCGATGATTCCCGAGGCCGCGTTCGCGATGCTGGCCTGCGCGCGCATCGGCGCCATCCACTGCGTGGTGTTCGGCGGCTTCGCGAGCGGCTCGCTGGCCACGCGCATCGAGGATGCCGAGCCCAAGGTGGTGGTGAGCGCCGACGCCGGTTCGCGCGGCGGCAAGGTGATCGCGTACAAGCCGCTGCTCGACGAGGCGATCCGCCTGTCGAAGCACAAGCCCGACGCGGTGCTGCTGACCGACCGCGGCCTGGCCCCCATGGCGCTGGTGGCGGGGCGCGACCACCTGGCGAGCGAGCTGCGGCAAAAGCACCTCGACGCGCAGGTGCCCTGCACCTGGCTCGAGTCGACCGAGATCAGCTACACCATCTACACCAGCGGCACCACCGGCAAGCCCAAGGGCGTGCAGCGCGACGTGGGCGGCTACGCGGTGGCGCTGGCCGCGAGCATGAAGCACATCTTCGACGGCCGGCCCGGCGAGACCTATTTCTCCACCAGCGACATCGGCTGGGTCGTGGGCCACAGCTACATCGTCTACGGCCCGCTGATCGCCGGCATGGCGACGGTGATGTACGAGGGCCTGCCCACGCAGGGGCTCGACGGCCAGCCCGACGGCGGCATCTGGTGGCGGCTGGTCGAGAAGTACAAGGTGACGGTGATGTTCAGCGCGCCGACCGCGGTGCGCGTGCTCAAGAAGCAGGACCCGGCGCTGCTCAAGACATACGATCTTTCCACCTTGCGCGCGCTGTTCCTGGCGGGCGAGCCGCTCGACGAGCCCACGGGCCGCTGGATCGCCGAGGGCCTGGGCGTGCCGATCATCGACAACTACTGGCAGACCGAATCGGGCTGGCCGATCATTACCATCGCCAACGGCATCGAGAAGAAGCCCAGCAAGTTCGGCAGCCCGGGCGTGCCGATGTACGGCTACAAGGTGAAGATCCTGCACGAGTCGACCGGCGAGGAGCTCACGGCGCCGAACGAGAAGGGCGTGGTCGTGGTCGAGGGCCCGACGCCGCCGGGCTTCATGCAGACCATCTGGAAGGACGACGCGCGCTTCGTCAACACCTACTGGAAGAGCGTGCCCGGCAAGATGGTCTATTCGACCTTCGACTGGGGCATCCGCGACGAGGACGGCTATTTCTACATCCTCGGGCGCACCGACGACGTGATCAACGTGGCCGGCCACCGGCTCGGCACGCGCGAGATCGAGGAGAGCATCTCGGGCCACGCGGGCGTGGCCGAGGTGGCCGTGGTGGGCGTGGCCGATGCGCTCAAGGGCCAGGTCGCGATGGCCTTCGTGGTGTCCAAGGACGGGCAGGCCGTGAGCGACGAGGCGGTGGCGCTCAAGCTCGAGGGCGAGATCATGAAGACCGTGGCCGACCAGCTCGGCGCGCTGGCCCGGCCGGCGCGGGTGCGCTTCGTGGGCGGGCTGCCCAAGACCCGCAGCGGCAAATTGCTGCGCCGCGCCATCCAGGCGGTCTGCGAGGGCCGCGATCCGGGCGACCTGACCACCATCGACGACCCCGCCACGCTGCAGCAGATCAAGCTGTTGCTCAAGCCGGCCTGAGCCCTCGCCTGGGGGGTTGTGCATCCGCTTTCAACCGTCATATGGTTGGCGTGGCACAATCGCCCGGTACTCAGGCCCTTCCCCAGCCACAGTCGCATCCGCCAATCGGTTCAGCCGTGTCGCGGAAGGTTTCTTAAACCAGCTCGTGCTTCCCACAGGGAAGCGAAGGTCAGCGCAATATGAGCGATTCATCGACTCCATCGGTGTATGCCGCCTACCAAGGCAACACCTATCTCTTCGGCGGCAACGCGCCCTATGTCGAGGAGATGTACGAAAACTACCTCGCCAACCCCGGCAGCGTGCCCGACAACTGGCGCACCTACTTCGACGCGCTGCAGCACGTCCCCGCCGCCGACGGCACCAACACCCGCGACGTTCCGCACCAGCCGGTCATCAACGCTTTCGCCGAACTGGCGAAGCAGGGCACGACCAAGGTCGTGCAGGCCAGCGGCGCCGACTCCGAACTCGGCCGCAAGCGCACCGCCGTCCAGCAGCTGATCGCCGCCTACCGCAACGTCGGCGCCCGCTGGGCCGACCTCGATCCGCTCAAGCGCGCCGAGCGTCCCGCCATTCCCGAACTCGAGCCCTCGTTCTACGGCTTCACCGACGCCGACCTCGAGACGGTGTTCAACACCAGCAACACCTTCTTCGGCAAGGACACCATGTCCTTGCGCGACCTGCTCAACGCACTGCGCGAAACGTACTGCGGCACCATGGGTGCCGAGTACATGTACACCACCGACCAGAACCACAAGCGCTGGTGGCAGCAGCGGCTCGAGAGCGCCCGCACCAATCCCAAGCTCAGCGCCGAGCAGAAGAAGCACGTGCTCAACCGCCTGACCGCGGCCGAGGGCCTCGAGCGCTTCCTGCACACCAAGTACGTCGGCCAGAAGCGCTTCTCGCTCGAAGGCGGCGAAAGCTTCATCGTCTCGATGGACGAGCTGATCAACCAGGCCGGCGCCAAGGGCGTGCAGGAAATCGTGATCGGCATGGCCCACCGCGGCCGCCTCAACGTGCTCGTGAACTCGCTCGGCAAGATGCCGGCCGACCTGTTCGCCGAGTTCGACCACACCGCGCCTGAAGACCTGCCCAGCGGCGACGTCAAGTATCACCAGGGCTTCAGCTCGGACGTGACCACCCCCGGCGGCCCGGTCCACCTGAGCCTCGCGTTCAACCCCTCGCACCTCGAGATCGTGAATCCCGTGGTCGAAGGCTCGGTGCGCGCGCGCATGGACCGCCGCGCCGACCCGCTGGGCAAGCAGGTGCTGCCCGTGATCGTGCACGGCGACGCCGCCTTCGCGGGCCAGGGCGTCGTGATGGAAACGCTGGCGCTGGCCGAAACCCGTGGCTACTCCACGGGCGGCACGGTGCACATCGTCATCAACAACCAGATCGGCTTCACCACCAGCGACCCGCGCGACAGCCGCTCGACGCTGTATTGCACCGACATCGTCAAGATGATCGAGGCGCCGGTGCTGCACGTGAACGGCGACGACCCCGAAGCCGTGGTGCTCGCCACCCAGATCGCGCTGGACTTCCGCATGGAATTCCAGAAGGACGTGGTCGTGGACATCATCTGCTTCCGCAAGCTGGGCCACAACGAGCAGGACACCCCCTCGCTGACCCAGCCGCTGATGTACAAGAAGATCGCCCAGCATCCCGGCACGCGCAAGCTGTACGCCGACAAGCTGGCCGCGCAAGGCCTGGGCGACACGCTCGGCGACGACATGGTCAAGGCGCAGCGCGCCGCCTTCGACGAAGGCAAGAACACGGTCGACCCGGTACTGACCAACTTCAAGAGCAAGTACGCCGTCGACTGGAGCCCGTACCTCAACAAGAAGTGGACCGACGCCGGCGACACCGCGATCCCCTCGAGCGAGTGGAAGCGCCTGGCCGAGAAGATCACCACCGTGCCGCAAGGCTTCACGGTGCATCCGCTGGTCAAGAAGGTGCTCGACGACCGCGCCGCCATGGGCCGCGGCGACGTCAACGTCGACTGGGGCATGGGCGAGCACATGGCCTTCGCCTCGCTGGTGGCCAGCGGCTACCCGGTGCGCCTGTCGGGCGAGGACTCGGGCCGCGGCACGTTCACGCACCGCCACGCCGTGCTGCACGACCAGAACCGCGAGAAGTTCGACGAAGGCACCTACACGCCGCTGTCGAACGTGGCCGACAACCAGGCCCCGTTCGTCGTGATCGACTCGATCCTGTCGGAAGAAGCGGTGCTCGCGTTCGAATACGGCTATGCCTCGAACGACCCGAACACGCTGGTGATCTGGGAAGCCCAGTTCGGCGACTTCGTGAACGGCGCGCAGGTGGTGATCGACCAGTTCATCGCCTCGGGCGAAGTCAAGTGGGGCCGCGTCAACGGCCTCACGATGATGCTGCCGCACGGCTACGAAGGCCAGGGCCCCGAGCACAGCTCGGCGCGCCTCGAGCGCTTCATGCAGCTGAGCGCCGACACCAACATGCAGGTGGTGCAGCCGACCACGGCCAGCCAGATCTTCCACGTGCTGCGCCGCCAGATGGTGCGCAACCTGCGCAAGCCGCTGATCATCCTCACGCCCAAGTCGCTGCTGCGCAACAAGGACGCGACCTCGCCGCTGGCCGAGTTCACCAAGGGCAGCTTCCAGACCATCATTCCGGAAAGCAAGGCGCTCAAGGCCGAGAAGGTCAAGCGCCTGGTCGCGTGCTCGGGCAAGGTCTACTACGACCTGGCCAAGAAGCGCGAGGAACGCGGCGACGAGGACGTGGCGATCATCCGCGTCGAGCAGCTCTATCCGTTCCCGCACAAGGCCTTCGCGGCCGAGATCAAGAAGTACCCGAACCTCGTCGACGTGGTGTGGTGCCAGGACGAACCGCAGAACCAGGGCGCTTGGTTCTTCGTGCAGCACTACATCCACGAGAACATGCAGGAAGGCCAGAAGCTCGGCTACGCCGGCCGCGCGGCCTCGGCCTCGCCGGCCGTCGGCTACTCGCACCTGCACCAGGAACAGCAGAAGGCACTGGTCGATGCCGCCTTCGCCAAGCTCAAGGGCTTCGTGCTGACCAAGTAATAGAACGATCCTTTCTCAACACGAACAACCCGCTCGGGCGCATGTGGCACGGCCACATCGCCCGATCCCCCACGAGGGGCGGGCCGGGCGAACCCCGGCCCCAGGGGCACACACAAATCAAAGCGGAGCAAACTCCAAATGTCTATCGTAGAAGTCAAAGTCCCTCAGCTGTCCGAATCGGTGGCCGAAGCCACCATGCTCACCTGGAAGAAGAAGGCCGGCGAAGCCGTCGCCATCGATGAAATCCTGATCGAGATCGAGACCGACAAGGTCGTGCTCGAAGTGCCGGCCCCCGCCGCCGGCGTGCTGGCCGAGATCGTGCAAGGCGACGGCGCCACCGTCGTGGCCGACCAGCTGATCGCGAAGATCGACACCGAAGGCAAGGCCGGCGCCGCCGCTGCCCCGGCCGCCGCGCCCGCCGCTGCCGCTGCGGCACCTGCCGCCGCCGCACCCGCGGCCGCTGCCGCCGCCACCGGCGGTGCCAAGTCCGACGTCGCCATGCCCGCCGCCGCCAAGCTGCTGGCCGACAACAACCTCAAGACCAGCGACGTGGCCGGCACCGGTAAGGACGGCCGCGTGACCAAGGGCGACGTGCTCGGCGCCGTGGCCTCGGGTGCCACCGCCAAGGCCGCGCCCGCCGCGATCCCCGCGCCGGCCGCCAAGCCCGCGCTGCCGCAGGTCGCCGCGCCCACCAGCGCGCCGGACCTGGGCGACCGCCCCGAACAGCGCGTGCCGATGAGCCGCCTGCGCGCGCGCATCGCCGAGCGCCTGATCCAGTCGCAGTCGACCAACGCGATCCTGACCACCTTCAACGAAGTGAACATGGCGCCCGTCATGGAACTGCGCAAGCGCTTCCAGGACAGCTTCACCAAGGAACACGGCGTGAAGCTCGGCTTCATGAGTTTCTTCGTGAAGGCCGCGGTGCACGCGCTCAAGAAGTACCCGGTGATCAACGCCTCGGTCGACGGCAACGACATCCTGTACCACGGTTACTTCGACATCGGCATCGCCGTCGGTTCGCCGCGCGGCCTGGTGGTGCCGATCCTGCGCAATGCCGACCAGATGAGCTTCGCCGACATCGAGAAGAAGATCGCCGAGTACGGCAAGAAGGCCCAGGACGGCAAGCTCGGCATCGAAGAGATGACCGGCGGCACCTTCTCGATCTCGAACGGCGGCACCTTCGGCTCGATGCTCTCGACCCCGATCATCAACCCGCCCCAGTCCGCGATCCTCGGCGTGCACGCCACCAAGGACCGCGCCGTGGTCGAGAACGGCCAGATCGTCATCCGCCCGATGAACTACCTGGCGATGAGCTACGACCACCGCATCATCGACGGACGCGAAGCCGTGCTGGGCCTGGTCGCCATGAAGGAAGCGCTCGAGGATCCGTCGCGCCTGCTGTTCGACATCTAACCTGACCCACCCCCGTTGCTCGCTCACTTCGTGTAGCCGCCTCCCCCCTCAAGGGGGCGCACCCAGCGGCCCGGCAAAGCCGGTTCCGCGGGTGCTCCCGAACGGCTTTCGCTTCGCTTGCCATTGAGCGGAGCCGGCACACGAAATCATGAAGGAAATCATGTCCAAACAATTCGACGTCATCGTCATCGGCGGCGGCCCCGGCGGCTACATCGCCGCCATCCGCGCGGCGCAGCTCGGCTTCAACGTCGCCTGCATCGACGAGTGGAAGAACGGCAAGGGCGGCCCGGCACCGGGCGGCACCTGCACCAACGTCGGCTGCATTCCCTCGAAGGCACTGCTGCAGTCGTCGGAGCACTACGACCAGGCGAACCACCACTTCGCCGACCACGGCATCAAGGTCGAGGGCCTCGGCATCGACCTCGCCAAGATGCTGGCCCGCAAGGACCAGGTCGTGAAGCAGAACAACGACGGCATCCTGTACCTGTTCAAGAAGAACAAGATCAGCTTCTTCCACGGCCGCGGTTCGTTCGAGAAGTCCGGTGACGCCGGCTACGACATCAAGGTGGCCGGCGCCGCCGAGGAAACCATCACCGGCAAGCACATCATCGTCGCCACCGGCTCCAACGCCCGTGCGCTGCCGGGCGCGGCCTTCGACGAGGAGAACATCCTCTCGAACGACGGCGCCCTGCGCATCGGCGCGGTGCCGAAGAAGCTGGGCCTGATCGGCTCGGGCGTCATCGGCCTCGAGATGGGCTCGGTGTGGCGCCGCCTCGGCGCCGAAGTCACGGTGCTCGAAGCGCTGCCGACCTTTCTCGGCGCGGTCGACGAGCAGATCGCCAAGGAAGCCAAGAAGGCCTTCGACAAGCAGGGCCTGAAGATCGAGCTCGGCGTGAAGGTCGGCGAGATCAAGTCGGGCAAGAACGGCGTGAGCGTGGCCTGGACCAACGCCAAGGGCGAGGCCCAGACGCTCGAGGTCGACAAGCTGATCGTCTCGATCGGCCGCGTGCCCAACACCATCGGCCTGAACGCCGAAGCCGTGGGCCTGAAGCTCGACGAGCGCGGCGCCATCGCCGTGGACGACGACTGCAAGACCAGCCTGCCGAACGTGTGGGCGATCGGCGACGTGGTGCGCGGCCCGATGCTCGCGCACAAGGCGGAAGAAGAGGGCGTTGCCGTGGCCGAGCGCATTGCCGGCCAGCACGGGCACGTCAACTTCAACACCGTGCCGTGGGTGATCTACACCAGCCCCGAGATCGCATGGGTCGGCCAGACCGAGCAGCAGCTCAAGGCCTCGGGCCGCGCCTACAAGGCCGGCACCTTCCCGTTTCTGGCCAACGGCCGCGCGCGTGCGCTCGGCGACACGACCGGCATGGTCAAGTTCCTGGCCGACGCGGCCACGGACGAGATCCTGGGCGTGCACATCGTCGGCCCGCAGGCCAGCGAACTGATCTCCGAAGCCGTGGTGGCGATGGAGTTCAAGGCCAGCGCCGAGGACATCGCGCGCATCTGCCACGCGCACCCCTCGCTGTCGGAAGCCACCAAGGAAGCCGCGCTCGCGGTGGACAAGCGCACGCTGAACTTCTGATCAGCGGCGACCCCGCTGCGGGCGGCCCTTCGCGGGCCGCCCGCAGCCACCCCATACCTAGCATTCCGATCCCTTGAGCGTCAAACAGGCCTATGAAGCGGAACTCGCGGCACGCGGGTTCAAGAGCGACCCCGCGCAGATGCGGGCCGTCGAGGCGCTCGACCGCTGCGCCGCGGAATGGGCGGCCTACAAGTCGCAGCGTTCCAACGCACTGAAGAAGCTCATCAACCGGCCCGAGCTGCCGCGCGGCGTCTACATGTACGGCGGGGTGGGGCGCGGGAAGAGCTTCCTGATGGACCTCTTCTTCAACGCCGTGCCGCTGCGGCGCAAGACGCGCCTGCACTTCCACGAGTTCATGCGCGAGGTGCACCGCGAACTGCGCGAGCTGCAGGGCACCGTCAACCCGCTCGACGAGCTGGGCCTGCGCATCTCGAAGCGCTACAAGCTGATCTGTTTCGACGAGTTCCACGTCGCCGACATCACCGACGCGATGATCCTGCATCGGCTGCTGATCGCGCTGTTCGAGAACGGCGTGGGCTTCGTCACCACTTCCAATTTCAAGCCCGACGACCTCTATCCCGGCGGGCTGCACCGCGACCGCATCCTGCCCGCCATCGAGCTGCTGAACCAGAAGCTCGAGGTGCTCAGCGTGGACAACGGCACCGACTACCGGCGCCGCACCATGGAGCAGCTGCGCATGTACCTCACGCCGAACGACGGCGAGACCGAGAAGGAAATGCGCAAGGCCTTCGAGAAGCTGGCCGAGACCGCCGACGAGAACCCGGTGCTGCACATCGAGTCGCGCGAGATCCGCGCGCGGCGCAAGGCCGGCGGCGTGGTGTGGTTCGATTTCAAGACGCTGTGCGGCGGTCCGCGCTCGCAGAACGACTACCTCGAGATCGCGAGCCAGTTCCACACGGTGCTGCTGTCCGACGTGCCGCACATGCCGGTGCGCATGGCCTCCGAGGCGCGCCGCTTCACCTGGCTGGTCGACGTGCTGTACGACCGCCGCGTGAAGCTCATCATGTCGGCCGAGGTGCCGGCCGAGGCGTTGTATACCGAGGGGCCGCTGGCGCACGAGTTTCCGCGCACGGTCTCGCGGCTCAACGAGATGCAGTCGGCCGAATTCCTCGCGCTGGAACGCCGCATCGTCGACACTCGCCTCACATGAAGAAAACCCTCGTCCTTGCCCTGTGGATGTCGTTGGCCGGCCTGCCGGTCTGGGCCCAGTCCAACGCCGCCGCCGGCGTCGCCGACCTCGAAGCCGAACGCAACCGCCTGGCCACCGAGCGCGCCGCCATCGAGGCGCGCTACGAGAGCGAGCGCAAGGCCTGCTACGCCAAGTTCGCGGTCGAGGACTGCCTGCGCGACAGCCGCGCGCGCCGCCGCACCGAGAACGACCACCTCAAGCGCCAGGAATCGTCGATCAACGACATCGAGCGCCAGCGCCGCGGCGCCGCCGAGCTGCGCAAGCTCGACGAGAAGAAGGCCACCGAACGCCCGCAGGATTCCGCGCAGCAGCGCGAGCAGTCCCAGCAGAACCAGCGCGAGCGCGAACAGCGCGCCGCCGACCACGCCCAGGGCCGTGCCACGACGGCCGCCGAGGCGCCCGAGCGCCAGCGCCAGTTCGACCAGAAGCAGACCAACCAGGCGGCCGAACAGGCCAAGGCCGCGCAGCGCCGTGCCGAAGCACCCGAGCAGGTTCAGCGCTACGAGGAGAAGCAGCGCAAGGCCGAGGAGCATCGCGCGAGCCGCGAGCGCCAGAACAGCCACCGCACCAAGCCGCGCGGCGCGCCGCTGCCGCCTGCGGAACCGGCCGCGAAGCCCTGAGCGCTTCGCAACGGCCCATGGACTTTGGGCCGCGGATTCAGGCCGCCGGCAGCGGTTCGAGCTTGAGTACCGCGATCGAGATGTTGTCGCCGGTGCCATGCGCCCGGCGGCGTGCTTCGCCCACCAGGATTTCCACCGCGTCGCGCGGCGGCTGCGCATTCAGCACGCTCGCGAGCTCCTCGGGGGTGAAGTAATGCCACAGGCCGTCGCTGCAGGCCATCAGCAGGTCGCCGGGCTGCATCCTCGGCACATGGTCGGGCGCGATCGGCGGCGGCGTCGAGCGCATGCCCAGGCAGCCGAGCAGGATGTTGCCCTGCGGATGCACGTTGGCCTCGGCCTCGGTGATCTCGCCGCGGTCGATCAGCGTCTGCACGTACGAATGGTCGCGCGTGCGCTTGATCAGCCGGCCGTCGCGGAAGTGGTAGATGCGCGAATCGCCCGCATGGATCCAGGCGCAGTCGCCGTTCGGGTTCATGAGGAAGGCGGCCAGCGTGCTGTGCGGTTCCTGCTCGCTCGACACGGCCGTGAGCTTGATCACCGTGTGCGCGTCCTCGAGCAACTGGCGCAGCAGCGCCTCGGCCTGGTCGCGCACGGGGTTGTAGCGCGCGAACAGCTGGCGCGCGGTCATCAGCACCTGGTCGGAGGCCTTGCGGCCGCCGCTGCGTCCGCCCATGCCGTCGGCCACCACGGCCAGCACGCAGCCCGGCGTTCGCGGATGCGCGATCAGCAGCACCTGGTCCTGCTGGTAGGGGCGGTCGCCCTTGTGTAGGCCGGTGGCGGCAACGAGTCGGAAGCCTTGGGTCATGAGCGCGAATGCGCCGATGCAGCGCCGCCTGTCTTCTCTGGAGTTCGTGTCACGACGTATTATCGAATGAACACGAGCACGGGCCGCGCAGAAGATGCGCTCGCTCCTCCCACGTTGGATTCCAATCTCCACTCCCTTTCCCGCCAACTGATCGAGCTGCGCATCGAGCATGCGGACCTCGACGCGTCCATCGACGGCCTGAGCGAGGTCGTGCCGCGGGACGAACTGCTGCTGCGCCGCCTCAAGAAGCGCCGCCTCGCGCTGCGCGACCAGATCGTGCGGCTCGAGAACGCGATCGATCCGAAGGAGCCCGCATGAGCGCGGTGGGCATGGAAGACACGCTCGCATCGAAGGTGCTGGAAGCTTTCTCGGACGGCGGCGTGCTCTCGCGCGCGGCCGAGCAGTTCCGCGAACGCTCGGGCCAGACCGAGATGGCGATGGCCGTGGCGCGCACCATCGAGCAGGGCGGCATGCTGGTGGTCGAGGCGGGCACCGGCGTCGGCAAGACCTTCTCGTACCTGGTGCCCGCGCTGCTGAGCGGCGAGCGCGTGCTGCTCTCGACCGCCACCAAGGCGCTGCAGGACCAGCTCTTCGGCCGCGACCTGCCGCGACTCGTGGAAGCGCTGGGCCTGCCGGTGCGCACCGCGCTGCTCAAGGGCCGCGGCAGCTACCTCTGCCTGCACCGGCTCGACATGGCGCGCCACGACGCCTCGCTGCCCGAGCGTGGCAGCCTGCGCACGCTGGCGAAGATCGAGCAATGGTCCAAGGCCACGCGCACCGGCGACCTCGCCGAACTGCCGGGGCTCGACGAGCGCTCGCCGCTGATCCCGCTGGTGAGCTCCACGCGCGAGAACTGCCTGGGCGCGCAGTGCCCGCAGTTCAAGCCCTGCCACGTCAACCTCGCGCGGCGCGAGGCGCTCGCGGCCGACGTGGTGGTCATCAACCACCACCTGTTCTTCGCCGACCTCGCGGTGCGCGAGACCGGCATGGCCGAGCTGCTGCCGAGCGTCAGCGTGGTGGTGTTCGACGAGGCGCACCAGCTCAACGAGACCGGCGTGCAGTTCCTCGGCACCAACCTCGGCACCGGGCAGGCGCTCGACTTCGCGCGCGACGTGCTCGCGGCCGGCCTCACGCATGCGCGCGGGCTTGTCGACTGGCAGGGCATCGTGGCCGGGCTCGAGCGCGCGGCGCGCGAGCTGCGGCTGACGGTGGGCAAGCAGTGGCCGGGTGCGAAGCTGCGCTGGGCCGGGCCCTCGCCAGAGGGCATCGGCGAACACGAATGGCAGGGTGCGCTCGACACGCTGCAGATCGCCTTCGAGGAAGCGGCCGAAGGGCTCGACACGGTCAGCGAGCTGTCGCCCGATTTCGTGCGGCTGCTCGAGCGCGCGCGCGAACTCGCGAAGCGCGCCGCCAAGTTCGCGCGCGCCTGCGCGCCGGAATCGGTGCGCTGGGTCGACGTGGGCACGCAGCTGCGGCTGGTGGAATCGCCACTCGACATCGCGGAGGCGATGCGCACGCGCGTGCTCAAGATCGCCAAGCCACGCGACGACGAGGCGCCGGCGCCCGGCGCCCGCGAGGCCGTCGACGACTACGACGCCTGGCTCGATGCGCAGGGCGGCGGCGACGACGATGACGACGAGCCGCCGCGCGCGCACGAGCCCGAACCCGCGGCCACCGAGCGCCGCCGCCGCGCCTGGGTCTTCACCTCCGCCACGCTGGGCGACGACCCCACGCTGCGCTGGTTCACCGAACCGTGCGGCCTCGAGGACGCGGAGGTGCTGCGCGTGCGCAGCCCCTTCGACTACGCCGCGCAGGCCGCGCTGTACGTGCCGCGCGCCTTCCCCAAGCCCAACGAGCCCTCGCACAGCCTGCGCGTGGCGCAACTGGCCGCGCGCGGCGCCGGCGCGCTCGGCGGCCGCACGCTGGTGCTGACGACCACGCTGCGCGCGCTGCGCACCGTGGGCGACGAGATCCGCCAGCAGATCGAGCGCCTGGGCATCGAGCGGCGGCCCGAGGTGCTGGTGCAGGGCGAACTGCCCAAGCGGGTGCTGATGGACCGCTTCCGCGAGGGCGACACGATGGGGCGCCCCGGCTGCGTGCTGGTCGCCTCGGCCTCGTTCTGGGAAGGCTTCGATGCGCCCGGCGACGCCCTGCAGCTGGTGGTGATCGACAAGCTGCCGTTCCCGCCGCCCAACGATCCGCTGGTCGAGGCGCGCTCGCAGCGGCTTGAGGCGCAGGGCCGCAGCTCCTTCGGCGACTACTCGCTGCCCGAGGCCGCGGTGGCGCTCAAGCAGGGGGCGGGGCGCTTGATCCGGCGCGAGACCGACAGCGGCGTGCTCGTGATCTGCGACACGCGCCTGGTCGCGATGGGCTATGGCCGCCGCCTGCTCGGGGCGCTGCCGCCGATGCGGCGGCTCGAGACCGAGGCCGACCTCGACGCGGCGATCGCGGAGCTGGCCGTGCCGGTGCAGGACTGAAGTTCGCGCCGCGCGGGCGATAAAAAAGCCCGAGGGCTCGCGCCGTCGGGCTTTTCGTGTCTCTGGCGTCAGCCGAACCGGCTGGCCAGCGCCATCACCACATCTTCCACCAGGGATCGTCCTTGGTCTTGAAGCCCTGGGTCAGGTAGGTGCTCTGCGGGTAGTTGGAGGTCAGCACGCGCTGCGCGTCGTCGCGCAGATCGTTCATGCCGAGCGCGTCGTATGAGCGCACGATGATGTAGAGCGCTTCCTCGACGGCGGGCACTTCGCGGTAGTCGGCGATCGCGCTCTGGGCGCGGTTGATGGCCGCCAGGTAGGCGCCGCGCGAGTAGTAGTAGCGCGCCACGTGAACCTCGTACTGGGCGAGCGAATTCACGATGTAGTTCATGCGCTGGCGCGCATCGGGCGTGTAGCGCGAGTCGGGGAAGCGGGTGACCAGCTCCTTGAACGACTCGAACGACTCCTTGGCCGCCTTCTGGTCGCGCTCCGACAGGTCCTGACGCGTGAGGAACGCGAACATGCCGAGGTCGTCGTTGAAGTTGACCACGCCCTTGAGGTACAGCGCATAGTCGAGCGCGGGGCTGGCGGGGTGCAGCTTCAGGAAGCGGTCGATGGTGGAGACCGCGGCGGCCTTGTCGCCACCCTTGTACTGGGCGTAGGCCTTCTCGAGCTGGGCCTGCTGGGCCAGGGGGGTGCCGGCGGCGCGGCCCTCGAGCTTCTCGTACAGCGGCACGGCCTTGTCGTAGGCGCCGGAACCGGCCTCGTCCTTGGCCTCGGCGTAGATCCGGTTGGGGCTCCAGGTCGCGGTCTTGTCGTCCTTGGTGCTCGAACAGCCGGCGAGCAGCGCGAGGGCGCCGAGCGCCATCCAGGCTGGGACCGATAATTTGGCGCGAATCATCACATGCGGCTTTCGTGAAACAGTTGCCCTCAATTATATCGACCGACCCCCGCGACAACTCCCCGGAGGCGGCCGAGCTCGACGAGGGCGCCGATCCGTCCGAAGCCAGCGAGTGGCGGGATTTCGTCGTCGACCCCGCGCAGCACGGACTGCGACTGGATCGCGCGCTGGCCGCGTTGGTTCCCGAGTTCTCGCGCAGCTACCTGCAGCAACTGATCGAGGCCGGCGCCGTCGAGCTGCAGGGCCGCGCCGCCACCAAGGCCTCGGCGGCCGTGCGGGCCGGGCAGGCGGGGCGCATCGAACTGCGGCCCACGCCCCAGAGCCAGGCCTTCCGGCCCGAGCCCATGGAGATCGTCACCGTCTACGAGGACGAGCACCTGCGCGTGATCGACAAGCCGGCCGGCCTGGTGGTGCATCCCGCCCCGGGCCACTGGAGCGGCACGCTGCTCAACGGCCTGCTCGCGCTCGATCCCAAGGCGCTGCTGCTGCCGCGCGCGGGCATCGTGCACCGGCTCGACCGCGACACCAGCGGGTTGATGATGGTCGCGCGCACGCGAGCCGCGATGGACGCGCTGGTGGCGCTGATCGCCGCGCGCGAGGTCAAGCGCCAGTACCTGGCGCTGGGCCACAAGCCCTGGACCGGCCCGGCCGCGCGCCAGGTCGACGCGGCCATCGGCCGCGATCCGCGCAACCGGCTGCGCATGGCGGTGCTCGACCTGCAGCAGCACGCCGGCAAGACCGCCCGCACCCTGATCGAGCGCCTGGACAGCGAGGAGCGCGGTTGCGTGGTGCGCTGCACCCTCGAAACCGGCCGCACGCACCAGATCCGCGTGCACATGGCATCGATCGGCCATCCGCTGGTGGGCGACACGCTCTACGGCGGCACGGCCGCCGCAGGCCTCGCGCGGCAGGCGCTGCATGCGTTCCGGCTGGCCTTCGTCCATCCGGTGACCAAGGCGCCGATCGCGTTGCATTCGGCCTTGCCGGCCGATCTCGCCGAGGCCTTGCGGGCCTGGGGGCTGGACTACAATCGGGCCTGACGGCCCCCAGGGCCGCCGCGCCGGCCACTGCTTGATGCCGGCCCCGCGTTGCATTCGCCGCGTGCCGGCAACGCCTCCTTCCATCCTTCTGAACAAAAAAAGCGTCCTCCAAGGCGCCTTTTCCCGGACAACGCGAACCATGAATACGGCGGATGCCAAGCGCATTCTCGAAACCGCCTTGATCTGTTCGAGCCAGCCGCTGCCGGTGCGCGAATTGCGCGTGCTGTTCGACGACGCACTGGGTGTGGACACGATCAAGTCGCTGCTTCTCGAGCTGCAGGAAGACTGGACGCAACGCGGCCTCGAACTGGTCAGCGTGGGCAGTGGCTGGCGCTTCCAGAGCCGGCCCGAGATGCGCGACCACCTCGACCGCCTGCACCCCGAGAAGCCGCCGCGCTATACCCGTGCGGCGCTCGAGACGCTGGCCATCATCGCCTACCGTCAGCCGGTCACGCGCGGCGACATGGAAGACATCCGCGGCGTCACCATCAACTCGCTGATCCTCAAGCAGCTCGAGGACCGCAACTGGGTCGAGGTGATCGGCCACCGCGAGACCGTCGGGCGTCCGGCGCTGTACGCGACCACGCGCCAGTTCCTCGATGACCTCGGCCTGGCCTCGCTCGACCAGCTGCCGGTGATCGAGACGCCGGCGCAGCAGGCGGCGCTGGTCGATTCGCTCGAGCGCGCGGGCGGCGGCAACCAGCCGGCGCTGCCGATCGATGAGCCCGCCGCCGACGATGCGGCGGTTGCCGTGGCAGTGGAAGAGGCGCAGACTGCGCCCACCACCCCGGCAGAAGAACAACAGCCCGAAGCCCTGCAGGCGGTCGCTGACGCAGCGTCGCCCGACACGGCACCCGAGCCCGGCGATGCCGTCGCCCTCGACGAGCGAGGCAACGGCGACGCCGAACAGCCAGCCCCCGCGCAAGCCCAGGCTTGCGCCGATACCGAACCCTCCGAAGAACCCCGCATCGATCCCGACGCTCCGCCGCCGGACGCGACCGATCCTGACGCAGTCCTCCCCGGAAAGACCTCATGAGCTCATCCGACCCCGACGAAGCGGCGATTCTGCCGATCGACCCCTTGTCCAACGAAAACACGCCGGAAGCGACCGGCCAGTCCGCGGGAGATGCTGCGAAAGCCGTAGCGACGGCGGAGGAGGGCGCGGCACCGAAGCGGCGTCCGCGGCGCAAGAAGGAGGCCGTGGAGGCCGCCGAAGCGCCGGCGCCGGCCGTGGCTGAACCCGAACCCGAAGCGGCCGTGGCCGCCGAGAGCGCCGAGGAACCGGCCAAGCCCGCCAAGCCGAAGCGCCCGCGCAAGCCGAAGGCCGTCGCCGAGGCAGCGCCCGAGGCGCCCGCGGCCGACTCCGAGCCGCCCGCGCTCGAGGCGGCACCCGAGCCCGTCGCGGCAGCGACGCCCGAGCCGGAACCCGAACCCGCGCGCGCCGAACCGGTGCGTGCGCAGTCGCGCGACGAGGACGACTCGGACGACCGCTTCGACGATGAAGAAGACGAGGAAGACCCCGACGACGAGGAGGACGACCTCGACCGCGCGCGCCGCGCCGCCGAGCGCGAGCAGCGCAATGCGCCGCCGCCCGAGCCGATCCGCTTCGCCGACGTCATCTCGGGCCAGTTCGACGCCGACGAGGACAGCCCCGAGGTGCCGCCGCTCAAGCGCGTGCTGCTGCCCGAGGCCGATTCGCCCAAGCTGCACAAGGTGCTGGCGCAGGCCGGCCTCGGCTCGCGTCTGGAGATGGAGCAGCTGATCCTGCAGGGGCGAATCTCGGTCAACAACGAGCCGGCCCACATCGGCCAGCGCATCCAGTACGGCGACCAGGTCAAGATCAACGGAAAGCCGATCCGCTACCGGATCGCGCCGCCGCCGCCGCGCGTGATCGCCTATCACAAGCCCGTGGGCGAGGTCGTCACGCACGACGACCCGCAGAACCGCCCGACCGTGTTCCGCAAGCTGCCGCGCCTGCACCAGGGCAAGTGGCAGTCGGTCGGCCGGCTCGACCTCAACACCGAAGGCCTGCTGCTGTTCAGCAGCTCGGGCGACCTGGCCAACCAGTTGATGCATCCGCGCTTCGGCCTGGAGCGCGAGTACGCGGTGCGCGTGCTCGGCGCGATCAGCAGCGAAGAGCGGCAGAAGCTGCTCGACGGCGTGCGCCTCGACGACGGCATGGCGCAGTTCGGCACCATCGAGGACGGTGGCGGCGAAGGCTCCAACTGCTGGTACCGCGTCACCATCTCCGAAGGCCGCAATCGCGAAGTGCGCCGGCTGTTCGAGTCGGTGGGTCATGCGGTCAGCCGGCTGATCCGCATCCGCTACGGCGCGATGGTGCTGCCGCGCGGCCTCAAGCGCGGCGCCTGGATGGAGCTCGACGAGCGCGACATCCGCGCGCTGTTCCAGGCCTCGGGTGGCGCGCAGGCGCGGCCGGGCCCGCAGCAGCAGCGCGGCCAGGGGCCCGATGGCGGCGGTGGCCGCAACGGCCGCAACAAGAAGCGCCGCGGCGGCCGCAATGGCGGTGCCGGTGCCCAGGCGCGCGACGACGGTCCGATCCCGAGCCCGATGGGCGAGGCACGCCCGCCGCGCGGCCCGCGCAACAACCGCGGCCCGGGTGGCGGCAACGGCGGTCCGCCGCAACAGCAGCAGGGCCGGCGCAACAACAACAACGGCGGCAACCGCAATCGGCAGGGCGGCGACGACCGTCCGCCGAGCGGTGCCAACCAGCCCGATCCGATGAAGACCTCGCTGGGCTACATCGGCGCCGACAGCTTCACGCGCCAGCGCAAGGAACAGCGCCAGGGCGGCTCCGGCCGCCGTGGCGGTGGGGGCGGCGGCGGCGGGGGGGGTGGTGGCGGCGGCTTCGGCGGGCAGGGCGGCGGCGGTGGCCGGCGCCGCGGACGCTGAACAAAAACAGCCGCGCCCGCGCGGCCTTTCGCGGGGTTTTCACCAAGGTGGTGAATCCCGCCGGTTAAAATCGCGGGCTTTGTCGGGATACAGCGCAACAATATCGTTGCAGTTGTGACAAAAAACTTCAGAATCAAGCAAGCTCAGAAAGCACTTCCATGGCTATCGAACGTACCCTCTCCATCATCAAGCCCGACGCCGTCGCCAAGAACGTCATCGGCAAGATCGTTTCCCGCTTCGAGGCTGCCGGCCTGAAGATCGTGGCCGCCAAGCTGGTGCATCTCTCGCGCAACGAAGCCGAGCAGTTCTACGCCGTGCACAAGGAACGCCCCTTCTTCAAGGACCTGGTCGAGTTCATGATCTCGGGCCCGGTGTTCGTGCAAGTGCTCGAAGGCGAGAACGCGATCGCCAAGAACCGTGACCTGATGGGCGCCACCGACCCGAAGAAGGCCGCCGCCGGCACCATCCGCGCCGACTTCGCCGACAGCATCGACGCCAACGCCGTGCACGGCTCGGACGCTCCCGAAACCGCCGCCAACGAAGTGGCGTTCTTCTTCGCCGGCCTCAACGTCTACGCACGCTGAAGCCGTATCTCGACCGAATCCATGACCACGGCCAACCTGCTCGATTTCGATCTCGAGGGGTTGGCTGCGTTCTGCGAAAAACTCGGCGAGAAGAAATTCCGCGCCACGCAGCTGTTCCGCTGGATCCACCAGCGTGGCGCCAGCGACTTCTCCCAGATGACCGATCTGGCCAAGTCGCTGCGCGAGAAACTCGCGACGACCGCGCGCGTCGAGGCGCTGCCGGTCATCACCCAGCACGAATCCAAGGACGGCACGATCAAGTGGCTGTTCGACGTCGGTGACGGCAATGCCGTCGAAGCCGTCTTCATTCCCGAGGACGACCGCGGCACGCTGTGCGTGTCGTCCCAGGCCGGCTGCGCGGTGGGCTGCCGCTTCTGCTCGACCGGCCACCAGGGCTTCAGCCGCAACCTGAGCACGGGCGAGATCGTCGCCCAGCTGTGGTTCGCCGAGCATTTCCTGCGCAAGCACCTGAAGCGCGACGAGCGCGTCATCTCCAACGTGGTGATGATGGGCATGGGCGAGCCGCTGCAGAACTATTCGGCGCTGGTGCCCGCGCTGCGCACCATGCTCGACGACAACGGCTACGGCCTCTCGCGCCGCCGCGTCACGGTCTCGACCTCGGGCGTGGTGCCGATGATCGACCGCCTGGGCACCGACTGCGCGGTGGCGCTCGCCGTCTCGCTGCACGCGCCCAACGATCCGCTGCGCGACGACCTGGTGCCGCTGAACCGCAAGTACCCGATCGCCGAGCTGCTCGAGGCCTGCAAGCGCTACCTCGCGCATGCGCCGCGCGATTTCATCACCTTCGAGTACTGCATGCTCGACGGCGTCAACGACCAGCCCGAACATGCGCGCCAGCTCATCGAGCTGGTGCGCACGCACGGCGTGTCGTGCAAGTTCAACCTGATCCCGTTCAACCCGTTCCCGGCATCCGGCCTGCTGCGCTCGCCGCAGCCGCGCGTGCTGGCCTTCGCGAAGATGCTGAGCGAAGCCGGCCTGGTGACCACGGTGCGCAAGACGCGCGGCGACGACATCGACGCCGCCTGCGGCCAGCTGGCCGGCGACGTCAAGGACCGCACCCGCGCGGCCGAGCGGATGGCGCAGCGCCGCCTGGCGTCGTCCGCCTCGGGAACGGAGCGAACGGTCGTGTTGCATCCGGTCCGAAAGGCCGCTTCCACCGCCTCCCAGGAGCATTGAACCGATGAGCATGGCTTTTCCGACGGCGAGCGCCGGGCTGCAACGCGTGCTGGCCGTCAGTGTCGCGGGCTTCGCGGCGCTGCTGCTCTCGGGGTGCGTGAACACCCGCACCACGACCACCAGCCTCGATTCGGCCAGCTCGTCCGCGGGCACCCAGCTCGTCACCGAGTCGGACGAGTCGAACGCGCGCCGCCGCGCCCGCCTGCGCATGGAGCTCGCGGCCGGCTATTTCGAGCATGGCCAGAACACGGTCGCGCTCGACGAGATCAAGCAGGCGCTCAACGCCGACCCCAGCTATGCCGACGCCTTCGCGCTGCGCGGGCTGGTCTACATGCGCATGGAAGACGCCGGCCTGGCCGAGGACAGCTTCCGCCGCGCGCTGGCACTCAATCCGCGCGACGGCAACACGCGCCACAACTACGGCTGGCTGCTGTGCCAGCAGAACCGCTACCGCGACGCGGCCCAGCAGTTCACCGAGGCGCTGGCCACGCCGGCCTACACCGAGCGCGCCAAGACGCTGATGACGCAGGGCCTGTGCGAGATGCGCGCGGGCCAGCCCGTCGAAGCCGAGCGCTCGCTGCAGGCGGCCTACGAGATCGATGCCGGCAATCCGGTGGTCGGCTTCAACCTCGCCTCGCTGCTCGCGAAGCGCGGGGAATGGTCGCGCGCGCAGTTCTACGTGCGCCGTGTCAACAACGGTCCCTCGGCCAATGCCGAAACCCTGTGGCTGGGGATCAAGATCGAGCGCAGTCTCAACAACCGCGAGGCGGTCGCGCAGCTGGGCGGGCAGCTGCAGCGCCGCTTCCCGCAGTCGCGCGAAGCTTCGGCGTTCGAGCGCGGGAATTTCAATGACTGAACGGGTTTCCGAATTCGGCACTTCCGCGGTGGTCCCGCTCGAGGAAGCCGACAACAGCGACAAGTCCGCCGGCACCATGCTGCGCGAGGCGCGCGAGGCGCACGGCCTGCACATCGAGATGGTCGCGGCCGCCCTCAAGGTGCCGGCGCAGAAGCTCTTGGCGCTCGAGGCCGACGACATTGCCGCCTTGCCCGATCCAGTGTTCGCGCGCGCGCTGGCCAGCAGCGTCTGCCGTGCGCTGCGCGTCGATCCGGCGCCGGTGCTCGCCAAGCTGCCGGGCGCGCCCAAGGCCACGGTGGCGATGGCCGACCGCAATCTCAAGACCCACATCGTCTCCGGCACCTCGCGCTGGGGCAGCGGTCGTTCGACCGGGCTGCCGTCGCGCGCGCTGCTGACCGTGGTCGCGCTGCTGCTGGTCGGCGCGGCCGCGATCTTCTGGCTGCCGCAATCGGTGTTCGATCGCATCGGCGCCACGATGTCGCGCATCACGGCGCGCGGCGCGGCCGAGATCGGGCCGAACGCGGGCGATGCGCCCGCGGCCGCCGGCGCCACGCCAGGCATCGCGACCGAGAGCGTGCCGGTTCCGGCCGCCGCCATCGGCAGCGCCACCACGCCGGCGCCGGCCGTTGCGACCGCCCCGGCGACGCCGGCCGCGGCAACGCGCCCGCCGCCACGCCGCCCGCTGCCGCGGCCTCCGCCGCCGCCGCGAGCGGCCAGGCGCTGGTCTTCGTGGCGCGCGAGGAATGCTGGATCACCGTCACAGACTCGGCGGGCAAGCAGTTGCTGCGGCGCAGCCTGCTGGCCGGCGAGACGGTCGGGCTGTCGGGGGCGCTGCCGCTCTCGGTGGTGGTCGGGCGCGCATCGAGCGTCGATGTGCAGGTGCTCGGCAAGCCCTTCGATCTCAAACCCTTCACGCGCAACGGCGGCGTTGCGCGCTTCGAGGTGAAATCGTGAGCGAACCCCAGCCGATCGAATCCGCGGCGCCCAAGGCGCGCCGCTCGCGCCAGGCCCGCGTGGTCTGGGGCCCGCGCGTGGTCACGGTCGGCGGCGATGCGCCGGTGCGCGTGCAGTCGATGACCAACACCGACACGGTCGACGCGATCGGCACCGCGATCCAGGTCAAGGAACTGGCCCAGGCCGGCTCCGAGATGGTCCGCATCACGGTCAACACGCCCGAGGCGGCGGCGCAGGTGCCCTACATCCGCGAGCAGCTCGACCGCATGGGCATCGACGTGCCGCTGGTCGGCGACTTCCACTACAACGGCCACCGGCTGCTGACCGACTATCCGGCCTGCGCCGAGGCGTTGAGCAAGTACCGCATCAACCCCGGCAACGTGGGCAAGGGCGACAAGAAGGACCGCCAGTTCGGCCAGATGATCGACGCGGCCATGCGCTGGAACAAGCCGGTGCGCATCGGCGTGAACTGGGGCAGCCTCGACCAGGAGCTGCTGGCCAGCCTGATGGACACCAACAGCCTGCGCGCGCGGCCCTGGGACGCCAAGCAGGTCATGTACGAGGCGCTGATCACCTCGGCCATCGAATCCGCGAAGCTGGCCGAATCCATGGGCATGGCCGGCGAGCAGATCATCCTGTCGTGCAAGGTCAGCGGCGTGCAGGACCTGATCTCGGTCTACCGCGAACTCGCGCGGCGCTGCGACTATGCGCTGCACCTGGGCCTGACCGAGGCCGGCATGGGCACCAAGGGCACGGTGGCCTCGGCCACCGCGCTGTCGATCCTGCTGCAGGAGGGCATCGGCGACACCATCCGCGTGTCGCTCACGCCGCAGCCGGGCGAGTCGCGTACGCAGGAGGTGGTGATCGCCTCCGAGATCCTGCAGTCGCTGGGCCTGCGCATCTTCGTGCCGAGCGTCACCGCCTGCCCGGGGTGCGGCCGCACCACCAGCACCACCTTCCAGGAACTGGCCAAGCAGATCGACGACTACCTGCGCCTGCAGATGCCGGTCTGGCGCAAGAAGTACCCGGGCGTCGAGACGATGAAGGTGGCCGTGATGGGCTGCATCGTCAACGGCCCCGGCGAGAGCAAGCACGCGGACATCGGCATCAGCCTGCCCGGCACCGGCGAGGCACCCGCCGCGCCGGTCTTCATCGACGGCGAAAAGGCCCTCACGCTGCGCGGCGACAATATCGCCAACGAGTTCCACCAGCTCGTCGAAACCTACATCGAAAAGCGCTTCGGCCAGCCCCAGGCTGCCGACGTCGCCTGACCACTCCCTCTTCCATGGCTGACAAGATCAATGCCGTCAAAGGCATGAACGACATATTGCCGGCGAGCGTGCCGCGCACCGACCGCCTGCCCGACTCGGCCCTGTGGTCGTGGTTCGAGCAGACGGTGCGCTCGCTGCTCGCGCGCTATGGCTACCAGTACATCGTCACGCCGGTGGTCGAGCCCACGGCGCTGTTCGTGCGCGGCCTCGGCGAGGTGACCGACATCGTCGAGAAGGAGATGTACTCCTTCACCGACTCGATGAACGGCGACCGGCTCACGCTGCGTCCCGAGGCCACCGCCGGCATCGTGCGCGCCATGGTCGAGCACAACGCGCTCTACAACGGCCCGCTGCGGCTGTGGACCATGGGCGCGATGTTCCGCCACGAGCGGCCGCAGAAGGGCCGCTACCGCCAGTTCCACCAGCTCGACGTCGAGGCACTGGGCTTCGCGGGGCCGGACGTCGATGCCGAGCTGATCCTCATGGTGCGCGCGCTGTGGCGCGAGCTCGGGCTGGTCGAGGGCCAGCACGTGCGGCTCGAGCTCAACAGCCTGGGCCAGCCGGCCGAGCGCCAGGCGCACCGCGAGGCGCTGATCCGCCACTTCGAGGCGCATGCCGAACTGCTCGACGCCGATGCGCAGCGCCGCCTGCACAGCAACCCGCTGCGCATCCTCGACACCAAGAATCCCGCCATGCAGGCGATGGTCGAGGCCGCGCCGCAGCTGATGGACTTCCTCGGCGAGGAATCGCGCACCCACTTCGCCGCGGTGCGCGCGGTGCTCGACGCCGCGGGCCTGGCCTACCGCGTCAACCCGCGCCTGGTGCGCGGCATGGACTACTACAACCTGACCGTGTTCGAGTGGGTCACCGAGCAGCTCGGCTCGCAGGGCACGGTGTGCGGCGGCGGCCGCTACGACGGCCTGATCGGCCAGATGGGCGGCAAGTCCGCGCCGGCCGTGGGCTTCGGCCTGGGCATCGAGCGCCTGCTGCTGCTGATCCAGGAGCTCGGCCTGCCGGTGCCCGGCAGCGCGCCCGCGGCCTATGCCATCGTGCCCTCGGCCACGGCGCTGCCGCAGGCGATGGTGGTGCTCGAGCAGTTGCGCGCGGCCGGCGTGGCCGTGGTGCAGCATGCGGGCGGCGGCGCCATGAAGGCGCAGTTCAAGAAGGCCGATGCGAGCGGGGCGCGCTTCGCGCTGATCTTCGGCGAGGACGAACTCGCGCGCGGCGAAGTCACCGTGAAATCCTTGCGGGACGGCAGCGGTTCGCAGGTGGCCCGGCCGCTCGCGGACGTGGCCGGCTGGGCCGCCACCCTACAATCGCCGGCTCCCGGGGAATCATCGGGCCGTACTTGAGTCTTTCAGCCTCACGGAGGCGGATCATGAAAACACACGGGCGCATCCGGCGCACCGCGGCCTCGAGTCCTTCCAACCACTGACAGCGCATGGCAACCCATCTCGATCTCGAAGAACAGGAACAGCTCGACCAGCTCAAGCATTTCTGGAACACCTACGGCACCCTGATCACCTGGGTCGTGCTGCTCGTCGCCGGCGCCTTCGTGGCCTGGAACGGCTGGCAATACTTCCAGCGCAGCAAGGCGGCCCAGGCCGCGGCGCTGTACGACGAGGTCGAGCGCAGCGCCCAGTCGGGCGATGCCGCCCGCATCGAGCGCGTGTTCAACGACATGAAGGAACGCTTCGCCGGCACCGCCTATGCGCAGCAGGCCGGCCTGCTGGCCGCCAAGACGCTCTACGACAAGGGCAATGCCGAAGCCTCGCGCGCCGCGCTCGGCTGGGTGGCCGACAAGGCCACCGATCCCGGCTACCAGGCCATCGCCCGGCTGCGCCTCGCGGCCGAACTGCTCGATGCCAAGTCCTACGACGACGCGATCAAGCAGCTCTCGGGCAACGTGCCGAAGGAATTCGAACCGCTGGTGGCCGACCGCAAGGGCGACATCTACATGGCCCAGGGCAAGCGCGACGAGGCGCAGGCCGAGTACCGCAAGGCCTGGACCGGCCTGGGGGCCGCCTCCGAATACCGCCGGCTGGTCGAATTCAAGCTCAACGCGGTCGGCGTCGACCCCAAGAGCCTGGCGCCCAGCATCACCGTCACCCCCGCAGTTCCTGCCAAATCCTGATCGCCCGCCATCATGAATTTCATGCGTTTCATGCCTGAATCGACCGCCGTGCGCGCGGGGTCCGCTCTTGTTCTGGTAGCGGTCCTGGCCGCCTGCTCGAGCACCTCCAAGCCGAAGCCGGCCGAACTGCCGACCAATGCCTCGCTGATCGGCGTGCGCCAGGCCTGGAGCGTGAAGATCCCGGCGGTCAAGTTCCCGCTCACCACCGACATCAGCGGCGACATCGTGACCGTGGCCGCGGCCGACGGCACCGTGGTCGGCATCGATGCCCGCGCGGGCCGCGAAACCTGGCGCGCCAGCGTCGGCGCGCCGCTGGCGGCGGGCGTGGGCAGCGACGGCTCGATCACTGCCGTGGTCACCACCGGCAACGAGCTGGTCGCGCTGCAGGGCGGCAAGGTGATCTGGAAGCAGCGCCTCACGGCGCAGGCCTTCACCGCGCCGCTGGTGGCCGGCCGCCGCGTTTTCGTGCAGACCGCCGACCGCAACCTCAGCGCCTGGGACGGCGAGAGCGGTCGCCGCCTCTGGTCGCAGCAGCGCACCGGCGAGAACCTCGTGCTCAAGAAGCCGGGCGTGCTGCTCGCCGTGGGCGACACCCTGGTGGCCGGCATCGGCGGCCGACTCGCGGGCATCAACCCGGCGAACGGCACCTCGCGCTGGGAGTCGCCGATCGCGGCCCCGCGCGGCACCAACGACGTCGAGCGCCTGGTCGACCTGACCGGCAGCGTGAGCCGCGTGGGCGACACCGTCTGCGCGCGCGCCTACTACGCCAGCGTCGGCTGCGTCGACACGCTGCGCGGCACGCTGTCCTGGAGCAAGCCGGCCTCGGGCGCCGAAGGCCTGGGCGGCGACGACGGCTTCGTCTACGGTACCGAAGCCGACGGCAGCGTGAACGCCTGGCGCCGTGCCGACGGCGAGCGCGCCTGGCAGACCACCACCTTCAAGAACCGCACGCTGACCGCGCCGCTGGCCGTGGGCCGCTCGCTGGTCATCGGCGACAGCACCGGTCTGCTGCTGTTCGTCTCGCGCGAGAACGGCGGCCTGCTGAACCGCGTCACGCCCGATGGCTCGGCCATCGCGGCAGCACCGGTGGTCGTGGGCAACACGGTGGTCGTCGTCACGGCCAACGGCGGCGTCTTCGGCTACCGTCCCGACTGATCTTCTTTCCAGGCATGGCCATGAATTGCGAATCCGCGAAGGAGCGGCCATGAAACCCGTCATGGCCCTGGTGGGCCGTCCCAACGTCGGCAAGTCGACCCTGTTCAACCGGCTGACCCAGACGCGCGACGCCATCGTGGCGGACTTCGCCGGGCTGACGCGCGACCGCCATTACGGCAACGGCCGCCTGGGCAAGCACGAGTTCATCGTGATCGACACCGGCGGCTTCGAACCCGACGCGGGCAGCGGCATCTTCAAGGAGATGGCCAAGCAGACGCGCCAGGCCGTGGCCGAGGCCGACGTGGTGGTGTTCGTGGTCGACGCCCGCGAGGGGCTGTCGGCGCAGGACCACGACATCGCCAACGAGCTGCGCCGCCTGGGCAAGCCCTGCATCCTGGTGGCCAACAAGTCCGAAGGCATGCACGACGGCGCCAAGCTGGTCGACTTCTACGAGCTGGGACTGGGCGAGGTGCATGGCGTCTCGGCCGCGCACGGGCAGGGCATTCGTGGCCTGGTCGAACTCGCGCTCGAGTCGCTGAACCTGCCCGAGCCCGAAGACGACGAGGACGGCGAGGACGACGTCAACAAGCCGATCAAGCTCGCGGTGGCGGGGCGGCCGAACGTGGGCAAGTCCACGCTGATCAACACCTGGCTCGGCGAAGAGCGGCTCGTGGCCTTCGACATGCCCGGCACCACGCGCGACGCGATCTCGGTGCCCTTCGAGCGCAACGGCCAGCGTTTCGAGCTGATCGACACCGCCGGACTGCGCCGCAAGGGCAGGGTGTTCGAGGCGATCGAGAAGTTCTCGGTGGTCAAGACGCTGCAGGCCATCGAGTCGGCCAACGTCGTGCTGCTGCTGCTCGACGCGACCCAGGGCGTGACCGACCAGGACGCCCACATCGCGGGCTACATCCTCGAGAGCGGCCGCGCGGTGGTGATCGCCATCAACAAGTGGGATGCGGTCGACAGCTATCAGCGCGAGCAGATCCAGCGCCAGATCGAGACCCGGCTGGTGTTCCTCAAGTTCGCCTCGCTGCATTTCATCTCGGCCATCAAGCGCCAGGGCCTGGGACCGCTGTGGCAGGCCATCGCGCAGGCCCACAAGTCGGCCACGCGCAAGATGTCGACGCCGGTGCTGACCCGGCTGCTGCTCGAGGCGGTGCAATTCCAGACGCCCAAGCGCACCGGCATGTTCCGTCCCAAGCTGCGCTATGCGCACCAGGGCGGCATGAATCCGCCTCTCATCGTGATCCACGGCAATTCGCTCGAGCATGTGACCGACGCCTACAAGCGCTTTCTCGAAGGACGCTTTCGCAAGGAATTCGATCTGGTCGGAACGCCGCTGCGAATCGAATTCAAGAGCTCCCACAATCCTTACGCCGACAAGGACGAATGAGTCTTTGAGGGCTGTTGGCGGCCGATGAGCGGGCGCCGGAACGGAAGTTCCGCCTTTTGAGAACCGTTATTTTTCAAAGGCTTTTGGCGCGGAATGCTGCAGCGCGGGAGGCCTGTGTTAAGGTCCCTTTTCCAACAACTACTCTTGAACACGGAGAATATCGTGAGCAATAAAGGGCAACTTCTACAAGACCCGTTTCTGAACACACTGCGTCGCGAGCATGTGCCGGTTTCCATTTATTTGGTGAACGGTATCAAGCTGCAGGGTCAGATCGAGTCTTTCGACCAGTACGTCGTGTTGCTTCGCAACACGGTGACACAGATGGTCTACAAGCACGCCATTTCCACCATCGTGCCGGGTCGTGCCGTCAACTTCTCGGCCAACGAGAACGACGACGCCGCAGCCTGATCGGCGCGGAGCGCGGCGGTGTCAAACCCGCCGCGCTTTTCCCCTTTTCTGATACCGCTTGTCTGAACTGAATTCCCGCCAGGAAGGCGCCGTCGTTCTCGTCGGCGTCGACTTCGGGCTGCCCCATTTCGACAGCGAACTCGAAGAACTCGGCCTGCTCGCGCAAACCGCGGGCCTCTCGCCCGTGGCGCGCCTCGTGTGCAAGCGCAAGGTGCCCGATGCGGCGCTTTTCGTCGGCAGCGGCAAGGCCGACGAGATCAAGGAGCTCGCCGCGATGCATCGCGCGAGCGAGGTCATCTTCGACCAATCGCTGAGCCCGGCCCAGCAGCGCAACCTCGAGCGCCAGCTCGACGTCGCGGTGTACGACCGGACCTTCCTCATCCTCGAGATCTTCGCGCAGCGCGCGCGCTCGCACGAAGGCAAGCTGCAGGTCGAGCTCGCCCGCCTGCAGTACCTGAGCACGCGCCTCGTGCGCCGCTGGTCCCACCTGGAGCGCCAGACCGGCGGTGCCGGCGTGCGCGGCGGCCCGGGCGAGAAGCAGATCGAGCTCGACCGCCGGATGATCGCCGAGTCGATCAAGCGCACGCGCGAGCGGCTGGCCAAGGTGCAGAAGCAGCGCGGCACGCAGCGGCGCCAGCGCGAGCGCCGCGAGACCTTCAACATCTCGCTGGTGGGCTACACCAACGCCGGCAAGTCCTCGCTGTTCAATGCGCTCGTGAAGGCCCGCGCCTACGCGGCCGACCAGCTGTTCGCCACGCTCGACACCACCACGCGCAACCTCTACCTCGGCGATGCGCGCCGGCAGGTGTCGATCTCCGACACCGTGGGTTTCATCCGCGACCTGCCGCACGGCCTGGTCGACGCCTTCAAGGCGACCCTGCAGGAAGCGGTCGATGCCGATCTGCTGCTGCACGTGGTCGATGCCTCGAACCCGCACCATCCCGAGCAGATGGCCGAGGTGCAGACGGTGCTGCGCGAGATCGGCGCCGACACCGTGCCGCAATTGCTGGTCTTCAACAAGCTCGATGCCCTTGAAAGCACGCAACGTCCGCTGCATCTGCAGGACGACATGGACATCGACGGCGTGCAGGTTCCGCGCATCTTCCTGAGCGCCCGCAGCGGCGAGGGCCTGCCCCTGCTGCGCGCGGAGCTGGCCCGCCTCTCGGGCTCGATCGCCGATACCATGACCCCTGAGGGTGACGCTGAATTGCACGGCGCCACCCATTGATTGGGCACAATCCCGCCACTGACAAGAGAACGACGCGAATGAATGCAAAGCCAGTGTGGAAAGGGTTCTTGGGCATGTTCAACCTGAACGATGGCCGATGGGGGCGGGGCGACGATTCGTCCTCCTCCAATGGCGATCGCCCTTCGGGCAACAGGCCTCCCGACGCCGATCCCCCGGGTGCCCCCACGCCCCCGCCTTCGGGCAACAACGGCAACAACAACCGCCCGCGCGGCCAGGGTCCGAACCAGGGTCCGCCGGACCTCGACGAACTCTGGCGCGATCTCAACCGCAAGCTCGGCGGCTTCTTCGGCGGTGGCCGAGGCAACAACAACCGTCCCAGCGGCGGCAACGGTGGCGGCAATGGCTACAAACCCGACATGAAGAACGCCGGCTTCGGCATCGGCCTCGTGGCCATCGTCGCCGTGCTGATCTGGCTCGGTACCGGCTTCTTCATCGTGAACGAAGGCCAGCAGGCCGTCATCACCCAGTTCGGCCGCTACAAGACCACCGTGGGCGCGGGCTTCAACTGGCGCCTGCCGTACCCGATCCAGCGCCACGAGACCGTGGTCGTCACGCAGATCCGCTCGACCGACGTCGGCCGCGACGCCATCGTGCGTTCCACCGGCCTGCGCGAGTCGGCCATGCTGACCGAGGACGAGAACATCGTCGAGATCAAGTTCGCCGTGCAGTACCGCCTGAGCGATGCGCGCGCCTGGCTCTACGAGAGCAAGACGCCCGCCGACACGGTGGTGCAGGTGGCCGAGACCGCCGTGCGCGAAGTCGTCGGCAAGATGAAGATGGACGCGGCCCTCGCCGAGGAACGCGACCAGATCGCGCCGCGCGTGCGCCAGCTCATGCAGAACATCCTCGACCGCTACCAGGTCGGCGTCGAAGTGGTCGGCATCAACCTGCAGCAGGGCGGCGTGCGTCCGCCCGAGCAGGTGCAGGCCGCCTTCGACGACGTGCTCAAGGCCGGCCAGGAACGCGAGCGCGCCAAGAACGAGGCGCAGGCCTATGCCAACAACGTGGTGCCGCTGGCCACCGGTACCGCTTCGCGCCTGAAGGAAGAGTCCGAGGCCTACAAGGCACGCATCGTGGCGCAGGCCCAGGGTGATGCGGGCCGCTTCGCCTCGGTGCTGACCGAATACCAGAAGGCGCCGCAGGTCACGCGCGACCGCATGTACACCGACGCCATGCAGCAGATCTACGCCAGCACGACCAAGGTGCTGGTCGACAGCAAGCAGGGCTCGAACCTGCTGTACCTGCCGCTCGACAAGTTGATCCAGCAGACCGGCAACAACCAGGCCACCCCGGTCGATGCCGCCAGCCCGAGCGTCGCCGGTACCGCGCCGGTGCAGTCCTCGGTGATCCCGGTCGCGCCGACCAACGACATGCGTGCCCGCGACGGCCGCTCGCGTGACCGCGACGTGCGTTGAACCTGGAAGGCAACAAGAACATGAACAGAATCGGATTCATCGCTTCGTCGATCCTCGTGCTGCTGGTGCTGCTGAGCTCGACCCTCTTCGTGGTCGACCAGCGCCAGTTCGGCGTGGTCTACGCCCTGGGCCAGATCAAGCAGGTCATTACCGAGCCCGGCCTCAACTTCAAGCTGCCGCCGCCGTTCCAGAACGTGTCGTACATCGACAAGCGGCTGCTCACGCTGTCGAGCCTCGACACCGAGCCCATGCTCACGGCCGAGAAGCAACGCGTGGTGATCGACTGGTACGTGCGCTGGCGCATCACCGACCCGCAGGCCTACATCCGCAACGTCGGCCTCGACGAGAACGCCGGTGCCATGCAGCTCAACCGCGTGGTGCGCAACGCGTTCCAGGAAAACATCAACAAGCGCACCGTGCGCGACCTGATCTCGGTGCGCCGCGAGGCCCTGATGGCCGACGTTCAGCGCGAGGTGCTGACGGTGGTGAAGGGTGCCAAGCCCTGGGGCGTCGATGTGGTGGACGTGCGCATCACGCGCGTCGACTACGTGGAAGCCATCACCGAATCGGTCTACCGCCGCATGGAGGCCGAGCGCAAGCGCGTGGCCAACGAGCTGCGTTCCACCGGTACGGCCGAAGGCGAGAAGATCCGCGCCGACGCCGACCGCCAGCGCGAAGTGATCGTCGCCAACGCCTACCGTGACGCGCAGAAGATCAAGGGCGAGGGCGATGCCCAGGCCGCCTCGGTCTACAGCGAGTCCTTCGGTCGCGATCCGCAGTTCGCGCAGTTCTACCGCAGCCTCGAGGCCTACAAGCAGAGCTTCAACAAGAAGAGCGACGTGATGGTGGTCGATCCCTCGTCGGACTTCTTCCGCGCGATGCAGGGCTCGGGTTCGGCCGCCGGCGCCCCGCGCCGTTGACGCCTCCGCTCGCCTCGGTTTCGGGAACGTGAGTTCCGACACCTTCTGGAGCGCGCTGGCGCTGGTGCTGGTGATCGAGGGCATCCTGCCCTTCGTGTCGCCCGGCGGCTGGCGCCGCGGCTTCGGCCAGCTGATGCAGCTGCGCGACGGGCAGCTGCGCTTCTTCGGCCTGTGCTGCATCGTGCTCGGCCTGTGCCTGCTCTGGCTGCTGGCCTGAGGCCGGCAGCGCTGCTTTTCGACCGCCTCGCCGCCCGCTTCGAGCGGGCGCCGCCGGGGCGCTTTTCGGCTGCCGGTAGAATTCCGGTTTAACCACGCCCCCGATCCCCATGTCCGCCTGGGTCCTCCCGGATCACATTGCCGATGTGCTGCCCTCCGAGGCGCGCCACATCGAAGAACTTCGCCGCCAGTTGCTCGACACCGCCCGCAGCTACGGCTACGAGCTGGTGATGCCGCCGCTGCTCGAGCATCTGGAGTCGCTGCTCTCGGGCACCGGCGAGGCGCTCGACCTGCAGACCTTCAAGCTGGTCGATCAGCTCTCGGGCCGCTCGATGGGCCTGCGGGCCGACACCACGCCGCAGGTCGCGCGCATCGATGCCCACCTGCTCAACCGCGATGGCGTGGCACGGCTGTGCTACTGCGGCCCGGTGCTCCATACCCGGCCCGACCGCCCGCACGCCACGCGCGAGCCGCTACAGTTCGGCGCCGAGATCTATGGCCATGCCGGCCTCGAGGCTGACACCGAAACCCTGCTGCTCGCGCTCGACTGCCTCGACGCGGCCGGCCTGCGCGAGGGCGTGATCGTCGACCTCGCCGATGCCCGCATCGTGCGCGCGCTGTTCGCCGGCGTGCCGGTCGATGCGGCCGTGCTGGCGCGCGTGCATGCGGCGCTGGCCGCCAAGGACGCGAGCGAGCTGCGCGCGCTGACGCGCGATTTCCCCGCGGCCTCGCGCGAAGGCCTGCTGGCCCTGATCCAGCTCTACGGCGACGCCGCCGTGCTCGACGAGGCAGCCCAGGCGCTGCAGGGCACGCCCGCGGTGCGCGCGGCCCTGTCCGACCTGAAGCTGCTGGCCGCCGGCCTCGACGGCGTGGCGGGCCGCAAGATCACGTTCGACCTGGCCGACCTGCGCGGCTATGCCTACTACAGCGGCATGCGCTTCGGCATCTACGTGCCGGGCGCGGCCGATTCGCTGGTGCGCGGCGGCCGCTACGACGAGGTGGGGGCGGTGTTCGGCCGCAACCGTCCGGCGGTCGGCTTCAGCCTCGACGTGCGCGAGCTGGTCGGCGTGCTGCCGAAGCGTCCGCTGCGCGCGGCGATCCGCGCGCCGTGGAGCGACGCAACCGGCCTGCGCCAGGCCATCGCCGGGCTGCGCAAGGCCGGCGAAACCGTGGTGTGCGTGCTGCCGGGCCATGGCAGCGAAATCGATGAGTTCCACTGCGACCGCGAGCTCGTCGAGCAGGCCGGCCAGTGGCACGTCCGAACGATCTGAATTTTTAGCAATGGAACGAGCATGAGCGTAACCACCGGAAGAAACGTGGTCGTCGTCGGCACCCAGTGGGGCGACGAGGGCAAAGGCAAGCTGGTCGACTGGCTGACCGAGAGCGCCCAGGGCGTGGTCCGCTTCCAGGGCGGCCACAACGCGGGCCACACGCTCGTGATCAACGGCGTGAAGACCGCGCTGCACCTGATCCCCAGCGGCATCATGCGTCCCGGCGTGAAGTGCTACATCGGCAACGGCGTGGTGCTGTCGGCGGCCAAGCTGTTCGAGGAGATCGAAGGGCTCGAGAAGGCCGGCGTGGAAGTGCGTTCGCGCCTGCGCATCAGCGAGGCCTGCCCGCTGATCCTGCCGTTCCACTCGGCGCTGGACATCGCGCGCGAGGCCTACCGCGAAAAGGGCGGCGTCGAGAAGATCGGCACCACCGGCCGCGGCATCGGCCCGGCCTACGAAGACAAGATCGCGCGCCGCGCGCTGCGCGTGCAGGACTTGAAGCACCCCGAGCGCTTCGCGGCCAAGCTGCGCGTGCTGCTCGAGCTGCACAACCACGTGCTGACCGAGGTGCTGGGCTCGACCGCGATCGACTTCGACACCGTGTTCGACGAAGCCATGCGCCACGCCGCGCTGCTCAAGCCGATGATGGCCGACGTCTCGCGTGAACTGAACGACGCCCATCGCGACGGCGCCAACCTGCTGTTCGAAGGCGCGCAGGGCACGCTGCTCGACGTCGACCACGGCACCTACCCCTATGTCACCTCGAGCAACTGCGTGGCCGGCAACGCCGCCGCCGGCTCGGGCGTGGGCCCGGGCATGCTGCACTACATCCTCGGCATCACCAAGGCCTACTGCACGCGCGTGGGCGGCGGTCCGTTCCCGACCGAACTCGACTGGGCCACGCCCGGCACCCCCGGCTATCACATGAGCACGGTGGGCGCAGAGAAGGGCGTGACCACGGGCCGCAGCCGTCGCTGCGGCTGGTTCGACGCCGCGCTGCTCAAGCGCTCGGCGCAGGTCAACGGCCTGTCGGGCCTGTGCATCACCAAGCTCGACGTGCTCGACGGCCTCGAGAAGCTCGAGCTGTGCACCGGCTACGAGCTCGATGGCGAGACCACCGACATCCTGCCGATGGGCGCCGACGAGATCGAGCGCTGCACCCCGATCTACGAAACCCTCGAAGGCTGGAGCGAAAGCACGGTCGGCGTGACGCAGTACGACAAGCTGCCGGTCAACGCGCGGCTGTACCTGCAGCGCATCGAGCAGGTCACCGGCGTGCCGATCCACATGGTGTCGACCAGCCCCGACCGCGATCACACGATCATGATGCGCCACCCCTATCTGGCCGACTGATTTCCCGGCTCGACGACAACCCCAAAAAAGAAGCCCCCTGCGCCCGCTGACCCGGGCGACATCCGCTATTCATCCAGGAGCCCATCCCCCATGTTGACCGAAGACGGCAAGCACCTCTACGTGAGCTACGACGAGTACCACAACCTGATCGAGAAGCTCGCGATCAAGGTGCACCAGTCGGGTTGGGAGTTCGACACCATCCTGTGCCTGGCCCGCGGCGGCATGCGCCCGGGCGACGTGCTGTCGCGCATCTTCGACAAGCCGCTGGCGATCATGTCGACCAGTTCCTACCGGGCCGATGCCGGCACCGTGCAGGGCCACCTCGACATCGCGCGCTACATCACCACGCCCAAGGGCGAGATCGCCGGCAAGGTGCTGCTGGTCGACGACCTGGCCGACTCGGGCCATACGCTGCATGCGGTGATCAACATGCTGCGCAACAACTACGCGCCGATCACCGAGCTGCGCAGCGCGGTGCTGTGGACCAAGGCGCTCTCGACCTTCACGCCCGACTACTCGGTGGAGTTCCTGCAGACCAATCCGTGGATCCACCAGCCCTTCGAGGGCTACGACTCGCTGCGGCCCGAGAACCTGATCGAGAAGTGGTCGGTCTGAGGTTCGTCCCCAGACGCCGAATCTCGACGCCCCGGCCTGCCGGGGCGTTTTTCATGGCGCGTCAGCAGGCGCCGTCGCCGTTCTCGAACATCGCCGTGTAGCGCCGCTGCATCTCCTCGGGCGACAGCTTCTCGATGCTGTGGCCCACGTTCCAGCGATGGCCGAAGGGATCGCGGAACACGCCCGAGCGCTCGCCGTAGAAGCGGTCCTCGGTCGGCATCTCGAGTGTGGCGCCGGCCGCCACCGCGCGCGCGACCACCGCGTCGGCGTCGTCCACGTGCAGGTGCAGGGTGACCGCGCTGCCGCCCAGCGTCTTCGCGCTCGGGATGCCGTACTCGGGGTACTCGTCCGAGATCATCAGGATCGCGCCGTTGTGGAAGTCGAGCTCGACATGGCCGACGCGGCCGCTGGGCTCGACCAGGCGGAAGATCTCCTTGACCTGGAACACCTCGCAGTAGAAGTCGACCGCGGCCTTGGCATCGTGGACGCAGATGTAGGGGAAGAGCTCGTGGATCGCCATGGGTGCCTCTCGTCGTGGTTCGTGGAAGAAATCGCGTGTCGGCACCGATTCTGGAAGCCTTCAGCGCGGCCGTCTTGAACGAATTTGACCGGTAGCGGCGTCCGCGGGCGCCGCCACGTGGCGCGGCGACGTGGCGCCCGTGCGCCGCCAGGCCTGCGGCGCCATGCCCGCGAGCGCCGAGAACTCGCGGCTCAGGTGCGCCTGGTCGGCATAGCCGGCCTCGAAGGCGATCTCGGCCCAGGGCCGCGCCGGATCGGCCGCCAGCGCCAGCGCGCGGTCGAAGCGCATCACGCGCGCGTACTCCTTCGGCGAGAGCCCGATGGCGCCGCGGAACAGCGCGATGAAGCGCCGGTGGCTGTAGCCGCTGTCGGCCACCAGCGCGCCGATGGCCGGGTTCTCGCCCGCGAGCGGCCCGAGCGCCGCCGCGATCGCCGGATGCAGCCCGCGCAGGCCGGCGCGCAGCGCGAGTGCCAGCCGCGCCGACAGCATCGCCTCGAACAGCGCGAGCTGGCGCGCCAGATCGTCCTCGGCATGCAGCCGCTCGAGCGCATCCGCCGCCTCGCGCGCGCCCCAGAGCGCGTCCAGCGGTGTGTGCTGGCCCGACAACGCGTCCTCGGGCGCGCCCAGCAGCGCGCGCGCCGCGCCGGGCTGCAACTGGGCGCCGACCGAGCGCGTGGCCACCGAGACGTCGCGCAGGTAGAAGCTGCTGCGCGCGCCGCCGACGATGGCATGGCCGTAGGTCTGGCCCTCGGTGTCGGCCGCGTGGCCGAAGAGCTTGAGCGGCGGCCCCGAGAGCCGGAACACCAGGTGCATGCCGCCCGTGGGCAGCACGTGCTCGCGCGCGCCGGGGTGTTCGGCACCCGCGCTCTCGGCGCCCGGCGCCCAGGCCCAGACCTGCCGCACGAAGGGCCGCAGGTGCGGCACGGGCGCGCGCGTGAGCTGCCGCATCTCAGGCCTGGGCCTCCGCGTGCAGCGCGTAGACCGGGTCGGGCCAGCGCTCGGGCGTCATGCCGGCCAGTTGGGCCGCCAGTTGCTCGACGAAGCGCATGTCGACCTCGGGGGCCATGCTGGCCGGCCCGCGGCCGAAGGCCTCGCGCAGGCGGCGCACGGCATGGGCGGTGCCGCGCAGCACGCCTTCGGGCTGGCCGGACTGCTCGAAGACCCGCACGTTGGCCAGCAGGTGCAGGAACGAGGCCACCACGGTCGCCTCCGTGCGCTGCGTGCCGTCCAGCGCCGCCATCACCAGCTCGAGCCAGTCGACCACTTCCTGCGGAATGCCCTGGGCCGCCAGCGCGGCATAGGTGGTCGGCCAGGCGCCGGCCGGTGCCTTGCGCAGCCAGGCGCCCAGGGCGCGCGGCGTGCCCGCCGGGGCCATCGCCGCGGACTCGGCGGCCGAGTTCGCCTGCATCTTCATCATTCGGCGGGGCGCGCCACCGGCGGCGGCCGCCATCGGCATGCCGCGCGTGCGCATCAGCATCGGCGCCGACGCCGGTGCCGCAAGCATGGCGTCGAACTGCACGGAGCCGGCGCCGCCCCAGCCCGCCGGCACCATCTGCGCCACCTTGCGCAGTTCGGGCATGTCGGTCGCGCGCTCGCCCTCGGCGCGTTCGACCACGAGCAGGTAATTGGTGAGGTCGGTCACGAGCTGGTAGGCCACGGCGAGGCGGCGGGCTTGCGCCACGTCCGTCGCGCCGAGTTCGGCCACCCGGGCGTGCGCGGCGATCCGGCCGAGCGCCTCGATCGGCTCGGTCAGGGCATCCAGGCGCGCGTTGCCGATGACTTCCTCGGCCTCGTCGCCGCCCGCGCGCATGCCGAGCAGCCGCACCTCGCCTTCGGGCACCGCGTCGAACAGCGCGAACACGTTCACCGTGTCGGCGCCGAAGGCCGAGAGCGGCAGGGCGGAGGTCCACCGCGGCCGCGCGCCGCCCGGCCATTCGACGCGCAGCGCATCGAGCCGCGGCGAGCGCAGCCGCGCGAACATGCGCAGCACGGCCGGCTCGACCGCCTCGCCGGGCGAGACGAAGTCGCAGGCCCCGCCCGTGGCCTCGGCCAGGCGCCGCAGGTGGCTCTCGGCCGGGCTGCTGCCGATGCCGACCACGAACACGCGGTGCCCCGAGGCCTTGGCCGATTCGACGGTCGCGTCGATGGCGCTGATCTCGCCGTCGGTGACCACCAGCACGTCGCTCGACACGCCGGTGCCCAGCGCGAAGGTCGAGGCCAGCGCGCTCTCCATCTCGGTGCCGCCCAGGTCGGCCTGCAGCGCGCCGATCCAGCGCTGCGCGGCCAGTCGCGTGACCTCGGTGAGCTGCCACAGGCCACGCGAACGGTGCTCGACCGTGGTGCCGAAGCGCGAGAGCGAGAAGCGGTCGCCCGCGCCCAGCTGCGTAACGATCGATTGCAGCGCGCGCCGCGCGGCATCGATGCTGTCGCCGGCCATCGAGCCCGAGCAGTCGACGAGCAACTGAACGTCGGTGGTGGCCGGGCCGCGCGCCGGCACCCGTGGGCAGAAGCTCGCGAGCGCGACGATGCCGCCGGGCGCGACATCGTCGGGCGCCACCACGGCCACCGAAGACTGCGCGAGCTCGTCGAGCACCAGCACGAAGTCGCGGTCGAGCGCGCCGTGGCGCGCCAGCGACACCTGCAGTAGGCCGCTCGCGGGCCGCATCGCCACGCCCACCGGATGGCTGGGCGAGGCCACGCGCGCTCGTGCCAGTTCGCCATGCAGGCGCAGTTCGATGTCGAAGGGGTAGGACGCCACCGCGCTGTGCTCGGGCGCCTGGTGCGGCTGCAGCCCGCCGTCGGCGACCGGGTCACCGTAGCGCGGCGCGATCACCGTCGGGATCAGCAGGCGCAGGCCCTGCTGCTCGAAGGACAGCGTCTGCGCATAGCGCAGGGTGACCACGCAGGCCTCGTTCGCCGCGAGGTTGCCGAGGTTCAGCGTGTAGCTGCGGTCGTGGTTCTTCTCCAGCATGATGGCCGCGTGGCCCTCGGCCAGCGCGCCTTCGTAGGCGACCTCGGCCTCGGCCTTCTCGACCACCGTGCCGCGCAGTTGCCGCTCGCCGAGCTGCACGTCGACGCCCAGCAGCACAGCGCCCCACGGCAGCGGAAAGCCGTAGACCACCTCGACGTTGGAGGCTCCCGGATTGCGGAAGCGCTGCTCGACCGTCATCTCGAGCAGCACGCCGCGCAGGTCGCCGCTGGCTTTCACGCCTTCGAGCAGCACGTGCTCGCCGTTCGCGGTCGTCATGCGTGCATGTTCCTGATGGCTCATGGGATGTCCCTTTCCTGTGTCTTCAGTTCTTCTTCGGAACGTCGGCGGCGGGGCCGTCGACGGGGGAGGGGGCGCTGGCCGCCGCGAAGGCCGCCATCACGCCCTGGATGAAACCGCGCACCTGCTCCGGCGACAGCCCGGCCCGGCCGGGTTCGATCACCACCTCGACGCCGTCGGCCACCGTCAGGTGGCTGCGCACCTCCACCGAGCCGGCCATGCGCGGGCGCGCCGGCACCGGCGCCTCCTGGCCCTGCAGCAGCTCGCGGATGCGCTCGAGCGAGACGCCGGCCGCCGTCCACTTCCTGATCAGCAGCAGCTGCTCGAGGTGGCGCGCGCCATAGCGCGCCGCGCGGGTCTCGCCCTCGGGCCGGTCGACGATGCCGATCTGCACGTAGTAGCGCACCGTGCGCGGCGGCAGGTCGGCCAGCACGCACAGGTCCGCGAGCGCATAGGAGGCCGCCGGGGAGGGTGGGTTCGATTTCATACACTTTATTTAAACACAAGAACTGTTTTTATAAAAGCACACGAAAGCCCGGCCCCTGGGGGCGCGCTAGCATCGACCGCATGAGCAAGCCTTCCACGACCCTGATCCACCACCCCTACGTGCCGCCCGCCACCTTCGACGCGCCCCAGCCCGGCGTCTACAAGGCCTCGACCGTGTTCTTCGCCGACGTGGCCGCGATGCGCGCGCGCGACTGGAAGACCAAGGCCGGCTACACCTACGGCCTGCACGGCACGCCCACCACCTTCACGCTCGAGGAGCGCCTGGCCACCCTCGAGGGCGGCACCGAATGCCTGCTGGTGCCCAGCGGCCTCGCGGCGATCTCGCTCGTGGCCTTCGCCTTCCTCAAGACCGGCGACGAGGTGCTGATCCCCGACAACGCCTACGGCCCCAACAAGGCGCTGGCCACCGGCGAGCTCGCCAACTTCGGCATCGCGTACCGCCTGTACGACGCCATGAACCCCGAGGACCTCGCGGCCAAGATCTCGCCGCGCACGAAGCTGGTGTGGCTCGAGGCCGCGGGCTCGGTGACGATGGAGTTCCCGGACCTGCCCGCGCTCGCGGCCGCCTGCCGCGCGCGCGGCGTGCTCAGCGCGCTCGACAACACCTGGGGCGCGGGCCTGGCCTTCGCGCCCTTCGACTTCAACGCCAGCGGGCAGGGCGTCGACATCTCGGTGCATGCGCTGACCAAGTACCCGAGCGGCGGCGGCGACGTGCTCATGGGCAGCGTGGTCACGCGCGACGAGCGGCTGCACCGCGCGCTCAAGCTCACCCACATGCGCATCGGCTTCGGCGTGGGCGTGGGCGATGTCGAGACGCTGCTGCGCTCGCTGCCGAGCATCGGGCTGCGCTATGCGGCGCACGACCGCGCGGCGCGCGAGCTCGCGCGCTGGCTCACCGACCGCGACGAGGTCGCCCAGGTGCTGCATCCGGCGATCGAGAGCTCGCCCGGTCACCGCCACTGGCGCGCGCTGTGCGGCGAGGTCGACCTCGCGGCGGGCCTGTTCTCGATCGTCTTCGACGAGCGCTACGGCACCGAGCAGGTCGACCGCTTCTGCGACAGCCTGCAGCTGTTCCGCCTCGGCTATTCGTGGGGCGGGCCGATCAGCCTGGTGGTGCCCTACGACATCGGCCTGATGCGCGACCCCGACGTCGCGCCCTGGCCCTACAAGGGCACGCTGGTGCGCTTCTCGATCGGCCTGGAGGACGTGGACGATCTGCGCGCCGACCTGCAGCAGGCGCTCGCGCGGATGGCCTGACCGGCCCGCGCCGGAGGCGCTCCGGTTATCGCTTACAGTACCCCGACGCGCAGTCGTCGACTGCTTCGCCTGAAGGAGAGATCAGTGGCAACACCGAATTACGGTTACGAGAAGCGGCAGAAAGAGCTGGCTCGCAAGAAGAAGAAGGAAGAAAAGCTCCGCGAAAAGGCGAACCGCAAGCTTTCCCCGAGCAGCGACGGCCTCGCGCCGGGCGATCCGGAAGACGACGTGGCCTCGCTCGAACGCGATCCGCCGACCGTGCCGGAGCTGCCGACCAAGAACGGTTGAACGCTGTCCCGCCCGGAACCTTTTCCGTTCTCGATGACGAAGCCGCTGGGGGCCTGTCGGTCCCGCAGCGGCTTTTTGTTGGCGCGCGATCGGCGCAGGGCCCGGCCCTTCGGCCCTACTTGGCGGCGAGCAGCTTGCGCAGTTCGGGCCAGACGTTGTCGAGCAGTTGCGGCTGCGCCGCTGCGGTCGGATGGATGCGGTCGGCCTGGAACAGCGACATCGCATTCGGCGCGTCGGCCACGCCCTTGAGCAGGAAGGGCACCAGCGCGGACTTGGTGGTGGACGCCACCTTGGCGAACACCGCCTCGAAGCGCCGCGTGTAGTCGCCGCCGTAATTGGGCGGCACCTGGATGCCCACGATCAGCACCTTGGCGCCCGCGGCCTGCGCGGACTGCGTGATCTGCAGCAGGTTGGCCTCGGTGTCGGCGAGCGGCAGGCCGCGCAGCGCATCGTTGGCGCCGAGCTCGAGCACCAGGTGGCTGGGCTTGTGCTGCGCGAGCAGCGCCGCGAAGCGCGCGCGTCCGCCCGAGCTGGTGTCGCCGCTGATGCTGGCGTTGACCACGGTGGCGTCGAGCTTCTGCTGCGCGAGGCGCTTCTCGAGCAGCGGCACCCAGCCTTCGCCGCGCTTGAGGCCGTACTCGGCGCTCAGCGAATCGCCGAGCACCAGGATCACCGGCTTGCGCGCGGCGGCGCCCTGCGCCATCGCCCCACGCCATGGCCCGGAACTGCCGAGCGCGGCAGTGGTCAAGATAAAGTCACGTCGATTCAAAACCAAAGCCTTTCCATGTCCCAACCCCCGTCCAATGCGATTGTCGCCGTCGAGCATGTGTTCAAGTCCGTCACCGACTCGACCGGTACCCTGGACATTCTGCAGGACATCGATTTCACCCTCGGGGCCCGGGAAACCGCGGCCATCGTGGGTGCGTCGGGGTCGGGCAAGAGCACCTTGCTGTCGATCGTCGCCGGGCTCGACACGCCCACGCGCGGCACGGTGAAGCTGGCCGGCGACGACATCTTCGCCATCGACGAGGATGACCGGGCCGCCTTGCGCGCGCAGCGCGTGGGCTTCGTGTTCCAGAGCTTCCAGCTGCTGGGCAACCTCAGCGCCCTCGAGAACGTGATGCTGCCGCTGGAGCTGGCCAACCGCAAGGATGCCCGCAAGGCCGCGACCGAGATGCTGGGCCGCGTCGGCCTGGGCCAGCGGCTCAACCACTATCCCAAGGTGCTGTCGGGCGGCGAGCAGCAGCGCGTGGCGCTGGCGCGGGCCTTCGTGGTGCAGCCGGCCTTGCTGCTGGCCGACGAGCCCACGGGCAGCCTCGACTTCGCCACCGGCGAGCAGGTGATGCGGCTGATGTTCGACCTCAACCGCGAACTCGGCACCACGCTCGTGCTGGTGACGCACGACCGCGGCATCGCGGCCCAGTGCGAGCGCCGCATCATGATCGAGGCCGGCCGCGTGATCCTCAACGAGAAGAACGCCGACGCGGCAGTCTGAGGGCTTCGGGTACAACCGGACCTGCAGGAGGAGATTCAAGATGCAGGACGAGCTACCCCCCGATGCCCGACTCGCGCTGCAGCGCGGCAACCTGATCGAGGCCATCAAGATCGTGCGCGACCGCACCGGCCTCGGCCTCAAGGAGTCCAAGGAACTGGTCGAGCGGCATGCCAACGCGGTGGAGGGCGAACCCGCGCCCGAGACTGATGAATGGAACCGGCTTTTGAGCGGCGGTGCGCAGGGCCTGCCGGCCGAGGCGATCGCGGCGCTGGCGCAGGGCCGCAAGGTCGAGGCGGTGAAGATCGTGCGCGAGGCCACCGGCCTCGGCCTGGCCGAATCGCTGAAGCGGGTCGACGAGCACATGCATGGCGAGCAGGGCCAGTCGGTGCCGCATGGCGCCTTCGACCCGATGGCCGAGCCCGGCCGCGTGCCTTCGGGCGGCGGCGTCAAGTGGCTGGCGATCGTGCTGGTGGTCGCTGTGGCGGCCGCGGTCTTCTTCTTCGTCAGCGCCTGAGCCTGATGATCGTTCCGCAGTTCTGGGCCGAAGGCCGCATCCAGGAACGCATCGACGGCCGCCAGCTCACGGTGCGCCGTTTCGGCTGGTCCGACGACAGCCCCGTGGCCGCGCAGGCCCACGCCGACCAGCGCACGCGCGAGGCCTTCGAGCGCATCGCCGGCGGCGAGAAGCTCGAGCGCCGCGAACGCAAGGTGGCCTACAACGGCGCCGACGGCATGCCGATCCGCGAGGAGATCGTCGAGCGCCACGGCGAGGACATCGTCACGCGCAACGGCTATGGCGCGCGCTGCCTCAACACGCCCGACGTGCTGTTCGTCGATGTCGACTTCGAGAATGCCCAGCGCGGCAATGCGCGCGGGCTCACCGTCATCGGCGCCGCGCTCATCGGCGCGCTGGTCGCGGGCTATGCCACCAAGTCGTGGCCGCTGGCCGTGGCGGCCGCCGTGCTGGTGGCGGGCTTCGGCTTCTGGCGCGTGCGCGCCGAGGGCCTGCGCCTGGCCGAACCCCAGGGCGATCCACTGGCGGCGGTGCGCGCGCGCATCGAGCGCTTCATCCACCAGCATCCCGATTGGCACCTGCGGCTCTACCGCACCCCCGCGGGACTGCGCGCGCTCGCCATGCACGACGTGTTCGCGCCTTCCGATGCCGCGGTCGCCGACGTCTTCCAGACGCTGGGCGCCGACAATGTCTATGCGCGCATGTGCCGCAACCAGAACTGCTTTCGCGCGCGCGTGAGCGCCAAGCCCTGGCGCATCGGCATCGGCGATCCGATGCGGCCGCGCCCCGGCGTCTGGCCCGTGGCGCCCGAGCGGCTCGCGCAGCGCGAGGCCTGGGTGGCGCGCTACGAGCAGATGGCCGACCGCTTCTCGGCCTGCGAGTACCTCGAGAGCGTGGGCGACGCGCAGCGCGTGCATCCGCGCGCGCTCGCGGTGCAGCAGCTGCACGACGAACTGGCGCAGGCGCGCGCCGGCCTGCCGCTGGCCTGAAGCCGGGCAAGGGCGGGCTCCCTCGATAATCGGCGCATGTCTTCTCCCAAAGTGATCTTCGGCTTCCATGCCGTGGGCGTGCGCATCAAGACCGCGCCCAAGTCCGTGCTCGAGGTGCTGTTCGACGCCAGCCGGCGCGATGCGCGCATGAAACAGTTCATGGCGCGGGCCCAGGATGCCGGCGTGCGGCTGGTCGAGGCCGACGGCGCGCGGCTCGCCAAGCTCAGCGGCAGCCACGGCCACCAGGGCGTGGTGGCGCGCGTGGAGCCGGCCGCTCAGATCCATTCGCTCGACGAACTGCTCGAGGGCCTGGAGGAGGCCGGCACCGTGCCGCTCTTGCTGGTGCTCGACGGCGTGACCGATCCGCACAACCTCGGCGCCTGCCTGCGTGTGGCCGACGGGGCCGGTGCCCATGCGGTGATCGCGCCCAAGGACCATGCGGCCGGCATCAACGCCACCGTGGCCAAGGTCGCGAGCGGCGCGGCCGAGACGGTGCCCTATTTCATGGTGACCAACCTCGCGCGCACGCTCAACGAGCTTAAGGAGCGCAGCATCTGGTGCGTGGGCACCAGCGACGACGCGCCCGGCACCATCTACCAGAGCGACTTCAAGCGCCCGCTGGCGTTGGTGCTCGGTGCCGAGGGCGAGGGCATGCGCCAGCTCACGCGCAAGACCTGCGACGAGCTGGTCAGCATCCCGATGGCGGGCGCGGTCGAGAGCCTCAACGTCTCGGTCGCCAGCGGTGTGTGCCTCTACGAGGCGATGCGTCAGCGCGGCGCCTGAACGCCGCGCCGCGGCCTTACTGCGACGGGTCCTTGCCGCGGGTGCGGCCGACCGCGCTGAAGATGCCGATGCCCAGCAGGATCAGCGAGCCGATGCCGATGTAGAGCGTCGGCACGCCGGCCACCGAGGCGCCCCAGATCAGGCCGGCCATGAAGATCAGAAAACCGATCATGTAGAGCGCGAACGACATGCGTGTTCCTCCGAAGCTGTGATGTCTCGCAGTATCTGGAGCGCGCGGGCCGCCCGCACCGGCCGGTGCCGCCAGCGGCTGTGGGAGCGGGCCTACTGGGGACGCAGGTCCTGGTCGGCCACCAGCAGGTAGCGGCAGCCGCCGTCGCCCAGCGCCTCGAACCCCAGCGCGCGGTCGACCCCGAAATCCAGGCAGTCGCCGCTCGCGAGCCGGAAGCGCTCCTCGCCGTAGTCGACCTGCAGTTGGCCCTCGAGCAGCCACAGGCATTGGCGGTAGGGCTTGCCGCTCCAGCGCGGATAGGCGACCCGCGCCGCGCGCGGCAGCTCGACCTCGACCAGCTCGATGCCGCCGGCCGCGCCGCGCTCGAGCACCTGCCGGCGCAGGTAGCCCGCGCCCGGGTCGCGCCACACCGCCTGCGCGGCGCGGGGACGCAGCCGTTGCGTGTCGCGGCCTTCGTCCTGCGTCAGCAACTGCGCCAGCGGCACGCCCAGCCCCGCGGCCAGCCGCCCCAGCAGCACGGCCGTGGGGCTGCTCTGCGCACGCTCGACCTTGGAGATCATCGCCTTGCTCACGCCCGAGCGCTCGGCCAGTTCCGCGAGGCTCAGACCCTGCGCCTGCCGCAGCGCCAGCAGCCGCCGGGCGATCAGCGCATCGATGGGCTCGGCCGGTTCCGTGGCGGAAGAGGATGCATCGTTTCTCATAAGAGACTATTATTCTCCTATAGTGAACAACCGCGCAATGCCGCAAAGGAGCCCCATGCGCCTGATCCCCTGCACCGAGGAAGCCCACGCCGGCACCATCCTCGCGATCCTCAACGACGCCATCGTCACCTCGACCGCGCTTTACGACTACAAGCCGCGCACGCCCGAGCAAATGGCCGGCTGGTTCGCCACCAAGCGCGCCAACGGCTTCCCGGTGATCGGCGCGGTGGACGATGACGGCCGCCTCATGGGCTTCGCGAGCTACGGCACGTTCCGCGCCTTCCCGGCCTACAAGTACACGGTCGAGCACTCGGTGTACGTCGATGCCGCCGACCGCGGCAAGGGCCTGGGCCGCACGCTGCTCGAAGCGATCGTGGCCGAGGCGCAGGCGCGCGAGGTGCACGTGCTGGTCGGCGCCATCGACGCCCAGAACGCCGGCAGCATCGCGCTGCACGAGCGCCTGGGCTTCGAGCACGCGGGCACGGTGCGGCAGGCGGGCTTCAAGTTCGGCCGCTGGCTCGACGTGGCCTTCTACCAGCGCATCCTGGCCACGCCCGCCGAGCCGGTCGACGGTTAAGCGCTAGTTCACGGCCCAGAAGCGCATCACCACCTCGGCCGGCCGGCGCACGCCGGCGCCGAGGAACAGCCGTTCGGCGATCCAGGCCAGCGCGGGCGAGGCGGTCTCGAAATGCGGCGTGCAGCGGAAATACACCTGCGCCGGATCGACCGGCTCGCCGCGCAGCAGCCGCGCCATGGTCTCGCGCGAGGCGCTGCGGATCGCATGGTTCTGCACGTAGACGAGGTCGCCGGCATCGGTCTCGAGGCCATAGCGCGCATCGAGCACCGAGAGGGTCTCGCCCACGATCAGTTGAAAGTCGCTGCCGCCCGGCAGCACGCGCGCGGTCCAGCCATGGCCCCGCGCCTGGCCGCCGGTGATCGGCACCACGCGGCGCAGGCCGCCCGGCCCCTGGCCCAGCACCTGGGGTTGGCCGACCTCCACGCGCAGGTCGGCGAAGTGCTCGAGCGAAGGCGTCGCGATGGCTTCGAAGTCGCTCATCGCCGCGTCCTCAGGCGGCCGCCTTGCCTTCTTCCTCGCTCGCGCGGTCGAGCATCGCGATCGTGCCCGCGTCGAGCTTGAGCTGGGTGGCGGTCACCAGTTCGTCGAGCTGGGCGATCGAGGTCGCGCTCGCGATCGGCGCGGTCACCGAGGGCCGCGCGATCTGCCACGCGATCGCCACCTGGCCCGGCTTCGCGTTGTACTGCTGGGCTACCTTGTCGAGCGCCTCGAGGATGCGCAGCCCGCGCGGGTTGAGGTACTTCTTGGTGGTGCTGGCGCCACGCGCGCTCTTGGCCGCGTCGGCCTCGGTGCGGTACTTGCCGGTGAGGAAGCCGGCGGCCAGCGCATAGAAGTTGATCACGCCGACCTCGCGCTTCAGGCACAGCGGCTCGAGGTCGTCCTCGAACACGGCGCGGTCGTAGAGGTTGTACAGCGGCTGCAGGCTCTCGTAGCGCGCGATGCCCAGGCGCTCGGAGACGTCGAGCGCCTCGGCCAGCCGCGGCGCCGTGAAGTTCGAGGCGCCGATGGCGCGCACCTTGCCGGCCTTCACGAGGTCGTCGAAGGCGCCCAGCGTGTCCTCGAGCGGCGTGTTGGCGTCGTCGTCGTGCGACTGGTAGAGATCGATGTAGTCGGTCTGCAGGCGCTTGAGCGAGGCCTCGACCGCCTCGCGGATGTAGGCCGGCGAGAGCCCGACCTTGCCTTCGCCCATCGGCTTGCCGAGCTTGGTGGCCAGCACCACGCGGCTGCGTTTGCCGCTCTGCTTGAGCCACTTGCCGATGATGGTCTCGGACTCGCCGCCGCTGTGGCCCGGCACCCAGTACGAGTAGACGTCGGCGGTGTCGACGAAGTTGAAGCCGGCGTCGAGCCACGCATCGAGCAGCTTGAACGAGGCGGCCTCGTCGACGGTCCAGCCGAACACGTTGCCGCCGAAGGCGAGCGGGGACACCTGGAGGCCGGAGCGGCCGAGGGGGCGAAGTTGCGACATGGGAAAGCTCCTGAGGAAGGAAGAAGAGGGTGGACGAAGAAGGGGGCGAAGTTCAGACGAAACCGATGGCGCCGAGCGCCGCGCCGGCGCCCAGCAGCCACAGCAGGTGGATGCGCGTGCGCCAGACGATGAGCGCGGCCACGCCGGTCAGCAGCCACAGGTGCCAGGCCGGTGCGTTGCCCACGTGGTTGCCGGCGGCCAGTACCCAGCCGGTGGCGATCAACAGGCCCACCACCACGGGCGCCATGCCCTGCTTGAAGGCGCGCACGCCGCGGCGGGTGCGGTTGCGGTGGCCCCAGCGGGTGGCGAAGTAGGTCAGGGTGGTGCTCGGCAGCATGATGCCGACCATGGTCACGGCCAGCCCGAACAGGCCGAGCAGCCAGGCCGAGGGCCCGGCGCCGATGCCGCCGCCCGCGTTGAGGCCGACGTTCCAGCCCATCAGTCCGACGAACAGCACGTTGGGCCCGGGCGCGGCCTGCGCGATGGCAACCGAGGAGGTGAACTGCGCGTCGGTGAGCCAGCCGTGCTGCGCCACCAGGTAGCGGTGCATGTCGGGCACGGTGGTGATGGCGCCGCTGATCGAGAGCATCGACAGCAGCATGTAGTGGCCGAACAGCGCGAGCCAGTCGTGCCAGTGCATAACGATGTTCATGGCTCGATCCTCTTCCAGGTCCAGCCGCAGGCCACGCCGCCGAGCACCAGCAGCACCCAGCCCAGCGGGATGCGCGCCCACGCGATGGCGCCGAACACCAGCGCCACGAACACCACGCAGGTGGCGAAGCCCAGCGGATGCTTGCGCAGCTGCGGGATCAGCTTGATGCCGGTGGCCGCGATCAGCCCGCCCGATACCGCGCCCATGCCGCGCAGCGCGCCCGCGACCTGCGGGTTGCCCGCGTAGTGCGCGTAGAGCACCGCGAGCGCGAGGATCACGAACAGCGGCACCGTGAGCATGCCGGCCACCGCGGCGAGCGCGCCGCGCAGGCCGAAGTAGCGGTCGCCGATCATCAGCGCGAGGTTGATCACGTTGGGCCCCGGCATCACCTGGGCCACGGCCCAGTCCTCGAGGAACTGCTCGGGCGTGAGCCACTTCTTCTTCTCGACCATCTCGCGCTGCACGATGGCCAGCACGCCACCGAAGCCCTGCAGCGCCAGGAAGGTGAAGGACACGAAGAGGTCGCGCGGCGACTGCGGGTGCGAGGGCGTGGAGGGCGCCGCCGCGCCGGAGGCTGGGGGAGACGGTTGCATGTTTGAGCGATTATCGTAGGCAGACGGCAAGATGCCGGGTGCCGCTCCGACAGGACGGCACCGCTCACCGACAGGAGACTGTGCGCCATGTACCTGCGACCCCTCTTCGATCTCTGCCGCCGCGCCGTCGCCTCCTGGTCGAACGACTACGCCCCGAGCATGGGCGCCGCGCTCGCCTACTACACCGTGTTCTCGATCGCGCCGCTGCTGCTGATCGTGATCGCCGTCGCCGGGCTGGTGTTCGGGCAGGAGGCCGCGCGCGGCGAGATCCTCCTGCAGCTCTCGGGCCTGATGGGCGAGCAGGGCGCGGCCGCGGTGCAGAGCATGCTGCAGGCGGTCAACAAGCCGCGCGAGGGCATCGTCGCCACCCTGATCGGCATCGCGCTGCTGGTGGTCGGCGCCACCACCGTGTTCGGCGAACTGCAGGACGCGCTGGACCGCATCTGGCGCGCCCCCGCGCGCGCCAAGAGCAGCGGCATCTTCAACCTGCTGCGCGTGCGCCTGCTGTCCTTCAGCATGGTGATGGGCATCGGCTTCCTCTTGATGGTGTCGCTGGTGGCGAGCGCCGCGCTGGCCGCGCTCGGCAAGTGGTGGTCGCCGATGTTCGGCGCCTGGGAAACGCTGGCCCAGTGGGTCAACTTTGTGTTCAGCTTCGGCATGGTCACCGTGATCTTCGCGATGATCTACAAGATCATGCCGCGCACCAAGGTGCAGTGGCGCGACGTGTGGGTGGGCGCGGCGGTGACGGCGCTGCTGTTCACCGTCGGCAAGCACCTGATCGGGCTGTACATCGGCAAGAGCAGCGTGGCCTCGGGCTACGGCGCCGCGGGCTCGCTGGTGGTGGTGCTGGTGTGGGTCTACTACTCGGCGCAGATCTTCCTGCTGGGCGCCGAGTTCACCTGGGTCTATGCGCGCAGCTATGGCTCGCTCAAGCACTCCGACGTCGGCATCGGCGCCGGCAAGGACGAGCATGTGCCGGCGCGCACGCGCTCGGGCGGCGATCTCTGAACGCGCTCAGCCCTTGAAGCCGCCCTCGGCGAGGAACTGAAGCTCCTCGGGCGTGCTCGCGCGGCCCAGCATCCGGTTGCGATGCGGAAAGCGGCCGAAGCGCGCCACGATGTCCCGATGCAGCACCGCGAAGCGATGGGTGTTGGCATCGAGCGCGCTGCAGTGCACGACCGAGCGCTCCTGCTCGGCCAGCACCTCGGAATGCATGAAGGGCATGTAGAAGAATGGCCGCAGCACTTCCTCGAGCTGGCGATCGAAGCCGGCGTCGACTGCATGGTGCGCGACGGCCAGCGCCTTGCCGTCGGTCGCCAGCATGTGGGCGTTGTCGCGCCAGGCATTGCGCGGCAGCTGGTCGAGCAGCACCAGCAGCGCGAGCGTGCCTTCGGCATCGTGCATCCAGCCGTCGAGCTCGCCGCGCGCGGCGGCATGGTGGACCTCGACGAAGCGATGGGCGAACTCGGCATCGAAGGCCTCGTCCTTGGCGAACCAGCGCTTGGGGCCGGCCTCGCGCCAGAACTGCACCACATCGTGCGCCGAGGGCAGGGCGGGGGAGGTTGAGGATTCGGGGGCTGAAATCATCGCGGCATTGTCTTCTTTCAATCGGCTTTCAATGGCGAGGCCGGCGCCGTGCGCACGGCGAACTCGCGGTGGTGGCCGACAAGGGATCGCGGATGCCCTGCCTATGCTGGTCCGCATTCATTCACGATCAGGAGACTTCCCATGAACCGATACGGCACCCTCTTGCGCGCCGCCCTCGTCGCCGGCGCGGCCAGCGCGGCACTGGCCGGCTGCGGCATGATGTCCAAGGCCAATGTCGCGAGCTTCAGCGGCACCATGAACGCGGCCAGCGAGGTGCCACCGAACATGACGCGCGGCAGCGGCATGGCCGAGGCCTGGCTCAACCGCGACACCAACGTCCTCAAGTACAAGATCACCTACACCGGCCTCAGCGGTCCGGCCACGGCGGCCCACTTCCATGGTCCGGCACCGGCCGGCGCCAATGCCGGCGTGGTGCTGCCGTTTTCGAACGCGGCCAGCCCGATCGAGGGCGAGGCCACGCTCACGCCGGCGCAGGCGGCCGACCTCAGCGCGGGCAAGTGGTACGCCAACGTCCACACGGCCGCCAATCCGGGTGGCGAAATCCGCGGGCAATTGCTGCCGAAGATGTGAAGCAGGTCCGCTGAACGCCGCTTCGAGTGTCCCCTGGTCAGTCGGGGGTCACGGGGCTGATGTCAAATGCCCGCATGACGACGTCCCCGAAGAAGCCCCGTTCCTCCCCTGTCTCTCCTTCCCCCCGTTCCCCGTCTTCTCCCACCCGCCGCAAGAGCCAGGCCGCTTCCGCGGCCCGCAAGCTCGAAGCCTTCGTGGCGCGGCGCGAGGACATGCGCTCCGCGCGCAAGGCCCTGGTGCTGCAGGGCGGCGGCGCGCTCGGCGCCTACCAGGCCGGCGTCTATGCGGCGCTCAGCGAGACCGAGCTGCAGCCGCACTGGATCGCGGGCGTGTCGATCGGCGCGATCAACGCCGCGCTGATCGCGGGCAATGCGCCCGAGCACCGGGTCGACCGGCTGCGCGAGTTCTGGCACCTCGTGTCCTCGGGCCCTTCGCAGCGCCTGCCGTCCTGGCTCGGCGACCGCGCCACGCAGAACCAGTGGAGCGCGACCATGGCCTCGCTGGTGGGCATTCCCGGCTTCTTCGAGCCGCGCTATTCGCCGGCCCTGCTGCTCGGCGGCGCGGCACCGCTCCTGAGCTACTACGACACCACGCCGCTGAAGGCCACGCTCGAGCGCCTGGTCGACTTCGACCGCATCAACCACTGCGAGGCGCGCTTCAGCGTGGGCGCGGTCAACGTGCGCACCGGCAACTCGGTGTATTTCGACAACACGCGCCAGCGCATCGGGCCCGAGCACATCATGGCCAGCGGCGCGCTGCCGCCGGGCTTCGCGCCGGTGCACATCGACGGCGATGACTTCTGGGACGGCGGCATCGTCTCGAACACGCCGCTGCAGTACGTGCTCGACCTGCATCCGCGCAGCGAGCCGCTGGTGGTGCTGCAGGTCGACCTGTTCAATGCGCGCGGCGAGATGCCGCGCACGCTGTCGGGCGTGATGGAGCGGCAGAAGGACATTACCTATTCGAGCCGCACGCGCATGAACACCGATGCGCTCGCGGCCAACATGAACCTGCAGCAGGCGATCGCCGACCTGATCGAGAAGCTGCCGCCGCATCTGCGTCGCGATCCCGCGGTCGAGGCGGTGCAGGCCGAGCTCACGCACCACCCGATCGACATCTTCCACCTGATCTACCGCGACAAGCCCTACGAGCTCGAGTCGAAGGACTACGAGTTCTCGCGCGCGGCGGTCGAGGAGCACTGGGAGTCGGGCGCGCGCGACATGCGCCGCGTGCTCGCGCATCCCGAGACCTTGCGCAGCGACGCCGCGGTCAACGGCGTCACCACCTTCGACCTCGGCGAGGGCGGCAGCGGCCGCGTGAAGCGGCCCGGCCTGTCACGCTGACGAGAGGAATCGCCCTCACGATTCAGCCCCGGCTAAGAAACCGGCACGAGACTGGTTGCCGGATTCAAGATGCTTCAAAGGAGGAATGTCGTGAACATTGAAGACGTGCGGCGCCAGGCTTTCGCCATGCCGCTGACCAGCCCCGCCTTTCCGCCCGGACCGTACCGCTTCATGCGGCGCGAGTTCATGGTGATCACCTACCGCACCGACCTCGACGCACTGCGCGCCGTGGTGCCCGAGCCGCTCGAGGTGGTCGAACCGCTCGTCAAGTACGAGTTCATCCGCATGCCCGACTCCACCGGCTTCGGCGACTACACCGAGTCGGGCCAGGTCATCCCGGTGCAGTTGCGCACCGCGCGCGGCCTGGAGCAGGGCGCCTACGTGCATGCGATGTACCTGAACGACCACCCGCCGATCGCCGGCGGGCGCGAGCTCTGGGGCTTTCCGAAGAAACTGGCCTCGCCGCAGTTCGACTACGAGACCGACACCATCGTCGGCACCCTCGACTACGGCAAGCTGCGCGTGGCCAAGGCCACCATGGGCTTCAAGCACCGTGCGCTCGAGCCCGGCCCGATCCTTGCAGGCATCGCGCAGCCCAACTTCCTGCTCAAGATCATTCCGCACGTGGATGGCACGCCGCGCATCTGCGAGCTGGTGCGCTACCACATGGTCGATGTCACGCTGCACGGCGCCTGGACCGGCCCGGCCTCGCTCGAGCTGCATCCGCATGCGCTCGCGCCGGTGGCCGAGCTGCCGGTGCGCAAGGTCGAATCGGCCGTGCACTACATCGCCGACATGACGCTCGCGCTCGGCACGGTCGAGCTCGACTATCTCGCTTCGCCTTCTTCGTCTTCTTCGCAACCCTAACCCAAGGAACCCACATGCAACTCAAGGACAAGGTCGCCTACATCACCGGCTCGGCCAGCGGCATCGGCAAGGAGATCGCGATCCTCTTCGCGCAGGAAGGCGCGAAGATCGTCATCGCCGACCTCAACAAGGACGCCGCCGACGCCACCGCGGCCGAGCTCAAGGCCACGGGCGCGCAGGCCATCGGCGTGGCGGTCGACGTGACCAACGAAGCGCAGGTCGACGCCTCGGTCGAGGAGGCCGCCAAGGCCTTCGGCGGCATCGACATCCTGGTGAGCAACGCCGGTATCCAGATCGTGCATCCGGTCGAGGAGTTCAGCTTCGCCGACTGGAAGAAGATGCTCGCGATCCACCTCGACGGCGCCTTTCTCACGACCAAGGCCTGCCTCAAGCACATGTATGCGCAGGGCCGCGGCGGCAGCGTGATCTACATGGGCTCGGTGCACTCGAAGGAAGCCTCGCTGCTCAAGGCCCCCTACGTGACGGCCAAGCACGGCCTGATCGGCCTCGCGAAGACGGTGGCCAAGGAAGGCGCCAAGCACGGCGTGCGCGCCAACGTCATCTGCCCGGGCTTCGTGCGCACGCCGCTGGTCGAGAAGCAGATCCCCGAGCAGGCCAAGACCCTGGGCATCAGCGAGCAGGAAGTCATCAAGAACGTGATGCTCAAGGAAACGGTGGATGGTGAATTCACCACCACCGACGACGTGGCGCGCGTGGCGCTGCTGTTCGCGGCCTTCCCGACCAATGCGCTCACCGGCCAGTCGCTGGTGGTGAGCCATGGCTGGTACATGCAGTGAGTCTTTCTCCCTCCCCCGCTGGGGGAGGGCAGGGGTGGGGGCACGGGCGCTCGCAAGGCGCCGCGGCGGTGGAAACGCCCGGTGCCCCCATCCCGACCTTCCCCCAGAGGGGGAAGGAGCAAGGCAGGATCAGAGCTTCAGCGACCAGGTCTCGCCGACCAGTTGCTGGCCGAAGCCCTCGTAGGCTTCGGTCTTCTCGAGTTCGAAGCCGCGCCTGGCGTAGATCGCACGCGCGGCCGTGAGGCAGCTGTTGGTCCACAGCACCATCTTGCGATAGCCCTTGGCGCGCGCGAAGGCGATGCATTCGTCGGTGAGCCGGCTGCCCAGGCCCAGGCCGCGCGCGGCGGGCGTGAGCAGCAGCAGCCGAAGCTGCGCGGTGGTGGCCGACTTGCGCACCACGAAGATCGCGCCCACGCGCTCGCCGTCGAGCTCGGCGATCCAGCCCTTCTCCCATTCGGGCTGGAACTTGCGGATGTACTGCGCCACGATCTCCGCGACCAGCGCCTCGAACTCGCCGTTCCAGCCGTACTCGCGCGCATAGAGCTCGCCGTGCTGCTGCACCACCCAGCCCATGTCGCCGGGCTTGGGATCGCGCAGCACCACCGTGCGCGTGGGCGCGCGCGGCGCGGCGGGGTCGAGCAGGCGCTCGATCCGTCCCATGGCCTCGACCACCTGTTCGCGCTCGCGCGGCGGCAGCGGCGCGAGCAGGGCGGCGGCTTCCTCGCGCGACTTCTGCTGCAGTGGCGCGAAGGCGGCATGGCCGGCCTCGGTCAGGGTCAGCAGGCTCTGGCGCGCGTCGCGCGGGCTCGGCGAGCGCACGATCCAGCCCTCGGTCTCGAAGCGCTTGAGGATGCGGCTCAGGTAGCCCCCGTCCAGGCCCAGTTCGCGCGCCAGATCGGTCGCGACCAGCGCGTCGCGATGCGCGAGTTCGTAGAGCACGCGCACCTCGGTCAGCGGCAGCGCGCCGCCGAGGTAGGGCTCGAGCACGCCCGCCTGACGTGTGAAGAAGCGGTTGAAACGGCGCACGGCCTTGACGGCCTCGACAGGAACGGCGGGGGATTCGGTGGACGGCATGGGCTCGACTGTGCGTCAAGTGATTGACAAAAGCAAGTAATTGACTGACTTTGGCTTTCAATAAAAGAGAGCCCAGCCTGGGCCGATGCCCCTAATCGAGACCCCGTCCCATCGCTTTCACGGGACAGGAAGGGTGGAAAACCCTAAAATCGCGGGTTACCCATCGCAGCCGCACCTCTCGTTTCCGTTCGAGGCCGCCTGCCGCACCACCCCCATTTGATGAACGCCCCCGTCGACGTCTCCTTTTTCGCGCGCGCCGCCAAGCCGCTGACCAGCTACCGCAAGTACTGGGCAGCCCGCTTCGGCACGGCGAAGTTCCTGCCGACCACGCGCCAGGAGATGGAGGCGCTCGGCTGGGACAGCTGCGACGTGGTGATCGTCACCGGCGACGCCTACGTCGACCATCCGAGCTTCGGCATGTCGGTGATCGGCCGCATGCTCGAGGCGCAGGGCTTCCGCGTGGGCATCATCGCCCAGCCCGACTGGCAGAGCGCCGAGCCCTTCAAGGCGCTCGGAAAGCCGAACCTGTTCTTCGGCGTGACCGCCGGCAACATGGATTCGATGATCAACCGCTACACCGCGGACCGCAAGATCCGCAGCGACGACGCCTACACGCCCGGCGACGTCGGCGGTTCGCGGCCCGACCGCGCGGCCATCGTCTATTCGCAGCGCTGCAAGGAAGCCTGGAACGACGTGCCGATCGTGCTCGGCGGCATCGAAGGCAGCCTGCGCCGCATCGCCCACTACGACTATTGGCAGGACAAGGTCCGCCGCTCGATCGTGGTCGACTCCAAGTGCGACCTGCTGCTCTACGGCAACGCCGAGCGCGCCATCGTCGAGATCGCGCACCGCCTCGCGGCGCGCGAACCGGTGCACCAGATCGACGACGTGCGCGGCACCGCCTACGTGCGCCGCGAAACGCCCGAGGGCTGGTTCGAGATCGATTCCACCAGCGTGGACGAGCCGGGCCGCGTCGAGGCGCACGTCAATCCCTACCTGATGGTCTCGGACCAGGCCAAGGCCAACGGCGCGAGCTGCGCGCGCGAGGACGAGGCCGAGGCGGTCGCCAAGGCGGCCGAGGTCGCCGGTTCGCCGGCCGTGGCCTCCGCGGCCGTGAACCCCGCCATCAAGCCGCTGCAGTTCGTGCCCAACCCCGCGCTGCAGGGCCGCGGCAAGACCAAGGTGCCGCCGCGCGACCGCTCGGTGATCCGCCTGCCCTCGTACGAGCAGGTGCGCGCCGACCCGGTGCTCTATGCCCACGCCAACCGCGTGCTGCACCTCGAGACCAACCCCGGCAATGCGCGCGCGCTGGTGCAGGCGCATGGCGAGGGCACGACCGCGCGCGACGTCTGGATCAACCCGCCGCCGATCCCGCTGACCACGGCCGAGATGGACCACGTGTTCGACCTGCCGTATGCGCGCAGCCCGCATCCGCGCTACGCCGACGAGAACGGCAGCCACGACGGCGCGACCAAGATCCCGGCCTGGGAGATGATCCGCTTCAGCGTGAACATCATGCGCGGCTGCTTCGGCGGCTGCACCTTCTGCTCGATCACCGAGCACGAGGGCCGCATCATCCAGAGCCGCTCGGAAGACTCGATCATCAAGGAGGTCGAGGCCATCCGCGACAGCGTGAAGGGCTTCACCGGCACCATCTCCGACCTCGGCGGCCCCACGGCCAACATGTACCGCATCGGCTGCAAGTCGCCCGAAATCGAGGCCGCCTGCCGCAAGCCCAGCTGCGTGTACCCGGGCATCTGCCAGAACCTCAACACCAACCACGATCCGCTGATCAAGATCTACCGCCGCGCGCGCGCGCTGCGCGGCATCAAGAAGATCCTGATCGGCTCGGGCCTGCGCTACGACCTCGCCGTGCAGTCGCCCGAGTACGTGAAGGAACTGGTGCAGCACCACGTGGGCGGCTACCTGAAGATCGCGCCCGAGCACACCGAGCAGGGCCCGCTCAGCAAGATGATGAAGCCCGGCATCGGCAGCTACGACAAGTTCAAGCAGATGTTCGAGAAGTATTCGGCCGAGGCGGGCAAGAAGCAGTACCTGATCCCGTACTTCATCGCCGCGCATCCGGGCACCAGCGACGAGGACATGATGAACCTCGCGATCTGGCTCAAGAAGAACGGTTTCCGCGCCGACCAGGTGCAGACCTTCTACCCGAGCCCGATGGCCACGGCCACGACCATGTACCACAGCAACCGCAACCCGCTGCGCAAGATCACGCGCGAGAGCGAGACGGTGGACATCGTGCGCGGCGAGAAGCGGCGCCGGCTGCACAAGGCCTTCCTGCGCTACCACGACGCCAACAACTGGCCGCTGCTGCGCGAGGCGCTCAAGGCCATGGGCCGCGCCGACCTGATCGGCAACGGCAAGCACCACCTGATCCCGACCTGGCAGCCGCTGACCGACGGCGGCTACACCAGCGCGCGCCGCAAGAACTCGACCAGCGCACCCGCGACGAAGACCGCCAAGGCCGCGCCGTCGGTGAAGCTGCCGATGGTCAAGCCCTCGAAGGGCCGGATCCTCACGCAGCACACCGGGCTGCCGCCGCGCGACACCGGTTCGGGCCGCCCCTCGGCCAAGCCCGCCGGCGGCAAGCCCTCGGCGCGCAAGGTGCGCTGAGGCGGCGGGCGATCCGGCTCCGGCGATCGCCCCGGCCGCCATGGCACAGCAACGCGTCCTCCTGGCCACCGATCCGCGCTGGCGCGTGGAGCGCGTGCGTTCGCACGAAACCGCGCCGCAATGGAGTCCCGTCTACACCGCGCCCTCGGGGCGACTGGTGCTGCCCTTCGATGCCGCCGCGATGGAGTTCCGCGGCGACGACGGCCCTGGTGCCTGGATCGATGCGTTGACGGCCTTGCGCGTCGCGCCCGCCCAGCGCTACCAGTTGCGCCCCTAGGCGCGCGAGTCGCGCTGCAGCGTGGTGGTGAGCGCCGCCGACGGCGTGGCCGACGCGCCCTGGACCGGCGACGCAGCCCAGCGCCTGCTGTCGCCGCGCGCCCTGTACCGGCTGCGCCTGCACTGGCGCCGCCTCGAGGCGGGGCTCGATGGCGTCGATGCCACGCCGCGATTGATCGCCGACGCTCTCGCGGCGGGTGGTTTCGCGCACAGCGAGGGCGCGGTGGGTCGCGCGCGGCGCTGCCTGGTGGCGGAGGTCGCGGACGGCCGCACGTTGTCGCTGCACGAACTGGCCGAGGCGGCCAGCAGTTCGCCGTTCCATCTGGCCCGCAGCTTTCGCCGCCGCACCGGCCTGAGTCCGCACCAGTACCGGCTGCACCTGCGGCTGGCCGCGGCGCTCGCGCAACTCGATGCCGGCGAGCGCGATCTCGCGGGCCTGGCGCACGCGCTCGGCTTCTGCCGCCAGAGCCACCTCGGCGCGCTGCTCCTGCGCGAGGTCGGCGTGACGCCCGGCGAGGCACGCCGCGCGCTTCACGCCGCATGAGCTAGCGCGCGACTGCGCAGGATCTTGATAGCGCCGCCGGGCGCGCGCGGCCAGACTGGCCGCATGAACCGATCCCTTCCCTGGACAGGCGTCCTCGCCGCGCTCGCCACCGCGCTGATCGGCAGCGGCTGGCAGATCGCCTCGCGCCATGGCGTCACCACCTCGCTCGGCCCGCTCGAACTCGCGGTGCTGCGCTATGCGATTCCCGCGCTGGTGCTGCTGCCGGTGGCGTGGGCCTCGCGCGCGGTGCTGCGCGCGCTGCCGGCACGGCAGGGCGCGTTGCTGGTGCTCGGCGGCGGCCTGCCGTTCGGGCTGGTGGTGATGGCCGGCGCGCAGTGGGCGCCGGCCGCCCACATGGGCGTGTTCGTGGCCGGCAGCGTGCCGCTGTTCACCGCGCTGGGCGGCTGGTGGCTCGACGGCGAGCGGCCGGCGCGCTCGCGCTGTCTCGGGCTGGCGCTGATGGCCGCGGGGCTCGCGGTGTCCGGCCTCGGTGGCCTGGCCGCGACCGCCTCGGCATGGCGCGGCGACCTGCTGTTCGTGCTCGCCGCGCTGCTGTGGTCGGGCTACACCCTGGCGCTGCGCCGCAGCGGTCTCACGGCCTGGCAGGGCGCGGCCGCGATCAACCTCGGCTCGACGCTGCTGCTGCTGCCGCTGCTGTGGTTCGCGGGCGCGCCGAAGCTGTTGAGCGCGCCCCTGCGCGACGTGGCACTGCAGGCCGTGGGGCAGGGGCTGTTCGCGGGCCTGCTCGGGCTCGCGCTCTACGGCGTGGCCGTCGCGCGGCTGGGCGCGGCGCGCGCCTCGCTGTCGGGCGCGCTGGTGCCGCTGATGACCGCCGTGGGCGCGGCCTGGCTGCTGCGCGAGCCGCTCACGGCCTCAACCTGGCTCGCGCTCGCGCTGGTGCTGCCGGGCGTGGCGTTGGCCGGCGGCGCCTGGACTGCGCGTACTGCATCGCTGCGTTCCCGAACGACCGGTTCTCCTCGACCATCTCGACCAGGCTGATGAAGACGTCCTCACGGCGCACTGGTGTCGTGCTCGATCGGCTTGATCGCGGGGCGGGAAGCGCCCGAGCACGCGAAAGGCCGCGCCGTTGTATGGTGTGGCCCGATGCGCATTTCGTTCTACCGGCCCGGTCCCGGCATGTTCTTACCAGCGCGGCGCCTGGGGCGTGCCTGTGGCGCCGTCCTGTGCGGCTGGCTGCTGGCGGGCAGTCTCCAGGCCGGCGCCGCGCCCACGGCCACCGAGCCGGCGGCCGGCGAAGCGCCCGCGCAGGCCCTGCGCGCCCGGCACAAGCAGATCAAGGACAAGCTCGAGCGCAGCAGCTTCGGCCGCCCCATACAGCTCGATTCGATCGAGACGCCCGACGGGTTGCAGGGCGACGTCTACGCGGTGGTCGAGCATCCGCTGTCGGAGGTCGGCAGCGCGCTCAAGGGCTCGGCCAACTGGTGCGAGCTGATGCTGCTGCACGTCAACAACCGGCGCTGCCGCGTGAGCGGCGCGCCGGGCCGCGAGACGCTCACGCTCTACGTGGTGCGGCGCTACGACAAGCCGGTCGACCAGGCCTTCGAGTTGCCCTTCGCCTACCGCGTGGCGAGCGCGACGCCCGAGCACCTGATGATCGACCTGTCGGCCGCCAGCGGCCCCTTCGGCACCAGCAACTACCACGTCACCTTGGAGGCGGTGGCGCTCGACGAGCGCAAGAGCTTCCTGCACTTCAGCTACAGCTACGACCACAGCATGATGGTGAAGCTCGCCACCCAGGCCTACCTCGCGACCTTCGGGCGCGACAAGGTCGGCTTCACCGTGGTGGGGCAGGCGCCCGACGGCAAGCCCGAGTACATCCGCGGCATGCGCGGGCTGGTGGAGCGCAATGCGATGCGCTACTTCCTCACGCTCGACGCCTACCTCGCGGCCGATGCCAAGGGCCAGTCCGAGCAGCGGCAGCGCCACTGGTTCGCGGCCGCCGAGCAGTTCCCGCGCCAGCTGCACGAGATCGACCTCGACACCTACCTCGCGCTCAAGCGCGAGGACCGGCAGCGCGAGGGGCTGGGCCGCTGACGGTCCGGCCCGCACTTTCACGTTCCTGTCACACGCGCCGGAGCTAATCGCCCGGCCCGCGCGCAACCGCGCGCGGCCATGACACGGAGATGAAAGACACATGACGAAGAAGATGCAGAGGGCGGCCGCGCGGCCGGGGATCGGATGGCTGGTGCTCGCGGGCGCGAGCGCCTTGCTCGCGGCCTGTGGCGGCGGCGGAGGAGGCGGCGGTGGCTTCGTGTTCCAGCCCGGCGGCGGTAGCGGCAACAACCCGCCCGCCGCGTCATCGAAGACCGGCACCTTCCTCGACGCCGCCGTCGAGGGCCTGGACTACGTGGCCGGCGGCGGCGCCAAGGCCGCGACCAATGCCAACGGCGAGTTCACATGCAAGGACGGCGAGACGGTGAGCTTCTCGGTCGGCGCGCTTGCCATCGGCAGCGCCGCCTGCGGCAGCACGGTCACGCCGCTGAACCTCGTGGGCGGCAGCGACGTCAAGGCCGACGCGGTGGTCAACCGCCTGCTCGCGCTGCAGAGCTTCGACGAGGACCTCGATCCCTCCAACGGCATCCGCCTCGCGCCCGCGCTGAAGGCCGCGCTCAAGGCCGGCTCGCTCGACTTCGCGGCCTCGGCCGAGGCCTTCAACACCGCGCTCAACGCCGTGCTGGCCGGATTGCCCGCGCCCTACGCGAGCCGCAGCGTTGACGCCGCGCGCCGCATGCTCGCGCGCGAGCACTTCGAGAACACGCTGGCCGCGCGCCTCAACGCGCCCGTGACCGAGGCCTTCACCCAGTCGAACGCGCTCGGCAGCATCGGCGCCAGCGTCACGCGCTACCAGCTGCAGGCCGACCAGAAGTTCAACGTGCCCTACGAGGGCGCGAACCCGAAGGTGCAGGCCGATTTCCCCAAGGGCTTCCTGCCGGCCTACGGCTCGGGCCTGGCCTTCAAGGGCAAGGCCGACGACGGCGCGCTCGAGTTCTATGCCATCACCGACCGCGGCCCGAACGGCGACGGCCCGAACGCGCCGATCCCCGGCAGCGACACGCTCAGCATCAGCAAGGTGTTCCCGGCGCCGTCGTTCGCGCCCAGCTTCGGCCTGATCCGCATCGGCAAGACCGGCGCGGTGCTGAGCTCGAGCGTGCCCCTGCGGATCGACGCCAACCGCAAGATCACCGGCCTGCCGCCGCGCTCGGGCATCGGCTCGACCGGCGAAACGCCGCTGACCGACCGCTACGTGTTCGACGAGGCCAAGGCCGGCTACGACGCCAACGGCCTCGACCCCGAGACGCTGGTGCTCGACAAGGCGCGCAACGTGCTGTGGACCAGCGACGAGTACGGCCCCTTCATCGCGCGCCTGAACATTGCCACCGGCGTGATCGAGAAGAAGTATGCGCCCGGCGACTCGGCGCACGACCTGCCGCTGGTGCTGGCCAAGCGCCGCCCCAACCGCGGCATGGAAGGCCTGACGCTCGATGCCGCCAGCGGCCGGCTGCACGGTTTCCTGCAGAGCCCGATCGATCCGCGCGACGAGAGCGGCAAGTCGATCAAGGCCAAGCCGCCCGGTGGCAGCAACACCGACGTGCGCCACATCGCGAAGTTCACGCGCTGGCTCGAGTTCGATCCGGCGACCGAGACCTCGAAGCTCTACGCCTACCCGATCGACGGCAGCCAGTACGACAAGGACCGCACCGGCAATGCCAAGCTCGGCGACGTGGTGAGCCTGGGCAACGGCCGCTTCATCGTGATCGAGCAGGGCGCGCGCAAGAGCGACGCCAAGGTGGTCAACAAGCTGATGCTGGTGGAACTGCCGGCCAACGCGACCGACATCGCGGCGCAAGGGCACGAGCTCGAGATCAGCAGCATCACGCAGGCGCCCTCGGGCACGGCCGACTATTCGAAGGTCGTGACGATGCGCAAGACCGAGCTGCTCGATCTCAATGCGCTGGGCTGGCTGGCCGAGAAGGCGGAAGGCCTGACCATCGTGGACGACCAGACGCTGGCGCTGGTCAACGACGACGACTTCGGCCTGCGCACCATCCTGCTCGACGCCAACGGCAACACCGTGGCCGGCAGCGTCGAGGACTGCACCGTGAACGCGGCCGGCGCGATCGTGAGCGGCTGCCCCGAGGGCGTGACCGGTGCGCGCCTCACGCGCGGCACCGACCTCGAGCGGCCCACGCGGCTGTGGCTGATCAAGCTCGATAGGAAGCTCGGGGCGCTGCGCCTGCCTTCCTGAGTTCCGGCGCCGGCGGCATCCGCAGATGCCGCGTGGCGCCGGCCGTGCGCATCACGGCCGACAGCAGGGAGCGGAACCACACGTGGCCCGGCGCGCGCTGGTGGCGTGCATGCCAGAGCTGGTAGAAGCGCATCGGCGGAAAGTCGAGCGGCGCCGGCACGATCGCCAGCGGCAGCAGCGCGGCGTAGTGCTGCGCGAAGTGCCGGCTGGTGGTGAAGATCAGGTCGGTGCCGGGCAGGAGCTGCGGCGCCATCGAGAAGTAGGGCACCGTCACGGTCGGCGTGCGCGCCAGGCGCAGCGTGGCCAGGTGGCTCTCGACCACGCCGCGCTGCAGGGTGCTGTAGAGCTGCGGCACCACGTGGGCGCCGTGCAGGTAGTCGCTCAAGGTGAGTCCGTGCGCGCCCGGATGGTCGCGATCGACCAGGCAGACGATCTCGTCCTCCATCAGCAAGGTGGTGTGCAGGTGCTCGGGCGGCTGCGGCCAGTTGCCGACCACCACGTCGAGCGAACCGTCGGCCAGCGCGGCCTCGACATCGAACTCGGGTCCCAGCGGATGCATGAACAGGCGCGCGCCCGGCGCGGTGCCGCGCAGGTACTGCACCACCGCGGCCATCAGCGGCGGCGCCAGGTAGTCGGGCGTGCCGAGGTGGAAGGTCAGCCGCGTGGTCGCGGGATCGAAGCTGTCGGCCGGCGCGAGCAGGGCGTCGATCTCGCCGAGCACCACGCGCACCGAGGCTTCGAGCCGCAGCGCGCGCTCGGTCGGCACCATGCGCTGCTTGTCCTTCACCAGCAGCGGGTCGCCGAAGACCTCGCGCAGCCGCTTGAGCGCGGTGCTCACGGCCGGCTGCGACTGGTTGAGGCGGGTGGCGGCGCGCGAGACGCTGCGCTCGGCCAGCAGCACGGCGAAGACGCGCAGCAGGTAGGTGTCGAAAGGATCGTTGGCGCGGGACATGGAGGGAAGGGCGCCGCACAGCTTTGGTGCCGAGCCATCGTGCAGGCCCGGCGCTTTGCTATGCCGCGCATAACGCGCTAGCGATTGGCGTGCCATGGGTGCGTTCCTAGAGTGCGGGCATCCCTCTTGCTGGACCGTGCCATGAACTCCACCGACCTCTCCCTCGCTCGACCCTCGCGCCGCGGCGCGCTGCAGCTGCTGGCGGCCGGCGCCGCCGCGCTCGCGCTGCCGGCTTTCGCGCAGTGGCCCGACCGTCCGATCAGGATCGTCGTGACCTTCCCGCCCGGCGGCTCCAGCGACATCCTGGCGCGCGTGATGGGCGAGCAGCTCGCGCGCCGGCTCGGCCAGGCGGTGGTGATCGACAACAAGCCCGGCGCGGGCGGCACCATCGGCGGCGCCCAGGTCGCGGCCGCGGCGCCCGACGGCTACACGCTGATGCTCGCCAACACCACGCCGATCGCGCTCGGCCCGTTCACGCTCGACAAGCAGCCCTACGACCCGGTCGCGGCCTTCAGCCACATCGCCGCGCTGGGATCGGCGCCGCTGGTGGTGATGGCCAGCAAGGGTTCGGGCATCGCGAGCTTCGCCGACCTCGAGGCCCGCGCGCGCAAGGACGGGCGGCTGGACTTCGGCTCGGGCGGTCCGGGCTCGATCGGCCACATCCACGGCGAGCTGATCCGGCGCGTGACCGGGCTGCACCTGGAGCATGTGCCCTACCGCGGCGGGGCGCCGATGACCACCGACCTGATCGCCAACACCATTCCCGTGGGGATCGATGTGATCACCGCCTATGTGCCGTACTTCAAGAGCGGCCAGCTGGTGCCGCTGGCGGTCACGGGCAGCGCGCGCTCGCCGCTGATGCACGAGGTGCCGGCCATCGCCGAGGTGGGGCAGCCCAAGCTGGTGCTCGAGAACTTCTTCGGCTTGAGCGGCCCCGCGAAGCTGCCGCCCGAGGTGGTGGCGCGCCTGCACGCCGCCTGCAACGAGGTGCTGGCCATGGCCGAGGTGCAGAAGAAGCTGATCGATCTGGGCATCGTCGCCAAGCCCGAGACGACGGCCCGCTTCGAGGGCATCGTGAAGGAGCAGGTGGCGGTGCTCGGGCCGACGGTGAAGGCGGCGGGCATCAAGCTCTGAGAAGCTCCGAGGTCCGCCGGCGCGCTTCAGTCGGCGAGCGTGAGCAGCGGCACGTCGCGCTCGCGCGCCATCGCCTCGAGTTCGGCGCGGCTGCGCTGCGCGATCCAGGCCGCCACGCCCTCGTGCGTGGCCGGCGCCATCATGTCGCGCGAGGCCAGGCCCGCGGCCTCGCACAGCCGGTGGGCGAAATGCGGCTCGAGCGCGGCCACCGCCACGCGGCCGTCGGCGCAGGGATAGACGCGGTAGCCCGCATGCGCGCCGCCGACCGCGCCCTGCGGCTGCGTCAGGCCCCAGGTGCGCGGCAGCGCGAGCCAGTCGGCCGAGACATTGAGCGCGACCTCGAGGTACACACCGCCGGTCATGCCGCCGCGCGAACGCAGCAACAGCGCCTTGAGCACCGCCTCGCTCGCGAGCAGCGCGCCGCCCATGTCGGCGAACAGCGTGGCCGGCAGCGCGGTGCCGGTGACCAGGCCGCTCTCGGCGAGGTAGGTCAGGTCGTGGCCCGGCTCCTCGGCGCGCTCGCCGTGGGCGCCGACGATCGCCACCTGCGACAGCGCCGGATGGCGCGCATGCAGCGCATGCCAGTCGAGCCCGAGCTTGGCCAGCGCCGAGGGGCGGAACGAGGTCAGCAGCACGTCGGTGCGCGCGAGCGCCTCGTGCAGCGCGCGCTGGCCGGCCTCGCTCTTGAGGTCGGCCTGCTCGATGGCGATGCCCTCGTGCAGCGCGGCGTAGGCTGCCTGGTTGTAGAGCGCCATCGGGTCGCCCGCGGGCGGCTCGAACTTCAGGCAATCGGCGCCCATGCGGCGGCAGCGCAGCAGCGCGGCCGGGCCGGGCAGGTTGAGCGCGAGGCTCAGGATGCGCACGCCGGCGAGCGGCTGCGAGGAGGCGTCGATGAAGTCGGGCATGGGTGGCGAGGGGCTCGGGGCAGTCTGCGGAAGCGGCCATTCTCGCCCCAGCCCCGCGTCGCGCCCGCGACCCGGCCCCCGATGCGCGCGGCGCCCGCCGCGCGTAGCATGGCCGCCGTCAGGCAAACCTCCAGGAGACGACGCATGTTCCAACCTTCCCTCATGAGCGGCCAGCGCATCCTCGTGACCGGCGGCGGCACCGGGCTCGGCCGCGCGATGGCCGAGCGCTTCCTCGGCCTGGGCGCCGACATCGCGATCTGCGGCCGGCGCCAGTCGGTCTGCGAGGAGAGCGCGGCCGAATGGCGCCAGCAGTTTCCCGAACGGCGCATCGACACCTTCGGCGTCGACATCCGCGTCGCCCAGAGCGTCGACGAGATGGTCGAGAGCCTCTGGCAGAGCGGCGGCCTCACCGGCCTGGTGAACAACGCGGCCGGCAACTTCGTCTCGCCGACCGAGAGCCTCTCGCCGCGCGCCTTCGACGCGATCGCGAACATCGTCTTCCACGGCAGCTTCTACGTCACGCAGGCCGTGGGCAAGCGCTGGGTGGCCGAGGCCAAGTCGGGCCAGTGGAAGGCCGGCGATGCCTTCCGCAGCGTGATGAGCATCATCGTGACCTGGGTCGACAACGGCAGCCCCTACGTGGTGCCCTCGGCGATGAGCAAGGCCGGCATCGAGGTGATGACCAAGTCGCTCGCGGTGGAGTGGGCGCGCTACGGCGTGCGGCTCAATGCCGTGGGCCCGGGCGAGATCCCGACCGAGGGCATGAGCAAGCGCCTGAACCCCGGCGAGGAGCCCGGCGCGCGCACCATCGCGATGAGTCCGATGGCGCGCACCGGCCGCATGAGCGAGCTGCAGAACCTCGCGGCCTTCCTGATGTCGCCGGGCCAATGCGACTGGCTCACGGGCCAGAGCATCATGATGGACGGCGCCAACGCGCTGGCCAACGGCGGCAACTTCTACGAGCTGCGCCAGTGGAGCGACGGCGACTGGCTGGCCGCGCGCGAGCGCATCGAGGCACAGAACCAGAAGGACAAGACGCAGCGCTGAGCCTGCGCGCTACTTCCTCGGCGGCTTCGCCGCGTGCACGGTGACGTGCTTGTTCACGGGGCTCGACAGCACCAGCGAGGTGGTGACTGCGCCGTCGACCGCGAGCGCGTCCACCACGCGCTCGAGGTCGGCCGGCTCGGCGATCGCGCAGCGCACGATGAAGCAGTCCTCGCCGGTCACGCGGTCGGCGCTCAGCACCTCGGGCATCTGCTCGAACAGCTTGAGGTAGCGCGCGATGCCTGCATGCGTGGTGTCGATGCGGATGATGGCCTGCAGCCCCACGCCGAGCGCGCGCAGGTTGACGCGCGCGCCGTAGCCCTCGATCACGCCCGCGTCCTCGAGCTTGCGCACGCGCTCGCTCATGGCCGGCTGCGACAGGCCGATGCGCTTGCCCAGCGCCGCGAGGCTCTGGCGCGCGTCGGCCTGCAGGGCCTCGAGGATCAGGCGGTCTTTCTTGTCGATGTCCATGCGTGATGAGAAGAGGGGTTCGCCGATGGTCCATCGGCCGGGAGCGCCGATTTTCGATGAATGCCCGTGGCCCGCGCGCGCAGGCACCGCTAAGGTCGTGGCTTCGTTCAAGACCCAAGGAGGAACCCTCGATGCAACTCGTCGGCATGCTCGACTCGCCCTATGTGCGCCGCACCGCCGTCTCGCTGCGGCTGCTGGGCATTCCTTTCGAACACCGCTCGCTCTCGGTGTTCAGCACCTTCGAGCAGTTCCGCGCGATCAACCCGGTGGTCAAGGCGCCGACGCTGGTGCTCGACGACGGCGCGGTGCTGATGGATTCGACCTTGATCGTCGAGTACGCCGAGTTCCTCGCCGGCCGCAGCCTGTGGCCGGCCGAGGCGGCGGCGCGGCTGCGCGCGCTGCGTCTCACGGGGCTCGCGCTCGCGGCCTGCGAGAAGACGGTGCAGATCGTCTACGAGCGCAACCTCCGGCCGGCCGAGAAGCTGCACCAGCCCTGGGTGGACCGGGTGCTGGGTCAACTGCTGGCGGCCTATGACGAACTCGAGCGCGAGGTGGCGGCGGCGCCGTGGACCGCCGAAGAAGCGGCGCTGACGCAGGACGCCGTCTCGGCGGCCGTGGCCTGGTCGTTCACGCAGCTGATGCTGCCCGAGCTGGTGGCGCCCGCGCGTTGTCCGGCACTGGCGGCCCATGCCGCGCGCGCCGAGGCCCTGCCGGTGTTCGCGGCGCTGCCGCAGGCCTGATCAGGCCGCGATGTCGGCGCCGCGCTCGGCCAGCAGGCCGCGCAGCAGCGAGCGGTGGCAGCGCGACTCGTCCTCGCAGTAGCAACCCACGGCCAGCGCGGTCTGGTGCGAGAGCGCCGCGAGCAGGTCGAGGCTGCGGCTCGCGTCGGCCTCGGCCATCTCGGCCTTGTACTTGCGCATGAACACATTCCACTCGGCCGGCGTCTGCGCGGCCTGGCCCAGCTTCATGGTCTCGGTCGAGGGCGCGAGGTTCGGGTACCAGACGTCGTACCAGTCCTGCGACGCGAATTCGCTCTTGGGCACGCCGCGCGGCGGGCGCCGCACGGTGCCCACGCGCAGGCCTTCGCCGGGGCTGCGCGGCGTGCCGAGTCGAACGATGCGGATGCTCATGGGTGGTCTCCTCTAGGTGCCGACGATGCCGCCGTCGCGCCGCCGGATCACCAGCGTGGCCGAGCGCGGTCGCGCGCTGCCCGGTGCTGTGCCGTCGGGCCAGGCGCTGTTGTGCGTGGCGCTGCCGTCGTCGCGCGACTCGCCCGGATGCTGGACGTTGACGAACAGCGCGCGGCGGTCGGGCGCGACCACGCAGCCCGTGATCTCGCAGCCGCTGGGTCCGGTCAGGAAGCGCTTGATGCGGCCCGTGGCCGGGTCGGCCACCAGCATCTGGTTGTTGCCCAGGGCGGTGTAGGGCGGCTTGCCGATCAGCTGGCCGCTCATGTCGGTCTGGATCCACAGCAGGCCGCCGCTGTCGAAGTGCAGGCCGTCGGGGCTGCCGAACAGGTCGGCATCGGCGCTCGGGTAGCGCGCGCCGCTGCCGGGCTGCGCGGTGTCGCCCGCGAGCACGAAATGCTCCCAGGCGAAGCCCGCGCTCGCCGCGTCGCCGTCGTCCTCGCGCCAGCGCAGGATGCCGCCGAACAGGTTGTCGGCGCGCGGGTTCGCGGCATCGGGGCCGGGCTTGCCGAGGTCGCCGCGCTGGCTGTTGTTGGTGAGCGTGACGTAGACCTCGCCGCCGGGGCTGATCGCGATCCACTCGGGGCGGTCCATCTTCGTGCCACCCACCGCGTCGGCCGCGAGCCGCGCGTGGACCAGCACCTCGGCCTGGTCGGCGAAGCCGGCCGCGGCATCGAGCCCGTGGCGGCCGTGCACCAGCTCGATCCAGCGGCCGCGGCCGTCGGCGTCGAAGCGCGCCACGTACAGCGTGCCCTCGTCGAGCAGCCGCGCATTGGCCGCCGCGCGCGAGCCCTCGCCGGCGGGCGCGATGCGGTCGGTGCTCAGGTACTTGTAGATGTATTCGAAGCGCGCGTCGTCGCCCATGTAGACCGCCACGCGGCCGTCCCTGGTCACGGTGCAGGTCGCGCTCTCCTGGCGCTTGCGGCCCAGCGCGGTGCGCTTGACGGGCTTGGCGGCGGGATCGAAGGGGTCGATCTCGACCACCCAGCCGAAGCGGTGCGGCTCGTTGGGATGGCGGCTCAGGTCGAAGCGCTCGTCGAAGCGCCAGTACTCGACCCATTGCGAGCCCGCCACCGTGCCGTAGCGGCGCTGCGCGGGCGTCGCCTCCTTGGCCGCCTCCTTCGGACCGCCGAAGTAGCCGTGGAAGTTCTCCTCGCAGGTGAGATAGGTACCCCAGGGCGTGACGCCCATCGCGCAGTTGGCGAAGGTGCCGAGCACCTCGGTGCCGGCGGGATCGAGCGCGGTGCGCAGGCGCGGCGAACCCGCGGCCGGGCCAGCGATGCGCATCGGCGTGTTGCCGTGCACGCGGCGGGCATAGGGCGAGGGCAGCACCTGGCGCCAGCCGCCTTCGGGCGTGCGCGCGATCTCGATCACCGACACGCCCATCGCATGCAGCGACTTGCGCACCTTCTGCGCGTTCCATTCCTTCGCGCCGTCGGCATGCAGCAGCTGCTCGTCGGTGTACTCGTGGTTCATCACGAGCAGCGCGCGCCCGGGCGTGGCGAGCGGAAAGAAATGCATGCCGTCGTGATGCATGCCGGCCTGCAGCGCCTGGTCGGCCGCGCTGTTGCCGCCGTCGGGCGCGAAGGCGGGCATCGGCTGGCCCGCGATGCCAGTGGGCGTGCCCCAGGGGTAGAGCAGCTGCCATTCGTACTCGGGCGGCACCACGACCGCGTCGCGCAGCGAGGCCGGCACGGCCGTGAAGCCCAGCGCTTCCGCGGCTTCGATGGACACCGTGGGCTTGGTGGCCCCGGCGGGGTGCTGGGCCAGCAGCGCCACCACGGCGGCGGTGCCCGATTGCAGGAAGCGGCGGCGGTCGAGGGACATGGGCGGCGGTGCGGTGTTGGGTCGGCGACAGCCGCCATCATCGCCGAGCGCCGCGGCGCGCGATACTTTGCCAACGACCCCAGGAGACACACCGCATGACCGAACGCATCGAAACGATCCGCCACCCCGACGGCGTGGTGGAACTGCAGCTGGACCGCGCCGACAAGATGAACGCGCTCGACCCCGCGATGTTCGATGCGCTGATCGCCGCCGGCGAAGCGCTGCGCGCCGACGCCACGGTGCGCGCGGTGGTGATCGCAGGTCGCGGCAAGGCCTTCTGCGCGGGGCTCGACATGGCCTCGTTCCAGCGCATGGAGCAGGGCGCGGCCGGCGAGGTGCTGGGCCAGTCGGCCGATGGCGCCGGGCTGGTGGCGCGCACGCACGGCCTGGCCAATGCCGCGCAGCAGGTCGCGATGGTGTGGCGCGAGGTGCCGGTGCCGGTGATCGCCGCGGTGCATGGCGTGGCCTTCGGCGGCGGCCTGCAGGTGGCGCTGGGCGCGGACATCCGCATCGTCGCGCCCGACACCAGGCTGTCGGTGATGGAGATCAAGTGGGGCCTGGTGCCCGACATGGGCGGCATGGTGCTGATGCGCGAACTCGCGCGCAGCGACGTGGTGCGCGAGCTCACCTACACCGGCCGCGTGTTCTCGGGCGAGGAGGCGCTGCAGCTGGGCTTCGCCACGCGCCTTGCGGCCGATCCGCTGGCCGAGGCGCTCGCGATGGCGCACGAGATCGCGGGCAAGAGCCCCGACGCGATCCGCGCCGGCAAGCGGCTGCTCAATGCCTCGCTGGCGCACAGCGCGGCCGAGCTCTTGATCGCCGAGTCGGTGGAACAGCAGGCGCTGATCGGCAGCCCGAACCAGGTCGAGGCGGTGCGCGCCAACATCGAGCGGCGCGCGCCGCGCTTTACCGCGCCCGGCTGAGCGACCGCGACACCCTCCCGGGGAAATCTCACCGTCACCGCCCGCGAGGCGGTCCGTTCTCGTCCGCGACGCGTCCCGCGCCGCGGCGCGCGCCTGCGCGTCAGCCCGGCGCCGCCTGCCTGATGGCCGTCACATGTGATCTTTTTCGCTCAAACGATTAACAAATTGATGCGGATCTGACACAAAGATTTACGTTCATGTAAAATGTAAGTATTCTTTTTGGCGTCCTGAGGCTGTTCAGGCCACTTGTGTGCAGTAGGTCACGGACTGATGGTCAGTTCACGCCAGTTCCGGGAAATTCTTCGTATCACCTTCATCAACTACTAAAAGAACCTTGCCAAACGGCAGCGATCCTGCATGTCGACGACCACGTTTTTCTGCAATCTGAACGTCCCCATCCTGGTGGGCGAGGATCGCTACAAGTACGTCCCGATCGTCGGCGTGTTCCGCACCATCGCGATGGACGACGTCGATGCCTGGGTGATGCATGCCGACGGCCGTCCGCGCAGCGATCGCGAGCTCGCGGCCGAGGTGCTGGTCGAGATCCGCAAGCCGCTGGGCGCGACCGGGCGCACCGCGCCCCATGCCTTCGACGTGGCCGACATCCTGCAACTCGACCGCGCGGCGGCGATCGTGGTGTCGACCTACCTGGCCGCCTTGCCGCGCGTCTGAGCGGCCTTCTTCCTCTTCCTCAGCGTTTCCCGCGCGCATCCACCGGCCAGATGGCGACCAGCGTGTCGTCCTCGACCACGTGGTAGACGTCGTGCAGGTTCACCGTCGGATCGCAGTGCGGCGTCACGAACTCGACACGCGCGCCCAGCGCCGGGCGCGCGTCGGCCGGCACCAAGAGCTTGCCGTGCTCGTCGCCGAAGAAGGCATAGCGGCTGCCCGTGCCGGCGCCGCGCGCCACCAGCGGCACGCCGCTGTCGGTGGCGAAGCACTTGCTGCCGCCGTCCACCGTCACCCAGTCGGCCGCCTGCGTGCTGACCACCGCGGTCTGCACGAACAGCGAGACCTCGAATGCCTGGCCGGGCGCGTTGCCGGCCAGCACCTGCGCGTATTCGGCGTCCATGAACACGTACGAGCCGGCCTGCAACTCGGTGAAGCCGTCGCCCTGCGCATCGAGGTCGTGGGTGCCGGTGCCGGCGCCGGTCACGATCTCGAAGCGAATCCCCTGGCGCTCGGCCGCGGCCACGATCCGCGCCACCGTCTGGCGCAGGCCCGCGGCCGAGGCGCTGCGGTGTTCGCGCTCCACGATGTGCTGCAGGTTGCCCGCATAGGCCTGCAGGCCGCGCAGCCGCAGCCGCCGTTCGGCCGCGATCGCCGTGGCCAGTGCCAGCACCTGGGCTTCGGTGGCGGCGCCGGTGCGGTTGTAGCCCGCGCCGTAGTCGACCAGCACGTCGAGCGGATGGGGCAGGGCGGCCGCCGCGCGCGCGAGTTCGGCGGCATTGCGCGGATCGTCGATCACCACCATCAGCCCGCCGGGGCCGGCCTGGCGCGCGAGCTTGAGCACGCGCGCGATCTTGCTCGGCGTGACCGCGGGCGAGGTCAGCAGCACGCCCGGGATGCCGCCCGCGACCATCACCTCGGCCTCGCCCACCGTCACGCAGCTCACGCCGATGGCGCCGGCCGCGACCTGCATGCGCGCGATCGCCACCGACTTGTGCGTCTTCACGTGCGGCCGCAGGCCCACGCCGCGCGAGCGCGCGAAGGCGGCCATGCGCTCGATGTTGCGCGTCATCGCGCTCAGGTCGATCAGCAGCGCCGGCGTGTCGAGCTGCTGGCGGCCGCCGGGCACGCCGATCAGCGGTGCATTGACGGGGGAGTGGGTTTCGAGGGACACGGGATGTCTCTTTCTGTGGAGGGTCGATGTGCCGCGCCGGAACACGCGGGCGAATGCCTTGTGAAATGATCGCATCGAAATGAGCGCGCCTTCCATCGTCCCCACCGATCCCCGAGCCTTCGACGGGCGCGCGCCATGAAGGCGCTCGACATCGAGGCCGTGCAGGCCTTCGTGCTGGTCGCCGACCTGCGCAGCTTCACGCGCGCGGCCGAGGCGCTCGACGGCACCCAGTCGGCCGTGAGCCTGCGCATCAAGCGGCTCGAGGATGGGCTGGGCCGCCGGCTGCTCGAACGCACGCCGCGCAGCGTGCGGCTGTCGGCCGAGGGCGATGCCTTCCTGCCCTTCGCGCGCAACCTGCTGGCCGCGCACAGCGGCGCGCTCGATGCCTTCGCGGCGCCGCGCCGCAGGCTGGTGGTGGGCCTGAGCCACCACATCGTCGGCGCCGAGCTGCCGCTGCTGCTGCGCCGCGTGAAGCAGGCCGAGCCCGGCGTGGTGATGGAGGTGCGCATCTCGACCTCGCGCGAACTGCTCGATGCCTTCGACCGCGGCGCGCTCGATGCCGTGCTGGTGCTGCGCCACGACAGCCGCCGGCTCGACGGCGAGGTGCTGTTCGAGGAGCCCTTCGGCTGGATGGCCGCGCCCGACTTCATCCACCGCTCGGGCGAACCGCTGCCGCTGGCGACGCAGGCCGAGCCCTGCAGCGTGCGGCAGATGGCCATCACGGCGCTGGCGCAGGGCGGCGTGTCCTGGTCCGAGGTGTTCGTGGGCGGCGGCATCCTCACGGTGGGCGCGGCCGTCTCGGCCGGGCTTGCGGTGGCCGCGCTCGGGCGCCGCGTGGCGCCGGCCGGCACGATCGAGATCGGCCCGGTGCTGGGCCTGCCGCCGCTGCCCGAGCGCGACGTGGTGCTGCATGCGGGCGTGTCCGACGCGCCCGCGCGGCGCGCCCTGAAGTCGCTGTCGGATGCGATGCGCGCGACGGCCGGCGGCTTCAGGCGCTGAACGCGCGCAGGGCGATGGCCGCCACGGCGGTGGCCATCGCCAGCACGGCGGCGCTCGAAAGCACGGCCAGCAGATGGCCCGCGAGCAGGTCGAAGGCGGTGCTCATGGCAGCGCCGCCAGGCCCGGCTTCGCGAGGTGCAGCACCTCGTAGATCGCTTCGCCGTCGGCCGGCTCGGGCGCGTCGGTCAGCAGCGTGAAGCGCACGATGCGCCAGGCGGCCAGGTCGAGCGCGCTCCAGGTCGCGACCACGCCGGCTTCCGGCTCGCGGGCCTGCGCGGCGAGCACCGCCGCGCGGTCGGCATCGGCGTCGAGCGTCTGTTCGCTGCGTCGCAGCCAGGCCGCGCGTTCGGTGCGAGCCGCGCCGGCGCGTGCATCGAGCGGCAGCCAGCTCTCCACGCTCGGCCGTCCGAAGCTGTCGATCACGTTCTGGAAGCGCTCGGTCATCAGGAACGAGGTCGCGGCCGCCGGTTCGCGCCACAGGTAGACCGAGGCGTAGAGGTTGCCGACGGCACGATGCCGTCCGCGCTCCTGCGAGACGAAGGCCTTGAACACCAGGCCCTCGGTGTCGTCCCACAGCGGCCCGCGCTGCGCCGCGCGGCGGCGGATGGCTTCCATGTCGTGGCCGGCCGGCAGCCGGTGCGAATACTGCATCGCGAACATCGTGTCGCTCCTTGCATGCTTTGTTGAAGATGCAGCAAGCTTGCGATGCCGGGCGGGCCGGTTGAAGGGGCCGAGCGATATAGCTGTGATGTGGCGGCGCAATGGCCGCGGGATGGCTGCGTGGCGGCTACGCCCGGCGCTTCGCGGCCTTCGGCGCCTGCGCGCGCAGTCCCTCGACCAGCAGGCGCCCCGTGGTCTGCAGGTGCTCCACGATCAGCGCCTGCGCGGCCTGCACGTCCTTGCCGAGCACCGCGTCGACCAGCGCCTGGTGCTCGCCGCGCACGTCGCGCTGGTCGCCGCCCAGTGGTGCCGACAGCTGCCGATAGCGCTCGCTCTGCTGGTAGAGCATCAGGTGCATGCGCAGCAGCCAGCCGTTGGGGCAGCCGCTCACCAGCGCATGGTGGAACTCGGCATGGGCCGTGGTCCAGTCCTCGCTCAGCAAGGTTCGCGGCAGCTCGTGTTGCAGCTCGGCCAGCCGCGACAGCCGGTGGTGGGCCGACACCACGCGGCCTTCCCATTCGAGGCCGCCGTGGCGGATCGCCTCGGCCAGGCACAGCTTCTCGATCTCGATGCGTGCCTGCACCAGGTCCTCGAGCTCGGGCTCGGAGATCGGGCTGACCCGGAAGCCGCGCGCGGGCTCCGACACCACCAGCGATTCGGCCTCGAGCATCGCCAGCCCCTCGCGCACCGCGCCCGCGCTCACGTCGAGCTCCTCGGCCAGCGCGGCGATGTTGAGCTTGGCGTCGGGCAGCAGGCGGCCGCCGACGATGGCGGCGCGCAGGTGGGTGAACACCAGCCGGGTCTGGCTCATGCCCTTGGTCTTCTCGTTCATCGCGTCCTTTCGCGCCGTGGCGTTGCGTTGGCCCGGATCATACTTGGCAGGCTTCTAAATCTATGATTCAATAAATAATATATTATTCGAACGAAAAACCACGGATCCACCCGCCCACTGGAGACACGCCGCCATGACAGACACCCCGCTTCGCACCGTCAAGAACCCGCCGCGCGCCGCGCTGCAGGCCGTGCATTCGCTCGACCGCTTCGTGTTCACCGTGCCCGACCTCGCCGAGGCCGAGCGCTTCTATGCCGCCTTCGGCCTCGATCCGCGCCGCGATGGCGGCCGGCTCGACCTCCACACCGTCGGCCATCCGCAGGCCTGGGGTTCGCTGTACGAAGCGCCGGGCCAGCCCAAGAAGCTGCAGTACCTGCGCTTCGCCTGCTTCGCGGAAGACTTCGACGCCATCGCCGCGCGTGCCCAACAGCTCGGCCTGCCGCGCTGCGAGGCCCATCCGCTGAGCGCGGGGCAGGGCGGCGAGGCCGGCCTCTGGCTGCTGCATCCCGACGGCTTTCCGGTGCAGGTCGCGGTGGCCGCCAAGAGCTCGCCCGAGGCCGCGAGCGAACGGGTGCTCGCGCCGCGTCCGCCGCCGGGCGTGGGCGCTTCGCTGAACCGTGCGCGCATCCCGAAGGTGCAGCCGCGCCGGCTCTCGCACGTGCTGCTGTTCAGCGCCAAGGTGCCGGAAGCGGTGCGCTTCTTCGAGGAGGCGCTGGGCCTGCGCGTCTCCGACCGCTCGGGCGACCTGATCGTCTTCATGCACGGCGTGCACGGCAGCGACCACCACCTGATCGCGATGGCCAAGTCGGGCGGGCCCGGCCTGCATCACCTGAGCTGGGACGTGGCCGACATCGACGAGGTCGGCCGCGGCATGGAGCAGATGCTGGCCGCCGGCCATGTGCGTGGCTGGGGCGTGGGGCGCCACGTGCTGGGCTCGAACTACTTCCACTACGTGCGCGACCCGTGGGGCAGCTACTCCGAGTATTCGTACGACATCGACTTCGTGCCCGGCGACTTCGACTGGCCCGCCGCCGACCATCCGCCCGAAGACTCCTTCTATGCCTGGGGCCCGCGCGTGCCCGAGGACTTCGTCACCAACTTCGAGATCGAGCCGGCGCCGCCGGCCGCCGATCCAGCCGCCTGATCCTTTCGCCTTCCCTTTCCTCTTTCACCCACCACAAGGAACTCCCATGCGCCTCCTGGCCTTTCAAAGCAGCGGCAAGCCCGCCCTCGGTCTTCGTCTTGGCGACGAAGTCGTGAACCTCAGCGCCGAAGGCCTGCCCGCCACGCTCGACGAGCTGCTGCGCGCCGGCCCCGAGGGCCTGGCCGCCGCGCGCCGCGCCGGCGAGACCGCGCGCAGCCGGCTGCCGCTGGCCGGCCTCGACTGGCTGCCGCCCGTGCAGTCGCCCGCCAAGGCGATCGCGGTCGGCCTCAACTACATCGACCATGCGGCCGAGAGCAAGTTCGACCCGCCGACCTACCCGGTGCTGTTCCACCGCTTCGCCTCCTCGTGGGTGGGCCACGGCAAGGCGCTCGAGCGCCCGCACGTCTCGACCCAGTTCGACTACGAGGGCGAACTGGTCATCGTGATCGGCAAGGCCGGCCGCTACATCGCCAAGGACCAGGCGCTCGACCACGTGGCGGGCTACTCGGTGTTCAACGACGGCTCGATCCGCGACTACCAGTTCAAGTCGGCGCAGTGGATGATGGGCAAGAACTTCGACCGCTCGGGCTCGTTCGGCCCCGAGTTCGTGACCGCCGACGAGCTGCCCGCGGGCGCCGCCGGCCTCAGGCTGCAGACCCGGCTCAACGGCCAGGTGCTGCAGGACGCCAACACGCGCGACATGATCTTCGACGTGGCGACCCTGGTGTCGGTGTGCTCCGAGCCCTTCGCGCTGCAGCCCGGCGACATCATCATCGCGGGCACGCCCTCGGGCGTGGGCCTGGCGCGCAAGCCGCAGGTGTTCATGAAGGCCGGCGACGTCTGCGAGGTCGAGATCGAGGGCGTGGGCCTGCTGTCGAACCCGGTGGTCGACGGGGCCTGAAGCCTCCCGGGCGTTCAGATGCATTGGTCATAGCCATATCGCAAACGCTTCGTTGGTGAGCGTGCGTCGACTCCCTACAGTGCGGCCTGCACTTTTCACAAGGAGTTACGCATGTCGATCCTGAGCCGCTGGTGGCGAGTCGCCTCCCTTGCCACGCTGACCTTCCTCGCGAGCGCCCCCGCGGCCTTCGCCCAATCCACGACCGAGGCCGGCGAGGCGCTGGTGTCGACCGAGTGGCTCGAGAAGAATCTCCGCAACGCCAAGGTGCGCGTGATCGAGGTCAGCGTGAACCCCGGCCTCTACGAGCGCGGCCACATCCCCGGCGCGGTCAACTTCTCGTGGCATAACGACCTCAACGACCGCGTGCGCCGCGACATCGTGAGCCAGGCCCAGTTCGAGAAGCTGCTGTCGGCAGCGGGTGTCGACAAGGACACCACCATCGTGCTGTACGGCGACAACAACAACTGGTTCGCGGCCTGGGGTGCCTGGGTGTTCGAGCAGTACGGCCTGAACAACGTCAAGCTGCTCGACGGCGGCCGCAAGAAGTGGGAGGCCGAGAACCGCACGCTCGAGAACCGCACGCCCGAGTACGCCGCCACCGCCTTCAAGGCGAGCCGGCCCGACCCGGCGCTGCGCGCGCGCCTGACCGACGTGGTGGCGGTGGCCGACGGCAAGTCGGACACGCGCCTGGTCGACATCCGCTCGGCCGACGAATACAGCGGCAAGATCTTCGCGCCGCCGGGCGCCGCCGAACTCGCGGTGCGCGCGGGCCACATCCCCGGCGCGGCCAACGTGCCCTGGGGCCGCGCGGTCAACGAGGACGGCACCTTCAAGTCGCCGGCCGAGCTGAAGGCGCTGTACGCCGCCGCCGGCATCGACGGCAGCAAGCCGGTCATCACCTACTGCCGCATCGGCGAGCGCTCGAGCCACACCTGGTTCGCGCTGCACCGCATCCTCGGCTACAAGAACGTGCGCAACTACGACGGTTCGTGGACCGAGTACGGCAACGCGGTCGGCGTGCCGGTGAACAACCCGAGCGGCACCGTCTGGGCGTCGAAGTGAATCGAGGAGCGAAGAAGAACGAGGAGGGTGCGTGAGTCACCAGGAGTTGGGTGGCCGTCCGCATCAAGCGCGGACGGCATTGGGCGAGCCTTCGGGCTCGTTTTTTTTGGATGGCACGGGCGCGGCGCGCTGGTCCGCGCTGGCCGCGGCCTCGGTCGTGCTGGTGCTGCTCGCGGCCGGCGTGCACCTGCTCGGCGAGCGCAGCGGCGGCCGCGCGCTGGCCTTCGCGCTGGGCATCGGCGCGGTGCTCGGCATCGTGCTGCAGCGCTCGCGCTTCTGCTTCTACTGCCATGCGCGCGACTACTTCGAGCGCGGCGACGCGCGCGGCCTGCTCGCGATCGTCGCGGCGCTCGCGGTGGGCACGCTCGGCATGCACGTGGTGATGAGCGGCTGGCTGCCGGTGCCGCAGCCGGGCCGGCTGCCGCCCGATGCGCACATCGGCCCGGTGAGCTGGGCGCTGGTGCTCGCGGGCCTGGCCTTCGGCGCGGGCATGGTGGTGTCGGGCTCGTGCATCAGCGCGCACTGGTACCGGCTCGGCGAGGGCTCGCCCACCGCGCCGTTCGCGCTCGCGGGTGCGGCGCTGGGCTTCGTGCTCGGCTTCAACACCTGGAACCCGCTCTACAGCGCGACCATCGCCACCGCGCCCGTGCCCTGGCTGCCGCATCACCTGGGCTATGCGGGCTCGGCGGCGCTGCAGCTCGCGGTGCTGGCGCTCGCGAGCGCGCTGCTGTGGCGGCGCTTGCCGCCCGCACGGAACGCTGCCGCGCCCGCGAGCTTCGGCGCCGCGCTGCGTGCGCTGCTGCAGGGGCGCTGGCCCTATGTCTGGGGCGGCCTCGCGGTGGGTGCCATCGCCGTGATCGTGGTGTTGCGGCTGCGGCCGCTGGGCGTGACGGCCGCGCTCGGCAGCGCGCGCGCGCGCGGCCGGCGAAGGGCAGGGGCCTGCTGCCGCAGCGGCTCGAGGGCCTCGATGGCTTCGCCGGCTGCGTCACGGCCGTGGCGCAGAGCCTGTGGCAGACGCCGAACGCGCTGCTGGTCGGCGGCCTCGTCGCCGGCGCCTTCGCGGCCGCGCTCGCGAGCGGGCAGTTCCGGCCCGCGTGGCCGCGGCCGGCGCAGATCGCGCGCGGGCTCGGCGGCGGCTTGCTGCTCGGCTGGGGCGCGATGACCGGCCTGGGCTGCACCGTCGGCAACCTGCTGTCGGGCACCATGGCCGGCGCGCTCTCGGGCTGGGTGTTCGGCGCGGCCGTGCTGTTGGCGGTCTGGGCCGGGCTCAGGCTGCGGCTGGGTACCTGAGCGGCATTCCAGGGCCGCGCATATCGAAGCACGCATTCCTTCTTTGTGCCGCGCCCGAGCCGGCGCTACGGTCGGTCCTCTTTTCTTTCTTGCAGCAGAGGACACGCGACATGGGCGCCAGGGATTTCGAGCGGCAGCTTCTTTCGGGCGCCGATGGCGGCACGCGCCATGAGGCCGACGTGCTGGTGATCGGCGGCGGCCCGGCCGGCGCCTGGGCCGCGGTGAGCGCGGCCGCGCGCGGCGCGCGCGTGCTGCTGGCCGACAAGGGCTTCTGCGGCACCTCGGGCGCCACCGCGCCCTCGGGCACCGGCCTGTGGCACGTGCCGGCCGAAGGCACGGCGCGCGAGGAGGCCAAGGCCAGCCGCTTCGCCATGGGCGGCCAGTTGGCCGAGCACGCCTGGATGGACCGCGTGCTCGAGCAGACCTGGCGCAACGTCGAGACGCTCAAGGAATGGGGCTATCCGTTCCCGGTCGACGACCAGGGCGCGCTGCGCTGCACCTCGCTGCAGGGCCCCGAGTACATGCGGCTGATGCGCAAGCGCGTGAAGGCCGCGGGCGCGCGCATCCTCGACCACAGTCCGGTGCTCGAGCTGCTGGTCGACGAGCACGGCACCGTCTGCGGCGCCATCGGCGTGAACCGGCAGACGGGCGAAAGCTGGGTGGCGCGCACTGGCGCGGTGGTCATCGCCACCGGCGGCTGCGCCTTCCTGAGCCGCGCGCTCGGCTGCAACGTGCTGACCGGCGACGGCCAGCTGATGGCGGCCGAAGTCGGCGCGGCCCTGTCGGGCATGGAGTTCTCCAACGCCTACGGGCTCGGCCCGGCGTTCTCGTCGGTCACCAAGTCGCTGTTCTACAACTGGGCCACCTTCTACACGGCCGACGGCGTGGCGATCGAGGGCGCGGGTTCGTCCAAGGGCCGCGGCGTGATCGCGCAGACGCTGCAGACCCAACCGGTCTACGCCTGCCTCGACCGCGCCGACGCGCAGATCCGCGCCTGGATGCGCACCGCGCAGCCGAACTTCTTCGTCTCCTTCGACCGCCAGGGCATCGACCCCTTCACGCAGCACTTCCCGGTCACGCTGCGGCTCGAGGGCACGGTGCGCGGCACCGGCGGCCTGCACCTGGTGGACGACAGCTGCGCCACCACCGTGGCCGGCCTCTATGCCGCGGGCGACGCGGCCACGCGCGAGCTGATCTGCGGCGGCTTCACCGGCGGCGGCAGCCACAACGCGGCCTGGGCGCTGTCCTCGGGTTTCTGGGCCGGTGCCGGCGCGGCCGACTTCGGGCGCGATGCGCGCGCGCGTTCGCAACGCGCGGCCCTGCGTGCCGGTGGCGTCGCGCTGGCCACGCGCGGCGCGCAGGCCTGGGACAGCCAGGCCGTGGTGCGCGCGGTGCAGGCCGAGGTCTTTCCCTACGAACGCAACTGGTTCCGCGAAGGCGACGCGCTGCGCGATTCGCTCGCGCGGCTCGACGCCCTGTGGGAGCGTCTGCGCCAGGGCGCGCCCGCGGCCAGTGCCGCAGACGCGGTGCGCGCGCGCGAAGCGGCCGCCATGCTGGCCACTTCGCGCTGGATGTACCGCAGCGCGCTGCAGCGCACCGAGACGCGCGGCATGCACCGCCGGCGCGAGCATTCGGCCATCGATCCGAGCCAGCGCCATCGCCTCCTGAGCGGCGGGCTCGACGAGGTCTGGGTGCAACGCCACGCCGTGCAACGGCGCGCCGAGGAAGAGGTGGCCGCATGATCGAACTCATCAGCGCCGAACGCTGTACCGCCTGCAACATCTGCGTGAGCGCCTGCCCGACCAACGTGTTCGAGGCCGTGCCCGGCGGCCTGCCGCGCATCGCGCGCCAGGACGACTGCCAGACCTGCTTCATGTGCGAGCTCTACTGCCCCGAGGACGCGCTCTATGTCGCGCCGATCGCCGACCGCGGCGCCACCGCCGAGGAGCGCGACGTGGCCGCCCAGGCGCTGATGGGCAGCTACCGCCGCGACATCGGCTGGGGGCGCGGCCGCCAGTCGACGGCCTCGGCCGACGCCAGCTTCGAACTGCTGCGGCGCGCGCACTGATGGCGGCGCCCGTCGATATCCGCCGCCGGCGGTTGCTGCGCGGCGCCGTCGCCGCAACCGCTGCCACGCTGCCGCTGTTCTCGATCGCCCAGGGCGCACCGGGCGCGGGCGTGCTGCGCCTGGGCTACATCGGTCCGGGCAGGAAGCCCGCGGCCGCCACCGGCTGGGCGCTGCGCCAGGGCTTGTTGCAGCGCGAGCTCGCGCCGCTGGGTTTCAAGGAGGTGGTCACGCGCAACTTCCCGAACGGACCCGATCTCAACGAAGCCTTCATCTCGGGCGTGCTCGACGTCGGCATCTACGGCGACACGCCCGCCGTCGTCGCGCGCTCGCGCGGCCTCGATGCGCGGCTGATCGGCTTCGACACCGTGGGCATGAACGTCTGGCTGCTCACGCCGCGCGACGGCGTGCGCAGCGTGCGCGAGCTCGAGGGCCAGGCCATCGGCGTGGCGCGCGGTTCCTACATGCACCGCTACGTGCTGGGCCTGCTCAAGGAGCATGGCCTGCAGAAGTCGGTGAAGGTGATCCACATGTTCCCGCGCGACGGCGAAGCCGCGCTCGACCAGCGCTCGATCGCCGCCTTCGCGGCCCAGATCGACGTCGGGCCGCTGCTCGCATCGCGCGGCTACCCGGTGATCGACGAGGCCGACCGCCATCCCACCCTGCGCGGCACCTCGGTGATCGTCGCCTCGTCGAAGCTGCTGGCCATCGCGCCCGGCCTGCCCGCCGCCTGGACCCGCGCGCGCCGCGCGGCCATCGCCGAGATGCGCGCCGACAGCGCGGCCTACTACGCCTTCCATGCCGAGGTCAGCGGCTTCCCGCTCGATGCGGTCAAGGCCTCGCATCCGCTGAGCCAGTACCCGGAGTCAGCCTATCCCGCCGAGGGGCTGGGGCTGATCGAGGAGGTGAAGAAGTTCCTGCTGGCGGAGAAGCTGGTGACGCAGGACTTCGCGTTGGGGCAGTGGCAGTGGGCGTCGCGCGAGGGCGCAGAAGGCTGAATGCCTCCAACCGTTCGGGCTGAGCCTGTCGAAGCCTCGCGCGGCGCTTCGACAAGCTCAGCGAGAACGGTTTTTGAGCGGCTGCGTGTTGGCTGCCCGTCCTCACGAATGGCAGACCAACCCATCCTTCAACAACGTGATCTCGAACTGCAGATTCCCCGCACGCGCCCCCCGCGCCTGCGCGAGCGTGCCGTCGGCGCGCCAGCGGCGCAGCGCGGCGGCGATGTAGTCGCGCGACACGGCGTCGCCGGCCGCGAGCCGCACGGCCGCGTCGGCCGGCGCGCGCAGGTCCTGCGCCACCGGCTTGTAGAAGCGCCATTCCTCGTTGCCCATCAGCCGCTCGAGCACCTGCGCGTCTTCGGCCAGCGCCGCGCATTCGCCGGCCATGAAGGCCGAGGCCGCATGCACCGCCGAGGGATAGTTGCGTGGCTGCGCGCCGTAGCGCAGCGCCACCGCGCCCGCGTAGCCCGAACCTTCGCCGACGCAGACCGAGGCGCCGCGCAGCGCCTCCTCGTCCTGCACGCGGCCGCGGCGCAGCGCGACCACCTGGCCGCGGCCGGTGTCGTAGCTGCCGGGCGCGGCATCGATGCCGGCGCCGCCCTCGTCGGTGCGTGCGCCCTGGGCCGGCACGCCGGCCACCAGCAGGTCGACACGGCCGTCGCGCAGGGCTTCGTCGCGTTCGTCGGGCGCGAGGCCGACCAGCACGGCCTTCACGCCGAGCGAGGCCGCGAGCTCGCGCGCCAGGGTGGCGTCGAAGGCATCGGGCTCGGGCGGCGTGGGCGAGCCGGGCGGGGCCGGGCGCGGATAGCGCCGCACGCCGACGATCAGTTCGCCGCGCGCGATCGCGCGTGCGAGCACCGGGCCCTTGGGCAGTTGATTCAGCGGCGTGGCCAGCGCGGGCACGGCCAGCGGAGGCAGCCACGCGAGCCAGGTCGCGGGGCCCGACAGGCCGCGCTCGCGCGGCGCGTTGTCGGCATTCGGCCAGGCACCGCCGGCGGCGGCCAGCGCGGCGACCACCGCGAGCACCGGACCGGCCGCGACCAGGCTGGGCCAGCGGCCGATGCCGTCGAGCAGGCCGGCCACGGCGGAGGAAGGACGCGGGTTCTCACTCATCGAGGCTCAACCCGCGCCGCCAGCGCAGCAGCCGGCGCTCGAGCAGCGCCAGCAGGTAGTTCAGCAGCAGCCCGAGCACCGCCAGCAGCAGGATGCCGGCATACATGGTCGGGATCTGGAAGGTCTCCTGCGAGTTGAGCGTGAGGAAGCCCAGCCCCGAGTGCGCGCCGATCATCTCGGCCGCCACCAGCGCCGTGATGCTGTAGGCACCCGCGAGCCGCACACCCGTGAAGATCGAGGGCAGCGAGGCCGGCAGCACCACCTTGAAGAAGACGAAGCGGCGCGAGGCGCCCATCGACAGCGCGGAGTTCACGAGCAGCCGGTCGACCTGCTTCACGCCGCTTACGGTGCTCAGCAGCACCGGCCAGAACGAGGCCCAGAAGATGATCGCCACCTTCGACAGCTCGCCGATGCCGAGGAACAGGATGAAGACCGGGAACAGCGCGAAGGCCGAGGTCTGGCGGAACAGCTGCAGCACCGGGTCGACGATGGCCGCGAGCCGGCGGAAGCCGCCGATCAGCAGACCCAGCAGCACGCCCGCGCCGCTCGCGAGCACCAGGCCCCAGAGCGAGCGCTGCAGGCTCGCGGCCACGTGCTTCCAGAGCTGGCCGTTGTCGAGCAGCTGGCCGATGCTCGCGAGCACGGCCGAGGGCGGGCTCAGGTAGGCGTCGCTCACGATGCCCAGGCGCGGCAGCGCTTCCCACAGCGCGAGGAACAGCACGATGCCGGCGGCGCGTTCGGCGAAGCGGCCCGCGAACCGGGCGAAGCGCGCCAGCGTGCGGCGCGGCGCGGGCGCGGCGGGCGCGCCTTCGAGCACGGCGCTCACGAGACCACTCCCTCGAGGGAACGCGGCTTCAGCCCGACCTGCACCTCGTCCTTCAGCACCTCCCAGGCGCGCTGGCGCAGGGCCGCGAACTCGCTCGAATGGCGCAGCTCGGCCGAGCGCGGTCGCGCGAGCGGGATGTCGATGATCGCCTTGATGCGGCCGGGCCGCTGCGTCATCACGGCCACGCGGTCCGACAGGTAGACCGCCTCCTCGAGGCTGTGCGTGATGAAGACGATGGTCTTGCGGTACTGCTCCCAGATGCGCAGCAGCTCGCCCTGCAGGATCTCGCGCGTCTGCGCGTCGAGCGCGGCGAAGGGCTCGTCCATCAGCAGCACGTCGGGCCGGTAGGCCAGCGAGCGCGCGATCGCCACGCGCTGCTTCATGCCGCCCGAGATCTCGTGCGGATAGCGTTCGCCGAAGCCGTGCAGGCCCACCAGCTCGAGGTACTCCTGCGCGGTGCGGCGGCGCGCGGCCTTGCCGATGCCGCGGATCTCGAGGCCCACCGCGATGTTGTCGAGCACCGTGAGCCACGGGAACAGCGCATAGCCCTGGAACACCACGCCCTGGTTGCGGTGCACGCCCGCGACCGGCTGGCCGTCGATGGCGATGCGCCCGCCGGTGCGTTCGGTGAGCCCGGCCAGGATGCCGAGGAAGGTCGACTTGCCGCAGCCCGAGGGGCCGAGCACCGAGAGGAACTCGCCCTCGCGCACGTCGAGGTCGAAGCCTTCGAGCACGCGCACGCGCTCGCTCGCGCCGCGCGCCGCGTAGTCCATGCGCACGTCGCGCGCCGAGATCTTGATGCCGCTCATGCGCGCGCCGCTCAGGTCTTCGCCGCGGCGGGCTGCGAGGGTGCCTGCGCGTAGGGGTTGAACTCGTTCGTGTAGACGTCCTTCACCGCCACCTTGCCGGCCGGGATCTTGCCCTCGGACTGCAGGATGTCGACGTAGTACTCGATCGGCGGCTCGGTCACCACCAGGTCCTCGACGTAGGCGTAGCGGTCCACGTTCTGCAGGTCCATGTTGATGCGCTTGGCGACCAGCTTGCGCGCTTCCTCGGGATTCGCGTTGACCCAGTTGCCGGCCTTGGCCAGCGCCGTCACCACGTCGCGCACCGCCTCGGGATGCTCGCGGATGAAGCGGCCGTGCGCGCTGTAGGGCGCCATGCCGCCGAGGCCGCCGTCGAGGTCGAAGTCGCTCCACAGCCGCACCAGCGCGTCGGCATGGTCGGCGCGGCCCGAGAAGGGCGCATGGATGATCGCGAGGTCGGTGTTGCGCGTGACCAGCGTCTGCTCGGCCTGCTCGTCGGGCACCACCACGAAGTTGATCTTGTTCACGTCCACGCCATGCTGGCGCAGGTACTTCTTGGTCACGAACTCGGCGCAGGCGCCGAAGCTGTTGAAGCCGATGGTCTTGCCCTCGAGGTCCTTGGGCTTGGAGATGCCCGAGTCCTTGCGAACGAAGTACTTCATGTGCGGCGCTTCCTCCAGCGTCTTGCCGCCGGCCGCCACCACCTTGAGGTCGGCACCCGAGGCAATGGCCGAGATCACCAGCGGCACCATGCGGCTGCCGAAGTCGATCTCGCCGGTGCCCACGAGCGGAATGATCTGCGGCGCCGCGATCTTGCCCACGTACTGCGGCCGCGTGTTCGTGCCCTCGAAGTAGCCGAGCTGGTCGGCCAGGTAGATCAGGTCGAAGGAGGGGTTGTCGGGGTACTTGAACGCGACCTTGTCGCCGGTCTTCCTGACGATGGCCGGCGCGTCGGCCGAAGCGGACTTCGCCTCGTCGCGCGAGCAGCCCACGAGCGCGGCCGCGCCGAGCCCGCCGAGGCTGCCGACCGTGCCCAGCGAGACGAGGGTTTGCAGCAGGCCGCGGCGCGAGGGCGCGCGCAGCGCATTGGTTGCGAATTCGCGGGAGGGGGAGAGCTTCTCGATGGACATGGCGACCGGCAGCGGAACTGCCTCTGAACAGGGATGGCCGATGCTAGGAAGCGGCCGGGGCCGGACCAACGAAGAAATCCATGCATGGATATGCGGGGAGTGGGGAAAGCGGGGGCGCCGTGCATTGCTTGCGAAAATGCGGCATGCACAGCCTCCTCGCTACCGACCCGGCAGCCGCTTCTCCCGTCTCCGACCCCCTCGCACTCCAGACGCTGCTCGCGCAACGCGGCTCGACCCGCGGCTTCACCGACCAGGCTCTGCCCGAGGGCTGCCTCGAGCAGCTCCTGATCCAGGCGCGCCGCGCGCCGAGCGGCGCGAACCTGCAGCCCGGCGAATTCATCTCGCTCGAAGGCGATGCCCGCGCACGCCTGAGCGCGGCGCTGGTGGGCGCGTTTCGCAACGGCGAGCAGGAAGCCGAGGACTACAGCTACTTTCCGCGTCCGATGCCGCACAGCCTGCGCCGGCGCCAGGTCGCGGCGGCGCAGGCGCTCTATGGCGCGTTGGGCGCGGCGCGCGAGGACCGTGCCGCGCGCGATGCGCAGTTCGAGCGCAACTTCCGCTTCTTCGATGCGCCGGTGGCGCTGCTGGTGCTGATCGATGCGCGCATGGGCAGCGGCTGCTACATGGACCTGGGCATGTGCCTGTTCGGACTGATGATGGCCGCGAACGCGCAGGGCATCGGCAGTTGCGCGATCGGCGCGATCGCGTCCTATCCGGGCCTGGTGCGTTCGACGCTGGGACTGGGCGACGAGCACCACATCGTCTGCGGGATGGCGCTGGGCTATGCCGATCCGCGGGCGCCCGAGAACGCGGTGCGGACCGCGCGGCGGCCGCTCGACGACTTCTTTCGCGTGATGCGTTAGAGCCGCTGCACCAGCCCCGCCGCGCCCAGGCCGCCCGCGCCGGCAATCGCCGCGAGGCCGTGCGCGCCCGACGGCGCCTCGTGCGCCATGTCGGCGAGCAGGCGCACCAGGCTGACCGCGCCCGAGGCGCCGATCGGATGGCCGCGGCCCAGGCCGCCGCCGCCGCGGTTGAGGCGCGAGGGCTGCAAACCCAGGGCTTGCATGAACGACAGCGCCTGCACGGCGAAGGCCTCGTGCAGCTCCGCGCCCCAGAGCGCGTCCGCATCGAGGCCGGCGCGGCGCAGCAGGGCTTCGGCGGCGGTGGAGGCGCCGAGCATCGGCATCTCCGGCGGCACGCCGATCGAGGTGCCACCCAGCCAATGGAAGCGCGGCGCGATCTTCAGCGCGGCTGCGGCCTGCGGCGTGGCGAGCAGCACGAAGGCGGCGCCGTCGGCGCGCGGCGCGATCGCGAGGCGGCTGACGGCCATTTCTAGCGCGACGACCGGGTCGGACAGCGTGTCGGCGACCGCCTCGATCGGCATGCGGGCCATGCGCGAGGCCGTCAGTTCGCGCGCGTAGCTGTCGTGCGTGGCGGCGCCGATGGGCACGATCTCCGGCGACATGCGTTCGCGCCATGCGAGCGCCTTCGCATGGCTTCGGGCGGCGAAGTCATCCTGTTGCGCGCGGCCGATCGAATGCAGCGCGGCATGGCGCGCGGCGGCGAGCAGCAGGTCGGGATCGCGCGCCGGATCGGGCGCGAAGGCGGGGCGGTCGTAGGGCACGGGCGCCTCGTTGGCGTCGCGTGGGCGATGCTGGCGGATGGGCGCGCGGCTCCAGGCCTCGACACCGCCCGCGATCGCGATGGCGGCATTGCCGCTGGCCAGCAGGCCGGCGGCCAGGGTCACGGCATCGAGGCCGGCGCAGCACTGGGTGTCGACCGACAGCGCGGCGATGCGGTCCGGCAGGCCGGCGGCCAGCGCGACCATGCGCGCGGGATTGCCGCCCGCGCCCAGCGCGTTGCCGGCGACGACCGCATCGACCGCCTGCGCCGGAACGCCCGAACGCGCCAGCAAGGCCTGCAGCACCGGTGCGCCGATCTCGTGCGCGGCCAGCGCGCCGAGTGCACCGCCGACCGGCACCACCGCGCTGCGGGCCCAGCCGAGGATCACGGGTGGATTCACAGCCGGCTCCATGGCTCCGAGGACGCGTCGGCCAACTGTCGCGCCAGTGCGGCGTGATCCGTCTTGCCGCTCGGCGTGCGAGGCCAGGCATCGACGCGGTAGAAGCGCCTCGGCAGCTTGAAGGGCTCCAGCCGGTCGCGGCACCAGGCCTGCAGTTCTTCGCGCGAGACCGGTTGCGACAGTGCGAGCAGGGCCACGGCCTCCATGCCGCGCAGCGGATGCGGCAGCCCCTGGATCGACGCGGCCGCGATGGCCGGATGCCCGGCCAGCACGTTCTCGACTTCCTCGGGGAACAGGTTCTTGCCCTGCACGAGCAGCATGCGCTGCTGCCGGCCGACCAGGTGCAGGAAACCGGCCTCGTCCACATGGCCCATGTCGCGCACCGAGAGCCAGTCGCCGTCGCGCAGCACGGCGGTGCCGTCTTCCTCGGCCGTCAGCGTCGCGTAGTCGCTGAACACCATCGGGCTGCGCACGTAGATCAGTCCGGGCAAGGGCGGCTCGATCCTGAGCTCGACATTGGCGAAGGGCCGGCCGACCACGTCGTCGGGCAGGGCCTCGTCGCTGTCGGCCCAGGCGATGAACGAGGTTTCCGAGGCGCCGTAGAACTCGACGATGCGCGCCGCGGGAAACAGCGCGCGCAGCGCCGCGGTGCGCGCGCGCGGCCACGGGGCGCCGCTGATCATCACGAGGCGCGTGCCGGTCACGGGCGCCAGGCCATGGCGCTGCGCATGCTCGAGCATCAGCAGCAGCTGGCTGGGCACGGCGACCAAGCTGCCCGCGAGGCCGCGCTGCAGCGTGTCGAGCGCGGCCGCCGCCGAGAACTGGCGTTGCAGGCGCATGCCGGCGCCGGTCCACAGGCCCAGCAGCGCGCCGAACAGGAACAGCGAATGCGAGAGCCGGCCCGGCACCAGCACGGTGGTGCCGGTGGCGGGGCCGAAGCTTTGCACGCAGATCTCGAAGCTGTGGGTCCACGATCCGTGCGTGCGCCGGAAGCCCTTGGGCACGCCGGTGCTGCCCGAGGTGAAGCCGATGTAGAAGGGCGTGCTCGCGCGCGCTTCCTCGATGCCGGAGGCCGTGCCCAGGTGCTGCGCCATGCGCGCCCTTACCTTGTCGCGGACGGCCTCGGGCCAGTCGGGATCGCCGACGGCCGCCGTGCGGTTGCTCGCGAGGATCGCGAGGAAGCTCGCCAACTGGTCGGCCGGCGAGGCGCTCGCGCTGGCCCAGGCGACCGTCGGCGTGGCCGCGGCGTCGAGTGCGAGAGCCTCACTTGCGACGCGGTCCGCGAGCGCGGCGAAACCCAGTCGCGTGTGGCCATCGTCGAGCGCGAGGGCATCGGGCGTGTGCCGCGCCCACCAGGCGAGCGGCGCGTGAACGGTCTGGAAATCGGGCGCCGGGCCGGTCATCAGTCGCGATCGAGGCGCCAGCTCGGAAGGCCGCGCGCCACGGTCTGCACCACCAGCGCGCAGACCACGCACTTGACGAGGTCGCCGGGCACGAAGACCAGACTCGCGAGCGCCGCCTTCTGCAGCGGCAGGTGGGCCACCAGCGACAGCCCCGCGATGCCGAACAGGTAGACCACGACGATGCCGCCGATGAACGAGGCGGCCAGTGCCGCGGCGAACAGCGCGCGTCCGCGCGCGGCGGCGAAGCGCCGCATGATCCAGCCGCAGGCGAAGGCGCCGAACAGCCAGCCCACGAGGAAGCCGGCGGAGGGCGTCACGAACGCGCCGGGACCGCCGCGGCCGCCGGACAGCAGGGGCAGGCCGAGCGCCACGCCCACGAGCAGCAGCGCCACCGCGAGAAAGCCGCGGCGCGGTCCGAGCAGACAGCCCGCGAGCATCACGCCGAGGGTCTGCAAGGTGATCGGCACGCCCAGCGCCAGGTCGATGCGCGGGACGGCGCCCAGCGCGGCGATCAGCGCGGCGAACAGCGCGACGTAGGACAGCGTGCGGGAGGAGGTGATCGGGGTGGAGGTGGACAAGGAAATGGAATGTCGGGGAAGGTTGCGCTGCAGGCCGTGGCCTTGGCTTCCTTGCGTGGCGGACGGGCCGCGGGTGGCTGGGCCTTCACTGCCTGCACGGGGGGCGGGCAGGAGGGCGCCCGAGAGCGTAACACCGTCGCCGCCAGGCCCGCGCTGGTACGCTATCCGTCCGACTTCAGACCCAGGCGCGAGGAGGCGCCGCCCCATGAAACAACAGATCTCGCGGCTCTCGCCGCATCAGAACGGCAAGGTGTTCGGCGTCATGATGGCGGTCACCTCGCTGGTGTTCCTCATTCCCTTCGCGCTGCTGTTCGCGCTGGTGCAGCCGGCCGGCAAGAGCGGGCCGTCGCTGCTGCTCCTGCTGCTCGCGCCGCTCATGTACCTGGTCTTCGCCTACTGCGCGGTGGCCATCGGCTGCCTGATCTACAACGTCCTGCAGAAGTTCGTCGGCGGCATCGAGTTCGAGACCTCGACCGAGCTGGACGCGCGATAGCGGCTCGGGCCGCCGCTGCCGCCGAACGCGGGCGTCAGGCCTTGTCGGCGTCCGCCTTCTTGTCGATCGCCGCCTGCAGCTCCCGCGCATAGGCCAGCAGCTGGTCGCGCATGGCATCGGCGCCCTGCAGCAGCGCGTCCGACGTGGGCTGGCCCAGCAGGATGCCCGCCTGCTGGTTGCCGAAGCGCTCCATCCGGTCGAACAGCAGCCGGGGATTGGGGTGCGAGGACATCAGGGCGAGGCAGAAGCTCTTGAGCGCGGCCACTTGTCCCTGGAGGTAGTCGAGGCGTTCTTTGTCGGTCATGGGAGGGGAAGGCGGTTGCGAAGGAGCTGGGGTCGACTCGGGCGGGGAGCCCGGGGTTCCGGGTCCGGCGACGGGCCGCATTATGAGCCGCACCCGCCTCGGCGGGATGACGGGCGCGCCGCCTACGCGAGGCCGCGCCAAGTGCTGCCGCACGCGGGCGCGGGGGACACGGAGACTTTGCCGTCCCTTCCCGCAACTCCCAGCCCGATCACCCACACGCCATGGCCGACACCCCTCACGCTACGACCCCCCTGACGGTGCTCGAAGGCACCGCGCACCCGCTGGGCGCCACCTTCAATGGCGACGGCGTCAACTTCGCCGTGTTCTCGGCCCATGCCACGCGGGTCGACGTCTGCATCTTCGACGAGGCCGGCACCACGCAGGTCGGTTGCGTCACGCTGCCCGAGTACACCGACGAGATCTGGCACGGCTTCGTGCCCGGCCTGCAGCCCGGCGCGCGCTACGGCCTGCGCGTGCACGGTCCCTACGAGCCCGAGAAGGGCCACCGCTTCAACCACCACAAGCTGCTGCTCGACCCCTATGCCAAGGCCTACATGGGCGAGCTCAAGTGGGGCCCCGAGCTGTTCGGCTACACCGTTGGCCATGCCGACGGCGACCTGAGCTTCGACGAGCGCGACAGCGCGCCGCTGGTGCCCAAGTGCGTGGTGGTCGATTCGCGCTTCGAGTGGACCCAGACCGATGCGCTGCGCGTGCCCTGGCCCGAGACCGTGTTCTACGAGACCCATGTGCGCGGCTTCACCATGAAGCATCCGCAGGTGCCCGAGCAGTTCCGCGGCACCTTCGCGGGCATGGCGCGCGACGAGGTGCTGGCGCCGATCCGCGCGCTCGGCGTGACCAGCGTGGAGCTGCTGCCGGTGCAGATGTTCCTGAACCAGTCCTCGCTGCTCGAGAAGGACCTGACCAACTTCTGGGGCTACGACACCATCGGCTTCTTCGCGCTCGATCCGCGCTACATGGACGGGCCGCAGATCGACGAGTTCAAGCACATGGTCGACCGCTTCCATGCGCACGGCCTCGAGGTGATCCTCGACGTGGTCTACAACCACACGCCCGAGGGCAACGAGCTCGGCCCGACGATCTCGTTCAAGGGCATCGACAACGCGAGCTACTACCGGCTGCTGCCCGACACGCCGCGCTACTACATCAACGACACCGGCACCGGCAACACGGTGAACCTCAGCCATCCGCGCGTGCTGCAGATGGTGACCGACAGCCTGCGCTACTGGGTGACCGAGATGCGCGTGGACGGCTTCCGCTTCGACCTCGCGACCATCCTCGCGCGCGAGCCGCATGGCTTCGACGAAGGCGGCGGCTTCCTCAAGAGCTGCCGGCAGGACCCGGTGCTCTCGAGCGTGAAGCTGATCGCCGAGCCCTGGGACATCGGCCCGGGCGGCTACCAGGTCGGCGGCTTCCCGCCCGGCTGGGCCGAATGGAACGACCAGTTCCGCGACACCGTGCGCGCCTGGTGGAAGGGCGAGGAGGGCATGGCCGGCAAGCTCGCGCAGTGCCTCACCGCGAGCGGCGAGCGCTTCAACCACCGCGGCCGCCGGCCGTGGGCCAGCGTCAACTTCATCAGCGCGCACGACGGCTTCACCCTGGCCGACACCGTGAGCTACAACGACAAGCACAACGAGGCCAACGGCGAGGACAACCGCGACGGCCACTCGGACAACCGCTCGTGGAACTGCGGCGTCGAAGGCCCGACCGACGACGAGGCCGTGCTCGCGCTGCGCGCGCGCCAGCAGCGCAACCTGCTGGCCACGCTGCTGCTGTCGCAGGGCACGCCGATGCTGCTGGCCGGCGACGAGTTCGGCCGCACGCAGCAGGGCAACAACAACGCCTACTGCCAGGACAACGAGATCTCGTGGGTGGACTGGGCCACGGCCGGTGGCGACGCGGGGCGCGCGCTCGGCGAGTTCTCGGCCCGCCTGCTCGCGCTGCGCAAGGAATTCCCGGTGCTGCGGCGCAACCGTTTCCTGGCCGGCGCCTGGTTCGAGGACATCGGCGCCAAGGACTCGACCTGGTTCACCCCGGCCGGCGAGGAGATGCAGCCTTCGCACTGGGATGATCCGCAGACGCGCTCGTTCGCGCTGCTGCTCGACGGCCGCGCGCCGGTATCGGCGATCCCGGTGGCGGCGCACGACGCGAGCGTGCTGCTGGTGTTCAACGCCTGGCACGAGGCCGTGCCCTTCACCCTGCCGGCCGCACCCGCCGGTGCCTGGACGCTGGTGCTGGACACGGCCGATCCGGCCCTGGGCGACGACGCGCCGCGCGCCGACTATCTCGCGACCGGGCGCTCGGTGCTGGTCTTCGCGAGCCGCTGAGTCCGCGGCATTCCGGTGACGCAAGGAGAGACCGCGCGCGCCCTCGCGGGAGCGCGCGCATAGCACTTCCACGCCCGCGCGGCGCGGTGAATACCCTCGGTAAAAAAAGCGCATCCGGTTGAACTTCCGGCCCGTACTCATCCAGAGCCGACGTTCGCGTCGGACGAGTCGTGCCTGCCGAATCCACCATTTACACCGAGGTGATGCCGATGAAATTCTCCCTGCCGCCCGCGAGGGCCTGTGTCTTCGTGCTGACTGCCGTGACCGCCGTGGGTGCCATCGCATCCAGCCACCGCGAGGCGCCGTCGATCGCGGGCATGCCCAAGCTCGATGCCACCGACTTCTACATGTTCCGCAGCTACGAAGCCGGCCGCCAGGACTTCGTGACGCTGATCGCGAACTACCAGCCCGACCAGAGCCCGTACGGCGGCCCGAACTACTTCACCATGGACCCGAACGGCCTGTACGAGATCCACCTCGACACCGACGGCAACGCGGTCGAGGACATCACCTTCCAGTTCAGGTTCAAGAACACGCTGCGCGACATCCAGCTGCCGATCGCGGGCAAGCAGGTGTCGATTCCGCTGGTGCAGGCCGGCGGCATCAGCGCGCCGAACCAGGCCACCAGCAATCTGCGCGAGACCTACACGCTCAACATCGTGCGCGGCGACCGCCGCAAGGGCAAGGTGGAGGCCGTGACCAAGGCCGGCGGCGGCACCGAGTTCGACAAGCCCACCGACAACATCGGCGACAAGACCTTCGGCGGCCCGACCGGCTATGCCAGCTATGCCAACCAGCATCTCTACACGGTCAACATCCCGGGTTGCGCCACGCCGGGCCGCGTGTTCGTCGGCCAGCGCAAGGACCCGTTCAGCGTGGCCCTGGGCCAGGTGTTCGACCTGATCAACCTCAATCCGCTGGGCTCGAGCTCGGCCAACCCCGACGCGCTGGCCGGCAAGAACGTGACGACGATGGCGCTCGAGGTGCCGATCTCGTGCATCACCACGGCCGGCCAGCCGATCGTGGGCGGCTGGACCACGGCCAGCGTGCGCCAGGGCCGCCTGATCGCCAGCCCGCCCAAGAGCGGCCACGGCACCACCGCGATCAACGGCGGTGCCTGGGCGCAGGTCTCGCGACTGGGCATGCCGCTGGTCAACGAGGTGGTGATCGGCCTGAAGGACAAGGATCGCTTCAACAGCTCCAAGCCGCAGGACGACGCGCAGTTCGCCGACTACGTGACCAACCCGACCCTGCCGGCGCTGGTGCAGACGCTCTTCCAGGCGCCCGCGCCCACGAATTTCCCGCGCACCGACCTGGTCGCGGCCTTCCTCACGGGCGTCGAGGGCCTGAACAAGCCGGCCAACGTCAAGGCCTCGGAGATGCTGCGGCTGAACACCTCGATCGTGCCGACGATCAAGGCGAACCAGAGCAACCTCGGCGTGCTCGGCAACGACCTCGCGGGCTTCCCGAACGGACGCCGGCCGGGTGACGACGTGGTCGATGCCGAACTGCGCGTGGCGATGGGGGTGCTGTGCGTGGCCACCGGTGCCAACGACACCTTCAAGGTCGGCTGCAAGCCGGCCGACGCGCCCGCGGGCAGTGCCCCTCTGACCGACGGCGCCGCCCAGAGCCCCACGGAGTTCCCCGATGCCTTCCCGTACCTGAACACGCCGCTGCCGGGTTCGACCTCGGTCTCGGCCGCGCGCTGAGGAGGATGCCGGCATGAACCGCAACATTCCTCGCATCGCCGGCCTGCTGCTGGCAGCCGCCTTCCTCGCCGGCTGCGGCGGGGGCGGCGGCGGTGGCGCCGCGTTCTATCCGTTCCCGCCGGTGAGCGGCAACAACCCGCCCGAGAACCCGCCGCCGCAGGCCGACGCGTACGACAGCTTCATCGCCTACGTGCAGTCGCTGGTCGCCTCGGTGCTCGACACGGCGGAGCCGGCCAACGTGGCGGCCTTCGACCCGGCGCCGACGTCGGAGACCAAGGACCCCGTCGCCACGCAATGAGGCTGGCGCAGCGGTCCGCGGCGGCGCTGGTCCTGTCGCTGGCCGCGGCCGGCGCCGCGCTCGCGGCGCCACGGGTGCCGGCCAGCGACGACGAGGTGGTCGAGAAGCTGCCCGCGATCGCCGGCTGGCTCGATGCGCAGCGCAAGCTGCGCCGCGAACTCGCGCAGCGGCCCGGCGACGAGGCCACCGCGATCGAGGCCGCGACCACCTACCTCGATCTCGCGCGCTCGCAGGGCGATGCGCGCTACGCCGGCCAGGCCGCGGCCGCGCTGCAGGCCTGGGACGCCACGCCCATCGCCCAGACACCGCCCGCGGTGCTGGTGATGCGCGCCACCGTGGCCCAGTTCCTGCACGACTTCGACGGCGCCGAATCCCTGTTGAAGGCCGCGCTGGCGCGCCGGCCCGCCGATCCCCAAGGGTGGATCACGCTCGCCACCGTGCTGCGCGTGCGCGGGCGCTACAACGAATCCGATGCCGCCTGCCGCGCGCTCGGCCGCGTGGGCCCGGCGCTCTATGGCGTGGCCTGCCTGGCCGAGAACGCCGGCCTGCGCGGCAACCATGCCGCCGCGCGCGACGCGCTGCGAGGCCTGCTGGCCGATCCCGCGCTGGCCGGTGCGCCGCAGGCCGGCACGCGGCAATGGCTGTGGACCTCGATCGCCGAGATCGAGGAACTCGCTGGCCGGCCCGCCGAGGCGGATGCCGCCTACCGCAAGGCGCTCGCGGCCGAGCGCTCCGGCTATCTGCTGCTGGCCTACAGCGACTTCCTGCAGCGCGCGGGTCGCGCGGGCGAGATCCCGTCGCTGCTCGCGAAGGAAGCGCGCAGCGATGCGGTGCTGCTGCGGCTGGCCATCGCGCGCACGCAGGCAGGCAAGCCGCCGGCATCGCGCGCGGTGGTTCCCGAAGCCGAGGAACTGCGCGAGCGCTTCGAGGCCGCGGCATTGCGCCCCGGCACCACCGCGCAGCATGCGCGCGAGGAAGCGATGTTCGCGCTCGACGTGCAGGGAGATGCGAAGCGCGCCGTCGAGCTGGCGCGCCTCAACGTGCGCCTGCAGCGCGAGCCGGTCGACCTGCTGGTGTTCGCGCGCGCGGCCTCGGCCGCCGGCGATGCGGCAGCGCGCGAGGAGGCGAGGGCGCTGATGCGCGAGATCGGACTGAAGGACGCCCGTGTCGATGCCATTCCCTGAACGACGCCGCATCGGGTTGGCGACCGCCTTGCTGTTCGTGCTGGCGCTGCTGCTGGCGCTCGCGCCGGGCAGCGCGCGCGCCCACAAGGCCAGCGATGCCTACCTGCAGATCCAGCGCGATGCCGAGGGCCTGGACCTGCGCTGGGACATCGCGCTGCGCGATCTCGACGCGACGCTCGAACTCGACCGCGACGGCGACCGCCAGCTGCGCTGGGGCGAGGTGCGTTCGCGGCTCGACGACATCCGCGCCTATGCGCTCGCGCGGTTGCAACTGCAGCATGGCCGCTGCGCGCTGGCCGAGGCGCGGCCGCCCGCGGTCGAGGACCGCGTCGACGGCGCCTACCTCGTGCTGCAACTGCATGCGCGGTGCGATACGGGGCCGACGCTCGAGATCGACTACCGGCTGTTTCGCGAGATCGATCCGACGCATCGCGGTTTGCTGCGGCTCGCTTCGGACGCTGGTGCTTCGCCCGCCGTGCACTCGCTCGATCCAGCGGCCGGCAGCGTGGCGCTGCCATGGCCGGGCGCGGCGGCAGGAGCTTCCTCGCCCGCGGCGAACGCCGAGAGCGACAGCCCCGGCTTCTTCCGGGATGGCATCCATCACATCCTGATCGGCTACGACCACATCCTGTTCCTGCTGTGCCTGCTGCTGCCCGCCGTGCTGTTGCGGCGCGGCGATGGCGGCTGGACACCGGTGAGGCATTGGCGCGACGCGATCTGGCCGATGCTCGGCATCGTCACCATGTTCACCATCGCGCACTCGATCACGCTGGCACTGGCCGGGCTCAAGATCGTGAGCCTCTCGCCGCGCATCGTCGAACCCGGCATCGCGATCACCATCATCCTCGCGGCCGTCGACAACCTGCGGCCGCTGCTGCGCGGCCGGCGCAAGCTCTTCAGCTTCCTGTTCGGCCTGATCCACGGCTTCGGCTTCGCGGGCGCGCTCGGCGAACTCGACCTGCCGCTGCGCGGCTTCGTGCTCGCGCTGCTGCAGTTCAACCTCGGCGTGGAAGCGGGCCAGCTCATGGTGGTGGCCGTGGCGCTGGTCGTGCTGCTGTCGCTGCGCGGCTGGCGGGGCTATGCGCCGGTGGTGCTGCGCGGTGGCTCGGTCGTGGCCGTGGCGGTGGCGGCCATCTGGTTCTGCGAGCGCGTGTTCGACGTGAAGATCCTGCCGTTCGCCTGAACGGGGACGCCCGATCTAGAAGGTCCAGCGCGCGCTGACCCGCGCGCTGCGCGGCTCCATCGGATGGATGTGGCGGCCGTCGATGCCGTCGCCGCAGGCGCCGCGCGCCACTTCGCCCGCGCTGCAAGAGGCATAGAAGTATTCGATGTCGTTGCCCTTGCGGCCCGCGAGGTTGAACACGTCCAGGCCCAGCGTGAGCTGCTTGTTGACGGCATAGCGCGCGCCGAAGTTCAGCAGCGTGGTGGCGCGCGAGCGCACCGTGTTCAAGGTGTCGAGCGCGCGCGGGCCCATGTAGCGCAGCCGAAGCGAGGCCGTCAGGGGGCCTTCGGTGTAGATCACGCCCGCGGCGAACACGCGCTCCACCGCGTTGTCGATGTAGTTGCCCTCGCCCTCGGGCGCCAGGCCCCGGAAGCGCGCACGCGAGATCGCCGCATCGGCCTCGAAGCGCCAGCGCGAACCGAGCTTCCAGCGCATCGTGGCCTCGATGCCGCGGCGGCTGCTGGCGCGGCCGGGCTCGGTGGTGCCGGCGTCGCCGACATAGACCAGTTCGGAGTCGAGCCGCAGCTGCCACAGCGCGGTGGTGAGGCTGAAGTCGTCGCTGGGCTGGAAGCGCCAGCCGATCTCGGCGCCGCGGCCTTTCACGAGCGCGGGCACGCGGTCCGCGGGCAGGCCGTTGGTCGGATCGACGTTGATCGTCGCGCCGCGCACGTCGTTGCTGTGGAAGCCGGTGCCCACGTTGAGGTAGAGCTCGTGGGCCGGCGTCACGGTGAAGGCCAGGCCGGCCTTGGGGCTCACGAGCGAATCGTGGCCGCGTCCGCTGTTGACCGGGCCGTAGAGCGGTTCGCGCCCCTGCACGTCATAGCGCAACAGGTCGCCGCGCAGGCCCACGTAGCCGCGCCAGCGCTCGCTGAAGTTCACGAGCTGCTGCGCGTGCACGGAGAACAGGTCCTGCTGCACCTTGTCGTTGCGCACGGTCGAGGTCCGCTCGCGCGCCACCGTGTTGTAGAGCCCGACCTCGCCGATGCGGTCGCCGCGCCAGCTGCCGCCGAAGCTCAGCACGCCATCCAGTCCGCCGATCTGATTCGGCCGGCTGTGCGTGCCCTGCAGCCCGAAGACCCGGCGGCGGTCGGTCTGCTCGAACTGGTCGCCCTGCTCGGGATTGTTGAGGAAGTAGGTGAAGTCCGAGAACAGGTCGAAGCGGTAGTCGATGACATAGCCACTGAGTTGCGTCTGCCCCTCGGGACTGTTGTCGAACCACTTGCCCGACAGGCTGAGGCGCCGCGTCTTGCCGCCGTCGGTGGTGTTGAGCGAGCCGAAGCGCGAGAGCTCGCCGCTGTCGACCAGGCGCTCGGGGATCTGGTCGGTCGAGTTCCAGCGGCTCTGGTAGGCCATGGCCGTGATGCTGAGGCCGCGCATGGGCGAGCCCTGCGAATAGCGCAGCACCGCATTGGCCTTGCGCAGCCGTTCGGGCGTGTCCCAGGGCCCGTTGTTGCCTTCGAGCTCGATCGCCCCGAGCCAGGTCTGGTCCTGCACGGTGCGCGAGCCGGCCGCGAGCAGGCGGCGGAAGTTGTTCGCGCCCAGCGTGACTTCGGCGAAGGGCGCATCGAGCGCGCTCACGTAGTCGAGCGAGGCCGTGCCCGCGAGCGCGAAATCGCCGCCATCGGCGAAGTAGGGTCCCTTGCGATAGCGCACGCCCGAGACCAGGTCGGGGATCAGGAAGTTGAGGTCAGCGAAGCCCTGGCCGTGGCCGTGCGAGGGCATGTTGACCGGCATGCCGTCGACCGTGACCGCGAAGTCGGTGCCGTGGTCGAGGTTGAAGCCGCGCAGGAAGTACTGGTTGGCCTTGCCGTCGCCCGAGTGCTGCGTGGCGACCACGCCGGGCACGGCCTCGACGATGTCGCCGGGGCGCAGCTTGGGGCGGGCCTGGAACGAGGCTTTCTCCACCGCGCCTTCGCTCGCGCTGTCGGCCGTGCCGATGGCCGCGTCGCGCGGGCCGCTCACTTCGATGGGCGGCAGGTGGACGGGCTGGGCCCAGGCCGTGGCGCTGCTGAGCAATGCGCCGAACATCCAGGGCCGGCGCGCAAGGCGGATCGAAGGCTTCATAGGTCTCCCGCGTCTTCAATGTCCGCGCGGAGCGGAAATGCTCGTTGCCATGACGCGCCACTGATACGCACGCAAGCGCGCTTCGGATTCGGCGCGCCCTCAGGGCTTCCGGGGCTGCAGCAGGCCCGAGTAGCACTCGGGAATCTTCTCGTTGCCTTGCGTGCAGTCGGAGTGCCGGTACAGGGCCTCGATCTCGATCACCGGCACCGGCTTGCCCAGGATCATCCGCTGCCCGGCCACGCGGCCGTCGAAGCTCACGAGCGTGTACTGGGCCACGAGGTTGCCGTCGTAGTAACCAGCGCCGCAGGCGATGAACTCCTGTTCGTTGCGCGGCCACTGCAGCACGCCCTGCGCATCGAAGGTGGCGTGCAGCAGGGTGAAGCACTGGCGAGAGCCTTCCTCTGGCGTGATGGCGTTGATGCCGCCGCTCCAGTGGATGCGTTTGCCTTGGGCTTGAGGCGTCAGGGCTTGCGCGGGCGAGAGTTGGGTGGGAGGGGTTGCGGACGAGGGCGCGGGCCGATCGGCTGCGCGATCGATGGACGTGCCGCAGGCGGTCGCCAAGGCTGCGGCACACAGCATGGCGACGATGTGTCGTTCTCTGGAAAGAAGCATGGAGGGGAGAGAGCTGTGCTGCGTGCAGCGGCGGACGCCGATGTTGGCCTGCCCGGAGGGGATCGAACCCCCGACAACCTGCTTAGAAGGCAGGTGCTCTATCCAACTGAGCTACGGGCAGATTCCAGGCGGAACAGAAAGCAAAGCAGGAAAGAAGATTCTTGGTCGGGGCGAAAGGATTCGAACCTTCGACCCTCTGGTCCCAAACCAGATGCGCTACCAGGCTGCGCTACACCCCGACAAGCCTTCTATTCTAGCCCGAATATGAGGCGGTCTCAGCGCTTCTCGTACTGGGTCTTGCCGAAAAGCATCTCGCGCGCCTTGTCGTCGGTGATGGGCTTGCGCAGGTCGGCCAGCACCTTCACGCCGCGCTGCACGGCGGGACGCTCGGCGATGCCGTCGAACCAGTCCTTCAGGCGCGGATAGTCCTCGAGGGTGATGCCCTGGTTCTGCCAGCTGCGCAGCCACGGGAAGATGGCGATGTCGGCGATGCTGTAGTCGGGGCCGGCGATGAAGCTGTGTTTCGACAGCTGCTTGTCGATCACGCCGTAGAGGCGCCTGGCCTCGTTGGTGTAGCGGTCGATGGCATAGGCGATCTTCTCGGGCGCGTAGAGGCGGAAGTGATGCGCCTGGCCGAGCATGGGGCCGACGCCGCCCATCTGGAACATCAGCCACTGCAGCACGTCGTAGCGCGCGCGGTCGCCCTGGGGCAGAAACTGGCCGGTCTTGCCGGCCAGGTAGACGAGGATGGCGCCCGATTCGAACAGCGAGATGGGCGCGCCGTCCGGACCGTCGGGGTCGGTGATGGCGGGGATCTTGTTGTTGGGGCTGATGCGCAGGAAGTCGGGCGCGAACTGGTCGCCCTTGCCGATGTCGATGGGATGCGCGCGGTAGGGCAGGCCGCACTCCTCGAGCATGATGTGGATCTTGTGGCCGTTGGGCGTGGGCCAGGAATAGACCTCGATGGTCTTCGGTTCGGGCATGTTGTCGAGTCTCCGGTCTGGATGGGGGCGGCGAAGAGGGGCTCCTCGACGCGGCAGCCAGCATATACAGGCGGCCGCGCGGGCGTGTGCCGCACGGCCAATGACCGGCGCGCGCCTCAGCCCACCTGTCGCTCGTGCGCGTTGCACCACATCCAGTCCTCGCCGGGCTCGAGCGACTGGATCACCGCATGGCCCTCGGCCTGCGAGTGGCGCGTCGCATGCCGGTTCTTCGACGAATCGCAGCAGCCCACATGGCCGCAGTGCACGCACAGGCGCAGATGCACCCAGCTGTCGCCGGTCTTGAGGCATTCCTCGCAGCCGCGCAGGGTGTGGGGCGCGGCGATCTCCGCGGGGACGTGTTCGCAGGGCTTGATGCGCATGCGCGGGTTCTCCTGGATGAATGGGTGAGGGATCGGGACTCAGGCCACGGCCGAGTTCGAGGCCAGGTGCTGGTGGATCAGCGCGACCACGGCCGCGCCTTCGCCGATCGCGCCGCCCACGCGCTTGACCGAGCCCGAACGCACGTCGCCGACGGCGAAGACGCCGGGCACGCTGGTCTCGAGCGCGGTGGCCGGGCGCGCGGGAAAGCCGGCGCTGGCGTCGGAACCGGTCTGCACGAAGCCGTGCTTGTCGACCGCGACGCCGCAACCCGCGAGCCAGTCGGTCTCGGGTTCGGCGCCGACGAAGAGGAAGATGTTGCGCGCGGGGCAATCGTGCTCGGCGCCGGTGCTGTGGCAGCGCCAGGTGGCGCCGGTGAGGCCCGCGTCGGGATCGCCATGAAGTCGCACGAGTTCGGTGTGCGGCTGCAGCGAGATGTTGGGCGTGGCCTCGATGCGGTCGATCAGGTAGCGCGACATGCTGGCCGCGAGCGAGGGCCCGCGCACCAGCACGTTGACCTTGGCCGCATGGTGCGAGAGGAACACCGCCGCCTGGCCGGCCGAGTTGCCGCCGCCGACCAGCGCGACCTCCTGCTGCGCGCAGAGCTTGGCCTCGATGGCCGAGGCCCAGTACCAGATGCCGCGGCCCTCGAATTCGTGCAGCCTGGGCACGCCGGGCCGGCGGTAGCGCGCGCCGCTGGCCACGACCACTGTGCGTGCCGAAATGCGGCGGCCGTCGGCCAACGCGATGGCGAGGCTGCCGTCGGGGTTGGTGCGCGCGCAGTCGAGCGAGGCCACCTTGGCCGGGATCAGCATCTCGACGCCGAACTTCTGCGCCTGCACGAAGGCCCGGCCGGCCAGTGCCTGGCCCGAGATGCCGGTGGGAAAGCCCAGGTAGTTCTCGATGCGCGCGCTGGCGCCGGCCTGGCCGCCGAAGGCGCGGCAGTCGAGCACGATCACGCGCAGCCCCTCGGAGGCGGCATAGACGGCGGTCGCGAGGCCGGCCGGGCCGGCGCCGACCACGGCCACGTCGTAGAGCTCGTCGTGCGCGGCGGCATCGACCATGCCCAGGCACAGCGCCAGCGCGTCCTCGCTCGGGTTCACCAGCACCGAGCCGTTGGGGCACACGGCCAGCAACTGGTGGTTGCCGTACTGCGCCAGCAGCGCGGCAGCGTCGGGGTCCTGGTCGGCGTCGACCAGGTGATAGGGATGGCCGTTGCGGCGCAGGAAGTTCTCGAGCCGCGCCATGTCGGGCGACTGCGGCTGGCCGATCAGCACCGGGCCGGCGGCGCCCGATTCGATCAGTGCCACGCGCCGCAGGATCAGCGCGCGGGTGATGCGCTCGCCGAGGTCGGCCTCGGCCACGAGCAGCGCGCGCAGCTGCGCGGGCGGCAGCACCAGCGCCTCGACGTCCTCCTCGGCATGGCCGTCGACCAGGGCGGGGCGGCCGCTGAGCTGGCCGACCTCGGCCAGGAACTCGCCCGGCCCCTGGCGCACGATCGGCACCACGTGGCCCAGGCCGTCGCGCTGGGTGACCGAGACCACGCCCTTGAGCAGCACGAACATGCCGGCGCCGACCTCGCCGGCGGTGAACAAGCGGCTGCCGCGCGCGAAGTGCTGCACGCTGCCGAAACGTGCGATGCGCGCGATCTCGGTGTCGTTGAGCACCGGAAAGGTCTGCAACTGTCGGTTACCGCCGGCGGCGGCGGTGCTGGAAGTATCTGCGGTGGCCATCGGTCCAGGGTCTCCGGTGGGGGGTGCCGAGCGTCGGCGGTCGGGGCATTAGACGCCAAAGACGGGCGCCCGGCGGCCCGTCACATCGTCATGCAATTGCCACGGCCATGACACGCGCTTTTCACCACGGGTGCCGAGACTCGCCCAGCAGAAAGGGTTTCCACATGAAAGAACTGCCCAACCCGACATTTCCGCTGTCGCAGATCGGGCTCCGCGCAGCCCTCTGGCCCGCGCCCGTTGTCGCCGGCACCGCCGCCGCCGTCAGCGCGACGCCCAAGGCCCCCGCTGCCATCGGCCCCGCGGTCGTGCTGCCGGCCCCCGTCATCGAGGCCAAGCAGGGCATCACCGTGGGTTGGGCCCGTCACCAGGACGATGTCCGTGCCGCCCAGCGCCTGCGCTATGAAGTGTTCGTCGGCGAGATGGGGGCCCGCATCTCCACCTCGCTGCCCGGCCACGACGTGGACCTGTTCGACGATTTCTGCGAGCACCTGCTGGTGCGCGACGAACTGACGCAGCAGGTCATCGGCACCTACCGCGTGCTGACGCCGGCCCAGGCGCGCCGCGTGGGCAGCACCTACAGCGACACCGAATTCGACCTGACCCGCCTGCGCGACCTGCGCGAGCGCATGGTGGAGCTGGGCCGCAGCTGCGTGCACCCCGAGCACCGCCAGGGTGGCGTGATCCTGGCCCTGTGGGGCGCGCTGGCCGGTTTCATGCACCGCAACAAGCTCGACACGATGATCGGCTGCGCGAGCATCCCGATGTCGCACAACGGCGTGACCTGCGGCGACGCGGCGGCCAGCATCTGGCGCCAGCTCTCGGCCAGCCACATGGCGCCGATCCAGTACCAGGTGCAGCCGCGGCTCGCGCTGCCGGTCGAGCGCCTCGACGGCAGCCTCGACGTGGAACCGCCCGCGCTGATCAAGGGCTACCTGCGCCTGGGCGCCAAGGTGCTCGGCGCGCCGGCCTGGGACCCGGACTTCAACACCGCCGACCTGCCGATGCTGATGCGCATCGACGACCTGCCGGCGCGCTACCGCAAGCACTTCCTGGGCGCATGAAACCAGCGGTCGTCCGACCCGCGAACGGGTCGTCCGTCCTGCCTGCGGACGGGGAAGAGCGGTCGAAAGTAGGCATGTCGACAGCGTCACGGGACAGTCATCCAAATGTCACAAACCCGCATGACACTGTCACATTCCCTTTATCGAGCACGGCAGTGGTGCCGCTTGTTCCAGAATCCGTGTCCATGCCTTCAGATCCGGCCGATTCGCTGCCTTCGGTGGCCGAGACGCCGAAATTCACCTTGCTTGACCGCGACCACAGCATCCTGTCGTTCAACGAGCGGGTGCTCGACTGGGCGCATCGCCCCGAGGTGCCGCTGATCGAGCGGCTGCGCTACCTGTGCATCGTCTCGTCGAACCTCGACGAGTTCTTCGAGGTCCGCGCCGCGCCGCATCTGATCGCGGGCAGCGCCGACGACCACAAGGGCACCTACACGGTCGAGTCGTTCCGCCGGCTGGCCGAAGCGGTCCACAAGCTGGTGGCGCGCCAGTACGCGCTCTACAACGACGAGCTGATGCCGACCTTCGGCACGCACGGCATCCACATCATTTCGCACGGCGAGCGCAACCCGGCGCAGCGCAAGTGGGTGGCCGAGTATTTCGAGCGCGAGGTGCGCCCGCTGCTGCTGCCCGTGGGGCTGGATCCCTCGCACCCGTTCCCGCAGGTGGCGAACAAGTCGCTCAACTTCATCGTGCGCCTGGGCGGCAAGGACGCCTTCGGGCGCGAGAATCCGATCCAGATCGTCAAGGTGCCCCGCGTGCTGCCGCGGCTGATCAAGATGCCGGCCAAGGTGTCGGACGGCAAGACGCTGTTCGTGGCGCTGTCGAGCGTGGTGCGCGCGCACCTGTCCTCGATGTTCACGGGGCGCGAGGTCGGCGACTTCTCGCAGTTCCGCGTCACGCGCCATTCCGACCTCGCGGTGGACGAGGAGGACGTGAAGAACCTGCGCACCGCGCTGCGCCAGGGCCTGCAGCACCGGCACTTCGGCCAGGCGGTGCGCCTGGAGGTGTCGGCCAGCTGCGCCGAGTCGCTCGCGAGCTTCCTGCTCGAGCAGTTCAACCTGCCGCCCGAGGCGCTGTACCGCGTGCACGGCCCGGTCAACCTCGCGCGCTTCACCCAGCTGGCCGACCTGCTCGACGAGCCGAAGCTGCGCTTCAAGCCGTACCAGGCCTCCTACCCGATCACGCTGTCGCCCTCGCAGTCCTTCTTCGAGCGGCTGCAGCGCGGCGACGTGCTGATCCACCAGCCCTTCGAGAGCTTCGAGGGCGTGCTGGCCTTCCTGCGCGAGGCGGTGCAGGACCCGCAGGTGCTGGCGATCAAGCAGACCATCTACCGCACCGGCGCCGATTCCGAGCTGATGGAGCTGCTGCGCGAGGCGGTCCGGCGCGGCAAGGAAGTCACCGTCGTGGTGGAGCTCAAGGCGCGCTTCGACGAAGAGGCCAACATCAACTGGGCCGAGATGCTCGAGTCGATCGGCGCCCAGGTGGTGTACGGCGTGGTGGGACTGAAGACCCACGCCAAGATGCTGCTGGTGACGCGCCGCGAGGGCAAGCAGATGCGCCGCTACGGCCACCTGTCGACCGGCAACTACAACCCGCGTACCGCGCGCCTGTACACCGACATCAGCCACCTCACGGCCGATCCGCTGCTGACCGCCGACATGGAAGCGGTGTTCGTGCACCTCGCGAGCCAGAGCAAGCTGCCCAAGCTCCACCGCGTGTGGCTCGCGCCCTTCGACCTGCACAGCAACATCCGCGCGCAGATCGCCACGCTGGCCGCTGCCGCCGAGCGCGGCGAGCCCACGCGCATCGTCGCCAAGATGAATGCGCTGACCGACGAGGAGCTGGTCGCGGCGCTGGTGCATGCGGGGCAGAAGGGCGTGAAGATCGACCTGATCGTGCGCGGTGCCTGCACGCTGCCGGCCCAGGTGCCGGGGCTGACCGACAACATCCGCGTGCGCTCGGTGATCGGCCGCTTCCTCGAGCATTCGCGGGTGTTCTATTTCCGCCATGGCGAGGACGAGTCGCTCTACCTCTCGAGCGCCGACTGGATGAACCGCAACATGATGCGGCGCATCGAGCTCGCCTGGCCCGTGACCGACCCGGTGCTGCGCCAGCGCCTCATCGACGAGTGCCTGGTCGCCTACCTGCACGACGGCCGCGATGCCTGGGACCTGGGCGCCGACGGGGTCTACACCCGGGTCGACCACGACACGCACCCGGGCGAGGCCGGCGCGTCGCGCGCGATCGAGGCACATGGCGCGCAGGCGGCCCTGATGAACCGCTACGCAGCGCGAGGGCCCCGTGACGTCGCATCCGGTCAATGAAGCCGAAGTTCGAAAGACGATGACCATGGACCTGATCTTCTGGCGCCATGCGGAAGCCGATGACTGGACCGAGGGCTGCGACGACATGCAGCGCTCGCTCACCGCGCGCGGCGAGAAGCAGGCCAAGCGCATGGCCAGCTGGCTCGACCGCCAACTGCCCGACGGCACGCGCATCATCAGCAGCCCCGCGCGGCGCTGCGAACAGACCGCGCTGGCGCTCGGGCGCAAGTACAAGCTGCGCAGCGAACTGGCGCCCGACACCACCGCCGACGCGCTGCTGGCCTCGGCCGGCTGGCCCAACGGCAAGTCGGTGGTGCTGATGATCGGCCACCAGCCCTCGCTGGGGCAGGCGATCTCGCTGCTGCTGGGCCTGAAGCAGGACAGCTGCCCGGTGCGCAAGGGCGCGCTGTGGTGGATCCGCACGCGCGAGCGCGATGGCGACGTGCAGACCGTCGTGGTGACGGTGCAGTCGCCCGAACTTCTCTGAGGCTGCGCGCGGCCACGCCGCGCATTCGGTGCCGGCGCCGCGGGCAGCGCTGCCCGCTGTCCGCCGGCCATCCGGCCGGACGGCTCAGCAGCCCGCCAGATCGACGCGCCAGGTGCTGATCTTCTGCCAGGCCAGCACCTCCTCGCGCAGCAGGTGGGCCGACTGCGGAAAGGCCTCGGCCCAGTCGGGGGCGCAGGCGATCGAGAAGGTGCGGGTGCCGAGCGTCGACAGGTGCAGGGCGTCGGGCGCGGGGTCGCGCCGCGCGTGGCACAGGATCACCGCGAGCCGCAGCGCCAGCAGCTGCATGACGAAGGTCTCGTCGTCGAGCGAGGCCTCGAGCTTGCGCAGCTTGCCGCGCTGACCCAGCACCAATTGGGCGAGGGCGTGCAGCTCGTTGACCGCGAAGCCGGGCGCGTCGGTGTTGTCGAGGATGTAGGCGCCGTGCTTGTGATAGTCGCTGTGCGAGACCAGCGCGCCGATCTCGTGCAGCTGCGCGGCCCAGCCGAGCTTGCGCAGCGCGCGGCCGGCGCGGCTGGTGGTGCTGCCGCCGCGCGCGGCCGGCGCCAGCTGCACGAACAGGGCGGCGGCGGCGTCGCCCACGCGCCGGGCCTGGACGGGGTCGACCGCGAAACGGGTGGCGAGCCGCGCGACCGTGGTGGTGCGCATGTCGGCCACGCTCTCGTCGCGTTCGAGCAGTTCGTAGAGCACGCCATGGCGCAGCGCGCCCTGGGCCACCTTCATCTCCTCGATGCCCAGCAGGTCGAACACCGCGCGCAGCACGCTGAGGCCGCCGCCGATGACCGCCTTGCGGTCATCGCGCATACCCTCGATGCGCAGCTTGTCGGCGCCGCCGGCCTTGAGCAGCCGGTCGAGCAGCCAGTCGAGGCCCTCGCGCCGGACCACGCCGGGCTCGCCGCCGGCCGCGGCCAGCACGTCGCCGACCGCGCCGATCGTGCCCGAGGCGCCATAGGCCACGTCCCACTGGTCGCGCGTGTAGCTGCCGAGCGCGTCGTCGAGCACGGCCTTGGCCGCGACCTCGGCGGCCCGGAAGGCGGCGGCGGTGAACTGGCCTTCCGGGAAGTGCTTCATCGACCAGGCGACGCTGCCGACGCGGTACGACTCCATCAGCTCGGCCTCGAGGGCGCGGCCGATGATCATTTCGGTGGAGCGCCCGCCGATGTCGATCACCAGCCGGCGTTCGCGGTCCGAGGCGTCGTTGTGCGGCAGCATGTGTGCCACGCCCTGATAGATCAGCCGGGCTTCCTCGCGCCCCGGGATCACGTCGATGCCGAAACCCAGGATGGTGCGCGCGCGCAGCAGGAATTCCTCGCGGTTGCGCGCCTCGCGCAGCGTCTGGGTGGCGACGGCCCGCACCTGCGAGCGCTTGAAGCCGGCCAGCCGCTCGCCGAAGCGGGCAAGGGCGTCCCAGCCGCGCTGCATGGCTTCGGGCGTGAGGTTGCGCGCGCTGTCCAGGCCGTTGCCCTGGCGCACGGTCTCCTTCAGGTATTCGGTGCGGTGGATCTGGCCGTGGTCGACCTGGCCGATCTCGAGCCGGAAGCTGTTGGAACCGAGATCGACCGCTGCGAGGCGGGTGCCGTTTTGCATGTTGTAGTAAAGAGGCGGAGCCTGATTCGTATGTCGTTGACGGTTTCCCCACCGCCTTCCAACCCCACCGCAGCGAGGTTCGAGAGGCTAGTTGGGGCGCATGACGGTTGTGTGACAGCGTCACAGAGCCGGAGGGCTCCACGGCCCCATTTTCCCTCGACAGAGGGGTGTCACATCGATGTCACACAAGCTTTCTAGAGTCCGTCGCAAGCCCGCAAGGGGACTACTTCTTACTTCTAAAGGAAGCTTCATGAAAACGACGTTCAAATTTGCAACCGCCGGCCTCGTCGCCGCGGTTTTCGCTCTTCCCGCGTTCGCCCAGGACGTGACCGGTGCCGGCGCCAGCTTCCCCGCACCGCTGTATGCCAAGTGGGCTTCGGACTTCAACAAGGCCACCGGCGTCAAGATCAACTACCAGTCGGTCGGTTCGGGCGCCGGCCTGAAGCAGATCGAAGCCAAGACCGTCGACTTCGGCGCGTCGGACGCTCCCCTGAAGGACGAGGAACTCCAGGCCAAGGGCCTGATGCAGTTCCCCACCGTCATCGGCGGCGTGATCCCGGTCGTGAACATCCAGGGCATCAAGCCCGGCGAACTCAAGCTCAGCGGCCAAGTGCTGGGCGACATCTACCTCGGCAAGATCACGAAGTGGAACGACCCCGCGATCAAGGCCCTGAACGGTTCGCTGAACCTGCCCGACGCCGCCATCGCCCCGGTTCGCCGCGCCGACGGTTCGGGCACCAGCTTCCTGTTCACCAACTACCTGTCGAAGGTCAACGCCGAGTGGAAGAGCAAGGTCGGCGAAGGCACGGCCGTGAACTGGCCCACCGGCGCGGGCGGCAAGGGCAATGAAGGCGTCGCCGCCTTCGTGGGCCGTCTGCCGAACTCGATCGGCTACGTGGAATACGCCTACGTCAAGCAGAACAAGATGACGTACGCCCAGCTGCAGAACGCCGCCGGCAACTTCGTCTCGCCCGACGACACCGCCTTCAAGGCCGCCGCCGCCGGTGCCGACTGGAACAAGAGCTTCTATCAAGTGCTGACGAACCAGTCGGACAAGGGTGCATGGCCGATCACCGGCGCCACCTTCATCCTGCTGCACAAGACGCAGGACAAGCCGGCCAACGCCACCACCGTGCTGAAGTTCTTCGACTGGGCCTACAAGAGCGGCGACAAGACGGCCGACGACCTGGACTACGTGCCGATGCCCGACGCCGTGAAGGCCACGATCGCCAAGGCCTGGGGTGAGGTGAAGGACGCTTCGGGCAAGCCCGTCGCCTTCAAGTAAGCCTTCTCCTTCCCGATCAGAAAAAGAAAACACGGCGCGTCCATGAGCAGCAATCCGCTCGATGGCGCGCCGCTTTCGTCCTTGCCGGAGCGACACGTGTCATCCACTTTCCCCGCCGCCGCCACCGCGCTCGATCTTTCCGCCGAGCAGGGCCGCACCACCGCACCGCCGCCGATGAAGGCATCGCGCTCCGGTCCCATGGTCGATCGCCTGTTCGGCCTGGCCGCCAAGGGTGCCGCGCTGCTGACGCTCGCGATGCTGATCGGCATCCTGCTGTCGCTGATCGTCGGTGCCTGGCCCGCCATCACCAAGTACGGCCTCGGCTTCCTCACGAGCAGCGTGTGGGACCCGGTCCAGAACGAATACGGTGGCCTCGTGATGATCTACGGCACGCTGGCCACCTCGGCCATCGCCCTGGTGATCGCGGTGCCCGTGAGCTTCGGCATCGCGCTCTTCCTCACCGAACTCTCGCCCGGCTGGCTCAAGCGCCCGCTGGGCACCGCCATCGAACTGCTGGCCGCCGTGCCCTCCATCGTGTACGGCATGTGGGGCCTGCTGGTGTTCGGCCCCATCCTCTCGACCTGGGTCCAGCAGCCGCTGCAGAAGCTGCTGGCCGGCGTGCCCTATCTCGGCGCGCTGGTGTCCGGTCCCCCGGTGGGCATCGGCATCCTCTCGGCCGGCATCATCCTCGCGATCATGATCATCCCGTTCATCGCCTCGGTGATGCGCGACGTGTTCGAGGTCACGCCCCCGCTGCTCAAGGAATCGGCCTACGGCCTCGGTTCCACCACCTGGGAGGTCGTCTCCAAGGTCGTGCTGCCCTACACCAAGGCCGGCGTCGTCGGCGGCATCATGCTCGGCCTGGGCCGCGCGCTCGGCGAGACCATGGCCGTCACCTTCGTGATCGGCAACATGAACCAGCTGAACTCGCTGTCGGTGTTCGAGGCGGCCAACAGCATCACCTCGGCGCTCGCCAACGAGTTCGCCGAAGCCGGCGCCGGCCTGCACCAGGCCGCGCTGATGTACCTGGGCCTCGTGCTGTTCTTCATCACCTTCGTCGTGCTGTCGCTGTCGAAGGTGCTGCTGGCGCAGATGAAGAAGAGCGAAGGAAAGAAGTCGTGAGCACAAGCCAATCCCTCATCAACGCCAAGACCCTGGCCGAAACCCGCCAGGCCCGGTTCGCTTCGCGCAACCGCGTCAACAAGATCGCCCTCACGCTGTCGCTCGCCGCGATGGTGTTCGGCGTGTTCTGGCTCGTCTGGATCCTCTGGGAGACGCTGCGCCTCGGCATCGGCGGCCTGTCGATCGCGGCCTTCACCGAGATGACCCCGCCGCCGAACGAAGCGGGCGGCATCCTGAACGCGATCTTCGGCTCCTTCGTGATGGTGCTGCTGGCGACCTTCGTCGGTACGCCGATCGGCATCATGGCCGGCATCTACCTGGCCGAGTACAACCCCAAGGGCATGCTGTCCTCGGTCACGCGCTTCGTCAACGACATCCTGCTGTCGGCGCCGTCGATCGTGATCGGCCTGTTCGTCTACGCGGTGGTCGTGGCCTACTTCAAGAACTTCTCGGGCCTGGCCGGTGCGCTGTCGCTCGCGCTGATCGTGATCCCGGTCGTGATCCGCACCACCGAGAACATGCTGCAGCTGGTGCCCCCGGGCCTGCGCGAAGCCGCCTACGCCCTCGGCACGCCGAAGTGGAAGGTGATCCTGAGCATCACGCTGCGCGCCGCGCGCGCCGGTGTCGTGACCGGCATCCTGCTGGCCGTGGCCCGCATCGCCGGCGAGACCGCGCCGCTGCTGTTCACCGCGCTGAACAACCAGTTCTGGACCGCCGACGTGACGCAGCCGATGGCCAGCCTGCCGGTGACGATCTTCAAGTTCGCCATGAGCCCCTACGAGAACTGGCAACAGCTCGCCTGGGCTGGCGTGTTCCTGATCACCGTCGCGGTGCTCGCCCTCAACATCCTGGCGCGGGTCCTCACGCGCTCCAAGCACTGAAGCCGACGCGGCTTTCATGCACACAGCACAGAACGAACAAGAGAAACGCAACATGGCACCCATCACCGCTCCCACCGTCGCCGCATCGCCCGCGAAGATCTCGGTCAAGAACCTGAACTTCTACTACGGCAAGTTCCACGCGCTCAAGGGCATCAACCTCGAGATCCCCGAGAACAAGGTCACGGCCTTCATCGGCCCCTCGGGCTGCGGCAAGTCGACCTTGCTGCGCACCTTCAACCGCATGTTCGAGCTCTATCCCGAGCAGCGCGCCGAAGGCGCCATCGAGCTCGACGGCGAGAACCTGCTGACCAGCAAGCAGGACGTGGCGCTGATCCGCGCCAAGGTCGGCATGGTGTTCCAGAAGCCGACGCCGTTCCCGATGTCGATCTACGACAACATCGCCTTCGGCGTGAAGCTGTTCGAGAACCTCTCGGCCAGCGACATGGACGACCGCGTCGAATGGGCGCTGAAGAAGGCGGCCCTGTGGACCGAGGTGCGCGACAAGCTGCAGCAGAGCGGCTCGGGCCTCTCGGGCGGCCAGCAACAGCGCCTGTGCATCGCGCGCGGCATCGCGATCAAGCCCGAAGTGCTGCTGCTCGACGAACCCTGCTCGGCCCTGGACCCGATCTCGACCGCCAAGATCGAGGAACTGATCGCCGAGCTGAAGAACGAATACACGGTGGTCATCGTGACCCACAACATGCAGCAGGCCGCCCGCTGCAGCGACTACACCGCCTACATGTACCTGGGCGACCTGATCGAGTTCGGCGCCACCGAGCAGATGTTCTTCAAGCCGCAGCGCAAGGAGACCGAGGACTACATCACCGGCCGCTTCGGCTGATGCAACAACGCAAAGAGGACGACACCATGACTGAAAAACACCTCTCCAGCCAGTTCGACAGCGAACTCAACGGCGTCTCGTCGCGCGTGATGGAACTCGGCGGCATGGTCGAGTCGCAGATCCACCAGGCGATCTACGCGCTGCTGCAGTTCGATTCGGACGCGGCCGACCGCGTGATGGAAACCGAGCACCGCGTGAATGCGATGGAGATCGAGATCGACCGCGAGCTGTCGTCGATCATCGCGCGTCGCCAGCCGACCGCGCGCGACCTGCGCCTCTTGATCGCGATCTCGAAGACCACCGCGAACCTCGAGCGCGTGGGCGACGAGGCCAACAAGATCGCGCGCATGGTCAAGTCGATCATCGAGAGCGGCGCGTCGCGCATGCTGCCGACCACCGAGCTGCGCATCGCGGCCGACCTGGCGTCGAACCTGCTGCGCACCGCGCTCGACGCGTTCGCGCGCCTCGACACCGCCGCGGCGCTGTCGATCCTCAAGGACGACGACCTGATCGACAAGGAGTTCGACGGCTTCGTGCGCAAGCTGGTCACCTACATGATGGAAGACCCGCGCACCATCTCCGCCAGCCTCGACCTGCTGTTCCTGGCCAAGGCCATCGAGCGCATCGGCGACCACGCCAAGAACATCGCCGAGTTCATCATCTACATCGTCAAGGGTGCCGATGTGCGGCACACTTCGATGCAGGAAATCGAGTCGGCGCTGCAGTAACGGCCAGTACGACTGCGGCAAGACTCCCAAGAAAGCATGAAAAAACCCCGAGTCCTGATCGTCGAAGACGAGTCCTCGATCGCCGAGCTGATCGCCGTCAACCTCCGCCACAACGGCTTCGAGCCGATCTGGTCGGAGGATGGCGCGGCCGCCCAGCGCGAGATCGATGCCTTCCTGCCGGACCTGATCCTGCTCGACTGGATGCTGCCGGGCCAGAGCGGCCTGCAGCTCGCGCGCCAGTGGCGCAAGGACCCCCGTACCAAGGCCGTCCCGATCCTGATGCTGACCGCGCGCGGCGACGAGCCCGACAAGGTGGCCGGCCTCGATGCCGGTGCCGACGACTACATCACCAAGCCGTTCTCCACCCAGGAGATGCTGGCGCGCATCCGCGCCGTGCTGCGCCGCCGCGCGCCCGAGGTGGTGACCGAGCGCGTCGAGATCGGCGAGCTCGCGCTCGACACCGCCACCCACCGCGTGACCTGGCAGGGCAATGCGCTGAAGGTCGGTCCGACCGAGTTCAAGCTGCTGGCCTACCTGATGCAGCACGCCGAGCGCGTCCATAGCCGGGCCCAGCTGCTCGACAAGGTGTGGGGCGACCACGTCTACATCGAGGAGCGCACGGTCGACGTGCACGTCAAGCGCCTGCGCGAATCATTGGGTGCGGCCTCGCCGATGGTCGAGACGGTGCGCGGCGCCGGCTACCGCCTGACGGCCCAAGCCACCGTTTGACCGCCGTGAGCGTCTCCGCCCGCGGGCGCGGATAATCGCCCGCCATGCCGTTTCGTATCGCTACATTTTTAATAGCGTCTCTCCTCGGCGGAGCGGGCGTTACAGCCTTTTTCGGCTGGAAACTCGGCTGGCTCGGCGCCTGGGCCGGCGCGGTGGTCTGGCTGGGCTTCGATGCCTGGCGCGCCAAGCGGCTGCTGCTGATCCTGCGCAACGACGCGGTGGGCCTGCCCAGCCGCGGCGTCGGCATGTGGGGCGAGCTGGCCGAGCGCATCCGCAAGCTGCTGCGCGACCGCGAGCAGCAGATCCGCCAGGCCGAGGACCGGCTGCATGAGTTCCTGGCCGCGATCCAGGCCTCGCCCAATGGCGTGGTGCTGCTCGACGAGCAGGGCCGCATCGAGTGGTGTAACCAGACCGCGGCGGCGCAGTTCGGCATCGATGCCGAGCGCGACCTGCTGCAGCACCTGGCCAACCTCGTGCGCGATCCGGCTTTCGTCGCCTACCTCGCGTCGTGGAACTACAGCCGCGACGTCGTCATCGACGGCCACGGCCTGGGCGCCCAGCGCAGCCATCCGGTGCGGCTGTCGGTGCAGGTGCATCCCTACGCGGGCAACCGCCGCATGCTGCTCACGCGCGACATCACCGCGCTCGAGCAGGCCGAGGCGATGCGGCGCGACTTCGTGGCCAACGTCTCGCACGAGATCCGCACGCCGCTCACGGTGCTGGCCGGCTTCGTCGAGACGCTGCAGAACCTGCCGCTCGATGCCGACGAGCGCGCGCGCTACCTCGGCCTGATGGGACAGCAGTCGCATCGCATGGAAACGCTGGTCAACGACCTGCTGACCCTGTCGCGGCTCGAGGGCAGCGCCGCGCCCGGCGGTACCCAGTGGACCCGCATCCGCGCCTTGCTCGCGCAGTGCGAGGACGAGGGCCGTGGCCTGTCGGGCCGGCTCTCGCCGCAGCTGGGCCACAAGCTGTCGTTCGCCATCGATGCCGATTCCGAGGTGTCGGGCGCAGCCACCGAGCTGCAGAGCGCGATGTCGAACCTGCTGAGCAACGCGATCCGCTACACGCCCGGCGGCGGCGAGGTGGCGGTGAGCTGGCGCGTGCTGCCCGACGGCCGCGGCGAGTACGCGGTGAAGGACACCGGCCCGGGCATCGCGGCCGAGCACATCCCGCGGCTGACCGAGCGCTTCTACCGCATCGACCGAAGCCGCTCGCGCGAGACCGGCGGCACCGGGCTCGGGCTGGCGATCGTCAAGCACATCGCCCAGCGCCATGGCGCGGAGCTGCGCATCGAGAGCACGGTGGGCAAGGGTTCGCGCTTCGCGCTGCTGTTCCCGGCCACGCGCGTGCGCGAGGCACGGGTGATGGCGCGGCAGCCGGCCTGAACGGCCGCGGCGCTTTCACCGTTCAGCCGCTCAGCCGCGCACGCGGTGCGCCATGGTCCAGCGCAGCAACGCGCCGAACAGCAGCGCCGTGACGGCCAGCGCCGCGGCGCCCATGATCCAGAACGCCAGCGGCGACTGCATGGCCGGCCAGGGGCCGAGCCCGCGGTAGGCCAGCAGGTAGCTGCCGCCCAGGCCCACGACCCACAGCAGCGTGCAGTAGATCGCCAGCGGCGCGAGCGTGACCCGGTAGCAGCGCAGCACGAACACGCACAGCGTCTGCAGCGCATCGGCGAAGTGGTAGAGCGCCACCACGAGCAGCAGAGCGCCCGCGAGCGCGATCACGGCCGGCTTGTCCGAGTACACGGCCGCGAGCTGGAAGCGCAGTCCCCACATGGCGAGCGCGAACAGCAGCGCGCACAGCACCGTCAGCTCGAAGCCGGTGCGGCAGGCGCGCCGCGCCAGCACCGGATCGCCGGCGCCGAGCCAGAAGCTCACGCGCGCGCTGGTGGCGATCGCGAGCGACAGCGGCACCATGTAGGCCACGGCCAGCAGGTTGGCGGCGATCTGGTGCGCGGCGGCCGCGGTGGTGCCCAGGCGCGCGATGAACAGCGCCATCAGCGTGAACGAGGTGACCTCGACCAGCACCGCGAGCCCGGCCGGCACGCCCAGGCGCGCAAACTGGCCGATCTGCGCCCAGTCGGGCTTCTCGATCGATTGCCAGAGCCGGTAGCCGCGGTAGAACGGACTGGTGCGCAGCAGCCACACGGCGCAGCCGAGCATCGCCCAGTTGACGACCAGCGTGGCCCAGCCGCAGCCGACCAGGCCCATGGCCGGCAGGCCCGCGCCGCCGAAGGTGAACCAGACCGACAGCGGCAGCTTGATCGCCAGCGAGCCCAGCTGCAGCCAGGTCACGAGCTGCGGCTTGCCCAGGCTCTGGCTCAGCGTGCTGAAGAGGCGGAACAGCAGCGCGGGTGCGAGCCCGAAGGCCAGCACCATCAGGTAGGCCTCGACCTCGCCGCGCATCGCGGGCGGCACCTGGGTCCATTGCAGCGCCGGGCCCGGCAGCAGCAGCAGCGCCATGCCCACCACGATCGCCAGCCCCGCGAGGTAGAGCGACTGCCGCACCGAGCGGCCCACTTCGGCGCCGCGGCCGCCACCGTGCAGCTCGGCCCACACCGGCAGCAGGGCCTGCAGCACGCCCATGAGCGAGACGTAGACGCTGACGAAGATGGCGGCGCCGACCGACAGGGCGGCCAGCGCGTCCTCGGAATAGCGGCCGGCCACGATGGTGTCGGTCACGCCGAAGGCCATCACGGCCAGCTGGCCGACCAGCACCGTGCCCGCGTGGCGGGCGATCAGTCCGCGTTCGCCCCTCACCGCGGCGCGATCTTCTCGTACAGCAGCAGGTCGTCGGAGGGACTGCTGGGGCGGCGCAGGGTCCCCGCGAAGCGCCATTGGTCGAGCGAGATGATGGTGTGCAGCCGCTCGATGGTCTCGGGGGCCACCAGCAGCCACGGGCAGTCGGTGCCCAGCAGCAGCGGCTGCAGGTCGAAGCGGCCGTGGTACTGCAGCGCCGCGATGTGGGCGCGGCTCAACGCCAGCTCGGCCACGCACTTGGGATGGCCCACGCGCTCGGTCACGGCGCGCACCTGCGGCGCGTAGCTGCGCGCGTAGTCGATCGGCGGCAGCCACAGCGTCATCAGCAGCATCCAGCACAGCGCGGTACCGCCAGCCGGCAGCACCAGCGTCTTCCAGAGCGCCGCGCGGTGGCGGCCGGTGCGCCAGCGCACCAGCCAGCACCAGGCGATGGTGGCGGCGAGCGCGAGCACGAAGGCGATCGGCGAGAACTCGGGCACGAAGCCCGGCACCAGCCGCGCCACGCTGGCCGCGGGCTTGGGCGGGTAGCCGGTCTGCATCGCGATCCAGTAGATCCAGCCCAGCAGCGCCAGGCCGCTGAAGAAGAGCAGGGTGAACCAGTCGACCAGCGCCGCCACGCTGCGCCGGAAGGTCGGCAGCGCGAAGGCCGCGAGCGTGGCCATCGCGGGCAGCGCCAGCATCAGCGAGCGGTCGGAGTAGTCGGTGGTCCAGGTGGCGGCCAGCGGCACCAGCGCGAACCAGAACGGCAGCGCCACGTGGCGCGCCGCGAGCTGGCGGCGCCAGCGCCACAGCGTCCACAGCGCGAGCGGCCAGGCCGGCCAGGTGAACCACAGCAGCAGCCGGGCCTGGCTGCGGATGTCGCTCGCGATCGAGGTGCCGGGATGGGCGCCGGGCAGGTCGATCTTCCATTGCAGCAGGCCGAGGCCGATCGCGAGCGCCGCGGCCAGCAGCGTCACGCCGGCCATGGTGAACAGCGCACCGCGCGTGTAGCCCGGGCCTTCGTCCTCGCCCATGCCCGACCAGCCGGTGCTCGCGGGCTCGGCGGCGCGGCGCATGCGGCGGCGCTCGTAGGCGATGAACAGCACGCTGCCGGTGGCCAGCGCCAGGCCGACGGTGGGGCCGCCGCTGAGCGTCATGCCCAGCGTGCCGACCACCAGCGCGATGACCGGCCCGGCGCGCCGGTAGGGCAGGGCCGCCACGCCGTAGAACAGGTGCGAGGCGAAGTAGAGCTGTGCCAGCGCGGGCGTGGTTTCATGGCCGAGCTGGGCCAGGCCCAGGCAGGCGATCAGCGCGAGCAGGGCGCCGTCGGCCATGGCGCGCGCGTAGTCGGTCGGCCGCGCCTCGCCGCCGAAGGCGAAGGCCACGGGCTGGGCGCGCGCGGTGCGCGCCAGGTAATAGACCGCGTACCAGGTCGCGGTGAAGGTGCCCCACAGCAGCAGCGCGAACACGATGCGCACCGCGAAGTCGGGATGCAGCCAGGCGGGCGCGATCTTGATCGCCAGCGCGCCGATCCAGTACGGCACCAGCGCGGGCGTTTCGGGCGCGATGCCCAGCAGCCGCGGATCGAACCAGCGCGCGATGCCCTCGGTGCTGCGCGCCAGCTCGGCCATGTAGCCGAAGGCCGTGATGTCGGCGCTCTTCCAGGGTCCCCGGCCGACCAGACCCGGCAGCAGGTAGGCGGCGCACAGCAGCAGCAGCGCGATGCGCGGCAGCCGGCGCACGGCATTCTGGGCAACGATCGCGGGCGTGGGCTGGTTCAAAGGGCGATGGACGGCGGCGGGTGGGGGAAAGAAAAAGGGCAGCGCGGTAAACCGGGCTGCCCTCGACGCCAGGCCTGAGCCTGGGTGCGTGCCTTACTTGGAGGCAGCGGCGCCGGTCGTCTTGCCGAAGCGGTTGCGGAACTTCTCGACGCGACCGCCCATGTTGTCGACCGACTTCTGGGTGCCGGTGTAGAACGGGTGCGATTCGCTGGTGGTGTCCAGCTTGAACAGGGGCAGCTCGCGGCCGTCGTCCGCCTTGGCGGTTTCCTTCGTGTTCACGCAGGAACGGGTCACGAACTTGAAGCCGTTCGACATGTCGACGAACAGGACTTCGCGGTAATTCGGGTGGATGCCTTCTTTTGCCATGGTCTTTCCTTGGGGGTCGATGCGAGAGCCACTGGCGGGCAGGACGCCGGCCGCACTTTTCGCGAAGCCGCCGATTATCGCATACTGGGCCGATGGCGGCCACTTCGGCCCGTCCCCAGCGAAACCAGCCCTCCCATGACCTCCAGAACCCTGCGCGCCGGCCTCGTCGGCTACGGCTTCGCCGGCCAGACCTTCCATGCCCCCGTGCTCTCGGCCGTGCCCGGGCTCGAACTGGCGGCCGTGGCCAGTTCCCAGCCGCACAAGGTGCATGCCGACTGGCCCGGCGTGGCCGTGGTGCCCGACACGGCGGCGCTGGTCGCGCGGCCGGACATCGACCTCGTCGTGGTCGCCACGCCGAATGCCCAGCACCATCCGGTCGCGAAAGCGGCGTTGCTGGCCGGCAAGCACGTGGTGGTCGACAAGCCCTTCACGCTCGATGCCGCCGAGGCGCGCGAGCTCCAGTCGTTGTCCGAGCGCAACAAGCTGGTGCTCGCGGTCTACCAGAACCGCCGTTTCGACGCCGATTTCCTGACCCTGAAGGAACTGCTGGCCAGCGGCGAGCTGGGCCGCCCGGTCTATTTCGAGTCGCATTTCGACCGCTACCGGCCCGAGGTGCGCGAGCGCTGGCGCGAGCAGAAGGTGCCGGGCGCGGGCATCTGGGTCGACCTGGGCGCGCACCTGGTCGACCAGGCGGTGCAACTGTTCGGCATGCCCGACACCCTGCAGCTCGACACCGCCGTGCTGCGCGACGGTGCCCAGGTCGAGGACTACTTCCACGCGGTGCTGCGCTACGAGTCGGGGCCGCGTGCGCCGCTGCGCGTGGTGCTGCACTCGACCACGCTCGCGGCCCACGCCGCGCCGCGCTACCTCGTGCACGGCACGCGCGGCAGCTACGTCAAGCACGGCGTCGATCCGCAGGAGGATGCGCTGCGCGCCGGCCGGCGGCCGCCGATGGCGGGGTGGGGCGCCGATCCGCTCGATGGCGAACTCGTGCTGCCCGCGGCCGACGGCATGGTGGCGAAGCGCGCCCGGCCCACGCGCGCGGGCGACTATGTCGCCTACTACGCGGCCGTGCGCGACGCGATCCTCGGCCAGGGCCCGAATCCCGTGCCGCCCGCGCAGGCGGTGGCGCTGATGGAACTGCTCGATCTCGGCCGGCGCAGCGCCGAGGAAGGCCGCGCGCTGCCGGTCGCGCGCCCATGAAAAAAGCGCGCTGCATCTTGCGATGCAACGCGCTTCTTGGGAGGCGAGCTTCGGTCGAAGACCGGCTCAACCCCCGCGACGCATCATGTCGAAGAACTCGACATTGGTCTTCGTCGCCTTCATGTTCTTGAGCATCAGCTCCATCGACTCGATCTCGTCCATGTTGTACATGAGCTGGCGCAGGATGCGGGTCTTCTGCAGGATCTCGGGCGCGAGCAGCAGCTCCTCGCGGCGCGTGCCGCTGCGGTTGAGCTGGATCGAGGGGAACACGCGCTTCTCGTAGAGGCGGCGGTCGAGGTGGATTTCGGAGTTGCCGGTGCCCTTGAACTCTTCGAAGATCACTTCGTCCATGCGGCTGCCGGTGTCGATCAGCGCGGTGCCGATGATGGTCAGCGAGCCGCCTTCCTCGACATTGCGCGCCGCGCCCAGGAAGCGCTTGGGACGCTGCAGTGCGTTGGCATCGACACCGCCGGTCAGCACCTTGCCCGACGAGGGCACGACGTTGTTGTAGGCGCGTGCGAGACGCGTGATCGAGTCGAGCAGGATCACCACGTCCTTCTTGAGCTCGACCAGGCGCTTGGCGCGCTCGATCACCATTTCGGCCACGTGCACGTGGCGCGCGGCAGGCTCGTCGAAGGTGGAGGCGATGACCTCGCCCTTCACCGTGCGCTGCATTTCGGTCACTTCTTCGGGGCGCTCGTCGACGAGCAGCACCATCATGTGGACCTCGGGGTAGTTGGCGCTGATCGCGTGCGCGATGTGCTGCATCATCACCGTCTTGCCGCTCTTGGGCGGCGCCACGAGCAGGGCGCGCTGGCCCTTGCCGATGGGCGCGATGATGTCGATCACGCGGCCGGTGATGTTCTCTTCGCCCTTGATGCCGTCGCGCTCGAGGCGCATCTGTTCCTTGGGGAACAGCGGCGTCAGGTTCTCGAACATCACCTTGTGCTTGTTCTGCTCGGGCGGTCCGCCGTTGACGGCGTCGAGCTTGGTCAGCGCGAAGTAGCGTTCGCCGTCCTTCGGAATGCGCACCTCGCCCTCGATCATGTCGCCGGTGTGCAGGTTGAAGCGGCGCACCTGGCTCGGGCTGATGTAGATGTCGTCGGTGCTGGCGGTGAAGCTGGTGTCCGGGCTGCGCAGGAAGCCGAAGCCGTCGGGCAGGATTTCGAGCACACCGTCGGCGAAGACCTGTTCGCCGGCCTTCGCGCGCTTCTTGATGATCGCGAACATCAGCTCCTGCTTGCGCATGCGGCCGACGTTTTCGATCTCAAGGGCTTCGGCCTGCTTGAGGACTTCAGACACGTGGAGTGCCTTGAGTTCGTTTAAGTGCATGGAACGACCCCTTGCGGGGGCAATCGAGGGGAAACGGAGAACAGGGGGGTGGTTCGATGTGAGACGAGAACTGCCTCACTGACCGGGGAACTCGAACCGGCTACCTGAAAGGGCCGGCGATCTGCTGGTGATTATGACAGGAAAAACGCGCCGGCCAACGCGTTGCGCGCTGGCCGGTTAGAAAGCACTCAGGCGAGTTGCTGGTCGATGAAGGCGGTGAGCTGGGCTTTGCTCATGGCGCCCACCTTGGTGGCAGCGAGCTGGCCGTCCTTGAACAGCATCAGCGTGGGGATGCCGCGAATGCCGAACTTGGCGGGGATGTCGCGGTTCTCGTCGACGTTGAGCTTGGCGATCTGCAGCTTGCCTTCGTAGGCGCTCGACACCTCGTCGAGGATCGGGGCGATCATCTTGCAGGGGCCGCACCATTCGGCCCAGTAGTCGACCAGCACGGGCTGGCTGGACTTGAGCACGTCGGCTTCGAAGGAGGAATCGGAGATGTGTTTGATCAGCTCGCTGGCCATGATGGAGTCCTTGTGCGCGGGGAGTTTCGGTGCAGCTACAGTGCGGGTCATTGTGACAGAAACCAAGGGGTGACGTGGCATGCACGAAGGCTATGGCGCCGATAGCCAGAGCCCTCGTCGCGACCCGCCCCCGCCACCGAATCCCCCGCGACAGAACATGAACGAAGGCCATCCCGTCCAGGCCCTGTGGTGCGACCCTGCCGATGGTGTGGTCGCGCGCATCGTGCGCGTGCTCGCCGAACGCCAGGCGCATGCGGCGCGCACGATGGTGCTGGTGCCCTATGCGCAGCTCATGGGCGTGGCGCAGGCCATGTGGGCGCGCTGCGGTTCGCCGGGCTTCGTGCCGCGCTTCGAGACCACGCGCAACTGGGCGCGCAGCGCGGGCGGCTTCGTGCCCTCGGACTACGACATCGCCTTCGACATGGCGCGCGACCTCGTGACCGCGCAGGGCCTGCTCTCGCAGACCGGCTTCGGCGCCGAACGCTTCGCGCTCGCGGGCCGCGTGGTCGAGCTGGCCTATCAGCTCGCGCCGCTCGCGGCCGCGGTCGCGCCCGAGGAACGCGGCAGCACCTGGGCCGAGCGCGCCGCGGGCGTGGCCGATGCGGGCAGCGAATCGGAGTGGTTCCGCATCGAGAGCGCACTGATCCGCATCGCGGTCGCCTGGGCCGCGAACGCGAGCTATGCCACCGACGTGCTGCTGCGCGAGCCCGCGCGCGCGCAGATCGACGTGCTGATCGTGCTCGAGGGCTTCCAGACCGATCCGCTGACGCAGACCCTGTGCGGCCTGTGGGGCGAGCGCGCCGTGCGCCTGTCGCTGGTGCCGGCCATCGCGCCGCGCGGGCAGTCCGCGGCCCATGTGGCCATCGATCCCGAGGACGAGGCCGAGCTCGCCGCGGCCTGCGCGCTGCGCCACCTGGCCGAGGGCCGCAGCCCGGTCGCGCTGGTCGCCACCGACCGCGCGCTCACGCGCCGCATCGGCGCGCGGCTCAAGGGGCAGGGCGTCACGGCGCAGGACGAGACCGGCTGGAAGCTCTCGACCACGCCGGCCGCCGCCATGCTGATGAGCGCGCTGCGCGCCTGCGCGCACGACGCCGGCAGCGACCAGGTGCTCGACTGGCTCAAGAGCGGCGACGACGGCGATGCGCTCGCGGTGCAGGGACTCGAGTCGCGGCTGCGGCGCGAGGGCGTGCGCGACTGGTCGGCCTGGTGCGCGCAGGCCGCGCGCAGCGAGAAGCCGCAGGACGTCGCGCTGATGCCCTTCACGAACGAGATCGAGGCCCGCCGCGCGCCGATGGCACGTGCGCGTCCGCTCGCCGAATGGCTGGTCGCGCTGCGCGCGCTGCTCGAGGCGGCCGGCCAGTGGGAGCCGCTCGAAGCGGACCTCGCGGGCGGCAAGGTGATCTCGGCGCTGTGGCTCGATGCCGGCGCGCACGGCGACGACGAGGCTTTTCCTGGAGGCCGCCACACGCTGTCCGAGTTCACGGCCTGGGTGCGCGACGTGCTCGAGGACGAGAGCTTCGTGCCGCCCGTCATGGGCGAGATACCGCAGGTGATCGTGCTGCCGCTGCACCAGCTGCTGGGCCGGGCCTTCGGCGCGATCGTGATCCCGGGCTGCGACGACCGCCGCCTGCCCGCATCGCCCGAGCCGCCCGGCAACTGGAGCGCCGCGCAGCGGCTCGAGCTCGGCCTGCCTTCGCGCGAGGCGCTCGAGGCGGCGCAGCGCGCGGCCTGGAACGCGGCCCTGTGCAATCCCTGGTGCGAACTGCTGTGGCGCAGCGCCGATGCCAGCGGCGAGCCCGTGCGGCCCAGCCCGCTGGTGCAGGGCCTCGAGCTCGACCACGCGCTCGCGTTCACCGACGATCCGCGCATGCGGCGCGAGGTGCCCGTGCGTCCCACCCTCTATCCGATGCCCTCGGGCGCGCTGCTGCCGCTGCGCAACGTGTCGACCAGCGTCTACGAGGACCTGCGCCGCTGTCCCTATCGCTTCTTCGCGCTGCGCCAGCTCGGCCTGCGCAGCGCCGACGAGCTCGATGCCGAGGTCGACAAGCGCGACTTCGGCAACTGGCTGCATGCGGTGCTCGGCCACTTCCACGAGACGCTGCAGCAGACGCCCACGCGCGACGCCGGCGAGCGCCTGCGCTTCATCGAGGACGCGGCCGTGCGCGCCACGCGCGAGTACGGCCTGTCGGACGCCGAGTTCCTGCCCTTCGCCGCGGCCTGGCCCGCGGTGCGCGACGGCTACCTCGACTGGCTCGCGGGCCACGAGGCCGCGGGCGCGGTCTTCGTCGAGTCCGAACCCTGGAAGGAGCAGCCGCTGGGCGCGTTGCAGCTGGTGGGGCGGCTCGACCGCATCGACCGCATGCCCGACGGCCAGCCCTTCGTGATCGACTACAAGACCGAGTCCTCGGCCGTGACCAAGGAGCGCGTGAAGGAGCCGACCGAGGACACGCAACTGGCCTTCTATGCCGCGCTGGTGGCCGACGACACGCTGCGCGCGGCCTACGTCAACGTGGGCGAGAAGTCCTCGGGCACGCAGACGGTGGAGCAGCCGGTGGTGGTGCAGGCGCGCGATGCGCTGGTGGCCGGCATCCTCGACGACTTCCGGCGCATCGCCGAAGGCACGCCGCTGCCGCCGCTGGGCGAGGGCACGGTGTGCGAGCACTGCACCGCGCGCGGCCTGTGCCGCAAGGATTTCTGGAGCGACGATGCCGGCGCCGCCGTGCTGCAGGGGAGCACGCCATGAACGGCGCCGCCTACGAACACAACGGCCAGCGCGTGCCGCGCGAGGCCTTCTACACCGTTGCCTGCGATCCGCGGCGCTCGGTGGCGGTCGAGGCCTGCGCGGGCGCGGGCAAGACCTGGATGCTGGTGTCGCGCATCGTGCGCGCGCTGCTCGACGACGGTGCCAACGCCTGCCAGCCGCACGAGATCCTCGCCATCACCTTCACCAAGAAGGCGGCCGGCGAGATGCGCGAGCGGCTCGACCAGTGGCTCGAGACCTTCGCCGAGCGCGAGCCCGAGAAGCTGGTCGAGGAACTCGTGATGCGCGGCATGCCGCCGGCCGAGGCGCTGGCCGCCGCGCCGCGTCTCAAGGGCCTGTATCGGCACCTGCTCGAAGGCGGCCGGCCGGTGCAGTTCCGCACCTTCCACGCCTGGTTCGCGGGCCTGCTGCGCAATGCGCCGCTGGCGGTGCTGCGCGAGCTCGGCCTGCCGTCGAACTACGAACTGCTCGAGGACGATGCCGAGGCGCGCTCGCGCACCTGGCGCCCCTTCTTCGAGGCCGTGACCGCCGACCCCGACGCGCTGGCCGACTACTACGCGGTGGTCGCCACCTACGGCCGCTCGCAGACCGCCAAGGCGCTCGGCGAGGCGCTCACGCGGCGCGTGGAGTTCTCGCTCGCCGAACCGGCCGATGCGGTGCGGCATTTCGCCGACCTGCATCCGGCGCTGGCCGGCTTCGACACGCCCACCGACGCGCTGCGCGGCGAGGCCGTGCGCCGGCGCTGGCTCGACCGCGCCGCCGCGCTGGGCCGCGAGACCAACAAGACGCCGCAGAAGGCGGCCGAGGCCGTCGTCGACATCTTCGGCATCGGCGAGCCGGCCGAGTCCGCGCTGCCGGCGGCGCTCGCGCTGCTGCGCAAGAGCTTCTTCGTCGCGACCGAAGACCGGCTCAACAAGAACCTGCAGAAGTACCCCGCTGCGCAGGAGGCCGAGGCCGAGCTGCAGCTGCTGTGCGCCGCGCAGGCCCAGCACGCGGCCTGGCTCTACCAGCAGCGCATGACGCGGCTCACGCGCCTGTTGATCGATGCCTTCGCGGGCGTCAAGCGCGCCCATGGCTGGGTCGACATGAACGACGTCGAGCAGGCCGCGCAACTGCTGCTGGGCCAGTCGGCGCTGTCGGGCTGGGTGCAGGAGCGGCTCGATGCGCGCATCGCGCACCTCTTGATCGATGAGTTCCAGGACACCAACCCGCTGCAGTGGCAGGCGCTCTATGGCTGGCTCAGTGCCTACGTGGGCGCGGGCGGCAGCGCGCCGCGCGTGTTCGTCGTGGGCGATCCGAAGCAGAGCATCTACCGCTTCCGCCGCGCCGAGCCGCAGGTCTTCATCGCCGCGAAGAAGTTCGTGCGCGAGGGTCTCGGCGGCGAGCTGCTCAACTGCGACCACACGCACCGCAATGCGCGCGCCGTCGTGGGCCTGGTCAACCAGGCGATGCTGGCCGCGCAGGAGGCCGGCGAGTTCGACGGCTTCCGTGCCCACACCACCGAGCGCAGCGACGAAGGCGCGTTGCTGAAGCTGCCGGCCATCGAGCGCGATGCCGCCGAGGCCGTGGCCGAAGCGGCACCGGCCGACGACGGCATGCTGCACTGGCGCGACAGCCTGGTCACGCCGCGCGTGCTGCCCGAGGAGCAATTGCTGCAGAAGGAATGCGAGCAGGCCGCGCGCTGGATCGCGCAGCTGATCGCCGACGGCACGCCGCCGCGCCAGATCATGGTGCTGTCGCGCCGCCGCAGCCGGCTCGCGGCCATGCAGGACGCGCTGCGCCAGCGCCACATCCCGGTGCAGCAGCCCGAGAAGAACGAGCTGCACGATGCGCCCGAGGTGCAGGACATGGTGGCGCTGATCGATGCGCTGGTCTCGCCCGCGCACGATCTCTCGCTGGCGCGCGCGCTCAAGTCGCCGCTGTTCGGCATCGGCGACGACGATCTGGTGCAACTGGCGCTGCGCCAGCGCGCGCTGCCGGGCTGGAGCTGGTTCCGGCTGCTGCAGACCGGCGAGGACCTGCCGGCCGCGCTGGCCGAGGCCGCGCCGCGTCTCAAGCGCTGGCAGCGCTGGCTGGCCACGCTGCCGCCGCACGATGCGCTCGACGCGATCTTCCATGAAGGCGACGTGCTCGCGAAGTTCGGCGCGGCCGTGCCCGCCGCGTTGCGCCAGGGCGCGCTGGCCAACCTGCGCGGGCTGCTGGCCGCGTCGCTCGATATCGATGGCGCGCGCTTCGTCACGCCCTATGCGCTGGTGCGCGCGCTGCGCGCCGGCGGCGTGCGCGCCCCGTCGGTGGCCGCGCCCGAGGCGGTGCAGTTGCTGACGGTGCACGGCGCCAAGGGGCTCGAGGCCGACACCGTGCTGATGCTCGACTGCGACTCGCCGCCGCCGCGCGCTCAGACCATGGGCGTGCTGGTCGAGTGGAAGGGCGGCGACCGCGTGCCGACGCGCTTCGTCTTCCTCGCGAGCGAGAAGACGCCGCCGGCCTGCGCGGCATCGCTGCTGCTCGACGAGCAGCGCGCGCGCCACCGCGAGGAACTCAACGGCCTCTATGTCGCGACCACGCGCGCCCGCGCGCGGCTGGTGCTGTCGTCGGTGCGCCCCGCGCGCGTCAACGAGGGCAGCTGGTGGGCGCGGCTGGCCGAGGCCTGCGAGACCGTCGATGCCGACGAGCCGCTGGTGGCCCCGCTCGCGGCGCAGGCGCATGCCGTGTTCGCGATCCACGAGCTGCCGCCGTTCGCTTCCGCGACGCCGCCGGTGCCCGTCGCGCGCAAGGAAAAGGCGGCCACCCTCGATGCGCGCGCCGCGGCCTTCGGCCAGGCGATGCACCGGCTGCTCGAATGGTCGGTGCCCGGCGAGCCCTTGGCCGCGGCCCATGTGCGCGCGGCGGCGCAGGAGTTCCTGCTCGACGCGCAGCAGGCGCGCGGCGCCGCGGCGCTGGCCGCGCGCATTCGCGCCGGCGCGGGTGCCTGGGCCTGGGACCTCGAGGCCATCGACTGGCACGGCAACGAGGTCACGCTGGTGCACGAAGGCGACACGCTGCGCATCGACCGGCTGGTGCGCGAGCGCGCCAGCGGCACCTGGTGGATCCTCGACTACAAATCGGCCGCAAGGCCCGAGCGCGATGCCGCGCTCATCGCACAGATGCAGCGCTACCGCGCCGCCGTGCAGCAGGCCCATCCCGGTGCCACGGTACGCGCCGCGTTCCTGACCGGGCAGGGCGAACTGGTGAACCTCGAATGACTTCTTCTTCCACCGTCGCCGTGATCGGCGGCGGCCCCGCCGGCCTGATGGCTGCGGAAATCCTCTCCGCGGCCGGTGCGAACGTGCACCTCTACGACGCCATGCCTTCGGTGGGGCGCAAGTTCCTGCTCGCGGGCCGCGGCGGGCTCAACCTCACGCACTCCGAGCCCTTCGAGGCCTTCGTGGGCCGCTTCGGCGAACGCCGCGCCGAACTCGAGCCGATGCTCGCGGCCTTCGGTCCCGCGCAACTGCGCGATTGGGCCGCGGGCCTGGGCATCGAGACCTTCGTCGGCAGCTCGGGCCGCGTGTTTCCCACCGACATGAAGGCCGCGCCGTTGCTGCGTGCCTGGCTGCACCGGCTGCGCGAGGCCGGCGTGCAGTTCCACATGCGGCATCGCTGGATCGGCGATGCCGCGGTGTCGCCCGGCGTATTGCGCTTCGAAACGCCCGCGGGCGAGGTCGAGGCCTCGGCCGATGCGGTGGTGCTCGCGCTCGGCGGCGCGAGCTGGGCGCGGCTCGGCTCCGACGGCGCCTGGGCGCCGCGGCTGCAGGCGCAGGGCGTGGCGGTGGCGGAGCTGCAGCCCGCCAACTGCGGCTTCGACGGCAGCGGCTGGAGCGCGCATTTCTCGGAACGCTTCGCGGGGCAGCCCTTCAAGTCGGTGGCCGTGTCGTTCACCGACAGCCGCGGCCGGCAGTTCGCGCGCAAGGGCGAGTTCGTCGCCACGGCCGGCGGCATCGAGGGCAGCCTCGTCTACGCCGTCTCGGCCCTGCTGCGCGACGAGATCGCCGCGAACGGCAGCGCCACATTGCTGCTCGACCTGCTGCCCGACCGCAGCGCCGAGCAGGTGCTGGCCGCAGTCAAGCATCCGCGCGGCGCGCGTTCGCTCGGCAGCCATCTCAAGAGCCGGCTCGGCCTCGAGGGCATCAAGGCCGGCGTGCTCTACGAGGTGCTGAGCCGCGAAGCGATGCACGATCCGCTGCAGCTCGCGCAGGCGATCAAGGCCGTGCCGCTGCGGCTGGTGGCCGCGCGCCCGGTCGACGAGGCGATCAGCACCGCGGGCGGCGTGCGCTTCGAGGCGCTCGATGCGCAGCTGATGGCGAGCGCGCTGCCCGGTGTGTTCGTGGCGGGGGAGATGCTCGACTGGGAAGCGCCGACCGGCGGCTACCTGCTCACGGCCTCGATGGCCAGCGGCGTCGCGGCCGCGCGTGGCGTGCTCGCGCGGCTGGGGCTGTCGTGAGGCTTTGGATTTTTGGCGCGGCTCCCGTTCCGGGGTGGAACGAGAGCGCCGAAGAAGTTGACGAGCCTTACCCCTGGCACTGACTACGCAGTTAGGGCTGCTTGGTTCCCCACCTGACCCGGTTGGCCACTTCACCATGCAGGGAGGCCCGTCAGCGGCGATTCTAACCTCGCTCGCGTTGCCCCCTTCGCCGGGGCGGTGAATCGATCGATGAGAAACATCGAGGAGGCGGACGCCGAAGGCCCCCTTCGCGGCTTTTAGAATGGGCGCAATGTCCTATATCGTGCTCGCCCGCAAGTTCCGTCCGAAAACCTTCGCTGAGATGGTCGGTCAGGGGCACGTGGTGCAGGCGCTCGAGAACGCGCTCACCACCCAGCGCCTGCATCACGCCTACCTGTTCACCGGCACGCGCGGCGTGGGCAAGACCACCGTCTCGCGCATCCTGGCCAAGTCGCTCAACTGCCAGGGCCCGGACGGGCAGGGCGGCATCACCGCCACGCCCTGCGGCGTGTGCCAGGCCTGCCGCGACATCGACGCCGGCCGCTTCGTCGACTACACCGAGCTCGACGCGGCCTCGAACCGCGGCGTGGACGAGGTGCAGTCGCTGCTCGAGCAGGCGGTCTACAAGCCGGTTCAGGGCCGCTTCAAGGTCTTCATGATCGACGAAGTGCACATGCTGACCAACACCGCGTTCAACGCGATGCTGAAGACGCTCGAGGAGCCGCCCGAGTACCTCAAGTTCGTGCTGGCCACCACCGATCCGCAGAAGGTGCCGGTCACGGTGCTGTCGCGCTGCCTGCAGTTCAACCTGCGCCCGATGGCGCCCGAGACGGTGCTCGAGCACCTGACCTCGGTGCTGCAGACCGAGCAGGTGCCGGCCGAGCCGCAGGCGCTGCGCCTGCTCGCGCGCGCGGCGCGCGGCTCGATGCGCGACGCGCTCTCGCTGACCGACCAGGCGATCGCCTTTGGCAACGGCGAGCTGGTCGAGGTCGGCGTGCGCCAGATGCTCGGCAGCGTCGATCGCGGCCATGTGTTCCGCCTGATCGAGGCGCTCGCGCAGGGCGACGGCAAGACCGTGGTCGAGACCTCCGAGGCGCTGCGCATCGACGGCATGTCGGCCGCTTCCACGCTCGAGGAGATGACCGCGGTGCTGCAGGCCATGGCGGTGCTGCAGGCCGTGCCTTCGCGCGCCGAGGCCGCCACGTCCGCCACGGATCCCGATGCGGCCGACACCGCGCGGCTCGCGCTGCTGATGCCGGCCGACGAAACGCAACTGCTCTACAGCCTGTGCCTGCACGGCCGCGGCGAGCTCGGCCTCGCGCCCGACGAATACGCCGCGCTCACGATGGTGCTGCTGCGGTTGCTGGCGTTCAAGCCTGCGCAGAACGCGGCCGGCTCGGCCTCCGCGGAAAAAAAAACTCTGAATGAAGCCCCGGCGGCGGCGCCGGCACCCGTTGCCGCCCCCGTGCAGCCGCCGCGGCCGATCCCGGTGCGCAGCATGTCGGCCGAAGTGCCGCGTCCGGCGCCCGTTGCCGTACCCGCGCAACCGTCGACCGCCGCCCCCGCGGGCCACCGCCTGCCGGTCGTCGACCAGCCCGTGCGCCGCTCCGAGGCGCGTCCGCCGGAGGACGTGCCCGAATCCGATCCCGCCCAGGTGGTCGCCGTGCCGATGCGCGTGCAGCCGCCGCCCGGCGCGCGCGACACGCCGCGCGATGGCGCCCAGGCCCCGGCCGCGCCGATCCCGCCGAGCGAGGAGGGCGACTTCTGGTTCGCCACCGTCACGCAGCTGATCGCGGCCGAGAGCATCGCCGCGCTCACGCGCGAACTCGCGCTGCAGTCGCAGCTGGTGGCGCGCGACACCGACCAGTGGCTGCTGCGCATCGAGCGCGAGTCGCTCAACCAGCCCTCGAGCCGCGAGAAGCTGATCGCCGCGCTGGCCGCCATCGGCCACGAGGTCAAGCTCGCGATCGAGGTCGGCGGCGTGGTCGACAGCCCGGCCCGCCGCAACAAGGCCGCTGCCGACGAGCGCCAGCGCATCGCCGAGGAGGCGATCCGCAGCGATCCCGAGATCCAGGCCCTGATGCGTGACTTCGACGCGAGGATCGTGCCGGGCTCGCTCAAACCGGCCTGAGCGGACGGGCCACGCGCAGCGGCGACAATCGGCCGTGGCCCTTGCGGCGGCGAGGCTTCGCCGCCCTCCGCGCTTCCATCTCTTATCCTTCCCCATCCACCCAACCGATCCACAGGACCAACGATGTTCAACAAAGGACAACTGGCCGGCCTCATGAAGCAGGCGCAGGCAATGCAGGACAACCTCAAGAAGGCCCAGGAAGAACTGGCCCACATCGAGGTCGAGGGCGAATCGGGCGCCGGCCTCGTCAAGGTCGTGATGACCTGCAAGCACGACGTCAAGCGCATCACCATCGACCCGAGCCTGCTGGCCGACGACAAGGACATGCTCGAGGACCTCGTGGCCGCCGCCTTCAATGCCGCCGTGCGCAAGGCCGAGGAGACCAGCGAGCAGAAGATGGGCAAGCTGACCGCCGGCATGCCGGGCCTGCCCCCGGGCATGAAGCTGCCGTTCTGATGCCGCCGCGCCACCAAGGCTGACGTGTCCGACGCCGGTTCCCTCGACGCGCTCGTCGATGCGCTGCGCCGCCTGCCGGGCGTGGGCGTCAAGTCGGCCTCGCGCATGGCCTTCCACCTGCTGCAGCACGACCGCGAGGGCGCGCAGCTGCTCGCGCGCGCCCTGCAGCAGGCGGCCGGGCAGGTGCGCCATTGCGAGCGCTGCAACACCTTCACCGAGATGCCGGTGTGCAACGTCTGCCTCGACGTGCGGCGCGACCCGACCAAGCTCTGCGTGGTCGAGACGCCGGCCGACCAGGCCGCGCTCGAACGCACCAACGCCTTCCGCGGCTACTACTTCGTGCTGATGGGCAAGCTCAGTCCGCTCGACGGCATCGGTCCCAAGGACCTGGGCCTGCAGAAGCTGTTCGAGCGCGCGCTCGACGGCACCGTGGCCGAGGTGATCCTCGCGACCAACTTCACGGCCGAGGGCGAGGCCACGGCGCATGTCATCGGCGATGCGCTGCGTCAGCGCGGCCTCACGGTCACGCGGCTCGCGCGCGGCGTGCCCGCGGGCAGCGAGCTCGAGTACGTGGACCTCGGCACCATCGCGCACGCGCTGGTCGACCGGCGCTGATCCCGCGGCGGCCACCGCCGCAGCGCGGCGCCCATACCGCGCCGCGCACCCAGGAGATTCCGGAGACACCATGACCCTGTCGCTGCTCACCGTCGCCCACTGGTGCGTCTTCATCGCCTGCGGCCTGCCGTACCTCGCGGCCTGGATCGCCAAGGCCGGCGCCTTCCGTCCCAGCGACAACGCGCAGCCGCGCGACTGGGCCGCGAAGCAGGCGGGCTGGCGCGCGCGCGCCAATGCCGCGCAGGCCAACAGCTTCGAAGGCCTGCCGTTCTTCATCGGCGCGGTGCTCATCGCGCACCAGCTCGGCGCCGCGCAACTGTGGATCGACCGCCTCGCGATCGCCTACGTGCTGCTGCGCGTGGCCTATCTCGCGCTCTACATCAAGGGCATCCCGGCGCTGCGCAGCGCGGTCTGGGCGGCTGCGTTCGTGGTCAACATCGCGATCCTGTTCCTCGCGAAGTAGCGCGGCCGAAGCAGGCCTTTTTCACTCTGTGAGAGGCCTTCATGCTTACGTGAAAACCCGCACGGGATGACCCCGATGCAGCGACCCTGCGCGCGCCCCTAAGCTCGATTCACTTTCGACGCACCCCAGAGCCACCCCAAGCCGCCGCAGGCCACGTTCCATGCTTCACCGCCGCACCCTCATCTCCGCCTCGGCCATCGCCGCCGCCACCATCGCGTTGCCGCGGGTGTTCGCGCAGCCGAAGCTGGAGAAAACGAAGATCTCGATCGCGGTCGGCGGCAAGGCGGCGTTCTACTACCTGCCGCTCACCATCTCCGAGCAGCTCGGCTACTTCAAGGCCGAGGGGCTCGACGTCGAGATCTCCGACTTCGCGGGCGGCGCGCGTGCTTTGCAGGCGGTGGTCGGCGGCTCGGCCGACGTGTGCTCGGGTGCCTACGAGCACACCATCAACCTGCAGGCCAAGAACCAGTTCTTCCAGGCCTTCGTGCTGCAGGGCCGCGCGCCGCAGATCGCGATGGGCGTGTCGACCAAGAACATGTCGAGCTACGCCGGCATCGCCGACCTCAAGGGCAAGAAGATCGGCGTCTCGGCGCCGGGCTCGTCGACCAACATGGTGGCCAACCTCGTGCTCTCGCGCGGCGGCCTCAAGGCCAGCGACGTGAGCTACATCGGCGTGGGCGTCGCCGCCGGCGCGCTCACCGCGCTGCGCTCGGGCCAGATCGACGCCATCAGCAACACCGACCCGGTGATGACCATGCTCGAGCAGAAGGGCGACGTGAAGATCATCAGCGACACCCGCACGCTCAAGGGCACGCAGCAGGTGTTCGGCGGGCCGATGCCGGCCGCCTGCCTCTATGCGCCGGTCGACTTCGTGCAGAAGAACCCCAACACCTGCCAGGCGCTGGCCAACGCGATCGTGCACGGCCTCAAGTGGCTGCAGACCGCGGGCCCGGGTGACATCATCAAGACCGTGCCCGAGACCTACCTGCTCGGCGACCGCGCGCTCTACCTCGCCTCGTTCGACAAGGTGCGCGAATCGATCGCGCCCGACGGCATCGTGCCGTCCGAGGGACCCAAGACCGCGCTGGCGGCGATCGCGAGCTTCGATACTTCCGTCAAGGCCGACAAGATCGACCTCGCGAAAACCTACACCAACGATTTCGCACGGCGAGCGAAGGACAGGTTCAAGGCCTGACCTCGATGTCCCGCGACCCGGCTTCGGCCGGGTTTTTTCTGGGGGACGCGCACCGCCAGCCATCCAGTTCCGCCATGTCCGACCACGCACTCGAACTCCTCTCGATCAGCTGCATCTTCCATTCGAAGGACGACCCCGGCCAGCGCTACACCGCGGTGGCCGACACCACCTTGCGCGTGCGCGCCGGCGAGTTCGTGTCGGTGGTCGGTCCCACGGGCTGCGGCAAGTCGACCCTGCTCAACATCGGCGCGGGGCTGCTGCAGCCTTCGTCCGGCACGGTCAAGGTGTTCGGCCAGCCGCTTTCGGGCATCAACGCGCGCGCGGGCTACATGTTCCAGACCGAGGCGCTGATGCCCTGGCGCAGCGCCATCGACAACGTGATGGTCGGGCTGCAGTACCGCGGCATGGCCGATGCGCAGGCGCGCCGCGAGGCCGAGGCCTGGCTCGCGCGCGTGGGCCTCTCGGGCTTCGGCGACCGCTATCCGCACCAGCTCTCGGGCGGCATGCGCAAGCGCGTGGCACTGGCGCAGACGCTGGTGCTCGACCCCGACATCATCCTGATGGACGAGCCGTTCAGCGCGCTCGACATCCAGACCCGCCAGCTGATGGAGAACGAGGTGCTCGACCTGTGGAGCGCGAAGAAGAAGGCCGTGCTGTTCATCACCCATGACCTCGACGAGGCGATCGCGATGAGCGACCGCGTGGTGGTGCTCTCGGCCGGGCCGGCCACCCATCCGATCGGCGAGTTCGAGATCGACCTGCCGCGTCCGCGCGACGTGGCCGAGGTGCGCACCCAGCCGCGCTTCGTCGAGCTGCACACCCAGATCTGGGAAGTGCTGCGCGACGAGGTGCTCAAGGGCTACGCGCAGCAACTGAAGAAGGCCGCATGATGTCGCGCCTGGCCCTCAACGAACGCAACGCGCGCTTCTGGCAACTGGTGCTGCTGGTGGTGATCCTCGTGGGCTGGCACCTGGCCTCGCGCAACCAGCAGGTGGCCTTCTTCCTCGGCGAGCCGATCCAGGTGGCCGGTCGCATCTGGAGCTGGTTCCTGCCCTTCGAGGTGCCGGCGAACCCGCTGTTCCCCGACGGGCTCAAGGGCAATGCCGACATCTACCTGCACCTGGGCACCACGCTGCTCGAGACCGTGCTGGCCTTCGGCATCGGCACCGTGCTGGGCCTGGGCTGCGGCCTGTGGCTGGCGCTCGCGCCCACCGCGAGCCTGATCCTCGATCCCTACATCAAGGCCGCCAACTCGATGCCGCGCGTGATCCTCGCGCCGATCTTCGCGCTGTGGTTCGGCCTCGGCATCTGGAGCAAGGTGGCGCTGGCGGTCACGCTGGTGTTCTTCATCGTGTTCTTCAACGTCTACCAGGGCGTGCGCGAGGTGAGCCCGGTGGTGCTGGCCAATGCGCGCATGCTGGGCGCCAACCAGCGCCAGCTGCTGCGCACCGTCTACCTGCCGAGCGCCACCAGCTGGGTGTTCTCGAGCCTGCACACCTCGGTGGGCCTGGCCTTCGTGGGCGCGGTGGTGGGCGAGTACCTGGGCTCGGCGCGCGGTGTCGGCTACCTGATCCTGCAGGCCGAGGGCACCTTCGACGTCAACACCGTGTTCGCGGGCATCGTGGTGCTGACGGCCTTCGCGCTCGCGCTCGACGCGCTGGTGGGCCTGATCGAGAAGCGGCTCATGAAGTGGCAGCCGCGCAGCGGCGAGACCGAGAAGCTCTGACCGCGCGGCGGCCCGAGAACGAGCTTGGGCGCCCTCAGGCGTTCTTGCCGTGCGTCTCGGCATTGACCTGCACCAGCGCGCGGCCCGCGAAGATGCCGCCGGCCATCTCGAGCACCACGCGCTCCGCGTCGCGCCGCCGCAGCTCGTCGATCACCTCGTCGGCCTCGGTGTCGGAGGCGCCGAGCGCCAGCACGCCCTGGCGGCCGAAGGCCATGGCCGATTCGAAGGTCTCGCGGATCTGGAAGTCGACGTTGAGCTTGCCGATCTCGAGCATGTGCTCGCGGTCGTAGGCGCGCACCAGCAGCTGCGCATGCGGGAACTCGGCCTTGAGCAGCTCGACGATGCGCGTGGTCGCGGCCTTGTCGTTCACGCACACCATGATGACGCGCGCGCCGTGGGCGCCGGCGGCATGCAGCACGTCGGCGCGCGAGCCGTCGCCGTAGTAGACCTTGAAGCCGAACAGGGCGGCGACGCGGATCGCCTCGGTGTCGGTGTCGATGATCGAGATCGACGCGCCGCGCGCCAGCGCGCCCTGCACCGCGATCTGGCCGAAGCGGCCGAAGCCGATCAACAGCACGTTGCCGACCAGGTCCTCGGCCTTGTCGATGCCGTCCATCGACGCGGCCGCGGCCGGCGCGAAGCGGCGGTGCGCGAGCACCACCAGCGGCGTGAGCGCCATCGAGAGCACCACCACCGCCGTCATGTTGGCGTTGACCACCGGGCTGATGACGCCCGCGGCGAGCGCGGAGGAGAACAGCACGAACGCGAACTCGCCGCCCTGGGCCATCAGCACCGCGCGGTCGAGCGCGTCGGCGCGCGAGCTCTTCGCGAGCCGCGCCACCGCGTAGATGCACAGCGACTTCACGACCATCATCGACAGCACGCCGGCCAGGATCAGCTGCCAGTTGCGCGCCACCACCGCGAGGTCGAGCGACATGCCCACGCCGATGAAGAACAGGCCGAGCAGCAGGCCGCGGAAGGGCTCGATGTCGGCCTCGAGCTGGTGGCGGAAGGTGGACTCGGACAGCAGCACGCCCGCGATGAAGGCGCCCATGGCCATCGAAAGGCCACCGAGTTGCATCAGGAGCGCCGCGCCCAGCACCACCAGCAGCGCGGCGGCGGTCATGACCTCGCGCGCCTTCGAGTTGGCGAGCACGCGGAACAGCGGGTTCAAGAGCCAGATGCCGGCCGCCACCAGCGCCGCGAGCGCGGCCAGCGCGATGCCCACGCCGACCCAGCGCGAGCCGGCCTCGACCGCGTGCTGCGTGGCGTCGGCCGGCGCGATGAAGGCCACGATGGCCAGCAGAGGCACGATCAGCAGGTCCTCGAACAGCAGCACGGCGACGATCTTCTGGCCGCGCGGCGCCGCGATGTCGCCGCGTTCGCCGAGCAGCTGCATCACGATGGCGGTGGAGGTCAGCACGAAGCCCATCGCGCAGACGAAGGACACGGCGAGCGGGAAGCCGAAGGCCATGCCCACGCCGGTCAGCAGCAGGCCGCAGACCACCACCTGCAGGCTGCCGAGGCCGAAGATGTCGCGCCGCATGCTCCACAGGTGCGAGGGCCGCATCTCGAGGCCGATCACGAACAGGAACATCACGACGCCGAGCTCGGCCGTGTGCAGGATGGTCTGGGGATCGGTGAAGAGGCCGAAGCCGAACGGGCCGATGGCCAGACCCGCGGCCAGGTAGCCGAGCACCGAGCCGAGCCCGATGCGCTTGAACAGCGGCACCGCGACCACCGCGGCCCCCAACAGCGTGACGACCTTGACGAGATCGCCCGCGCTTCCTTCCACTGCCATGTCGTGGCCCTCCTGATCTAGTTATCCATGACCGGCGCCGCGAAAGGCGATGCGCCGGTCTTGCCGCCGCTTCAGCGCTTCTTTTTCGACGGCGTGCCGCCGCGCTTCTCGCGCACCACCTGCTTGCTCGGCGCGCTGGCCGGCACCTTGCTCACGTTGCTGCCGCGCTTGACCTGGACCACCGGTCGGCCGCGCGCGTTGCTGCGTGCCGCGGGACCGGCACCCGAGCCGACGCGCGCGGCCGGGGCGGCACGCACCGGCAGGTAGACCACCACGCTGATGCCGCGCTTGAAGGCATGGTTGGGCTTGACGTCGTTCCACTCGGCGACGTTCGCGGGCTTGAGGTTGTAGCGGCGCGCGATGCTCGCCACGTTGTCGCTGCGGCCGGCCTTGACGGTGGTGCGGCGCGTGACGATCTCGGGCTGGAAGCTCAGGTGGCCGCTGTCGGCCACCACCGCCGCCACGTCCTCCTTGACGCGCGCGCCGCGCGGCACGATCAGCGTGGAGCCGGCCTTGATCAGCATGCGCGGCGGCACGTTGTTGAGCGCGCGCAGGTCCGACTCGCTCATGCCGGCGCGCTGGGCGGCGTCGGCCACGGTCATGGTGGTGGGCACGACCCAGGCGGTCCAGCTCGCGTACTGGCCCTGCGTGTAGGCGTCGAAGTTGCGCTGGAACACGGCGGCGTTGTCCCAGGGCAGCAGGATCTCGGAGGTGCCGGCGGCGATCAGCACCGGCTTGTGGGCGGCCGGGTTGAGCGCGCGGAAGTCCTCGATGCGCACGTCGGCGAGCTTGGCGGCCAGTTCCACGTCGAGGTCGCGCGTGAGCGGCACGGTCTGGAAGTAGGGGTGGTTCGCGATTACCGGCAGCTCGGCGTTGAAGGCCTGCGGGTTGGCGACGATGTTCTTCACCGCCTGCAGCTTGGGCACGTACATGCGGGTCTCGGCCGGCATCGTGAGGTCGCTGTAGGTGGTGGGCAGGCCCAGGCGCTGGTTCTTGGCGATGGCGCGGCTCACGCTGCCTTCGCCCCAGTTGTAGGCGGCCAGCGCGAGCTGCCAGTCGCCGAACATGTTGTAGAGCTTCTGCAGGTAGTCGAGCGCGGCGCGCGTGGAGGCCACCACGTCGCGGCGGTCGTCGCGGAAGATGTTCTGCTTGAGGTCGAAGTCGGTGCCGGTGGCCGGCATGAACTGCCACATGCCGGCCGCGCGCGCGCTCGACACGGCCTGCGGGTTGAAGGCGCTCTCGATGTAGGGCAGCAGCGCCAGCTCGGTGGGCATGTTGCGCCGCTCGAGCTCCTCGACGATGTGGAAGATGTACTTGTTCGAGCGCTCGGTCATGCGCTGGATGTAGTCGGGCCGGCTCGCATACCACTGCTCGCGATCGCGCACCAGGTCGCTGTCGAGGTCGGGCATCTTGAAGCCGCGGCGGATGCGGTCCCACATGTCGGCCGGCGGGGCCAGCGTGACCACGCTCTGCGAGCGCGCCTCGCTGCTGGCGATGGGGGCGAGCTGGCCGCTCGGGTAGATGGGCGCGGCGCGGCCGGCGGCGAGGGAGCCGGTGCCGCCGGCGGTGGGGGGAGAGGAGGGGGAAGGGGAGGAAGACGAGGAAGAGGGGGTGCCGGTGCCCGCGCAGCCGGCGAGCAACAGGATGCCTGCAAGGCAGGCGGCAGCGGTGAGTTTCATCGGAAGTCGTTTTTCCATTGGCGCAGCGCGGCGAACACGTCGGCTTCGCCCGCTTCGGGGGACAGCTCGGCATGCGCGCGCACCGCTCGAAGGACAGTGGCTTCGCGGCTGCGAAGAAAGGGGTTGATCCGGCGTTCGAGGGCCAGCTGCGACGGCAGCGTGGGCTCGCCCTGGGCGCGCAGGCTTTCGCAACGCGCCCGGTACTGAGTCAGGTCGGTGTTGCCGGGTTCCACCGCCTGGGCGAAGCGCAGGTTAGAAAGTGTGTATTCGTGGGCGCAGCATACGCGGGTGTCGCCGGGCAGCGCGGCGAGCGCGTCGAGCGAGGCCAGCATCTGCGCGGGCGTGCCCTCGAACAGACGGCCGCAGCCGCCCGAGAACAGGGTGTCGCCGCAGAACAGCAGCGGCGCGCGGCCCTCGGCCGCCGGCAGGAAGTAGGCGATGTGGCCGGCCGTGTGGCCAGGCACGTCGATCACCTCGAAGCGCAGGCCCAGCGCGTCTGCATGATCGCCCTGCACCAGCGGCGCGTAGGGCTCGGGGATGCGCTCGTGCCTCGGCCCCCACACCGCGGCGCCGGTGGCGGCGCGCAGTTCGGCCACGCCACCCGTGTGATCGGCGTGATGGTGCGTGACTAGAATCGCGGCCAGTTGCAGCTTGCCGCTTGCCAGTGCGTCGAGCACCGGCCGGGCATCGCCCGGGTCCACCACGATCGCGTTGGACCCGTCCTGCAGCATCCAGATGTAGTTGTCGGCGAAGGCGGGCAGCGGAACGAGGGTCATGAGCGGTCAAATTATAGGTTTGCAGGAGTGGTTCGCGACCCCCCCCGGACGCTACCTTCTCGCCTGGGAACAAGCCCAGTTCGACCAGGCCGTGGCCGACGTTTTCGGCTACCACGCGCTGCAGCTCGGGGCCGCCCAGGTCGAGGGCCTGCGCGCCAACCGCATGCCGCACCGCTGGCTGGCGCTCGACGACCCGGCGCACCTCGCGCATGCGCCGCAGGCCGTGCTGCTGACCGATTTCGCGGCGCTGCCGTTCGCGGCCAACAGCCTCGACCTGGTGGTGCTGCCGCATGCGCTCGAGCTCAGCCCCGATCCGCACGCCACCCTGCGCGAGGTCGAGCGGGTGCTGGTGCCCGAGGGCCGGGTGGTGATCTGCGGGCTCAACCCGACCAGCCTCTGGGGCATGCGGCAACGCCGCGCGCACCTGTACCGGCGCCTGGGCTTCGGCGAACTCTTCCTGCCCGAGGGCGGGGAGTTCATCGGCTACTGGCGCATGCGTGACTGGCTGCGCCTGCTGAGCTTCGAGGTCGAGTCGGGCCGCTTCGGCGTCTACCGGCCGTCCGCGCGCAGCGAGGCCTGGCTCGAGCGCAGCCGCTGGATGGACGTGGCCGGCGAGCGCTGGTGGCCGATCTTCGGCGCGGCCTACTTCCTGGTGGCGGTCAAGCGCGTGCGCGGCATGCGCCTCTTGAGCCCCGAATGGCGCCGCGCCAGCGCCCGCGCCACGGCGCCGGTGCCGATCGCGGGCAAGGTGCACCGGCAGGGACGCCGCGCCGACGGCGAATGACGTGAATGAATATCGACAGTGAAGAAATGAAGGAACAGAGAGCTTGAACGAAGTCGTGATCTACACCGATGGTGCCTGCAAGGGCAATCCCGGCCCCGGGGGCTGGGGCGCCTGGCTCAAGTCGGGCCCCACCGAGAAGGAGCTGTTCGGCGGCGAGCTGAACACCACCAACAACCGCATGGAGCTCACGGCCGTGATCGAGGGCCTGGCCGCGCTCAAGCGGCCCTGCAAGGTCACGCTCTACCTCGACAGCCAGTACGTACGCCAGGGCATCACCGAGTGGATCCGCGGCTGGAAGGCCAAGGGCTGGCTCACCTCGACCAAGCAGCCGGTGAAGAACGTCGAGCTCTGGCAGCGGCTGGACAAGCTGGTGCAGGAGGGCGGCCACGCCATCGAGTGGCGCTGGGTCAAGGGCCATTCGGGCGACCCGGGCAACGAGCGCGCCGACATGCTGGCCAACAAGGGCGTGGACAAGGCGCTCGGCCGCGGCTGAGCGCGCGGCTGGACACGCGGAGACTACGGGTCAGCCCTCAGAGGGAAGCGGGGCCCGCACGCTAGAGTGCGCGGGCAGGCCTCGGCAAGGGCATGGATGTTGCTTGAGGCGTTGCGATGGCCATCGCGAGATGGTTTCCAACCCTTCGCTCGCAGCATGCACCTCGACTACTCCACCGACACGGTCGACGACGCCCAGCGCTTTGCCTACTGGAGCGACGTGGTGTGCCAGCACCTGATCCCGGCCAAGAGCGTGGTGCCCGACCGCCAGCATTTCAACGCGCGCTTCAGGCTGCGCTCGCTCGGCAAGCTCGCGCTGGCCGAGATGTCCTCGCCGCGCCATGTCTGGGAGCGCGATGCCCAGCACCTGCGCAGCGGCCCCAACGAGGACTTCATGCTGAGCCTGATGGTGTCGGGCCACGGCGTGCTCTCGCAGTCGGGGCGGGAAGTGGTGCAGCGCAACGGCGACATCGTGCTCTACGACGCCGCGCGCCCCTTCAGCTTCGACCTCGCGCCCGAGTCCACGCTGCTGGTTCGCATTCCGCGCCGGCAACTGCTGTGCCGCTTTCCCGAGGCCCACAACCTCACGGCGATGCACCTGGCCGAGGGCCATCCCACGGCGCGGCTGCTCGGCCACATGATCCGCGAGGCGGCGAAGCTCGAGCTCTCGGGCAGCGAGGCCATGGAGGCCAGCCTCGCGGGCTCGATGCTCGACATGCTCTCGGCCGTGCTGCAGGTGCAGAGCGACGGCGCCGAGGCCGCGCTGTCCTCGCATGCCCAGCTCTACCAGCGCACGCGCGAGTACATCGCCGCGCACCTCGACGACTGCGAGCTCGACGTGGAGCAGATGGCCGCGGCGCAGCACGTGTCGGCGCGCACGCTGGCGCGCGTGTTCGCCGAGTACGGCAGCACGCCGATCCAGCACCTGTGGAAGCAGCGGCTCGAGGCCAGCCATGCGGCGCTCAGCGAAGGCCGGGTGCGGCAGGTCACGCAGGCCGCGTTCCAGCACGGCTTCAGCGACCTCTCGCATTTCTGCCGCGTGTTCAAGAAGGCCTACGGCGTGACGCCGCAGACCCTGCTGCGCCGCCACTGAGCACGGCCGTCCGCCGCGGCTGGCGGTTCCAGCCCATCGCGATGGCAGGCGCAGCCAAGCCGCGAACCGCGTCGTTGCCTATCGTGAAGCCAGCCCCCCGACGGGCGCTTCACGCAAGGAAACGACGATGCCTTCCTCCCCCTCCGATCCATCCGATCCATCCGATCCATCCGATCCATCCGGTACACCGCCGGCGATCGACACCGCCGCGCTGGCGCGCTGCGCCGGCCTCGAGCTGAGCCCCGAGCGGCTGGCCGCGGTCGATGCCGTGCTGCAGGCCTGGATCCCCGCCGCCCATGCGCTCAGCGCGCAGATGAGCGATCCCGCGCGGCAGGCGCTGATGCCGGTCACGGCCTTCACGCATGCGCACGAGCTGCCGGAGGAAGCTGCATGAACGACATCGCGAACCTGGGCCTCGCGGAAGCGGCGCGCCTGGTGCGCGCGCGCAAGGTCTCGCCCGTGGAACTGGTCGAGGCCTCGCTCGCGCGCATCCGCGTCCACGACGGCGTGCTCAAGTCCTTCATCACCGTGTTCGAGGAACAGGCGCTGCAGGTCGCGCGCGCGGCCGAGATGCTGTCGGCCGCGGGCCACGAGCTCGGTCCGCTGCACGGCGTGCCGCTGGCGCTCAAGGACAACGTCGCGCTGCGCGGCAGCCGCACCACGGCCGGCAGCAAGCTGCTGGCCGACTGGCTGCCCGAGGCCGACGCCACTGTCGCCACACGGTTGCGCCAGGCCGGCGCACTGTTCATCGGCAAGACCAACATGCACGAGTTCGCCTGGGGCGGCACCTCGGCCAATCCGCATTACGGCGCGGTGCGCAACCCCTGGGACACCGATCGCTTCCCGGCCGGCTCCAGCGGCGGCTCGGCCGTGGCGGTGGCCGCGCGCCTGTGCTTCGGCGCCATCGGCACCGACACCGGCGGCTCGATCCGGCTGCCCTCGGCCATCAACGGCATCGTCGGGCTGCGGCCCACCTACGGCCGGGTCAGCAACCACGGCGTGATCCCGCTGGCCTGGAGCATGGACACGGTGGGCCCGATGGCCCGCAGCGTGGAGGACTGCGCGCTGATGTTCGGCGCCATCGCGGGCTTCGATCCGAAGGACGCGGCCAGCGCGCCGCGCGCGGTGGACGACTACCTGCAGGACCTCGAGGGCGGCTGCCGCCACCTGCGCATCGGCATCGTGCCGGGCTACTTCTTCGAGCACCTGCAGGCGCCGGTGCACGACGCCGTGAAGGCGGCGATCGCGGCCTTCGTCGAACTCGGCGCGCAGGTGGTCGAGGTCGACATCGGCCACATCCACGGCAACATCTCGGCCCAGCTCACCATCGAGTCGGCCGAGCCCAGCACCTACCACCAGCGCAACCTGCGCGAGCGGCCCGGCGACTACGGCGACGACGTGCGCACCCTGCTCGAGGCCGGCGAGATGCTGCTGGCCACCCACTACCTGCAGGCGCAGCGCTACCGCGCGCTGCTGCGCGCCGAGTTCCTCGAGGCCTTCCGCCGCGTCGACGTGTTCGTCTGTCCCTCGCTGCCCTTCGCGGCCACGCGCATCGGCGAAACCAGCGTGGAGATCGAGCCGGGCCGGCCCGAGGACATGCTGTCCGCGATCATGCAGTTCACCGGCGTGGCCAGCCTCACGGGGCTGCCCTCGCTCAACGTGCCCTGCGGCTTCGATCCCGACGGCCTGCCGATCGGCATGCAACTGATCGGCCGGCCCTTCGCCGAGGCCGCGCTGCTGCGCGCGGGCCATGCGTTCCAGCAGGCCACCGATTTCCACCGACGCGCGCCCGCGCTGGCCTGAAAGCGCCAACCCACCCACCGACTGGCCGCGCCAGCACATCGCGATGGCGCTGCGAGCCAAGCCGCGAAGGCGGTGCTTCTATACCTTCGACGTCGGCGTCTTCCTACAGGCCGAACCCTTTTCCATCCACAACGAACGGAGCCTCCACACCATGCCGAACACCGATCTGCACTACCTCGAACTGCTCGAAGTCGGCCGCCTGATCCAGTCGAAGGAACTCTCGAGCGTCGAGGTCACGCAGGCCCAGCTCGATCGCATCGGGCAGGTCGACGGCGGCCTGCGCAGCTATGTGCGCGTCATGGCCGATTCGGCGCTCGCCGAGGCGAAACGTGCCGACGCCGAGATCGCGCGTGGCGAATCGCGCGGCCCGCTGCACGGCGTGCCGGTGGCTGTGAAGGACCTGTGCTGGACCGCGGGCGTGCCCACGGCCGCGGGCATGACGCTCTACCAGGACTTCGTGCCCGAGGTCGACGGCACCGTGGTGCGCAAGCTGCGCGAGGCCGGCGCGCCGATCCTCGGCAAGCTGCAGCTCACCGAGAGCGCCTATGCCGACCACCATCCGAGCGTGTCGCCGCCGGTCAATCCCTGGAACGCGGCGCACTGGCCGGGCGTGTCCTCGAGCGGCTCGGGCGTGGCCACCGCGGCGGGCCTGTGCTACGGCTCGCTGGGCACCGACACGGGAGGATCGATCCGCTTTCCCTCGGCCGCCAACGGCCTCACGGGCCTGAAGCCGACCTGGGGCCGCGTGAGCCGCCACGGCGCCTTCGAGCTCGCCGCCACGCTCGACCACATCGGCCCGATGACGCGCAGCGCCGCCGATGCCGGCGCGATGCTCGGCGCCATCGCGGGCGCCGACGCGAACGATCCCACCGCCAGCCTGCTGCCGGTGCCCGACTACCTGGCCGACATTGGCCGGGGCCTGGCCGGGCTGCGCGTGGGCATCGACCTGCGCTGGGCCACCGAGGGCGTGGACGCGCCGACGCGCGAGGTCTTCGATGCCGCCGTCGCCGCGGTGAAGACGCTGGGCGGCGAACTGCGCGAGGTGCGCTTTCCCGATCCGGCGCAGGCGCTGGCCGACTGGTTCCCGCTGTGCGGCATCGAGGCCGCGGTGGTGCACGAGAAGACCTATCCGGCGCGCAAGGAGATGTACGGCCCGGCCGTGGCCGGCCTGATCGAGCTGGGGCTGGCGCAAAGCGGCACCGACTACCAGAAGATCGTGCTGCATCGCCACGATTTCAGCGGCCGCGTGCGCGCGATGTTCGAGGACATCGACCTGCTCTTGATCCCGGCCACCGGCATCGCCTCGCCGACCATGGAGCGCATGGCGCAGATGGGCGTCGACGCCGAGCTGATGGCCGCGATGCTGCGCTACACCTGTCCCTTCGACATGACCGGCAGCCCCACGATCACGCTGCCCGGCGGCTTCACGCCCGCGGGCATGCCGGTGGCCTTCCAGTTCGTGTCGCGCCACTTCGACGAGGCGCTGCTGGTGCGCGCCGGCGCGGCCTTCCAGCAGCTCACCGACTGGCACCGCCGCCACCCCGCGCTGTGAGCGCCGCGGGCTTCCCATTCCTTCGTTCTCCCTCGTTCTTTTCTCCTTCCCTCGAAAGCACCACCATGACACTACGCAATGCGCTTCTCTCCCTGGGCTGCACGCTGGCGCTGGCCACCTCGGCGATGGCCGCCGATCCGCTGAAGATCGGCCTGATGGAAGACGTCTCGGGCGACCTCGCCGTGCTCGGCAAGCCCAAGCTCAACGGCTCGCTGCTGGCCGTGGAGGAGATCAACAAGGCCGGCGGCATCATGGGCCGGCAGATCGAGCTGATCCACCTCGATCCGCAGGGCGACAACGCGCGCTACCAGGAGTTCACGCGGCGCCTCCTGAGCAAGGACAAGGTCGACCTGCTGATCGGCGGCATCACCTCGGCCTCGCGCGAGGCGGTGCGCCCGATCGTCGACCGCACGCAGACGCCGTACTTCTATACCAACCAGTACGAGGGCGGCGTGTGCGACGCCAACATGATCAGCATGGGCGCGGTGCCCGAGCAGCAGTTCTCCACGCTGATCCCCTACATGGTCCAGACCTTCGGCAAGAAGGTCTACGTGGTGGCCGCCGACTACAACTTCGGCCAGATCTCCGCCGAGTGGAACCGCACCATCCTCAAGGACCTGGGCGGCACCGTGGTGGGCGAGGAGTTCATCCCGCTGGGCGTGTCCCAGTTCGCGCAGACGATCCAGAACATCCAGAAGGCCAAGCCCGACTGGCTGCTGATGCTCAACGTGGGCGCGGCGCAGGACTCCTTCTTCGAGCAGGCCGCGGCCGCCAAGCTGAACCTGCCGATGGGCTCGTCGGTGAAGGTGATGCTGGGCTTCGAGCACAAGCGATTCGCGCCGCCCGCGCTCAACCGCATGCATGCCACGGCCAACTGGTTCGAGGAGATCGACACGCCCGCGGCCACCGAGTTCAAGAAGCGCTGGCACGCCAAGTTCCCGAACGAGCCCTACATCAACGACATGGGCTACAACGCCTACAACGCGCTCTACATGTACAAGGCGCTGGTCGAGAAGGCCAAGTCGACCAAGCTGGCCGACCTGCGCAAGGTGATCGCCACCGGCGACGCCTGCATCGAGTCCGCCGAGGGCAAGATCTGCATCGATCCCAAGAGCCAGCACGTGTCGCACCAGATGCGGCTGATCTCGGTCGACGACAAGCATGCGGTGAAGGTGCTCAAGGACTACGGGACCATCCAGCCCTACTGGCTCGGCCAGATCGGCTGCGACCTGACGAAGAAGAACGACCGCAAGCAGTACACGCCCTCGGACCTGCCGAAGAAGTCCTGAGCGCGTTTGCAGCAGCCAGCCACTGACCGGGAGCCGCGGTGTTCGCCGAAATCTTCTCCTTCCTCTACCAGTTCGCCGACGTGTTCGCGTTCCTCATCCTTTCCGCGGCCGGCCTGGCCGTGGTGTTCGGGATGATGGGCGTGATCAACATGGCGCACGGCGAGTTCATCATGTGCGGCGCCTACGTCACCGTGGGCCTGGTGCACGGCGGGCTGCCGCTGCCGCTCGCGCAGCTGTGCGGCACGCTCGCGGCCGGCCTGATCGGCATGGCCGTGGAGTGGAGCCTGGTGCGCAAGCTCTACAAGCGGCCGCTCGACTCGCTGCTCGCCACCTTCGGCCTGAGCCTGATCGTCACGCAGGGCATGCTGCTGGTGTTCGGCTCCACGCTCGCGGGCGTGGGCACGCCCGAGGGCAGCTTCAGCGTGGGTGGCTACAGCTTCTCGGTCTACCGGCTGGTGCTGTTCGCGGCCGCGGTGGCGGTGCTCGGCGGCATCTACCTGGTCTTCATGCGCACCCGCTTCGGCGTGCATGCGCGCGCCACCATGCAGAACGCCTCGATCGCGCAGGCCACCGGCGTGCGCGTGGGCCGCGTGTACGCGCTGAGCTTCGGCATCGGCGCCGGCCTCGCGGGGCTGTGCGGCGCGCTCTATGCGCCGACCATGACCCTGATCCCGACCATGGGCGCGGCCTTCCTGGTCGAGAGCTTCGTCACCGTGGTGGTGGGCGGCGCCAACGTGCTGCTGGGCACCGCGCCGGCCGGCATCCTGCTCGCGGTCATCCGCACCGGCCTCAACGGCTGGGGCGGCCAGATCGTGGGCCAGATCGGGATGCTGCTGGCGGTGATCGTGGTGATCCGCATCCTGCCCGAAGGGGTGTCGGGCTGGCTGGCCCGGCGCACCCGCTGAACGGCGTCTTCCCCTGCACGGAGTCCTTCTCGCATGTTCCAACTCATCAACGGGCCGCAGACGCTGGGCGCCAGCCGCGTCTTCTGGCTTCCCTTCCTCGCCGTGCTGGTCCTGGTGCTCGCATACCCGGCCGTCGCCGATTCGTACGACGTCGGCAACATGGCCTACCTGCTGACCTGGACCTTCATGGCCATGGGCCTGTGCCTGGTCTGGGGCTACGGCGGCATGCTGTCCTTCGGCCAGACCTTCTTCTTCGGCGTGGCCGGCTATGGCTATGGCGTGCTGGCCACCAACCTGGGCGGCGAGTCGGGCACCACCTTCCTCGCGCTGGTACTGGCCCTCGGCCTGGCCGCGCTGGCGGCGGCGGTGCTCGGCTACTTCATGATCTGGGGCCGCGTGGGCGGCGTGTTCTTCGGCATCGTCACGCTGTCGGCCACGCTGGTGCTGGCCTTCTTCCTCGGCCAGACGGCCGGGCCCGAATGGCACATCGGCAACGCGCGGCTCAACGGCTTCAACGGCATGAAGGACATGGCGCCGCTGAACATCCCGTGGTTCGGCGGCGAGCCGCTGTTCTTCGAGGGCGTGGCGCTGTACTACCTGGTGGTGGCGCTGATCCTCGTGGTCTACCTGGGCCTGCGCATCCTGCTGAACTCGCGCTTCGGCAACGTGGTGGTGGCGGTGCGCGAGGATCCGCAGCGCGCCGAGCTGCTCGGCTACGACGTGCGCAAGTACCAGCTCGCCACCTTCGTCATCGGCTCCGCGCTGGCGGGTCTGAGCGGCGTGCTCTACACCTCCTGGGGCCAGTTCATCACGCCCGCGAGCATCGGCCTGCCGGCTGCCGCGATGCCGATCGTCTGGGTCGCGTTCTCGGGCCGCGGCGACATCACGGCCACGCTGGTCGGTTCCTTCCTCGTGCTCTGGGCCTTCCAGGCGCTGACGGTCTACAGCCAGCAGGCGGCGCTGCTGCTGATGGGCGCGATGCTGCTGTGCACCGTGATGGTGGCGCCGCAGGGCTTCGTGATCGGCGTGGCGAACGCGGCGCGGCGGCTGTTCGCGCGGCGCGGCGCGGCCAAGCCTGCGGCGCCATCGAAGCTGCCCGAAGCCACGACCGCGGAGGTGCGCGCATGAACGAGGTCTTGTTGCAGACCCACGGCCTGTCGAAGCGCTTCGGCGGCCATGCGGCCGTGTCGGAGGTCGACCTCTCGGTGCGCCGCGGCGAGATCCATTGCCTGATCGGGCCCAACGGCGCGGGCAAGAGCACGCTGTTCAAGCTGATCGTCGGCACCCACGAAGCGAGCGAGGGCCGCATCGAATTCCAGGGCCGCGAGGTGACGGACGAGCGGCCCTACCAGCGCGTGCAGCAGGGGATGAGCATCAAGATGCAGGCGCCCAGCGTGTTCCGCGAACTGCCGGTGCGGCAGAACATCCACATCGCGCTGCAGCACCATGCGCGGCTGGCCGAACTGCGGCGCGAGGAGGACCGGCTGCTCGAGCTGCTGGACCTCGCGGCCGATGCTGACAAGCCCGCGGGCGAGCTGGCCCACGGCCAGCAGCAGTGGCTGGAGATCGGCATGGCGCTGGCGCTCAAGCCAGTGCTGCTGCTGATGGACGAGCCCACGGCCGGGCTGTCGCCCGAGGAGACCTTCAAGACCGGCGAGCTGATCCAGAAGCTCAATGCCGAGGGCATGACGGTGCTGGTGGTCGAGCACGACATGGCCTTCATCCGCCAGATCGCGCAGCGCGTGACCGTGCTGCATTTCGGCAAGGTGTTCGCCGAGGGCTCGATCGCCGAGGTGATCGCCGATCCGCGCGTGGCCGAGATCTACCTGGGGAAGACGCATGAACACCACTGAGACCGTGCTCGAGATCCGTGGCCTGCAGGCCGGCTATGGCGCCACGCCGATCCTCCAGGGTGTCGACCTGACGGTGGGCAAGGGCGAGATCGTGGCGCTGATCGGGCGCAACGGCGTGGGCAAGACCACCACCATGCGCTGCCTCATGGGCCTGCTGCGCACGCGCGGCGGCGGCATCCGCTTCCTGGGGCGCGACATCGAGACCCTGGCCAGCGATGCGCGCGCGCGGCTGGGCATCGGCTACGTGCCGCAGGGGCGCGAGGTGTTCCCGCGCATGACGGTGGCCGAGAACCTGATGGTCGGCGAGCTGATCGGCGGCCCGCGCGGCCGCAAGCAGCCCGAGCTGGTCTACCAGTACTTCCCGCGCCTGGCCGAGCGGCGCGACCAGCTCGCGGGCACCATGTCGGGCGGCGAGCAGCAGCAGCTCGCCATCGGCCGCGCGCTGGTGGGCAACCCGGCGCTGATGCTGCTCGACGAACCCTCGGAAGGCATCCAGCCCTCGATCGTGCAGCTGATCTGCGACGTGCTGCGCGCGATCCGGCGCGACCTCGGCACCACCATCCTCTTCGTCGAGCAGAACCTCGACACCATCCTCGACGTGGGCGAGCGCGCCTATGTGATGGAGAAGGGCCGCATCGTCGGGCGCATCGAGCCCGGCGCCATGAACGCGCAGGCGGTGCGCGAGCACCTCTCGCTGTGAAGCAACCCACAAGGAGACACATCCCATGAGCTGGCTCGAACGATCGATCATGCAGACGCGCGGCGAGGGCCGCAGCCGTAGCGTGGCCACCCACGAACTCACCGAGGCGAAGCAGGGCACCTACCACTTCACCATCGGCCCCTACACCCAGCCCGTGCTGACGGTGAAGCCCGGCGACCGCATCGTGGTCGAGACGCGCGATGCCTTCGACGGCAAGGTCAAGACCGAGCAGGACCTGCCCTCGAAGGTGCTGACCATGCCCTTCGTCAATCCGCAGAACGGCCCGATCATGGTCGAGGGCGCCGAGCCCGGCGACGCGATCGCGGTGCACATCGAATCGATGGCGCCGCGCGGACCCAACCCGCGCGGCACCTGCTGCATGATCCCGGACTTCGGCGCGCTGAGCGGCACCGCCTTCACCGCGCTGCTCAACCAGCCGCTGCCCGAGACCGTGCGCAAGATCGACGTGGACGAGGAGGGCGTGTACTGGAGCAAGCGCGTCACCCTGCCGTACCGCCCGCACATCGGCACCCTGAGCTGCTCGCCCGAGCTCGATTCCATCAACAGCCTCACGCCCGACCAGCACGGCGGCAACATGGACCTGCCCGACATGGGCCCGGGCAGCATCACCTACCTGCCGGTGCGCACGCCGGGCGGGCGGCTGTTCATCGGCGACGCCCACGCCTGCCAGGGCGACGGCGAGGTCTGCGGCACCGCGGTCGAGTACCCGAGCCTCACGACCATCCGCGTCGACCTGATCAAGGGCTGGAAGCTCGAGTGGCCGCGGCTGGAGACCGAGGCCATGATCATGGCCATCGGCAGCGCCCGCCCGCTCGAGGACGCCACCCGCATCGCCTACAAGGAACTGGTGCTGTGGATGGAGGCCGAGTACGGCTACGACCGCTGGGACGCCTACATGATGCTGAGCCAGTGCGGCAAGGTGCGGCTGGGCAACTTCGTGGATCCGAAGTACACGGTGGGGGCGGGGATCTCGAAGGAGTATCTGGCGCCCTGAGTCCGCTCAGGCCGCGGGCCTGGCGCGCCGCTTCGGCGCCATCGTCGCGGCCCCGCGCCGCACCGCCTCGGCGAACTCGGCCAGGATCGGCGGGCGCTCCATGCCGTCGCGGCGCAGGAACAGGCCGAAGGACGGCAGGCTCACCTTCGGCGCGACGGCGAGCCGCCGCACGCCGCCGCGCGCGATCTCGTCGATCGCATGCTCCAGCCGCACCGCGCACAGCAGCGACGGATCGCGCCGCAGCACCGCGCCGACCGTGACCGACGACAGGGCCTCGACGACCGGCATCGGCGGCGTCGCGCCATCGTTGAGGAAGGCCGTCATGAAGGCCTGACGCACCAGCGTCTCGCGCGGCGGCAGCACCCAGGAGGCCTGGGCCAGGTCGGCCCAGCGCAGCTTGCGCCGGGCGCCGTCGTCGTTGCCGGGGTGAGCGGTGGAGGCAAGCACGCAGAGTTCGTCCTCGAGCAGCACCACGGGCTCGAGCCGCGGCGCGATGTCGCTCGCGGACAGCTCGGGCGTGATGGCGCCGAAGACGCAGTCGAGCTCGCCCTCGAGCAGCCGCTCGATCAGTTCGTGGACGCGGCCCTCGCGCAGCAGCACGGCGGCGCCCGGCACGCGTCGGCGCAGCTCGGCGATGGCGGCCGGGATGGTGGCGGTGACGGAGGGCGCGCCGACCCGCAGCACCGCCGCGGCGCCGCCCTGCAGCGCGTCGACGTCCTCGGTGGCGCGCGCGAGTTCGTTGAGCACCGCCCGCGCGCGGAACACGGCGCTCGCGCCCAGCGCGTTGGCGTGGATGCCCTGGTGGCTGCGCTCGAACAGCCGCGCGCCGAAGCAGCCCTCGATCTCGCCGAGCATCTTGCTGATCGCGGGCTGGCTCAGGTGCAGTCGTGCCGCCGCGCCGCGCATGGTGGCGGTCTCGGAGAGCGCGGCGAGCAGCTCGAGGTGCCGCAGGCGCAGCTTGCGCACGAGATGGTGGGTCTTGGCGTCCATGGGCATTCCCGGTGTCGGAGGCGATAGCTGATCGTGATCGCTCCCTCACGATTATCGAATTTTCAAGAATAGGGGAAGGGGATAAGGTCCGGGCCGATGAACACCGAGACAACGACCGATACAACGACCGAGACAACCGGCCCCGCGGCACCGCTGGCGGGCGTGCGCGTGATCGACATGGGGCAGTACATCGCCGGCCCGGGCGCGGCGATGGTGCTGGCCGAGCTGGGCGCCGAGGTCATCAAGATCGAGCCGATCGCGGGCGACCAGGCGCGCCACATCGGGCGCTACGGCGAGTCGATGATCCGGGCCTACAGCCGCGGCAAGCGCTCGATCGCGCTCGACCTCAAGAGCGAGGCCGGGCGCGCGGTCGCATGGCGGCTGATCGAGGGCAGCGACGTGCTGATCCAGAACCTGCGCCCGGGCGCGGTGGAAGCCCTGGGCTTCGGGCCGGAGCCGGTGCGCGAGCGCTTCCCGAAGCTGATCTACCTCTCGATCTCGGGCTTCGGCAGCCGCGGGCCCTCGAGCGCGCGTCCCGGTTACGACGTGGCCGCGCAGGCCGAGAGCGGGCTGATGTCGGTGACGGGCGAGCCGGACCGGCTGCCGCAGAAGGTGGGCGTGCCGGTCATCGACGCGGCCGCGGGGCACCTGGGCGCGCAGGCGGTGCTGGCGGCGCTCTATGGCCGCACGCGCACCGGCCGGGGCGAGACGCTGCGCACCTCGCTGCTGGAGGTGGCGCTGCACCTGCAGGCCACCACCTGGTGCGACTACCTGGGCGGCGCGCCCGAGCCGACGCGCATCGGCGACGGCCAGCCGAACAACGCGCCGGCCGCGGAGGTGGTGCCCACGCGCGACGGGCACATCGTGCTGTCGGCCTATGCGGACGAGCACTGGGCGCGCTTCTGCCGCGTCGTGGGGCGCGAGGCGCTCGCGGACGATCCGCGCTTTCGCAGCAACGCGCTGCGCGTGCGGCACCGCGCCGAGCTGCGCGCGGTGCTGCGCGAATGCCTGTCCGCGTTCACGAGCGAGGAGTGCGTGGCGCTGCTGAGCCGCAACCAGATCGTCGTCGGCGCGGTGCGCAGCTACCGGCAGGTGCTCGACAGCGAGGACGTGCAGGCCAGCGGCATGCTGGTCGACGCGGTCGCGGCCGACGGCAGCCGCTACCCCTCGCTCGCCTTGCCCTACAGCCTGGGCGACGCGCCGCGCGCCCGGCCGCGCGCCGCCTCCGCCTGCGGCGCGGACACCGACGAGGTGCTGGGCGCGCTGGGCTTCGGCGCGCAGGAAATCGCTCAACTGCGCCGCGACGGCGCCGTGGCCTGAGCGCCGGATGAGAGACGAAAACACCATGGACCTGTTCACACACCCCGACGAAGCCGCGGTCGTCCAGACGCTGCCGCTGTTCGAGATGATGCGCATGCGCGCCGCGACCACCGCGCGCTGCCATCCACGACTGGGCTTCGCCGCGACGGAACCGGGCACCGGCATGCGCTGGGTCAACCAGTTCACCCACACGCACCGCCGCCTCGGACCCGAGGACCGGGAGGTGGTGAGCCCGAACAACGACACCGTCTACAGCAACGCCTGGCTCGACCTCCGCGAGGGGCCGGTGGTCATCGAGTCGCCCGACATGGGCGAGCGCTACTGGACCCTCGGGCTGCTCGATGCCTGGACCAACCCCTTCGCCTACGTGGGGCGGCGCACCACCGGCAACCGGGCGCAGCGCACGCTGGTCCATGCGCCGGGCTGGCGCGGCGCCGTGCCCGAGGGCATCACGCACACGATCCGCGCGGCGGGCGACGACGTCTGGCTGATCGGCCGCATCCTCGTGGAGGACGACGGCGCCGATGCCGAGCGCGTGCGCGCATTGCAGGCGGGCCTGCGGCTCGTGCGGCTCGATGGCGCGGACGCTGCGATGCGCGTGGACACCGTGCTCGACGGCCGCGACACGCGCATCCCCGCGCCCGAGCTGTATCGACAGGTCGTGGAGGCCGCGCTGCGGCGCAATCCCGTGCCCGAGGGCGAGCGGCTCGCATGGCCGCCCGCGGCCGGCGCGCTCGAGGCCGCATTGCCGGCCGTCTACGAAGGCCTGCGCAACGCCGGCCAGCCGCACGACCTCGGCGGCGGCTGGGCCATCCCGGTCTTGGTGCGCACGCACTGGGGCGACGATCTGCCGACGCGCGCGCGCATCGCGCGCAACTTCATCGGCGCGCTCGGCATCGATGAGGCGATGTACCCGACGGCCGAGGTCGACGCGCGGGGCGAGCCGCTTGACGGCTCGCGGTGCTACGAGCTGCGCTTCGCGCCGGGCCGGGTGCCGAAGGTGGGCGCCTTCTGGTCGCTCACGATGTACCGGCGCAGCGACTGCCTGTTCGTGGCCAACCCGATCGCGCGCTATTCGATCGGCGACCGCACGCCGGGCCTGTGCCACGAGGCCGACGGCAGCCTCGCGATCCGGCTGCAGGCCGACGATCCCGGGCCGGGCATGAACTGGCTGCCCGCGCCGCGCGACGAGCGGTTCTATGTGGTGCTGAGGCTCTATCAGCCGCATGCCGACCATCTAGCGCTGCGCTTCGACTATCCGCCGATCCGGCAGGCTTGAGACACGACGAACGAACACACTTAGAAAAATGGAGACGACACGCATGACGACCCTGAACCGCCGCCACCTTCTCGCCGCGGCCGCCGGCCTGGCGCTGCCCTGGAGCGCACCGGCTTTCGCGCAGGCCTGGCCCGCGCGGCCGATCCGCATGATCTCGCCCTATGGCGCGGGCGGCTCCAACGACATCCTCACGCGCGTGCTCGGCGACTTCCTCGGGCGCCGGCTGGGCCAGGGCATCGTGGTCGAGAACAAGGCGGGCGCGGGCACGCGCATCGCCAACGACTTCGTGGCCAAGGCGCCGCCCGACGGCTACACGCTGCTGCATGCCGCCGCGCCGATCGCCATCGGCGAGGCGCTGTACAAGGACCTGCCGTACGACGTGCACAGGAGCTTCGCCGCCATCGCCAGCACCGCGATCGCGCCGCTGTTCCTGGTGGTCAATGCCCAGGCGCCCTACAAGACGTTGGCCGAGTTCGTGAAGCACGCGAAGGCGCAGCCCGGGGGCGCGACCTTCGGCTCGCCGGGCGCGGGCTCGGCGCCGCACCTGACGGCCGAGCTGCTGCTGCGCGCCGCGGGCGCCAAGGGCGTGGTGGTGCAGTACCGCGGCGACGCACCGGCCTACACCGAGCTGCTGGCCGGGCGCATCGACGCCACCCTGACCGCCATCTCGACCGCGGTGCCGCACATCCAGGCCGGCAAGCTGCGGGTGCTGGGCGTGGCCAACGAGGAGCGTTCGCCGCTGTACCCCGATGCGCCGACCCTGCACGAGCAGGGCCTGCCCTCGGTGGTGGGCTACGGCTGGTACGGCATGCTGGCGCCCGCGGGCACGCCGGCCGCGATCGTCGAGCGCCTGAATGCCGAGATCAACGCGGCCGTGGCCGACGCGGACGTGCGCCGCAAGGCCGAGGCGGCAGGACTGCAACTGCGTGGCGGCAGCGCCGCAGAGTTCAGCGCGTTCATCGGCAGCGAGACGCGCAAGTGGGCCCAGATCATCAAGGCCGCGAACATCACGGCGGAGTGAAAAGGCCCTAGACGATCCCGTCGAACATCATCACGTCGACCTCGTCGCCCGCGGCCACCGGGCCCTGGTCGTGGTGCAGCACCACGAGCCCGTTGGCCTCGACCATCGAGCTGAGCACGCCCGAGCCCTGGTTGAGCGCCACCCGCACCTCGGGCAGCGCACCGGGCACCGACTGCACGAAGCCGCGCTGGTACTCGGTGCGGCCCGGCTTCTTGCGGATCGGCCCGAGGCTGCGCGCGCGCAGCAGCGGCGGGTGCGCGGCAGCGGCGGCATGGCAGCCCATCATGCGCAGCAACGCGGGCCGCACGAAGGCGAGGAAGGTGACCATCACGGCGACCGGATTGCCGGGCAGGCCGAACAGCACGGCGGATTCCGAGCCCTGGGGCTCGCGCGGGATCAGGCCCACGGCCATCGGCCGGCCCGGACGCATCGCGACGCGCCAGAAGGCGATGTCGCCGAGCTGCCGCATCACGTCGCGCGTGTGGTCGGCCGCGCCGGCGCTGACGCCGCCGCTGGTGACGATGGCATCGGCCTCGCGCGCGGCGCGCTGCACGGCCGCCGCCAGCGAAGCGGGATCGTCGCGCACCAGGCCGAGGTCGATCACCTCGCAGCCCAGCCGCTCGAGCAGGGCGGTGACGGTGTAGCGGTTGCTGTCGTAGACCGCGCCCTCGCGCGGCGCGTCGCCGACCTCGAGGATCTCGTCGCCGGTCGACAGGCAGGCCACGCGCAGCCGGCGCAGCACCGGCACGCCGGTCAGGCCCAGGCTCGCGACCATGCCGAGCGCGGCGGGCGACAACCGCTGGCCGCGGCGCAGCGCGGGCTGGCCCTGCATCAGGTCCTCGCCCGCGAGGCGGCGGTTGTCGCCGCGGCGCACCACGCGCGCGGGGAAGCTCAGGCGATCGTCCTCGACGCGGCAGAACTCCTGCGGGATCACGGTGTCGAGCCCGGTGGGCATGACGGCGCCGGTCATGATGCGCACCGCGTCGCCCGCGGCCAGCGCGCCGCGCCAGGTGGCGCCGGCCAGCGCGGTGCCGACGATGCGCAGCGAGACCGAGGCATCGCTGGGCGCGTCGTCGCGCAGCAGCGCGCCGTCGAAGGCGAAGCCGTCCATGGCGGAGTTGTCGTGCGGCGGCACGCTGACGGGCGAGACGATGTCCTCGGCCAGCACCCGCCCGAGCGCCTGGCGCAGGCCGAGCTGTTCATGCTGCGCGACGACGGCGCCCTCGACCAGCCGCTCGATGAAGCCGCGCACGCCGTCGACGCCGAGGTCCTGGGGGTCGTGGCCGGCGAGGCCGGCGGCGATGTCGGCGATGCGGCCCATCGGAGCGCTCATCCGCCGATGTAGCTCATCTCGACGCGGCGCTGCGTCTTGGCGCCGCCGTCGTCGGGGCCGCGCAGCGCGCGCAGTTCCGAGTAGCGGTCGGCGCGGCCCTGCCAGACATGGCCGATGGCCGATGCGATCTCCTCGTCGCTGGCGCCGCCGCGCAGCAGCGGGCGCAGGTCGTGGCCGGCGCTCGCGAACAGGCACAGGTAGAGCTTGCCCTCGGTCGACAGCCGCGCGCGGCTGCAGTCGTGGCAGAAGGCCTGCGTGACGCTGCTGATGACCCCGATCTCGCCGCGGCCGTCGGCATAGGCCCAGCGCTGGGCGGTCTCGCCGGCCGCGCTGGCCTCGAGCGGGCGCAGCGGGAACTCGGCGCCGATGCGCGCGACGACCTCGGCCGAGGGCAGCACCTCGTCCATGCGCCAGCCGTTGGTGGCGCCGACGTCCATGTACTCGATGAAACGCAGCACGACCTTGCCGTCGAGCTGGTCGCGGAAGTGGCGCGCCATCGGCAGGATCTCCTGCTCGTTGGTGCCGCGCTTGACCACCATGTTGACCTTGATCGGGCCCAGGCCGGCGGCATGCGCGGCCTCGATGCCGGCGAGCACGTCGGCGACGGGAAAGTCGACGTCGTTCATGTGGCGGAACACGGCGTCGTCGAGGCTGTCGAGGCTCACGGTCACGCGCTGCAGGCCGGCGGCCTTGAGCGCGGCGGCCTTGCGCTTGAGCAGCGAGCCATTGGTGGTGAGCGTGAGCTCGAGCGGCTCGCCCGTGGGCGTGCGCAGCGCGGCGAGCTGCTCGATCAGGCCCTCGATGTTCTTGCGCAGCAGCGGCTCGCCGCCGGTCAGCCGGATCTTGCGCACGCCGTGCGCGGCGAACTGGCGCGCCAGCCGCGTGATCTCCTCGAAGCTCAGCAGCGCACTGTGCGGCAGGTACTGGTAGTCCTTGTCGAACACGTCCTTCGGCATGCAGTAGCTGCAGCGGAAGTTGCAGCGGTCGGTCACGCTGATGCGCAGGTCGGTCAGCGGCCGGCCCAGGCGGTCGTGCAGCACGCCGGTGGCGGGCAGCGCAACGCCGGGCACGACGGGGGCGGGGCGCGCGCGGCCGATCTCGGCGATCGGGATGACGGTGCTGTGGCTGCTGCGGTTGTTCATGGGGCGGAAGCTCCGATTTTGCGCCATGGGCCAAGGGCCCGTGCCGCGCAGGCTACTGGATCGCGCCGCGGCGGACCTTGCCCGCGGTCAAGCTTCGGCGATTCGGAGCCGTTCAACCGCGGCAGAGCTTGAGGTTGGTGCGGGTGGCGCGCACTACCGGCAGGTAGATCTCGGCGTCGGCCGGCGGGTACTCCTCCTGGATCTGCTCGTCGCTCTTGCCCGCGCTTTCGGCCAGCGGCGCCAGGGTCTGCAGGCAGGCGGCGCGGTCGCCGAGCTTGTACTGGGTCAGCGCGAGGTCGTTGCGCATCCAGCCCTTGCTGATCCAGTCCAGGGTCTTGTCGCACTGGCTGAGCACCGGCGCCAGCGTGGTGAGGGCGGCGGCGTAGTCGCGCGCGTCGTAGCGGCGCTTGAAGCTTTGGCGCGAGGCGGCCACGGCCCGGTCGGTGCAGGCCGGGGCCGGGCGGGTGTAGGTGCCCTCGAAGGTGGCGCGGGCGCCGCAGCTGTCGCGGCACTGGTCGACGCCGTTGCTGCCGACCTTGACCGTGCCGCCGTCGACGGTGAAGTTCACCACGCAGCTCGAGTCATCGAGCTTCGCCGTGCCGCGCGCGAGCGTGCCGTCGAGGGCGCAGGTGTGGGCGTTGGCGCCGATGGTCGTGATGTCGAAATGGCCGTTGGGCTTGATGCGCAGCGCGCCGTTGCCGCCCTGGTAGATGTACTCGCCGGGCGGCGGCGAGGCGAAGTCGGCACGGGCGAGGCCGGCGGCGGCGAGCGCCAGCACGGGGAGGAGGCGGACGAAGGGCAGGGGGCGTGGAGCGTTCATCGGGCGTTCTTTGCGCGGGCGGCGACGGCCCGGCCAGTGTATCGGCCGCAACCCGTCTGGCGGGTTCTCGTCATTCCCATGCCGCCTGTCTGGACATGGACAATGCGAACTATTATCATTTGTGCGCCTGAGTACGTAGCGAATGGACGACGCAAAGGGCTTCTTTCAACCAGGAGCTTTGTCATCGTGCCCTACGTTCTTCCCGCCTTGCCCTATGCCTTCGACGCGCTCGAGCCGCACATCGACGCGCAGACGATGGAAATCCACCACGGCAAGCACCACCAGACCTACGTCAACAACCTCAACGCCGCGCTGAAGGACACGCCGCACGAAGGCCAGCCGGTCGAGGCGCTGATCGCCGGCGTCGAGCAATTGCCCGAGGCCCTGCGCGCGCCGGTGCGCAACAACGGCGGCGGCCACGCCAACCACGGCCTGTTCTGGACCGTGATGGCGCCCGTGGGCCAGGGCGGCGGCGGCTTGCCCGAAGGCGAGCTCGCCAAGGCCATCGATGCCGACCTCGGCGGCTTCGAGGCCTTCAAGGAGGCCTTCACCAAGGCCGCGCTCACGCGCTTCGGCAGCGGCTGGGCCTGGCTCACGGTCACGCCCGCCGGCAAGCTCGCGGTGGAGAGCAGCGGCAACCAGGACAGCCCGCTGATGCGCGGCATCGGCTCGGGCAACGCGGCGATCCTCGGGCTCGACGTGTGGGAGCACGCCTACTACCTCAAGTACCAGAACCGCCGCCCGGAATACATCGCGGCCTTCTACAACGTCGTGAACTGGGCCGAGGTGGCCCGTCGCCATGCCGCGGCGCTGCGCGGCGGAAATCCCGACGCATGAACCCCGCCAGCTCCGAGCAACCGGCCGCGGCCCCCGCCATGCACGGCCCGCGTCCCGCCCGCAGCGCGCGCGAATGGCTCGGGCTGGCGATCGTGGCGGCCGGCGCGCTCGTCGTGGTGGCGCACTTCTGGCGTTTCGTGACCGCCGACCCGGTGGTCTGGAACGCGCTCCTCGGCGGCTCGGTGGCGGCCTTCGCCACGGCGCTGGGCACCACGCCCGTGATCTTCTCGCAGCGCCTGCCCGACCGCGTGCAGGACACGCTGTTCGGCTTCGGCGCCGGCGTGATGCTCGCGGCCTGCGCGTTCTCGCTGATCATTCCGGGCCTCGAGGCCGCCAAGTCGATCGGCGTCTTCGGCGGCGGCGACTGGGCGGCCGGTGGCGTGATCGGCAGCGCGATCCTGCTCGGCGGCATCGCGCTGATGGTGATGGACCGCGTGCTGCCGCACGAGCATTTCATCAAGGGCCGCGAGGGGCAGGCGGCGCGCCAGATCCGGCGCACGTGGCTCTTCGTGTTCGCGATCGCGCTGCACAACGTGCCCGAGGGGCTGGCGATCGGTGTCGGCTACGCGGCCAACAACGGCCTGCGCGCCGACGCGCTGGCCACCGGCATCGCGATCCAGGACGTGCCCGAGGGCCTGGTGGTGGCGGTGGCGCTGCTGGCCGCGGGCTACAGCCGCATGTTCGCCGTGCTGATCGGCATGGCCTCGGGCCTGGTCGAGCCGCTGGGCGCGGTGCTCGGCGCGGCCGTGGTCGGCCATTCGGCGATGCTGCTGCCCTGGGGGCTCGGCTTCGCTGCGGGCGCGATGCTGTTCGTGATCAGCCACGAGATCATTCCCGAGTCGCACCGCAAGGGGCACGAGGCCTTCGCCACCGGCGGGCTGATGGTGGGCTTCGTGCTGATGATGCTGCTCGATACGGCGCTAGGCTGAGCGGCTGCTAGCCGCAAGAAAAAACGCGACGGGCCTGGCGGTCCGCCGCGTTTTTTCTTGAAGGGAGGCGATCTCAGCCGTGCTTCACCGCCACCGTCTTCAGCGTGGTGAAGCCGTACAGCGCCTCGAAGCCCTTCTCGCGGCCGTAGCCCGAGGACTTCACGCCGCCGAAGGGCAGCTCGACGCCGCCGCCGGCGCCGTAGTTGTTGATGAACACCTGGCCGCTGCGCACGCGCTTGGCCATGCGGAACTGGCGCGCGCCGTTCTCGGTCCAGATGCCGGCGACCAGGCCGAACTGGGTGGCGTTGGCAAGTGCCACCGCTTCGTCCTCGTCGGCGAAGGCCATGGCGGCGAGCACCGGGCCGAACACTTCCTCCTGTGCGAGGCGGTGGGTCACCGGCACGTCGCGCAGCAGCGTGGGTGCCTGGTAGAAGCCGGTCTCGGGCGCTTCGTCGACCACGATGCCCTGCGCCACCATCGGGATGCCGGCCACCTGCGCGTCGCTGAGGAAATCCCACACGCGCTGCTGCTGGGTCTGGCGGATCAGCGGACCGACGTCGAGGTCCATCGCGGCCGGGCCCACGCGCAGCGCCTCGAAGGCGTGGCCCAGGCGCTCGAGCAGCGGTTCGTAGATGGCCCGCTCGACCAGCACGCGCGAGCCGGCCGAGCAGGTCTGGCCGGCGTTCTGCACGATGGCGTTGATCAGCACCGGGATCGCCGCGTCGAGGTTGGCGTCGGCGAAGATGATCTGCGGGCTCTTGCCGCCGAGCTCGAGCGTGACCGGGCAATGCCGCTCGGCCGCCACCTGCTGGATCAGCGTGCCGATCTTCGGGCTGCCGGTGAAGCTGATGTGGTCGATGCCCTCGTGGCGCGCGAGCGCGTCGCCCACCTCGTGGCCGTAGCCCGTGACGATGTTGAGCGCGCCGGCCGGGAAGCCCACCTCGGCCGCGAGCTGCGCCACGCGGATCAGCGACAGGCAGGCGTCCTCGGCCGGCTTGACCACGCAGACGTTGCCGGCCGCGAGCGCGCCGCCCACGCTGCGCCCGAAGATCTGCATCGGGTAGTTCCAGGGGATCACGTGGCCGGTCACGCCGTGCGGCTCGCGCCAGGTGAAGACGCTATAGCCGTCCTGGTAGGGGATGGTTTCGCCGTGCAGCTTGTCGCAGGCACCGGCATAGAACTCGAAGTAGCGCACCAGCGCGAGCGCATCGGCGCGCGCCTGCTTCACGGGCTTGCCGCAGTCGCGCTGCTCGATGGCCGCGAGCTCGTCGACATGCTCGGCGATCTTCAGCGAGAGCTTGAACAGCAGCCGGCCGCGGTCGGCCGCGCTGACCTTGTGCCACACGCCCTCGAAGCAGTCGCGCGCGGCGCGCACCGCGCTGTCGATGTCGGCGGCATTGCTGCGCTGGATCTCGTCGTAGGGCTGGCCGTCGGAAGGGTCGATGACGGGGAGGGTGCGGCCGGAGGCCGAGGGAACGTCGGCGTTGGCGATGAAGTTGAGCTGCATGGGCCGGGATTCTGCGCGAAGCGGCGAAACCCCGCGCGGCGGTCAGCGCCCGGCCGCGGCCCTGGGCAGTGCCTTCACCGCATTGAGCATGCGCTCGACATGCTTGTCGGGATTGAGGTTCTGGTAGTACGACGCGACCTTGCCGTCGGGCGCGATCACGTACGACAGCCGGTTGGCGAAGTCGGGCCGGGTCTGCATCACCGCGTCGAAGGACTGGATCACGCTCTTCGACTCGTCGGAGGCCACCGGAAAGCGGCTCTGGCAGGACTTGACCGAGAACTTCGACAGCGTGTCAATGTCGTCGGCCGAGACGCCGATCACGGTCGCGCCCAGGGCCGCGAACTGGTCGATGGCCTCGGCGAAGGCATGGGCCTCGATCGAGCACTCGTTCGAGTCGGCGGCCGGGAAGAAGTACAGCACCACCGGTCCCTTGGCGAGCGCGTCGGCCAGCGAGTAGCGGAAGGTCTTGCCGCCGAGCGCGGCGGTGGCGGTGAAGCGGGGCGCGGGGTCGCCGATGTCGAGCGCCGCGTGGGCGGGTGCGCAGAGCGCCGCCGCGGCCAGGGTGAGGGTGAGGGTGAGGGTTCCGAATGCCGCGCGCGAGGAGGTCGGAAGTTGCATGGCGGTGTGCTCCGGTCGCTGTGGGGGCGGATTCTAGGACGATGCCGGCGCTGAAACCGGCGCGGCGTGCGCGCCGTACTTGCCGCAGGGGCCGCCATCGAAAAGAGGGAAGATGCGGCCCCGGGAGCGCGCTCATCGCGCCGATGGCGGGGAAGAACGGAATGACGACGAATGCCTGGATCCGGCGCGCGCTGCGCCTCGTGTACGCCCTTGGCGTGGCCGCGACGCTCGCCGCCTGCGGTGCGCTGCCGCCCGCGCGCGAACGGCCCGCCGAGCATGCCGCGGCCTTCGATCCCTCGACCCGGCTCGCGAAGATCGCCGAGGCCTCGACGCCGCCCGGCGAGCACTCGGGCTTCCGGCTGATGCCGCTGGGCGTGTATTCGCTCGACGCGCGCATCCAGCTCGCACAGCGGGCCCAGCGCTCGCTCGTGGTGCAGTACTACCAGCTCGAGAACGACGCCACCGGCCGGCTGCTGCTGCGCTCGCTGCGCGAAGCCGCCGCGCGCGGCGTGCAGGTGCGCCTGCTGGTCGACGACCTCTACACCATGAAGAGCCAGCAACTGCTGCTGGCGCTGGCCGCCGTGCCCAACGTGCAGGTGCGGCTGTTCAATCCCTTCTGCTGCGGGCGCGGCGGCGGGCTCTTGTCGCGCTTCGCGGCCTCGCCGCTGGAGATCGCACGGCTCAACCACCGCATGCACAACAAGCTGTTCATCGCCGACGGCGCGATGGCGGTGGTGGGCGGGCGCAACATCGCCGACGAGTACTTCGTGCTCAGCGAGGCGCAGAACTTCATCGACATGGACGCGCTGGTGGTCGGCAAGGTGGTGCCGCAGCTCGAATCGATCTTCGACACTTACTGGAACAGCCGGCAGGTCTGGCCGGTGGCCGACATCGTGACGGGCGAGGGCGGCCGTGCGCCGGGCGCGGCCGATTTCGATGCCTGGATCGGCATGGCCGCGCCGCCGCCGAAGATCGTGCTGCCGCCGGTCGACATCCTCGGCTACGGACCGATCGCCGAGGAGCTCGACGCGGGCCGCATGGGCCTGCTGTGGGGCGAGGCGCGCGCCATCGCCGATCCGCCGACCAAGCCGACCACCATGACCGCCGAGGAGGCCATCGCCACCAGCGTGACGATGAAGGTCTGGACCCTGATGCTCGACGCGCAGAGCGAGGTCGACCTGACCTCGCCCTACCTGGTGCCGGGCGAGCGCGGCATGGCGGCCTTCGAGGAACTGACGAAGCGCAAGGTCAAGCTCACGCTGCTGACCAACTCGCTGGCCGCCAACGACGAACCGCTGGTGCACACCGGCTACGTGCGCTACCGCGAACGGCTGCTGCGCAGCGGCGCCGACGTCTACGAGCTGAGCCCCAAGCGCACCAGCGCGGGCGAGCGCTTCGGCATGTTCGGCAAGTCGCTGGGCCGGCTGCATGCCAAGACCGCGGCCATCGACAAGCGCCGCATCTTCATCGGCTCGATGAATCTCGACCCGCGCTCGGCCAGCCAGAACACCGAGATGGGCGTGGTGGCCGACAGCCCGCAGCTCGCGCGCGAGATGCTGCGCGTGATCAACATCAGCAAGCTGCAGAACTCCTACCGGCTGCGGCTGGCCAAGGGCACCGGCACGCTGGAATGGCTCACGACCGACGGCGAGAAGGAGCTGATCCTGACCGCCGAGCCCGAGTCGGATTTCTTCCAGCGCTTCTACAACATGCTGATCGCCCCGATCGTGCCCGAGATGCTGCTGTAGCCTCGGGGGGATGGCGCAGACCTTCACGTCCCTTTCCGCCCCGCAGGTGATGCTGTGGGGGCTGCTGTTCTTCGGCGGCATCTACCTCGGCTTCGGCGCGCTCAACACCCTGCTGACGAAGCGCGTGCTGCCGGCGCTGGGCATTGGGCGGGTGCTCGATCCGCGGCCGCTGCAGCCCGGGCAATTGCGGCGCGAGCTCACGCAGTCGGGCATCTCGGTGCTGATCTTCGGGCTCGGCATGGTGTTTCCCTGGGCGCTGCTGCAGCTGGGCTGGGCGCGGCTCGATCCCGATGCTGGCTGGCGCCAGGTCGTGGCCGAGATCGTGGTGCTCGCGCTGTGGAACGAAGTGCATTTCTGGCTCAACCACCGGCTGCTGCACACGCGCTGGCTGCGGCGCTTCCACGGGCCGCATCACCGCTCCTTCGTGACCACGCCCTGGGCCACCTACAGCTTCCATCCGCTGGAGGCCGCGATGCTCGGCAACGTGATCCTGCTGCCGATGGTGCTGCACGACTTCAGCTTCTGGTCGCTGGCCTCGGTGCCGGTGTTCAGCCTGTTCTTCAACAGCGTCGGGCATTCGAACTACGACTTCTTCCCGCGCGTGTCGTACAGCCACTGGTTCGCGGCCAGCCGCCGCCATCACCTGCACCACGCCTGCCACAACGGCAACTACGGCTTCCAGTTCACCTTCATGGACCGGCTCTTCGGCACCCGCATCGCGGCCGACGCGGCCGAGCCGCTGTTCCGGGGCTTTCGCGACAGGCAGCGCGGCCGTGCGGCCACGCACGATGGCAGGCCGGCCTGAGATGCCGCGGCTGCGTCACTGGCGCGACTGGCAGAGCCTGCTCTACCTGGCGGCCTTGCCGGCACTGGCCGCATGGCAATGGGTGCACGGCTTCAGCCCCTGGCTCTATGCGCCGATGCTGTTCCTCACGCTCGGCGTCGGCGTGATCCACCACAACCACGTGCACCTGCGCATGTGGCGCGGCCGGCGCATGAACCGGCTGACCGACTCCTGGATCACGCTGCTGCAGGGCCATCCGACCTTCGTGTTCTGGCCGGCGCACGTGGCGAACCACCACCGCCATCGCCATGGGCCGAAGGACGTGGCGCGCACCTACCGCTTCGGCGGCGACAGCAACCACCTGCGCGGCTACCTGCTGCATCCGTTCCAGGCGGTGTGGGTGCTGTTCCCGCTGTTCATCGCGTGGCTGGGTCGGCTGCATCGCCATCGGCGCGGGGCCTGGCGCTACTGCATGGCGCAGTAGGCGCTGTGGCTCGCGAGCTGGGCCGCGCTGCTCGCGCTCGACTGGCGCAAGGCGCTGGTGTTCGTGATCCTGCCGCAGCTGCACGGCCTGCACTGGCTGCTGGCCACCAACTACCTGCAGCATGCGCATGCCGACGGCCGCCGGCCCGAACGAGGGGCGCGCGGCGATACCCCGGGTACCCCGCTGAACTACGCGCGCAATTTCGAGGGCTGGGTCAATCCGCTGCTGTTCAACATCGGGCTCCACACGGCGCACCACGAGAACCCGCATGCCCATTGGTCCGAGCTCACGCATCTGCATCGCACGCACTACCGTGCGCGGGTCGATCCGTCGCTCAACGAGGGCGGGCTGGTGCCGTACATGGCGCGCGTGTTCGTGCTCGGCGCGCTCTGGCCGCGATGGCGCAGCCGACTGCTGATGCCGGGCGATTCCTTCACTTCCTGACACATGCCAGTTCCCTTCCAACGCGTCTACCTCGAAAGCGCCGGCTATTTCATGCCGGGCGACCCCGTGCCCAACGAGCGCATGGACGACTTCATCGCGCCGCTCAACCGGATGTCCGAGCGCATCAAGCGCCGCATCCTGGCCGAGAACGGCATCCAGACACGGCACTACGCGATCGATGCCGAAGGCGCGACGCGCCACACCAATGCGCAGATGGCGGCCGGCGCGATCCGCGACTGCCTGCAACGCGGCGGCGCCGAGCTGTCGCGCGTGTCGCTGCTGGCCAGCGGCTCCTCGGGCGGCGACACGCTGATGCCCGGCTTCGCCAACATGATCCAGGGCGAGCTCGCGGCAGCGCCGATGGAAACGCTCGCGGTGCACGGCATCTGCGCGGCCGGCGTGTCGGCGATCCAGGCCGCGGCGCAGGGCATCGAGCTGGGCGCGCACCGCTCGGCGCTCGCGGTGGCCAGCGAGATGCCCTCGCGGCTGTTCAAGCGCTCGCGCTTCGCCGCGCGCGGCTATGAGACCGACTTCGACTCGCACTTCCTGCGCTGGATGCTGTCGGACGGCGCCGGGGCGCTGCTGCTGTCCGACGGTGCGCCCGCGCTGGCCGGTTCGCCGGGCCTGCGGCTGCGCCTGAAATGGGTGCACCAGCGCTCGTTCTCGGGTGACTACCCGGTCTGCATGCAGCTGGGCCTGACCGAGGACCGCGCGCGCGGCCACCTCGACTTCGCTTCCTGGTCCGAGGCCGAGGCGGCCGGCGCGCTGTCGCTGCGCCAGGACATCCGGCTGCTGCCGCACCTGTTCGACATCGGCATCCACGAGTACGCGGGGCTGGTGCGCGACGGCTGGGTCGATCCGAAGCGCGTCGACCATTTCCTCTGCCACTACTCGTCGGAGAAGTTCATCCCGGTGGTCGAGGACCTGATGGCCAAGGCCGAGCTGTCGATCCCGCGCGAGCGCTGGTGGAGCAATCTCGCGTGGCGCGGCAACACCGGGGCGGCTTCCATCCTGGTGATGCTGGCCGAGTTCCTCCATACCCGCGCGCTGAAGCCCGGCGAGCAGGTCTTCTGCTACGTGCCGGAGTCGGGGCGCTTCATGGCGGCCTACATGCTGTTCGAGGTCGAGGCGGTGGAGGCGCCGCCCGTGATGGCCGCACCGCGCGCCACCGTGGCCACCGCCGACGACGAGCTCGTGATCGCGCCGCCGCACGATCCGGCCGCCGCGCCCGAGGGCCTGGGCGCGCTGCTGACCGAGCTGGCCGCCATCTGGCACGACTACCGCTCGCGCGTCTGGCGCACGCCGCTCGTGCGGCAGATCCGCGAGCGCCGCTTCGCCGTGGCCGATTACCTGAACTGGATGGAGCAGTGGGTGCCGCAGGTGCGCGAAGGCAGCCTCTGGATGCGCGAGGGCGCTGCCTCGCTGAGCGAGCCGTACCAGGCGCTGTCCTCGCTGATCGGCGTGCACGCGGGCGAGGAGCAGAACGACTTCCAGATCCTGTTCGGCGACTACCGCAAGGCCGGCGGCACGGTCGAGCGCATCGAGGACCTGCGCCGCAACCCCGGCGGCGAGGCGCTCAACGCCTACCTGCATGCGCTGGCCGCCACGCGCGACCCGATCGGCCTGCTGGGCGCGATCTACATCATCGAGGGCACGGGCCAGCGCATCGTGCCGGCGCTGCTGCCGCTGCTCAAGGCCAGCCTGCGGCTGCCGCCCGATGCCTTCCGCTTCCTCGAGTACCACGGCCACAACGACGAGAACCACCTGAACCGCTGGCTGCTCGCGGTCGAGATGGTGATGGCCGTCGAGGGCCAGGCCCGCGCCGCGCGCCAGATCGCCGACACGGCGCGCCACACGGCCGCCCTCTACCTGATGCAGTTCCAGCACATCACCGAGCGGATTTCCCATGCGAACGCCTGAATTCCTGGCCCGCGGGCACGACGAGCGCGACCCCAGCCCCTGGCTGGCGCTCTACCTCGACCAGAGCACGCCGCTGCCCGACGAGGTCAAGGCGGCCTGGCTCGCCGATTCGAGCTCGGGCTCGCGGCAGTACCTGCTGCCGTTCCTGCGGCCGATCGCGCGCGCCACCATCATCCTGATCCAGGTGGTGAAGGTGTTCGTGCCACGCAACTGGTCGCACTCGCGGCTGCTGCACCGGATCCTGGCCTGGGGGCTGCAGCATTTCGTCTCGCCCGAGGCCAACTGGCTGATCCTGCGGCACTTCCACCTGGGCTCGCAGGTGCTGGCCTTCATCGGGCGCAATTCGCCGGCGCCGGTGGCCACCTCGCCGCTGGAGCCGCCGGACATCGAGGCGCTGAAGGACGACATGTTCCTCAAGCACGACCTGAACCTGTTCAATTTCGTGATCCGGCTGAACCAGGCGCTGCGCGACCGCGGGCTGGCGCTGGGCAAGGCGGACGCGCCCGATTTCTCGATGATCCGGGAGCCCGCGCTGCGCCTGGAGGACATGCCGCATGGGCGGCTCAACTTCCTCGATCTGCAGAGCGCCATCGAGCTGTTCACGCCGCTCTACCAGCTGATGCTGACCGACAACGACTTCTGGCGCGCCGCCAACTCGCTGCAACTGGATGAAACCATCGGCATCTATGCCGCCACCATCCTGGCGGCGCCCGAGCACCTGATCCTGGTCAACAACAAGCATCCGCTGGTGCCGCTGTCGACCCTGCGGGCCGGGCACCGGCTGGTGATCCATGGCCTCTCGACCGAAATGCTGCACAGCCTGCTGCAGCGCATGAAGGCCGCGAGGAGCGGCGAGGGCGGCGAATCCGGCTTCGTCCCGGCCGGGGAAGGGGCTTCGGCCGACACCCCGCCACTTGCATAGGGGTATGCTGTCCCCAGATGCAGACCATGAACACGACCCACACTCTGTCCCCCAAGACCGATCTGTCGGTGACCCATGTGCTGGCACAGTTGCTCGAGCGGCTGGAATACAGCAAGGTGCCCGTCGGTGCCGAGCAGTACCGCTCGGTGGTCGCGCACCTGGTGCACGAGTTCGAAGACGTCGAATCGGGCGCCGACCTCAGCCGCCTGCTCGACGCCTATCCGGCCGCCGCCGAGGTGTACGAGAACCTCAACTACCAGCACGCCGGCCTGTGCCGCTCCGCGCTCGACGCCTCGCTGGCGGCCGAGACCCGCGCCAGGGAAGCAATCGCGCGCGCCATGCGCCGCCCCGAACCGAACAAGAAGGAAGAAACCGATGGCCAAGGCTGAGGTGAAGACTGCCGTCCTGGAAGACGGCCTGCGCTACAAGTCGAAGACGCCGGGGTCCCCGTTCCGCGCCTCCGCGTCGTTCAGCGGCGCCACCATGTCGTGCTTCATGTGCGGCAAGCACCGCGTGCGCTCGCAGCTGCGCACCCGCCAGGTACTCGGCAAGTCGCAGACCGTCTGCGCGCCGTCCTGCAAGGCGCTCGACGAGGCGCTGGAAGCCGCCGCGGCTGCGCCGTCTTCGCCCGAATGACCCAGCGCCCGCGAGGGCGTTTGTCGATCCGTCTCGCCTAGCACGGCGGGGCGACGCGTTGGCGACATGCCCGTGCGGGCATGCCGTCGTCCGGCTTCCAAGTTGACTGCAATAGTTATACAGTTAGAAACAATTGATGCATGTAATTGCATTGGTCAAAAAGTTCTAATTTCAGGCCGACATCAGATGATTTGCAGCAAGGCAATGAATGCTTTTGGCGTAGTGCGACAGTTCGCGCGCGCGAAAGGAAGCTGCCGTGGCTAAACCGCGTCACGTGGTCATGCAGGTGGTCAAGCGGTCTTCGGGCAGCGCGTCGCATCATGTGGAATTCCTGATGGACGACAACTTCGCCGAGCGCCTGCGGCAGTTGCGTTCGCTGGTGCCGCCGCTGGGCAGCCTCAACAAGCAGCGCGACCTGGTCATCGACAAGGTGCGGGTGCGGCTGCCCAACGCCATCTGGCGCTCGGGCCATGGCACCGACAGCAGCGTGGACGGCTCGTGCATCGTGATCGCGTCCGAGGGCTCGTTCAACTGCGGCGGCAAGGACCGCCTGACGCGCGAGAAGCTGGTGACCTACAACTTCTCGATCGCCCGCCTGGTCGAGCTGCACGGCGAGCGCCCCGAGGGCGAGACCTTCTACATCCGCGACGGCACCTTCGCCAACGACGAGCCGGCCGAGTCGCCGGCCGGCCGCTGGGTGGCCTCGATGCACGAACTCGAGGCCGTGATGCGCGTGCCCGACGCGCCCTCGGACTTCGACACCCTGCACGAGGTGCCGTTGCGCGTCGACCCGCAGCAGCAGGCGAGCGGCACGGTGCCGCAGCACCGCACCAGCTTCTTCTGAAGAACCGCGCTCAGGCCGCGGCCGCTTCCGGCTGCGCCGCAGTCGTGCCGCCAACCGGCACATAGGCCGCGCGGTTGTCCACCAGCCAGCGTTCCGACAGGCTGCTGTCCTGCTGCGCCGGATGGAAATCGGCGCGCAGGTAGCGGCGCCACATCGCGTAGTTGCCGCGCAGCAGCCCGTCGCGCGCGAGCAGGATGCGCGCGGCGCTCTTCCAGGTCGACCATTTCCACAGCTGCTTCTCGTGCCGCAGGTTGGCCAGCGTCTGGTGCATCAGGTCGCCGAGGAACATCAGCGTGACGCGGCGGAACCAGCGCGTGCGCCATTCGTCGGAACCTCCGGCGGCCCGGTAGACGTCGAAGGCCACGCTCTTGTGCTCGAGCTCCTCGGCGCTGTGCCACAGCCACATGGTGCGCAGCCGGGGCTCGGCGCCGTCGAGGATCTGCGGATGCGCCAGCAGCCATTCGGCGAACATGGCCGTGAAGTGCTCGGTGGCGGCCGTCACCGCGAGCGCGTGGCGCGGATCGGCGCCTTCCATCAGCGACAGCCGCTTGCTCGCGCGCTCGGTCCAGCGGTCGACCAGGCCCTGCTTCTCGAGGTGGGCGTTGAACAGCGAATGGATGCGCCGGTGCGTCGCCTCCTGGCCGATGAAGCCGCGTACGTCGGCGCGGTATTGGTCCTGCGTCTCGGGCGGCAGGGTGGCGACGGCGTCGCGCACGGCGTCGATGAAGAACTGCTCGCCGAACGGAAAACTCATCGACAGGGCGTTGAAGAAGGCGGTGGAGAATGCATCGCCGCCGCACCAGTCGCGGGCAAACGGGGCCTGGAGGTCGATCAGAAGGCGGCGGACGACGAGTTCGGTGCTCATGAAGACAATCCTCGTGAATCGGAATGGTGGTGGCAAGGGGGCGTGGTACAGATGCGTACCGCGATGCCTGCATGGTGCCTTCGGGTGCTTGGTACTGTCAAGTACCAGTGCGTACGAAAATGTTCCGTTCATGAGTGCCGTCACCGACAACACCCCCCAAACCCCGGCCGAATCGCGCAACGAGCACTACCGCCGGCTGCTCGAGGGCATGGCCCGCGCGGTGGCCGCCAAGGGCTATGCCGACACCACCATCGCCGACATCGTGCGCGAGGCCGCGGTGTCGCGCCGCACCTTCTACGAGCACTTCGCGACCAAGACCGAATGCCTGATCGCGCTCTACGAGGCGGCCAGCCACTTGGCGCTGCAGGCGGTCAGCGAGGCCTTCGACCCGGTGCAGCCCTGGCATGCGCAGGTGGAGCGCGCGATCACGGCCTATCTCGACTACCTCGCGCAGGACCCGGTGCTGTTGCGCACGCTGTTCGTCGAGATCCTGGGCCTGGGCATGCCGGGGCTGGTGGCGCGGCGCCGGGTCAACGACGAGATCGCGAACTTCATCCAGGCCGCGATCAACAGCAGTGGCACGACCGGCCCGGGCCCGCAAGCGCACCTGACGAGCGAGATGGCGATGACGGTGGTCGGCGGCATCAACGAGCTGGTGCTGCAAGCCATCGAGCAGGATCGCGCGGGCGACCTGCGCGAACTGGTCGCGCCGGCCACGCGGCTGGTGCGCGCGGTGGCGGCGGAGAGCCAGCGCTAGGTCGAGGCCCTGCGCCGCGGCGTTGCCGCGAGCCAAAGCGTCAGCAGGCCGGCGAGCAGCAGGCCCAGCAGCACGCCCAGGTGCGGCAGCACGTCGTGCAGCGGCGCGCCCATCTGGTTGAGCCGCAGCGAGGCCTGGATGCCGGCCGTGCTCGGGAACAGCCAGCGCAGGGCCTGCAGCGGCGCGGGCAGGGCCTCGACCGGCCACGAGAAACCCGACAGAAAAGCCATCGGCAGGGCCGTGAACAGCAGCACCTGCAGCGCCCGTTCGCGGTCGCGGAACCAGCAGCCCAGCAGCAGGCCCAGCGTGCAGATCGCGGGCACGTAGAACGCCAGCAGCACCACCGCGCCGAAGGGATTGCCGCCACGCGGATAGTCCTGCAGGAAGAACACCCAGCCGAAATAGAAGATGCCGCTGAGCACGCCGAAGCCCGACAGCGCCGCCAGCCGGCCCAGCCAGGCGCTCATCGAGGCGCGCAGCCGCCGCGCCTCGGCCCAGGTGCCGGCCAGCATCGCGGTGCCCATCAACAGCGTCTGCTGCAGGATCAGCAGCGCCACCGCCGGCACCACGTAGCTGCCGTAGCCCTCGGTGGGATTGAACAGCGCCACCAGTTGCGTGACCAGCGGGCTGCGGCTGCGCGCGGCCTGCACTGCGCTCTGGCCGCCGGCTTGCAGCTTGCGGATCTCGACGCCGGCCGAGACCGTGCCCACCGCTTCCGAGAAGCCGTAGAGCACCGCCTTGTTGAGCAGCGCATAGGCGCCGTTGCCCTCGATGCTCACCACCGCCGGCAGGCCGCGCAGCACGCTGCGCTTGAGGTCGGCCGGCAGCAGCGCATAGCCCTCGATCTCGCCGCGCCACAGGGCCTGCTGCGCCTCGTGCACGTCGGCCGTGACCAGGCGCACGTCCAGTCGCGGATTGGCCATCGCGAAGCGCGCGATCTGGCGCGACAGCCCGGTGTGGTCCTGGTCGACCACCGCCACCGGCACGCGGGTCACGGCCTGCGATCCGTAGGGCCAGGGGTAGAAGAAGCCGTAGATGATCGGCGCCAGCAGCATGATGAGCAGCACGCCCTTGTCGCGCAGCACGGCCAGCGCGGTGTCGCTCCAGGCGGCGCTGAAGCGGGCGAGGGCGCGGCGGCGGTCCATCAGCGGCCGCCCCACGAATCGGGCGCGCGCGCCGCGCGGCCCAGCGCGGTGGCCGTCGCGGCCAGCAGCACGGCGCTGCCCAGCACCATCCACAGCGGCGTCGCGGCCGAATAGGCCAGCGGCGCGCCCATCTGCAGCTGCTCCATCTGCACGCGGATGTAGTGGGTGTAGGGCAGCAGCGCGGCCCACAGCTGCGCCAGCGCGGGCATGGCCACCAGCGGGAAGCCCACGCCGCCGAACGCGAAGGCCGGCGCGGTGATGAAGCCGGTGGCCGACAGCGCGGTGCGCAGCGAGCGCGTGAGTGCCGCCACGAAGCCGCCGAGCGCGATCGACAGCGCGAGGAACACCACCAGCGCGAACAGCGTCCAGCCGAGCGAGCCCACCGGATGCCAGCCGCGCCCGGCCGTGATCCACAGCATGGCGGCGATGCCGACCAGCGACAGGCTCGCGAACGGCAGCGCCAGCTTGCCCGCGAGCGCGGCCAGCGCCTCGTGCCAGCGCGGCGCGGCGCCCAGCCAGCCGCCGATGCTGCGGTCGCGCAGCTCGCGGCCCACGGCCCAGGCGCCGGCGGTCATCGCGAGGATGTGCAGCAGCGCCGGGATCAGCGCGGCGCCGAGGAACTGCTCGTAGTCGCCCGAGGTGTTGAACAGCGCGACGGTGCCGGCCTTCAGGGGCTCCATGGTCGCGCGCGCGGCGATCATCGATTCGCCGCGCTTGTTGCGCACCGCGAGTTCGACCCCGCCCGAGACCGTGGCGACCACGGTGCGCACGTCGCGCTGGATCAGGCTCGAATGGGTGCCGAGCTGGGCGTTGTGCAGCAGCACGACCTGGCCCGTGCGGCCCTGCTTGACCTCGCGCTCGAGATCGCGCGGCAGTTGCACCGCGGCATCGACCGCGCCGCTGGTGAGCGCGCGCGCCATCGCGCCTTCGTCGTCGAAGCGCTGCACCACGCGCAGCCCCGGCGTGGCGTCGAGGAAGCGCACGATCTGGCGCGACAGCGCCGAGCGGTCCTGGTCGAGCACGCCGATCGGCAGCCGCTCGGGCAGGCCGGCCGAGAAGATCCACCAGATCAGCAGCACCGCGAGCAGCGGTACCCAGGAGATCATCGCGAGGTCCCAGGGCCGCGTGCGCAGCAGCGCGAACTCGCGCCGTGCGCTGGCGGTGGAGAAGCCGCGAAGGCTCATGTGCTAGTCGACCAGCACGCTCATGCCGGGCCGCGCGCCCTCGATCGGCTGCAGCGGCCGCGCGCGGACCTCGAAGGTGCGCACGTCGAAGCCGGCCCCGCCGCGGGTGGCGCGCCAGGTCGCGAAGTCGGGCAGCACGCCGCTGTAGTAGACCTTGAAGCGCGCCGTGCGCCGGTCCTCGGCCAGCGCGGGCAGGCGGGCCTCGAACTCGCTGCCCATCGCGAAGCGCGGCAGCCGGTCCTCGCGCACGTTGAGCACCACCCACTGGTCGGCCAGGTCGACCACCGTGACCACCGCCACGCCCTGCGGCGAGAGCTCGCCGACCTTGGCCAGCACCTTGGCCACCTCGCCGGCCACCGGGCTGCGCAGCTCGGTCTCGGCCCTGGCGGCTTCGGCTTCCGCGACCACGCCGGCCACCTGGCGCGCCTGCGCGCTGGCCGCGGCCTGGTCCTCGGGACGCGCGCCGGCGCGTGCCATGTCGTACTGCGCCCTGGCGGCGATCGCCGCGTCGCGCGAGGCCTTCCAGTTGGCCTCGGCCTCGTCGCGCTTCTGGTCGGCCACCAGGCCTTCGCGCGCGAGGCCGTCGACGCGACGGAACGAGGTCTGCGCGAGCTGGGCCGCGGTCTCGGCGCGCTGCCACTGCATGCGCGCCATCTCGATCTCCTGCGGCCGCGCGCCGTTCTGCGCCTTCTGGGCCACGGCCTGCGCGGCCTGCTCGGCGGCGGTGGCCTGCGCGAGCTTGGCGCGCACCTCGGGGCTGTCCATGCGCACCAGCACCGCGCCGGCCTGGATGCGGTCGCCTTCCTTCACCAGCACCTCGGCCACGCGCGCCGTCACCTTGCCGGCCACGTCGGTCTCGCGCGCCTCCATCTGGCCCTGGAACACCTCGGGCGCGGGCCGGGAGGCGCGCCAGAAGCCCCAGGCCAGCAGCGCCAGCACGAGCAGCGCGGCCAGGATCGCGATCAGTTGGCGGGTCTTGGCACTCATCATTCAGTTCACCTTCACGTCGGCACGCGCGATGTAGTCGGAAAAGCGGTCGGACAGGCCCGCGCTCTCGAGCAGCTGGGCCAGCGCCTGCACGTACTCGTTGGCGGCCTGCGCGCGCTCGGTCAGCACCTTGGCCTGGTTGGTCTCGGCATCGATCAGGTCGAGCGTGGTGCTGGTGCCTTCGCGCAGGCCCGAGGTGCGCAGCTTCAGCACCTCGCGCGCCAGCTCCACCGAGGCCTGCATCTCGAGGTACTGGCGGCGCGCGTTGTCGAGCGCGCGCCAGTTGCGTTCCACCAGCAGCGAGATGTCGCTGCGCGCCTGCGCGCCGGTGCGTTCGGCCTGCTCGACCTGCTTTTGCGACGCGGCCGAGAGCGCATCGCGGTCGACCGAGTCGTACAAGGTCCAGCGCACGCCCAGGCCGGCCACCCAGTCGGCATTGCCGCTCTTGAGCTGGCGCGTGCCGAAGGCGATTACCTGCGGGCGCCGCAGCGCTTCCTCGCCCTCGTGCAACTGCTCGGCCTGCGACTTCTTGGCCGCGACCTTCTCGAGGCCGGGATGCCGGTTGAGCGCCGAATCGATGAACCAGCCCAGCGGCTCGACCGGCGCGCTGATCACGAACAGCGGCGTCTGCGGCGCCACGCGGCCATCGGCGCGCACCGTGCGCGCCAGCGCCACGGCCGCGAGCGCGGCGTCGTTCTCGGCCTTGCGCGCGTTGCGGCGCGCCTCCTCATAGGCCGCGCTGGCCTGCAGCCGTTCGACGCGCGAGATCACGCCGGCCGCGAGCATCTTCTGCGCCGCCGCGTCGTGCTGCGCGATGGTGCGCTCGGCCTGCGCGCGCAACTGCGCCGCGCGCTGCGCGAGCTGGGCGCCGAAGTAGCGCTGCACCAGCAGCGTGTCGAGCTCGTGGCTCGCCTGTTCGGCGTCGGCCTCGGCCTCGCGCGTCTGCGCCGACACGAAGCCGCGCACCGCGTCGGTGGCGCCGCCCAGGTAGATCGGCCAGACCGCCGACACCGAGGCGTTGGAACCGGTGTCGTGCCGGTTCAGGGTGTAGCTGTTGGGCAACTGCGGGATCGGCACGCGCGCGATGAAGTTCTGGATCGACGGCGGCAGCGCCTGTCCGATCTGGCCGAGCTTCTGGTTGAGCGGATCGAGGTCGAGGTTCAGGTTGGCGTTGTACGCATAGGCCAAGCCCGACACGCTGACCACCGGGCCGCCCAGCCGCTTGAGCCCATCGCTTTGCAACTGCTTGGCCTCGACCGCGGCGCGCGCGGCCGCGAGCTTGTCGGAGCGGTCGAGCATGCGGGCGCGCGCGGCGTCGAAGCTCATCGCGGTGGCTTCGTCGGCTGACGAAGAAGCCTGCGCGAAAACCGCGCCGCCGGTGGCCGCGAGCAGCAGCGGCGCCAGGGCCTGGAGGAGGGCGTTGCGAAAGTGAAGGTGTGTCATCGGATTCGAAAGGCCTGGCGCGCAAGCGTAGCGGGCCGGCGCGGCCCGGTCACGCGAAACGTGGCGCGTGCACCTCGCTTCGATGACGTGCGCTGTCGAGTGCGCAAGAAAAAGGGGCGACGCCGATGCGGCGTCGCCCCTTCCGGAATGGCGTTTCAGCCGGGCGCGAGCCTCAGGACTTCACTTTCACCTCGACGCGCCGCGCCTCGCCCGCGGGGCCGTCGGCCTGGGTCTGCTCGGGCTTCGCGAGTTCGATCTTGTCCTCGGGCGCGCCGGCGGCCTTGAGCACATCGCCGACCGCCACCGCGCGCTGCTTGGCGAGCTCGGCGTTCTTCGCGGCGTCGCCGGTGGCGTCGTGGTAGCCGCTCACCAGCACCGTGTTGCCGCTCTGCACCGCCTTGATCACGTCGGCCAGCGCCTCCCTGGCATTGGGCGCGACCTCGGCGCTGCCGGTGGCGAAGTAGAACTTGACCACGCCGTTCTCGACCTTGATCGCGGCGGCTTCGGCCGCGGTCACCGCGCCCGAAACCACGGCGCCCGCCGGCGTGCTGACCGCGGCCGGCGCGGTGGCGGCCACGGGTGCCGGGGGAGGCACCGCCGCCGTCGCATCGCCGGCATGGAACTTCACCACCAGCGGCACGATGAGCAGCGCCACGATGTTGATGATCTTGATCAGCGGGTTCACGGCCGGGCCGGCCGTGTCCTTGTAGGGATCGCCCACGGTGTCGCCGGTGACGGCGGCCTTGTGCGTCTCGCTGCCCTTGCCGCCGAAGTGGCCGTCCTCGATGTACTTCTTGGCGTTGTCCCAGGCACCGCCGCCGGTGCACATGGAGATGGCGACGAACAGGCCCGTGACGATGGTGCCCATCAGCAGGCCGCCCAGGGCCTTCGGTCCGAGCAGCAGGCCGACCACGATCGGCACCAGCACCGGCAGCAGCGAGGGGATCATCATCTCCTTGATGGCCGCGCCAGTGAGCATGCTCACGGCCTTGCCGTATTCGGGCTTGGCGGTGCCTTCCATGATGCCGGGGATGTCGCGGAACTGCCGGCGCACTTCCTCGACCACCGAGCCCGCGGCGCGGCCCACGGCCTCCATCGCCATCGCGCCGAACAGGTAGGGGATCAGACCGCCGATGAACAGGCCGACGATCACCATCGGATCGCTGAGATTGAAGGTGATGTTCAGGCCGAAGCTCTCGAGCTTGTGCGTGTAGTCGGCGAACAGCACCAGCGCCGCGAGGCCGGCCGAGCCGATCGCGTAGCCCTTGGTCACGGCCTTGGTGGTGTTGCCCACCGCGTCCAGCGGGTCGGTGATGTCGCGCACGCTCGCGGGCAGCTCGCTCATCTCGGCGATGCCGCCGGCGTTGTCGGTGATGGGGCCGTAGGCGTCCAGTGCCACCACGATGCCGGCCATGCTGAGCATGGAGGTCGCGGCCACCGCGATGCCGAACAGGCCGGCCAGCGCGTACGAGGCCAGGATGGCGATGCACACGAAGATCACCGGCCAGGCCGTCGAACGCATCGACACGCCCAGGCCCGCGATGATGTTGGTGCCGTGGCCCGTGGTCGAGGCCTGCGCGATGTGCTGCACCGGCTTGTACTGCGTGCCCGTGTAGTACTCGGTGATCCACACCAGCGCCGCCGTCAGCGCCAGGCCCACGAAGCAGGCGCCGAACAGCTTGAGCTGGCTGCCGCTGGCCGCGATCGCGTTGTCGGGGATGAGCCAGCTGGTGACGAACCAGAACGCGATCAGCGACAGGATGCCCGCCACCGCCAGGCCCTTGTAGAGCGCCGGCATCACGTTGGTCATGCCCGGCGAGGCCTTGACGAAGAAGCAGCCGATGATCGAGGCGATGATCGACACGCCGCCCAGCGCCAGCGGGTAGAGCACCGCGTTGACCGGCGCCGCCGTGACCATCAGCGCGCCGAGCACCATGGTGGCGATCAGCGTCACCGCGTAGGTCTCGAACAGGTCGGCCGCCATGCCGGCGCAGTCGCCGACGTTGTCGCCCACGTTGTCGGCGATCACGGCGGGGTTGCGCGGATCGTCCTCGGGGATGCCGGCCTCGACCTTGCCCACCAGGTCGGCGCCGACGTCGGCGCCCTTGGTGAAGATGCCGCCGCCCAGCCGCGCGAAGATCGAGATCAGCGAGGAGCCGAAGGCGAAGCCGATCAGCGGATTGAGCAGCGCCGCCAGCGCATGGTTACCGCTAGGCAGGCCCCTGGAGGCCAGGAACCAGTAGAAGATCGAGACCCCCAGCAGGCCCAGCCCGACCACCAGCATGCCGGTGATGGCGCCGCCGCGGAAGGCCACGTCGAGCGCCGGCCCGATGCCTTGGGTGGCGGCCTGCGCGGTGCGCACGTTGGCGCGCACCGAGACGTTCATGCCGATGAAGCCGCAGGCGCCCGAGAGCACCGCGCCGACCACGAAGCCGACCGCGGTCGTGAGGTCGAGGAAGAGGGCGATCAGGATCGCGAGCACCACGCCCACGATGGCGATGGTGCGGTACTGCTTGGCCAGGTAGGCCGCCGCGCCCTGCTGGATCGCCGCGGCGATCTCCTGCATGCGCGCGTTGCCCGCGTCCTTGGCGAGGATCCAACTTCGGGCCCAGATGCCGTAGGCCACGGCCACGAGGCCGCAGACGATGGCGAGGATGAGGGGGGTGTTGCCATTCATGCGTTGCATCTCCATTCGTTCGTTGTGACGTGGAGACGGAAAGCGCGAGGATCCGTTGCGTGCAACGCGCGGGAGTCGAGATTTCCGCCGCGTTGCTTCCTCGAAGCTCGCTGCATCCCGGGGAGCCGGGGTGCGGAGCCGATTGGCCAACGGCTGCAATTTACAGGCAAAAACGAAATCGCGTGCGACGGGTCCGTGACTCGGAAAGTAAACTTCGGGTTTGTCCGCATCACCCTCATACTTTTCAACTACTCGAAAAACGTCATGTCCTTCGACAAAGTCTCCCCCGGCAAGAACGTCCCCGATGCCTTCAACGTCGTGATCGAAATCCCGATGAACGCCGACCCGATCAAGTACGAGGTCGACAAGGAATCGGGCGCGATCTTCGTCGACCGCTTCATGACCACGGCCATGTACTACCCGGCCAACTACGGCTACGTGCCGCAGACGCTGTCGGGCGACGGCGACCCGGTCGACGTGCTGGTGATCGCGCCGTACCCGCTGCTGCCGGGCGTGGTCGTGCCCTGCCGCCCGCTGGGCATCCTGATGATGGAAGACGAAGCCGGCGTGGACGGCAAGGTGCTGGCCGTGCCGACCGACAAGGTGCTGCCGATCTACAGCCACTGGAAATCGGTGGACGACGTGAACCCGATGCGCCTGAAGGCCATCAGCCACTTCTTCGAGCACTACAAGGACCTCGAGGCCGGCAAGTGGGTCAAGGTGCTGGGCTGGGAAGGCATCGACGCCGCCCGCAAGGAAATCCTCGACGGTATCGCCGCCTACAAGAAGTGATCGGGCGGGGCGCGCGGGTCGCGCGGGCGGTCACTCCTGCTCGAACGGCGACCGGCGCGCATCGCGCACGAAGGTGCCGGCCATCGACGGGCTCGCGCATTCCGCGGCACCCGCGGGCGTGTCGGCCACCACGATGCGGTCGGCGCTGAATTGCAGGGTGCGGGTGCAACGCCCGCCGAACGGCACCACCAGCCGCTGCCGCTCGTCGAGCCGGCCACCGCCCTGCAGCAGCATGTTGCCGCGCGCATCGGGGCAGATGTAGAGCTCGATGTCGAGCCCGCCTTCGTCCGATGGCGTCACGTCCAGGAAACGCCCGTCCTTCGGGCAACGACCCTCCACGTAGCGGCCGGTCCAGTGCAGCAGCGGCTGCGCCAAGTAGCGGATGCGCCGCTCGTAGTCCTCCCGCAGGCATTTCACGTCGGCCTTGCAGTGCCGGGTGCGCACCGCGAGCCAGTCGCGCTGGTCGCGCTTCAGGTAGGTGGCCCACTGGCCGGCATCTGCTGTCGCAAGCCGCTTGCGATAGAGCTCGGCCATGCTCTCGTCCTGCAGCGAGAGCGCGGGCGTGGCGCAGATGGTCTTCTCGGTGGGGTTCGAGGCCTTGGCGCAGTCGAAGCTGGCGGCGTGGGCCGGCACGCAGGCGAGGGCCGCGAGGCCCAGGGCCAGCGCCCGGGAGATAAGGTTGCGGATCGATGCGGGCATGCGGTGCGCTCCTGCGTGACGGGCCTGCGCGATGCCCACATGCTCGTTCCCGCGCCCGCCGATGTTGATCTGCCGAACGGCAGGGCCGGCTATGCCCTTGGTCGCAGCCTCGGGCTGAGCTTCAGCCGCGGGCCGCGTCGCCGGCCAGCCGCATCCATTCGCGGTTGACCGAGCGGGCGTGCGAATTCCAGTGGCGCGCGGCCTGCTGGAGCTCGTCCCACTGGCGCTGCGCGGCGGCGCCGTCGCCCTGCTGCGCGAGCCAGGCCACGTAGCGCGCCCGCGCCTCGACGGTGTTGTAGAGGCTCAGGGTCGATTCGAAGGCCTGGCGCGCTTCGTCGTTGCGGCCCTCGGCGGCCAGGGCGCGGGCCACCAGCAGCGCGACCTCGTCCTTGCGGTAGTCGTCGCGGGTCGAGCGCAGGCTTTGCAGCGCCTGCATGGCCTCGCTGCCCGCGCCGGGACCTCCCGCGGCCAGCAGCGCGCTCGCGAGGCCGAACTGCAGCTCGGGATCGGAGGCCAGCGGGCCCTTGAGCGCATCGCGGTAGTGCCCGACGGCCTCGCCGGCCTGGCCGCGGTCGAGCGCGGCCTTGGCGAGGCGCAGCTTGTTCTGCGCCGTGGGCGCGAGGTCGTAGGCCTGCTCGGCCGCGCGGTATTCGCGCTCGGGATCGATGAAGCCGATGGCCGCGCTCGCGACCTTGCCCGCGGTGCGCTGCATGCGCGAGGCGGGCAGGTACTCGACCACGAAGTAGACGATGCTGCCCAGCAGCGGAAAGCTGAACAGGATCAGGAGCCAGTACATCTGCTTGCCGTGGCGCATCGCGTGCACCGCGAAGAACAGCGCGATCAGGATGTGCAGACCCAGGCCGACGAATGGCATGACTTTTCCCCTTGTTGTTGGCGATCTGCCGGGGTTATAGCAGCCGAGTTTGGCCGTGGCCTGACGCGAACCCGCCGTCGCGCTCAGGCGGCCTTGAACGGGCTGCGCTCGCCCAGGTGGTCCATGTAGTTCTCGATGCCTTCGCCCTCGCGCTCGAGGAAGCGCTCGATCGCGTCGGCGAAGGCCGGATGCGCGAGCCAGTGGGCGCTGGTGGTCTTCACGGGCATCAGGGCGCGCGCCATCTTGTGCTCGCCCTGCGCGCCGCCCTCGAAGCGATGCACGCCGTGCGCGATGCACCAGGCCAGCGGCTGGTAGTAGCAGGCCTCGAAGTGCAGGCAGTCGACGCGTTCGACCGCGCCCCAGTAGCGGCCGTAGGCCACGAGCGGGTTGCCGGTGGCGTCGTCGGTGGCCAGCGCGATCAGGCTGGCGGCGATCGGCTTGCCCTCGCGCTCGGCGATGAACAGCAGCCAGGCTTCGGGCAGCGTGTCGGCCATGCGATGGAAGAAGTCGCGCGTGAGGTAGGGCGGGTTGCCGTGCTCGCGGTAGGTGCGCGCGTAGCAGCGGTAGAAGAAGTCCCAGTCGGCGCGCGAGATGTCGGTCCCGCGCGACCAGCGGAAGCGCACGCCGGCATCGGCGACCTTGCGGCGCTCCTGGCGGATCTTCTTGCGCTTGTCGTGCGAGAGGCTCGCGAGGAAGGCCTCGAAGTCCGCGTAGCCGGGCGCCGGGTTCTGCCAATGGAACTGCACCGTGTGCCGCAGCATCAGCCCGGCCTCGGTGCAGGCCTCGATGTCGGCCGCGGCTCCGAACAGCAGGTGCAGCGACGAGAGCTCGCTCTCCTTGCACCAGGCCACCAGCGCCTGGGCCAGCAGCGCGCGGCCGGCCGCATCGCGCGCGAGCAGGCGCGCGCCGGGCACGGGCGTGAACGGCACCGCGATCGTCGCCTTCGGGTAGTAGGCCAGGCCGTGCTGCTGGTAGGCGTTGGCCCAGGCCCAGTCGAACACGTACTCGCCATAGGAGTGGTCCTTGACGTAGACCGGGCAGGCGGCCTCGAGGGTGTCGCCGCGCCAGAGGGTGAAGAACTGGGCCGTCCAGCCGCTCTCGGGCGTGGCGCTGCCGCTCTCGTGCAGCGCGACCAGGTACTCGTGGCGCATGAAGGGCGAGGGTTCGGCCTGCGCGGCGAGCAGCGCGTTCCAGGCCTGCGGGCTCAGGTCCGACGGCGACGCGACAACCCGAATGACATAATCGTTCAAGCCTGTTTCTTCCTTCCGTATGACGCTCAAGCTCGCCATCGCGCAACTCAATTTCGTGGTGGGCGATCTCCCCGGCAATGCCCGAAAAATCGTGGCGGCCGCGCGCGAGGCCCATGCCCGGGGCGCTCGCCTTCTGCTGACGCCCGAACTCTCGATCGCCGGCTACGCGGCCGAGGACCTGTTCCTGCGGCCCGCCTTCACCGAAGCTTGCGATGATGCCGTGAAAGGCATCGCCGCCGCTCTGGCCGACCTCAAAGACATGGTCGTGGTGGTGGGGCATCCGAGCGGCGGCAGCCTGCGCGGGCGCTCCGTGTCGGTGCAGCTGCGCCACAACGCGGCCAGCGTGCTCAAGGAAGGCCGCATCCTCCAGACCTACGCCAAGCGCGAGCTGCCGAACTACCAGGTGTTCGACGAACGCCGCTACTTCGCGCCGGGACAGGGCACCTGCGTGTTCGAGGCCGGCGGCGTGTCGGTCGGGCTGCTGATCTGCGAGGACGCCTGGTTCGACGCGCCGGCCGAGCTGGCGCGCGCCGCCGGCGCCGAGGTGCTGGCCGTCATCAATGCTTCGCCCTACCACGTGGGCAAGGAGGGCGAGCGCGTGGCGCGCATGGCCGAACGCGCGCGCGCCGTGGGGCTGCCGCTGGTCTATGCCCACCTCGTGGGCGGGCAGGACGAGGTGGTGTTCGACGGCGCATCGTTCGCGCTGCAGGCCGATGGCGCGCTCGCCGTGCAGGCGCCGGGCTTCGAGGAGAAGCTGGTGCTGGCCGAGCTCGAGCGTGCACCGTCGCAGGGCGTGCGCTTCCTGCCCGAGCCCATCGCCGCGCCGCGCGACGCCGAGGCCCAGCTCTGGGATGCGCTGGTGCTCGGCGTGCGCGACTACGTCGGCAAGAACGGTTTTCCGGGTGCGATCCTCGGGCTGTCGGGCGGCATCGATTCGGCGCTGGTGCTCGCGATCGCGGTCGACGCGCTCGGCAAGGACAAGGTGCGCGCGGTGATGATGCCCTCGCCCTACACGGCCGACATCAGCTGGATCGACGCGCGCGACATGGCGGGTCGCCTGGGCGTGCGCTACGACGAGATCTCGATCCGGCACACCTTCGAGTCGTTCAAGGCGGCGCTGGCCACCGAGTTCGCGGGCCGGCCCGAGGACACGGCCGAGGAGAACATCCAGGCCCGCATCCGCGGCACGCTGCTGATGGGGTTGTCGAACAAGTTCGGCTCGATCGTTCTCACCACGGGCAACAAGAGCGAGATGGCCACCGGCTACTGCACGCTCTACGGCGACATGGCGGGCGGCTTCGCGGTCATCAAGGACCTGCTGAAGACAACCGTGTTCGCGCTCGCGCGCTGGCGCAATGCCCACGATCCCTACGGCACCGGCGCCGAGCCGATCCCCGAGCGCATCATCACGCGGCCTCCGAGCGCCGAGCTGCGGCCCGACCAGACCGACCAGGACAGCCTGCCGCCCTACGACATCCTCGACGCGATCCTGGCACGCTACATGCAGGACGACGAGGGCATCGACGAGATCATCGCCGCGGGCTACGACCGCGCGGTGGTCGAGCGGGTGGCACGGCTCATCAAGATCAACGAATACAAGCGGCGCCAGGCGCCGGTAGGCATCCGGGTGACGCACCGCAGTTTTGGCAAGGATTGGCGTTACCCTATCACCAGCAAATTCAACGAAACCGCCGGAGCACGCAAACCATGAAGCAGATCACCGCCATCGTCAAACCCTTCAAGCTCGAGGACGTACGCGAGGCCCTGGCCGAAGTGGGCGTCACCGGACTCACCGTGACCGAGGTCAAGGGCTTCGGCCGCCAGAAGGGCCACACCGAGCTCTACCGCGGCGCCGAGTACGTGGTCGACTTCCTGCCGAAGATGAAGGTCGAAGTGGTCGTCAACGAGGGCGACGTCGAGCGCTGCATCGAGGCCATCGTCAATTCGGCGCGCACCGGCAAGATCGGCGACGGCAAGATCTTCGTGACGGCCGTCGAGCGCATCGTGCGCATCCGCACCGGCGAAGAGAACGAGAACGCGGTCTGAGCTGAACCGCGGGGGCCGGCGCTCGCCGGCCGTCTTTCACCGCGGGCTCAGAGGTTCTCGGCCAGCCGGTCGTCGCGCGGATGGCGCGGCACCTCGGCCCGCAGCGCCGCGAGCAGCGGTTCGGCCTCGGTGCCGGTGCGCACCAGGCTCATCTGCCAGTCGCCCATCAGGCCGTCGCGCACGCTCTGCGCGAGGAATTCCAGCAGCTTGTCGTAATAGCCCGCGCTGTTGAGGATGCCGACCGGCTTGTCGTGGTAGCCGAGCTGGCGCCAGGTCCAGATCTCGAACAACTCCTCGAAGGTGCCGATGCCGCCGGCCATGGCCAGGAAGGCGTCGGCGCGCTCGCCCATCATCGCCTTGCGTTCGTGCATGGTGTCGACCACGTGCAGCTCGTCGCACAGCGGGTTGGCCAGTTCCTTGTCGACCAGCGCCTTGGGGATGATGCCGACCACGCGGCCGCCCGCGGCGCGCGTGGCCTCGGCCACCGTGCCCATCAGGCCGGTGCGGCCACCGCCGTAGACCAGCTGGCCACGCTGCTGGCCGATCCAGCGGCCTACCGCCGTGGCGGCTTCGGTGAACTCGGGACGCTCGCCGGGGCGCGAGCCGCAATACACGCAGATCGAAAATTCAGGGGTCATCCCCCGATCATGCCTCGGGCGGCGGGCCCGCTCATGACACGAAGCGCGTCCACAGGGCTGCCGCCCAGATGCAGGTGCACAGCGACAGCGACAGCAGCACCGCGGCGCTGCCCATGTCCTTGGCGCGCTTGGAGAGGTCGTGCCATTCGGGGCCGATGCGGTCGATGGCCGCTTCGACCGCGGTGTTGAGCAGCTCGACGATCATCACCAGCACCGCGCTGCCCGCGAGCAGAGCGACCTCGACCCAACTGCGGCCGAGCCAGAAGGCGGCGGGGATCATCACCATCGACAGGATGGCTTCCTGCCGAAAGGCGGGCTCGCTCCAGCCGGCGCGCAAGCCGTGCAGCGAGATCAGCGTGGCGTGCCAGACGCGCTCGAAACCCTTGCGGGCCTTTTGCGGGTTGACGGCGGGGTCGGGAAGTTCGGGCAGGGCGCTCATCGGCGGCTCATGGGCTTGGAGGTGACGAGCCGGGTGCCGGCCCAGGCGTCATGCCAGAACTGGCGTTGCGGATGGAAGCGTGCCAGCAGGGCCCAGATGGCCACCCAGCCGAAGACGAGCACCGTGACTTCCGGGCCCGACAGCTTGAAGGGCGCGACGGCGGCGAGCGGCGGCAGGAACCAGATCCAGCTCAGCAGGTAGCGCGCGAGCGCGCGGCGCTGGCTGACCGGGTGGCCGTTCACGTCGACGATGCGGATGTTCCAGGTCTTCATCGCCAGCGTCTGGCCCTTGGCCCAGAACCAGACGAAGTAGACGCCGAACACCACGAAGAGGAAGGCCTGGAACAGGTGGCGCCGCTCATCCATGGCATCGCGCATCTGGCCCAGCGTGCTGAAGAGCCAGCCCGAGACGAACACCACCGCGAACAGCAGCATGCCTTCGTAGAGCCAGCAGGCCATGCGGCGCCAGAGTCCCGGGACCGGGCCCTCTGCAATCGAAAGGGAAGCGTCAGACGCGGGTGGAACAGGCGAATCCGACTCCGAAATTTCGGAAGGGCTGGAAACCATCGAGACCTTGGGTCAGGGGGCGGCCGAGGGTGGCTCGAGCGTGCGCCCCGCAGAAGTGGAAGACGGTGTGGAGGATACCGAAGTCGATGGACCGGGCGATGAAGAGTACGGAGACGGCACCTGGGCTTCGGCCGGCACCGGCTGGGGCGTGTAGCCGGCGGGGGCCGCGGTCGACGACGCGGCCGGTGCGGTGGTGGCCGTTGCGGTGCCGGTGGCTGCCGTCGGAGGGTTCGCGGCGAGGGCGGCCGCCGGGACGATGGCCGGCGCCGCGGGTGCCATCGGCGGCGCGAGCTGGATGCGGGGCGTGTGCAGCCCCGGCGACGTGACCGCCGGGACGGCCACCAGTTTCTGGGACGACACGGGGCGCACCGGGATCGCGGCGCCCTTGGGCTTGGCCGGCGCGCGCTCGGCGAGCTTGCGCTTTTCCTCTTCGCTCAGGGCCTGGTATTGCTCCCACTTGGCCTTGCGCTCGTCGGCCGGCACGCGCTTGACCTCGGCGAAGTTCAGGCGTGCCTGGACGCGCTGCTGGTTGCTGAGCGCGGCCCATTCGATCATGCGGCTGCGCAGCGTGATCTGGTCCTCGGCCGGCAGCGAAGCGTAGTTGCGCGACAGCGCGAGCCACTTGCGCTTCTGGCCGACGTTGAGCGCGTTCCAGTGCGGTGCCAGCGGCTGCAGGGCCTGCTGCTGCTCGGCGGTGAGCTCGGCCCACAGCGGCTTGGTGAGCACGGGCGGCTTGGCGGCGGCGGACGCTGCCATGGTGCCGGTCGGCGCGGCCTTGGGCGTGTCCGCGCGAACGGTTTCCGAGCGCACGGGCGTGGTCTGCGCGGCCGCGATCGTCAGTCCCAGTGCCGCCATGGCCACGATGCCGACCCCGCCGAGGCGAACCACCGCGCCTTGCGACCACGAGCGCGAGGAGCGGGGCGAAATCGCGGGGAGCAGGGTGCGGCGTGGCATTCGGATGATCGGTCGGAGAGAGGCTTCGGACGGGCGGGAAAATCTGGCGGCGGACGGGGCGGCGAAGCCGGGCGCGGAACTGGGAGGGCGGCCAAGGCCCTCGTCAGTCGGAAGCGCCGTCGGACTTGAGGAACTGCGCGAAGCCCGGGTCGGTGTAGGCGGCCGGCGGCAGGTCGCCGGTGAGCAGCGCGGAATCGACCTCGGCCAGCTCGCTGGCGCGGTCCTCGTCCTGCATCACGCTGATGGTGACCAGGCCGGCCACCAGGGCCACGAGCGGCACCACGGTGCCGATGCGCGTCCACCAGCCCCAGCCGCCACCCAGTGCGGCGGTGTTGCCCGACTGCACCACGGCGGGCGCGACGCGCAGCTGCGGTGCCTGTTTGCGCTGGGCCACGGCTTGGGCGCGCGCCACGCGCAGGCGTTCGCCGATGTCGTGCGGCAACGCCTGGTTGCCGGCGGACAGGCGCGCGGCCACGCGTTGGCCGAACTCGTCTTCGGCGACGGAGGAGAGAGGAACCTTAGTATTCATAGCGAAATTCCCTTGGCTTTGAGCGCCTTGCTCAGAGCGTGGACGGCGCGCGAACAATGGGTTTTGACGCTGCCCTCGGAGCAGCCCATGGCGGCGGCCGTCTCTGCGACGTCCATTTCTTCCCAGTAACGCATCAGGAAAGCCTCGCGTTGACGGCCCGGCAATGCCGCGATCTGTTCTTCGATCTCATGCAGGACCTGTGCCCGGCGCGTGGTGTCCTCGGCGCTCTCGGTTTCTCTGGAGTCGGTCGGCGAGGCGAAGTTCTCGAGCAGGTCGAAATCGCCGTCGTCGTCGGTGGACTCGAAATCGCTGAGGTTCGAGAACAGGGCACGGCGGGTCTTCTGGCGGCGGAACCAGTCGAGCGTGCAGTTCGAGAGGATGCGCTGGAACAGCATCGGCAGCTCGGCGGCGGGCTTGTCGCCGTAGTGCTGGGCCAGCTTCATCATGCTGTCCTGCACGATGTCGAGCGCCGCTTCCTCGTCTCGCACGTGATAGACCGACCGCTTGAAAGCGCGGCGTTCGACGCTTTTCAGGAAATCGGAGAGTTCTTGTTCGGTGGCCAAGCGTGAGAGGGGCGCCGGGCGCCGCGTGGGAATGGATGTCGGGCGGGAATGCCTCGTTGTTGGCCGCGAATTATGCCCGCCGCTCTCGACGAATCGTGTTGCGGGGCGATACGGGCTCGGCGGAAGGCCGCGTCGGTGTCATAATCGCGGTCGCAAGTCAAAAGGCAAACGGGTCACGGTCCGGCGGAACAATCAGTCCGCCCATGGCTTTGGCCTCAAGTCCTGGCGCGGCCCCACAAGGGTTGGCAAGGGGCACCCAAGGTTTTTCGTTCCCGAAAAAACTCCAAAGGTTGATCATGGAAATCTCGAAGGCGGAACTCGCTTCCGCAGCAGCCGCGTCCTCCGGCGCCGGCAATCACACGCAAGAACTCATGGGCGCCGAAGTGCTGGTCAAGGCACTGCAGGCCGAAGGCGTCCAGTACGTGTGGGGCTACCCCGGCGGCGCGGTTCTCTACATCTACGACGCGTTCTACAAGCAGGACACCATCCAGCACGTGCTGGTGCGCCACGAGCAGGCAGCGGTCCACGCCGCCGACGGCTATGCGCGCGCCACCGGCGAGGTGGGCGTGGCGCTGGTCACCTCGGGCCCGGGCCTGACGAACGCGGTCACGGGCATCGCCACGGCCTACATGGACTCGATCCCGATGGTGATCATCTCGGGCCAGGTCCCCACGGCGGCGATCGGCCTGGATGCCTTCCAGGAATGCGACACGGTCGGCATCACGCGCCCGATCGTCAAGCACAACTTCCTCGTCAAGGATCCGAAGGATCTCGCGATGACGATGAAGAAGGCCTTCCACATCGCACGCAGCGGCCGTCCGGGCCCCGTGGTGGTGGACGTGCCCAAGGACGTCTCGTTCAAGAAGGTGGCCTACGCCGGCTATCCCGAGAAGGTCGAGATGCGCTCGTACAACCCGGTGCGCAAGGGCCACGGCGGCCAGATCCGCAAGGCGCTGCAGCTGCTGCTCAACGCCAAGCGCCCCTACATCTACACCGGTGGCGGCGTGCTGCTGGGCAATGCCACCAACGAACTGCGCACGCTGGTCGACATGCTCGGCTACCCGGTCACCAACACGCTCATGGGCCTGGGCGCCTATCCGGCGAGCGACCGCAAGTTCCTCGGCATGCTGGGCATGCACGGCACCATCGAGGCCAACAACGCGATGCAGAACTGCGACGTGCTGCTGGCCGTGGGTGCGCGCTTCGACGACCGCGTGATCGGCAACCCGAAGCACTTCGCGCAGAACGAACGCAAGATCATCCACGTCGACATCGATCCGTCGAGCATCTCCAAGCGCGTGAAGGTCGACATCCCGATCGTGGGCGACGTCAAGGACGTGCTCACCGAGCTGATCTCGATGATCCGCGAGAGCACGACGAAGCCCGACGCCGGCGCGCTCGCCAACTGGTGGAAGACCATCGAGGGCTGGCGCGACCGCGACTGCCTCAAGTACGACCGGGGCAACAAGGACGTGATCAAGCCGCAGTTCGTCGTCGAGACGCTGTGGAACATGACCAAGGACGCGGACACCTACATCACGTCCGACGTCGGCCAGCACCAGATGTGGGCCGCGCAGTACTACCGCTTCGACGAGCCGCGCCGCTGGATCAACTCCGGCGGCCTGGGCACCATGGGCGTGGGCATTCCCTACGCCATGGGGATCAAGCTCGCGAAGCCGGACTCGGAAGTCTTCACCATCACGGGCGAAGGCTCGGTGCAGATGTGCATCCAGGAACTGTCGACCTGCCTGCAGTACAACACGCCGATCAAGATCTGCTCGCTGAACAACCGCTACCTCGGCATGGTGCGCCAGTGGCAGGAGATCGAGTACTCCGGCCGCTACAGCCACAGCTACATGGATGCGCTGCCCAACTTCGTGAAGCTCGCCGAGGCCTATGGCCACGTCGGCATGCTGATCGAGCGTCCCCAGGACGTGGAGCCTGCGCTGCGCGAGGCCCGCAAGCTCAAGGACCGCACCGTGTTCATGGATTTCCGCACCGACCCCACCGAGAACGTGTTCCCGATGGTCAAGGCCGGAATGGGCATCACCGAGATGCTGCTGGGCTCCGAGGATCTCTGATCCGCGGCCCGTTTTCGACCGTTCGTTTCTCAACCTTTCACTGACGAATCTATTGCCCGCCGAGCCCGCGCATTACCGTGCGCGGGGGAGGGCGGCGAAAGCGAAAGCTTCCGCGCTGGCGAAAAGAGGAGTCACGCACACATGAAACACATCATTGCCGTTCTGCTGGAAAACGAGCCTGGCGCTCTTTCCCGCGTGGTGGGCCTGTTCTCGGCCCGTGGCTACAACATCGAATCGCTGACCGTCGCGCCCACCGAGGATGCGAGCCTGTCGCGCATGACCATCGTCACCGCCGGTTCGGACGACGTGATCGAGCAGATCACCAAGCACTTGAACCGCTTGATCGAGGTGGTCAAGGTGGTCGACCTGACCGAAGGTGCCTACACCGAGCGCGAGCTCATGATGGTGAAGGTGCGCGCGGTGGGCAAGGAGCGCGAGGAGATGATGCGCATGGCCGAGATCTTCCGCGGCCGCATCATCGACGTCACCGACAAGAGCTACACGATCGAGCTCACCGGCGACCATGGCAAGAACGACGCCTTCCTCGAGGCGATCGATCGCAGCGCCATCCTCGAGACCGTGCGCACCGGCGCCAGCGGCATCGGCCGCGGCGAACGCATCCTGCGGGTCTGACCCGATGAAAACGGAGCTCGGTCGCCGTCCGTTCGGGCCGAGCTTGTCGAAGCCTCCGCGCGAGCGGGGACTGCATTGAGCCCTTCGACAGGCTCAGGACGAACGGCACAACACACTGCAACTCGCATATCTATCTGGAGAACATCATGAAGGTTTATTACGACAAGGACGCGGACCTGAGCCTGATCAAGGGCAAGACGGTGGCCATCATCGGCTACGGCTCGCAAGGCCACGCGCACGCGCAGAACCTGAACGACAGCGGCGTGAAGGTCGTGGTCGGCCTGCGCAAGGGCGGTGCCTCGTGGGACAAGGTCGGCAAGGCCGGCCTGCAGGTCGCCGAAGTGGCCGATGCCGTGAAGTCCGCCGATGTCGTCATGATCCTGCTGCCCGACGAGCAGATCGCCAACGTCTACAAGAACGACGTCGCGCCCAACATCAAGGAAGGCGCTTCGCTGGTCTTCGCGCACGGCTTCAACGTGCACTACGGCTTCGTGCAGCCGCGCGCCGACCTCGACGTGTGGATGGTCGCTCCCAAGGCCCCGGGCCACACCGTGCGCAGCACCTACACCCAAGGCGGCGGCGTGCCCCACCTCGTGGCCGTGCACCAGGACAAGACCGGCAAGGCGCGTGACCTCGCGCTGAGCTACGCCACCGCCAACGGCGGCGGCAAGGCCGGCATCATCGAGACCAACTTCCGCGAAGAAACCGAGACCGACCTGTTCGGCGAACAAGCGGTTCTGTGCGGCGGCACGGTCGAGCTGATCAAGGCCGGTTTCGAAACGCTGGTGGAAGCCGGCTACGCGCCCGAAATGGCGTACTTCGAATGCCTGCACGAACTGAAGCTGATCGTCGACCTGATCTATGAAGGCGGCATCGCCAACATGAACTACTCGATCTCGAACAACGCCGAATACGGCGAGTACGTCACCGGCCCGCGCATCGTGACCGACGAGACCAAGAAGGTCATGAAGCAAGTGCTGCGCGACATCCAGACCGGCGAATACGCCAAGAGCTTCGTGCTCGAAGCCGCCGCCGGCCAGCCCGCGCTGATCAGCCGCCGTCGCCTCAATGCGGAGCATCAGATCGAAGTTGTCGGCGAAAAGCTGCGCGCGATGATGCCCTGGATCAAGAAGAACAAGCTGGTCGACCAGACCCGCAACTGATCTCCCGGCGAGCAGGGCGCTCCGGCGCCCGATCCCCAAGGGCCACCCTCGCGGTGGCCCTTTTGCTTGGAGGGCCGGGCGTGCCCCTGAACTACACTCCCTGGGATGCGATCCAGTGACCGAATTGCTATCGAAGAGATAGCTGAACCGACAATGCCCATGAGGGACGGAGACCAATCCAATGCATGACGACACCGTCCCCGACGAGGTCCAGCCGCGCAAGCGGCGAAAGGGCATCTACGTCCTGCCGAACCTGTTCACCCTGGCCGCGCTGTTCGGCGGCTTCTATTCGGTCGTGATGGCGATGAACGCGCGCTTCGACCTCGCCGCGCTGGGCGTCTTCGCGGCCATGGTGCTCGACAGCCTCGACGGCCGCGTGGCGCGCATGACCAATACGCAGAGCGCGTTCGGCGAGCAGATGGACTCGCTGTCCGACATGGTCTCGTTCGGCGCGGCGCCCGCGCTGATCGCCTACGAGTGGTCGCTCAAGGGCCTGGGCCGCTGGGGCTGGATCGCGGCCTTCGTCTACTGCGCCTGCGCGGCGCTGCGGCTCGCGCGCTTCAACGTCAACACCGGCGTGGTCGACAAGCGCTGGTTCCAGGGCCTGCCGTCGCCCGCTGCTGCGGCGCTGGTGGCCGGCTTCATCTGGCTCATGACCGAATGGGGCAAGCGCGGTGGCGAGGTGCTGTACCTCTCGTGGACGCAGATCACCTGGATCACCTTCGCCTTCACGCTCTACGCAGGCCTCACGATGGTGACCAACGCGCCGTTCTACAGCTTCAAGGACGTGCAGATGAAGAAGAGCGTGCCCTTCGCCGTGATCGTGCTGATCGCGCTCGGCATCGCGGTCATCAACATCCATCCGCCGACGGTGCTGTTCGGCCTGTTCGTGGTCTACGGCCTGAGCGGCTACGTGGTCTATGCATGGCGCAAGGCCAAGGGGCAGCAGACCAGCGTGATCAGCACCTCGACCGAGGAACCCGACGAGCGCGGTTTGCACAACTGAGACAGGCATCGGGACACAGTCTTCACAAAGTCTCGACGCCTGTGCTAAATTCGCAACCCTCATGACGAAGATGATTTCGCTGCTGTCCCTACTAGCTCTCCCTCACGGGCGGAGACGGTAGCGCACGCGCAAATCCATCACCACGGCCCGTTCGCACCAGCAACGGGCCGTTTTGTTTTTGGGGTTGCTGGTTGATCACCAACCATCACAGCAGAGAAATCGACATGTTGAAGCAACCTCAAGCCAAATACCGTGCGTTCGCGCCCATCGGTCTCAAGGACCGCACCTGGCCCGATGCCGTGCTGACCAAGGCGCCGATCTGGCTGTCGACCGATCTGCGTGACGGCAACCAGGCCCTGGTCGAGCCGATGGACATCACGCGCAAGATGCGCATGTTCGAGACCCTCGTGGCCATCGGCTTCAAGGAGATCGAGGTCGGCTTCCCCTCCGCGTCGCAGGTCGAGTTCGACTTCGTGCGCAAGCTCATCGAGGAAGACCGCATTCCCGACGACGTGACGATCCAGGTGCTGACCCAGGCGCGCGACCACCTGATCGCCCGCACCTTCGAAGCCTTGCAAGGCGCTCCGCGCGCCATCGTCCATCTGTACAACGCCGTGGCGCCCGTGATGCGCCGCGTGGTGCTCGGCATGGACGAGGATGGCATCGTCGAGCTCGCCGCCACGCATGCGCGCATGTTCAACGAGATGGCCGCGAAGCAGCCGAACACGCGCTGGACCTTCCAGTACTCGCCCGAGATGTTCTCGGGCACCGACCTCGCGTTCTCCAAGCGCGTGGTCGACGCGGTCACCGCGGTCTGGGCGCCGACGCCCGAGCGCAAGTGCATCGTCAACCTGCCGTCGACGGTCGAGCACTCCACGCCGAACATCTTTGCCGACATGATCGAGTGGATGCACCGCAACCTCGATCGTCGCGACGCGATCGTGCTGTCGGTGCACCCGCACAACGACCGCGGCACCGGCACCGCCGCCGGCGAGTTCGCGTTGATGGCCGGCGCCGACCGCATCGAAGGCTGCCTGTTCGGCAACGGCGAGCGCACCGGCAACCTCGACCTCGTCAACGTGGCGCTCAACCTCTACACGCAGGGCGTCTCGCCCGAACTGGACTTCTCGAACATCGACGAGATCCGAGCCACGGTCGAGCACTGCAACCAGATTCCCGTGCACCCGCGCCACCCCTACGTGGGCGACCTGGTCTACACCTCGTTCTCGGGCTCGCACCAGGACGCGATCAAGAAGGCCTTCTCGGCGCGCAAGGACGGCGACATCTGGGACATGCCCTACCTCCCGATCGACCCGAAGGACGTCGGCCGCAGCTACGAGGCCGTGATCCGCGTCAACAGCCAGTCGGGCAAGGGCGGCATCGCCTACCTGCTCGAGAGCGAGTACGGCATCGAGATGCCGCGCCGCCTGCAGATGGAATTCAGCCAGACGGTGCAGCGCGTGATGGACGTCGCGGGCAAGGAACTCACGGCCGCGGACCTCTGGCAGCTCTTCGTGCGCGAGTACGGCATCGAGTCGGTGCAGGCGCTCCAGCACCGCGTGCTGCAGGAGGAGGGCAAGGACGGCGCCAACGCCTCGGTGCTTCTGCGCGGCGACCTGGCCTGGAACGGCGAGACCGTGGCCATCGAGGGCCGCGGCAACGGTCCCATCGATGCCTTCACGCACGCGCTGAGCGCCGCGACGGGCCATGCGGTGCGCGTCATCGACTACCACCAGCATGCGATCGGCGCCGGTGCCGATGCCAAGGCCGTGGCCTACCTGGAGCTGCGCGTCGACGAGTCGCGCACCCTGTTCGGCGTGGGCATCGACGAAGACACCATCGCCGCCTCGCTGAAGGCGATCGTCTCGGGCGTGGAGCGCGCCAGGGGCAATGGCGCGCACAGCGCACAATCGGAGACCGCGACCGTCTGAACCCCATCCCGCCCGATGCGCCAGGTGGCCAGAAACGAAGGAGAACACGATGACCGACCAACTCATAATTTTCGACACCACCTTGCGCGACGGCGAACAGTCGCCCGGCGCCTCGATGACGCGCGACGAGAAGTTGCGCATCGCCAAGCAGCTCGAGCGGCTGCGGGTCGACGTCATCGAGGCCGGCTTCCCGGCCAGCTCGAACGGCGACTTCGAGGCGGTCAAGGCGATCGCCAACGCGATCAAGGATTCGACGGTGTGCGGACTCTCGCGCGCCAACGACCGCGACATCGCGCGCGCCGCCGAGGCGCTCAAGGGCGCGGCGCGTGGCCGCATCCACACCTTCATCGCGACCTCGCCGCTGCACATGGAGAAGAAGCTGCGCATGTCGCCCGACGAGGTGCATGAACAGGCCCGGCTCGCGGTGCGCTTCGCGCGCAACCAGGTGGCCGACGTGGAGTTCAGCCCCGAGGACGGCTACCGCAGCGATCCCGACTTCCTGTGCCGCGTGCTCGAGACCGTGATCGCCGAGGGCGCGACCACGATCAACGTGCCCGACACCGTGGGCTACGCGATCCCCGAGCTCTACGGCAACTTCATCAAGACGCTGCGCGAGCGCATTCCCAACAGCGACAAGGCGATCTGGTCGGTGCATTGCCACAACGACCTCGGCATGGCGGTGGCGAACTCGCTGGCGGGCGTGAAGATCGGCGGCGCGCGCCAGGTCGAGTGCACCATCAACGGCCTCGGCGAACGCGCGGGCAACTGCTCGCTCGAAGAGGTGGTGATGGCCGTGAAGACCCGCAAGGATTACTTCGGGCTCTCGCTGAACATCGACACCCAGCACATCGTGGCCGCGAGCCGCATGGTCAGCCAGACCACCGGCTTCGTGGTGCAGCCCAACAAGGCGGTGGTGGGCGCCAATGCCTTCGCCCACGCCTCGGGCATCCACCAGGACGGCGTGCTGAAGGCGCGCGACACCTACGAGATCATGCGTGCCGAGGACGTGGGCTGGAGCGCCAACAAGATCGTGCTGGGCAAGCTCAGCGGGCGCAACGCCTTCAAGCAGCGGCTGCAGGAACTCGGCGTGACCATGGAGAGCGAGGGCGAGATCAACGCCGCCTTCCTGCGCTTCAAGGAGCTGGCCGACCGCAAGTCCGAAATTTTCGACGAGGACATCCTCGCGCTTGTCAGCGCGGAGGAGGGTGCGAACGTTGGCGAACAGTTTGCTTTCGTTTCTCTCGCTCAGCACAGCGAAACTGGCGAACGCCCCCAGGCGAAGGTCGTCTTCACCGTCCATGGCAAGGAAGTCACGGGCGAGTCGGACGGCAATGGCCCGGTCGATGCTTCCCTCAAGGCCATCGAGTCGCACGTCAAGAGCGGCGCCGAGATGGTGCTTTACTCGGTCAATGCCATCAGTGGCTCGACGGAAAGCCAGGGAGAAGTTACAGTCCGGTTACAAAACGCGGGACGGGTGGTCAACGGCGTCGGGGCGGACCCCGACATCGTTGTGGCGTCGGCAAAGGCTTATTTGAGTGCGCTCAACAAGTTACAGAGCCAAGCTGAGAGAGTGGCGGCACAAGGTTAGGTTTTCGGGCGATCCTTGGTATTCGAATGAAGAAAAGGATGCAAGTAGCTGATATTGCGTGCCTTTTTTGATTTCGATACACTGCGGTTCTTATTCCTGCCGCTGGAGATTTTGTACATGCCCGAAGCCCGTCTCCACCGCGTTTCAAGCCTTCGCACTCTCGCCGTCGCGTTCTGCGCGACGGCTTTTTTGTTGTCCGGCGCCCAGGCCGCCAAAAAAGAGAAGGCCGCCCCCGCCAAGACGGCGGCCGTCTCGAAGAAAGCCCGCGGCGCCGCGCCGGTCGAGGTGAAGCGCAATGCCGCGTCGTCCAAGGTCGTCAAGCGTGGCGGCCGCGAAGACAAGGCCGACAAGGTGGTCCGTGGTGGCCGCAACGTGGTGGCCACCCTGCAGAAGAAAAACGGCAAGACCGTGGTGGCCGTGCAGCGCCGCTCGGTGGTCCGTGTCGAGGCGCCGCCGCGCCAGTCCTTCGGCCAGATGGCCGGCCTGCACACCACCGACGACGCGCTCGAACTCAAGTCGAGCGTCGCGCTGGTGGTCGACCAGGACACGCACGAGGTGCTGTTCAGCAAGAACGACCACGCCGTGCTGCCGATCGCATCGCTCACCAAGCTCATGACCGGCCTGCTGATCAGCGAGGCCAAGCTGCCGAACGAAGAGCTCATCACCATCACCCAGGACGACGTCGACACCGAGAAGCGCAGCAGTTCGCGCCTGACGGTCGGCACCACGCTCACGCGCGGTGAACTGCTGCACCTGGCACTGATGTCGAGCGAGAACCGCGCCGCCCACGCGCTGGGTCGCACCTATCCCGGTGGCCTCAGCACCTTCGTGAGCATCATGAACGCCAAGGCGCGCATGCTCGGCATGAAGGACACGCGCTACGTCGAGCCCACCGGCCTGTCGAGCCGCAACCAGTCGAGCGCGCAGGACCTGGCGCTGCTGGTGAATGCCGCCTACGCCGACGCCACCGTGCGTTCGCTGTCCACCTCGCCCGAGTACCAGGTCGAGGTCGGCCGCCGCACCTTGCAGTTCAACACCACCAACCGCCTCGTGAGGAGCCCGGACTGGGACATCGGCGTGCAGAAGACCGGCTACATCTCCGAAGCCGGCCAGTGCCTGGTGATGCAGGCCCGGGTCGCGGGCCGCAAGCTGATCATGGTGTTCCTCGATTCGGCCGGCAAGTTCAGCCGCATTGCCGACGCCGAGCGCGTGCGCCGCTGGGTCGAGGCCACGCACGCCGTGCCGGGTTCACCGGCCGCTTCGCGCAACGTGGCGTACCAGGTCGCGGGCTGATCGGGCCCGCCCCAAAGACGAAAGCCGGCGGTTGCCGGCTTTTTTCATGGTGCGGAGGGCTTCTCCAAGCCCTGGAAGGCGCCCAGGCGCCCTCAGGGTGCGGGGGTGGAGGCTCCGCCTGCCGGCGACACCGGCGCGGCCGCCACGGCCCCGGCAGCCGGCGCCACGCCCTGCTTGAAGCCCAGCGCCTCCGAGATCTCGTTCGCGGTCGCCTGCAGCTTGGGCAGCCAGCCTTCGTCGAGCCGGTCGGCCGGCGCCGAGATCGACAGCCCCGCGACCAGCTTGCCCTGGTCGTCGTAGATGCCGGCGGCCATGCAGCGCACGCCCAGCTCCAACTCCTCGTTGTCGCGCGCGATGCCGTACTGGCGCGCTTTCGACAGCTCGCGCTCGAGCGCCGGCAGCTGCGTGATGCTGTTGCGCGTGTGGCCGGCCAGCCCGGTGCGCGTGGCGTAGCTGCGCACGCGCTGCGGATCGTCCGCGGCCAGGAACAGCTTGCCGGTGGAAGTGAGGTGCAGCGCGGCGCGGCCGCCGATGGCGCGCACCACCTGCATGCCCGAGCGCTCGCTGTAGGAGCGCTCGATGTACACGATCTCGTCGCCCTGGCGCATGCTGAGGTTGACCGGCTGCTGCGTGAGCTTGTGCAGCTCGCGCATCGGGCCCAGCGCGGCGTCGCGCACGTTGAGCCGGCCCTTGACCAGGTTGCCGAGCTCCAGCAGGCGCATGCCGAGCCGGTAGCTGCCGGCCTCGGGGCGGTCGACGAAGCGGCCGACCGCGAGGTCGTTGAGGATGCGGTGGGTGGTGGAGGGATGAAGCCCCGTCTTTTCGCTGATTTCCTTCAGGGAAATCGCTTCTTCGCGCGAGGCCAGCACGTCGATCAGCGCGAACATGCGTTCGATGACCTGGATGACGGGGGTGGCCGGAATGTCGGAATGGTTTTTTCTCATGGCGCTGTGCGGTGAAGACCGGGCGCCATTTTATCTTGTGAAATCGCTGGCGCGCTGCCAGCGGCCATCGATCAGCAATTCGTGGGGTGCGAAGCGCGCCTTGTAGTTCATCTTCGGGCTGTGCTCGATCCAGTAGCCCAGGTAGACGTGGGGCAGGCCCAGCTTGCGCGCCTGCTCGATCTGCCAGAGCACGCTGTAGGTGCCGTAGGCCATGCCGTCCTCGGGCTCGTAGAAGGTGTAGACGGCCGAGATGCCGTCGTTGAGCACGTCGAGGATCGACACCATCTTGAGCGCGCCCGCGCTGCCGTCGGGCAGGGTCTCGCGGAACTCGACCAGCCGCGAGTTCACACGGCTTTGCAGCAGGAACTGGGTGTACTGGTCGATGCTGTCGTGGTCCATGCCGCCGCCGGCGTGGCGACCGTTCTGGTAGCGCAGGTAGAGCTGGTAGTGCTCGGGCACGAAGCACAGCTTGAGCACGCGCGCCTGCAGGTCGGCGTGCTGCTTGACCGCGCGGCGCTGGCTGCGCGAGGCTTTGAAGGCATTGGCCAGCACCCGCAGCGGCACGCAGGCGCGGCAGCCGTCGCAGTACGGGCGGTAGGTGAACATGCCGCTGCGCCGGAAGCCGCTGAGCACCAGGTCCGAGTACGCGTCGTTGTGGATCAGGTGGCTGGGGGTGGCCACCTGCGAGCGGGCCTGGCGGTCCGGCAGGTAGCTGCAGGGATAGGGCGCGGTCGCGTAGAACTGCAGCGTGTGGAGCGGGAGATCCTTGAGGTGCGTCACGTCGGGTGAGAAGGTCGCGCAGGCAGGAGTTCGGACCAGTATACGGGCTCGAAACGCCACGTGGGCCCCGGCGCTTCCCGGGCCCGGGCCACGTGTTCGACGAAGCGTTCGCGCGGCATTTCCTGCGCGCCCAGGCTCGCGAGGTGGGCCGTGTTCTGCTGGCAGTCGATCATCCGCACGCCGAAGCGCCGGCACAGGCACACCAGCGCGGCCAGCGCGGTCTTCGAGGCGTCGGGGCGGCGCGTGAACATCGACTCGCCGAACACGGCGCCGCCGATCGCCACGCAGTAGAGGCCGCCGGCCAGCTCGCCGTCGATCCAGGTCTCGACGCTGTGGGCATGGCCGGCCCGGTGCAATTCGGTATAGGCGGCGACCATGTCGGGCACGATCCAGGTGCCCGACTGGCCCGGTCGGGCCGAGCCGGAGCAGGCCCGGATCACGGCGGCGAAGTCGTGATCGATGCGGATCTCGCAGCCCGGCGCCTGCGCGAAGCGCGCCAGCGTCTTGCGCAGCGAGCGATGGAGCCGGAAATCTTCCACCTGCAGCACCATGCGCGGATCGGGGCTCCACCACAGGATCGGCTGGTCCTCGCTGAACCACGGAAAGACGCAGCGGCCATAGGCGCGCAAGAGAGTATCGACGTCGAGCGAGCCGCCGGCGGCCAGCAGCCCGGGCACGGGGTCGGCGATCCCCCACGCCGTCGAGGGGTCGGGCAGGGCATCGCCGGGTTCGAGCCAGGGCAGTTGTCGCATGGCCGTAGGTATACACGGCTTGCGGGGCGCATCTTCGTATCGGGGGCGAAAACCCGACGCCGGTCGCGCCACGGGCCGCTCGGGCACGCCCTTTTCTGGTGCCCTCCCAATGCACTCGTCCAAAGGCGCACACGTTTGCTCCAGCTCACATATAGTGCGGAGCTCACTTCGAAGAAGCACCCCATGACGGCCCCGCGCGCCAGCGTTGTGCGCGGGCCCGGTACAAGAGGACCACGTTGACCACAGACCCCAACCCCATGCGTTTCGGCAGCGGCCAGGCCGTGCGCCGGCTCGAAGACCAGAGTCTTCTCTCAGGTGCCGGCCGCTACACGGACGATGTGTCCCTGCCGAGCCAGTCCCATCTGGTCTTCCTGCGCTCCCCGTACCCCCACGCGCGCATCGCCGCCATCGACACCTCGGCGGCGCTCGCGCTGCCCGGCGTGCTCGCCGTGATCACCGGTGCCGACCTGGCCGCGGCCGGCGTCAAGCCGATGCCCGGCGCCGCCGGCTTCAAGCGCGCCGACGGCAGCGACAGCGCCAGCCCCGCGCGCCGTGCGATCGCGCACGAACGCGTGCGCTTCGTCGGCGAGGCCGTCGCCGTGGTGGTGGCCGACACCGTGCAGCAGGCGCGCGACGCGGCCGAAGCCGTGATGGTGGAGTACGAGGAGCTGCCGATGGTGGTCGACCTCGCGGCCGCCACCGCCGAAGGCGCGCCGCAGCTGTGCGACGAGGCCGGCGGCAACATCGCGGCCGAGATGCGCCACGGCAGCAGCGAGGCCGCCACGGCCGCCTTCGCCAAGGCCGCCCACGTGGTGGCGCTCGACGTGGTCAACCAGCGCGTGGTGGCGCTGACCATCGAGCCGCGCTCGGTGATCGCCGCGCCCGACGCCGACACCGGCCGCCTCACGATCCGCATGAGCACCCAGATGCCCTCGGGTGTGCGCGACTCGATCTGCGCCGCCATCGGCCTGGCCAAGGACAAGGTCCGCGTGGTGGTCGGCGACGTCGGCGGCGGCTTCGGCATGAAGACCGGCGCCTATCCCGAGGACATCGCGGTGGCCTTCGCGGCGCTGCAGGTGAAGCGCCCCGTGAAGTGGGTGGCCGACCGCAGCGAGGAATTCCTCTCGAGCGCCCACGGCCGCGACATCGAGGCCAAGGCCGAGCTCGCGCTCGACGCCGACGGCCGCATTCTCGCGCTGCGCATCAAGACGCTGGCAAACGTCGGCGCGTACGCCACCGGCACCGGCGTCGCGATCCAGCTGCTGATCGGCCCCTGGGTGCAGACGAGCGTCTACGACATCCAGACCATCGACTTCCATTTCAAGGCGGTGCTCACCAACACCGCGCCCACCGGCGCCTACCGCGGCGCCGGCCGGCCCGAGGCGATCTTCACCATCGAGCGGCTGATGGACGAGGCCGCGCGCCAGACCGGCATCGACCGCATCCAGCTGCGCCGGCGCAACTTCATCCGCCCCGAGCAGATGCCGTACAAGAACCCGATGGCGCAGACCTACGACACCGGCAAGTTCGAGTCGGTGATGGACCAGGCGCTGGGCCTGGCCGACTGGAACGGCTTCGAGGGCCGCGCCGCCGAATCGGCGCGCAACGGCCGCCACCGCGGCCTGGGCATCGCCACTTTTCTCGAATGGACCGGCGGCAACGTGTTCGAGGAGCGCGTCACCGTCTCGGTACAGGCCGACGGCGTGATCGAGGTGTTCTCGGCCGTCAACGCCATGGGGCAGGGCATCGCCACCTCGCTGGCGCAGCTCGCGGTCGATGCCTTCGGCGTGCCGATCGAGAAGGTCCGCGTGGTGCTCGGCGACACCGACCGCGGCGACGGCTTCGGCAGCGCGGGTTCGCGTTCGCTGTTCACCGGCGGCTCGGCGGTGCGCATCGGCGCCGAGCGCACCATCGACAAGGCGCGCGAACTCGCGGCCCAGGAATTCGAGGTGGCGATCGACGACGTGACCTACAGCCGCGGCGCCTTCGCCGTGATCGGCACCGACCTCGAGCTCGACCTGTTCACGCTCGCGGGCAAGCAGCCCGAGCGCGAGATCTTCGTCGACTCCACCAGCACCGTGGCCGGCCCGACCTGGCCCAACGGCTGCCACATCTGCGAGATCGAGATCGATCCGCCCACCGGCGAGATCAGCGTGGTGGCCTACAGCTCGGTCAACGACGTGGGCCGCGTGGTCAACCCGATGATCGTGCGCGGCCAGCTCGAGGGCGGCGCGGTGCAGGGCATCGGCCAGGCGCTCTACGAGCAGGTGGTGTACGACCACGAGACCGGCCAGCCCGTCACCGGCAGCCTGATGGACTACGCGGCGCCGCGCGCCGACATCGTCAGCACCATGTTCCACATGGAGATGGACGAGTCGACGCCCTGCAAGAACAACCCGCTGGGCGTCAAGGGCGTGGGTGAGCTGGGCACCATCGGCGCCACGCCGGCCATCGTCAACGCCGTGGCCGACGCCTTCGCGCGCAACGGCCATGCCGCCCGCGCGCCGCGCCTGCACATGCCGCTGAGCCCCTCGCGCGTGTGGCAGGCGATGCAGACGATCGACTGAGGACCCGCCGCGCGGCCGGTACTGCGGGAGAACCACCATGCTCGTGGTCACCGAACTGCAGACCGAGCCGATCCGGGTCTCGAGCTACCGCTGCGATGCCGGCCCCGATGCCCCGCCTTTCGCCGAGATGCACGAGGGCCACTCGGTCTCGTACGTGCGCAAGGGCAGCTTCGGCTGTCGCACGCGTGGCCATGCCTACGAACTCGTGGCCGGCTCGGTGCTCGTCGGCGCGCCGGGCGACGAATACGTCTGCACCCACGACCACCACCTCTGCGGCGACGAGTGCCTGGCCTTCCATCTCTCGCCGGGCTTCGTCGAGCTGATCGGCGGCGGGCGCGGTACCTGGCAGGCCGGCGGCCTGCCGCCGCTGCCCGGGCTGATGGTGCTCGGCGAGCTCGCGCAGGCCGCGGTCGAGGGCCGCAGCGACCTCGGCGTCGACGAGGTCGGCATGTGCTTCGCCCATCGCTTCGTCGATCTGGTAGAGGGGCGCGAGGCGCCGCGGCCTGGCGCCGCCCCCGCGCGCGACCGGCGCCGCGCCGTCGACGCCGCGATGTGGATCGCCGAGGGTTCGCACGAGGACATCGGCCTCGAACGGGCCGCGGCCGAGGCCGGGCTCAGCGCCTTCCATTTCCTGCGGCTGTTCTCCCAGGTGCTGGGCGTGACGCCGCATCAGTACCTCGTGCGCTCGCGCCTGCGCCATGCGGCGCGCCTGCTCGCCGACGGCGACCGGCCCGTGACCGAGATCGCGCTCGACGTGGGCTTTGCCGACCTCAGCAATTTCGTGCGCACCTTCCGGCGCGCCGCCGGCGTCTCGCCGGGCGACTTCCGCCGTGCCGCGCGCGGCGACCGCAAGATTCTCCAAGACCGCCTCGCGGCCTTGCTCGACGATGAGCGCCTGATCCATTCATCGACCAGGAAGCCATCGTCATGCACCACGCCATCGAACTGACAGCCCCGGCCCGCGCAGGTCGCCATCCCTGAGCGCGAAGGAGCCCGCCATGGCCACCATCCACCGGGAATTCGAACTCGCCGCGAGCGCGGCGCAGGTCTGGGACGCGCTGCGCGATTTCCGCGCCGTGCACCAGCGGCTCGCGCCGGGCTTCCTCACGGGCTGTCGCATCGACGAGGAGGGCGCGCGCATCCTCGACTTCTCCAACGGCAGCGTGGCGCGCGAGCTGCCGGTGTCGATCGACGAATCGCTGCGCCGCATCGCCTACACCGTCACCGGCAGCCGCATGCGGCATCACCATGCGTCGGCGCAGGTGTTCGACGCGGGCGAAGGGCGCTCGCGTTTCGTCTGGATCACCGACGTGCTGCCCGACGAGCTCGCGCCCGACATCGCCGGCATGATGGACGAGGGCGCGGCCGCGATGAAGAAGAAGCTCGAGGCCGAGGCTCAGAAGTCCTCGAGCGGCAGACCGACGTAGTTCTCGGCCAGCGAGGTCGAGGCCGCGTGCGAATGCACGAGGTAGTCGAGCTCGGCCTCCTGGATCTTCTGGCCGAAGGCGCCGGTCTCGGGGAAGCGGTGCATCAGCGAGGTGAACCACCACGAGAAGCGCTCGGCCTTCCAGACCCGGCGCAGGCACAGGTCGGAATAGCGGTCGAGCGCCGAGGCCGAGCGCTCGCGGTAGAAGATCTCGAAGGCGCGCGACAGGTAGCCCACGTCGGCCGTTGCGAGGTTCAGCCCCTTGGCACCGGTCGGCGGCACGATGTGCGCCGCGTCGCCGGCCAGGAACAGCGAACCGAAGCGCATCGGCTCGGCCACGAAGCTGCGCAGCGGCGCGATGCTCTTCTCGAGCGAAGGCCCGGTCACCAGCCGCTCGCGCGCTTCCGGATCGAGCCGCGCGCGCAGCTCGTTCCAGAAGGCCTCGTCGCTCCAGTTCTCCACCCGTTCCTCGGTCGGCACCTGCACGTAGTAGCGGCTGCGCGTGGCGCTGCGCATGCTGCACAGCGCGAAGCCGCGCTCGGTGTTGGCGTAGATCAGCTCGTGCGACACCGGCGGCACGTCGGCCAGCACGCCGAGCCAGCCGAAGGGGTAGACCTTTTCGTAGGTCTGGATCGCATCGGCCGGCACGCTCGCGCGGCTCACGCCGTGGTAGCCGTCGCAGCCGGCGATGAAGTCGCATTCGATCTCGTGCGTCTGGCCGTCCTTCTCGTAGCGCACGCGCGGCGAGCGCGAGTCGAAGTCGTGCAGGCTCACGTTGGCGGCGCTGTAAATGGTGGTCAGGCCCTCGGCCGCGCGCGCTTCCATCAGGTCGCGTGTCACCTCGGTCTGGCCGTACACCGTGACCTGCTTGCCGCCCGTGAGCCCGTGCATGTCGATGCGGTGGCGCGCGCCCTTGAACAGCAGTTCGATGCCCCCGTGCGGCAGGCCCTCGGCCTTGGCGCGGGCGTCGACGCCGGCACGTTCCAGCAGGTCCATCGTGACCTGCTCGAGCACGCCCGCGCGGATGCGCCCGAGCACGTAGTCGCCGCTCTGGCGTTCGACGATGACGTTGTCGATGCCGGCCTTGAACAGAAGCTGGCCGAGCAGAAGGCCGGCCGGGCCGGCGCCGATGATCGCTACCTGGGTGCGCATGTCGATGTCTCCGAGAAGTTGCGCGAAGCGTAGGCCGCGCGCGCCGCCCTGGCACGCCGGCCGATGCGGCTGTGTGCGATCATGCGAATGGCTGCGCGATGATCGCGCAACTTCCCGCTTCGCCCCACTCATGACCATCGCCAGAGCCGACTTCATCGAGGGCATCGCCAAGGGAATGGCGGTGCTCGAAAGCTTCGACACCGAGCGCCAGCGCCTCAACGCCACCCTGGCGGCCGAGCGCGCCGGCCTCACGCGCGCCGCGGCGCGCCGGCATCTGCTGACCCTTGCGCACCTGGGCTACCTCGAGACCGACGGCAGCTATTTCTGGATGGCACCGAAGGTGCTGCGCTTCTCGGGCAGCTACCTGGCCTCGTCGCGCCTGCCGCGCGCGTTGCAGCCCACCCTGAACCGGCTCGCGGCGCAGACCGGCGAATCCTTCTCGGCCGTGGTGCTCGACGGCGAGGAGGTGGTGATCGTGGCGCGCAGCGGCAGCTACGGCACGCCCACGCGCGTGCTGGCCTACGGCCTGCACCTGGGCGCGCGGCTGCCGGCCCATGCCACCTCCACGGGCCGCGTGCTGCTGGCCGCGCTGCCGCCGGTCGAGTTCACGCGCTGGCTCACGGGCCGCCATCTCGCGCGCCTCACGCCGCAGACCACCACCCAGGCGCGCGCGCTGCGCCAGCTGGTGACGCGCGCGCGAAAAGAAGACCACTGCTTCGCGAGCGAGGAGCACGAGCTCGGCGTGCAGGCGCTGGCCGTGCCGCTGCGCGACATGCAGGGCCACACGGTGGCCGCGCTCAACGTGGTGCTGTCGGGCGCGCGCTACCAGGAGGAGGCGGTGCGGCGCGACATGCTGCCGCTGCTGTTCGAGGCCGCGCGCGAGGTGCGCGCGCTGCTTTGAACTTCGCCCGATTCGGCCGCCTCGAACCTCGAAACCAGAACTCCAGGAACCCGCCATGCGACTGCTGCTCCTCGAAGACGACGTGATGATCGGCGAAGCCGTGCTCGACCTGCTGCGGGCCGAGCAGTACGCGGTCGACTGGGTCAAGGACGGCGACAGTGCCGAGTCGGCACTGCGCACCCAGGACTACGACCTGGTCCTGCTCGACCTCGGCGTGCCGCGCCGCGACGGCCTCGAAGTGCTGCGCAACCTGCGCGCGCGCAAGCAGCGCATGCCGGTGTTGATCGCCACCGCGCGCGATTCGATCCAGCAGCGCATCGAGGGCCTGGACGCCGGCGCCGACGACTACGTGCTCAAGCCCTACGACCTCGACGAGCTGCTGGCGCGCATTCGCGCGCTGCTGCGCCGCGCGGCCGGGCGCGCCGAGCCGGTCTACGAGCACATGGGCGTGAGCATCAATCCCGCCACCCGCGAGGTCAGCGTGGCCGGCCAGCCGGTGGTGCTGTCGGCGCGCGAATGGGCCGTGCTCGAGCCGCTGCTGGCGCGGCCCGGCATGGTGCTCTCGCGCGCGCAGCTCGAGGAGAAGCTCTACAGCTGGAAGGACGAGATCAGCAGCAACGCGGTCGAGGTCTACGTGCACGGCCTGCGCAAGAAGCTCGGCGCGGAGCTGATCCGCAACGTGCGCGGCGTCGGCTACATGGTGCCGAAGGCGTGAGCGGCGTGAGGGGTGTGATGGGCCTGGCCGCGCGCATGACCGGCTCGCTGCGCGCGCGCCTGCTGTGGTTCCTGCTCGCGGCCATCGTGCTGGCGGCCGGCGCGCAGGCGCTGGTGGCCTACCGCACGGTGCTCAAGGAGGCCGACGACATCTTCGACTACCACATGCAGCAGATGGCGCTGTCGCTGCGCGCGGGCCTGCCGCCGAGCGCGGCGGTGGGCGGCCTCGGCGGTGCCGAGCAGAACTTCGATTTCGTGGTGCAGGTCTGGACCGCCGACGGCGTGCGCATCTTCGAATCGGCCGACCAGGCCGCGCTGCCGCAGCTCGCGGTGCTGGGCTTCGCCGACGTGCGCGCGCGCGGCACCACCTACCGCGTGTTCTCGATGCAGACGCGCGCTCTGGTGATCCAGGTGGCGCAGGACATGGCGGCGCGCCAGCACATGGCCGGCACCCTGGCGCTGCGCACCGTCGCGCCGGTGGCGCTGATGGCGCCGCTCTTAATGCTGGTCGTGTGGTGGGTGGTGAGCCGCTCGCTCGCGCCGGTGGCGCGCGTGCGCACCCAGGTGGCTTCGCGCCAGGCCGACGATCTCTCGCCCGTGAGCGAGGAGAAGCTGCCCGACGAGGTGCGCCCGCTGGTGCAGGAGCTCAACCTGCTGTTCGATCGCGTGCGGCAGGCCTTCGAGGCACAGAAGCACTTCGTGGCAGACGCCGCGCACGAGCTGCGTTCGCCGCTGGCCGCGCTCAAGCTGCAGGTGCAGGGCCTGCAGCGCGCCACCGACGACGGCGCGCGCGAGCTCGCCATCGGCCGATTGGTGGCGGGCATCGACCGCGCGACGCGGCTGGTCGAGCAGATGCTCGCGCTCGCGCGCCACGAGGCCAGCATGGCCGCGGGCGCGCCGCCCGAGCCGGTGGCGCTCGCGGAGGTGGCGCGGCTTGCGGTGTCGGACGCGGTGGCCGCGGCGCAGGCGCGGCGCATCGACATCGGCATCGCGCGGGCCGACGAGGGCGCCGCGGTGAAGGGCCAGCCCGAGGCGCTGCGCATGCTGCTGCGCAACCTGCTCGAGAACGCCGTGAAGTACACGCCCGAGGATGGCCGCGTCGACATCGCGATCGTGCGGCAGGGCGAGGGCCAGGGCGAGGCGGTCGAGCTCAGCGTCGACGACAGCGGCCCGGGCCTGCCGCCCGCCGAGCGCGAGCGCGTGCTCGACCGCTTCTACCGCTCGGGCGAGCCGCAGGCGCCGGGCAGCGGGCTCGGCCTCTCGATCGTCAAGTCGATCGCCGAGCTGCATGGCGCGAGCGTGGCGCTCGCTGCCTCGCCGAGCCTGGGCGGGCTGCGGGTGGTGGTGCGCTTTCCGACGAAGACCTGAAGAGAACAGCCGGACGCAGAGGACGCGAAGGTTTCGCGAAGAGCGCGAACGGAACTCAAAAAAAGTTTGGCTGTTCTTTTGCGTCCTTCGCGCCATCTTCGCGTCCTCTGCGTCCGGCTCTTCGATCCCGCATTTAAGCGGCGCTTAAGCGAGCGCAACGACATTCCTTCCATCGCATCAGCGTCACGACGCAATGAAAGGAACCGATCCATGAACACCCGACTGACTTCGCCCCGTGCCTTGGTCCTGGCCCTGGCCACCGCGGGCGTGATCGGCGCCGTCGGCGCCGGCGCCTATACCAGCGCGCGCGCCGTGGGCACGCCCACCAATGCCACCGCGACCGCGCCGGCCGCGATGGTCACGCTGCCCGACTTCTCGACCATCACCGCGCGCGACGGCGCGGCCGTGGTCAACATCAGCGTGACCGGCACCATGAAGGCCTCGGACGACGAGGAGACCGCGCAGATCCAGGGCATCGATCCCGACGATCCGATGTTCCAGTTCTTCCGGCGCTTTCAGGGCCAGATCAACCCGCGCGGCCAGCAGCAGCAGCGCGACGTGCCGGTGCGCGCCCAGGGCTCGGGCTTCATCGTCGACGCCAACGGCATCATCCTGACCAACGCCCACGTGGTGAAGGACGCGAAGGAGGTCACCGTCAAGCTCACCGACCGCCGCGAGTACCGCGCCAAGGTGCTGGGCGCCGATGCCAAGACCGACATCGCGGTGCTCAAGATCGACGCCAAGAACCTGCCGGTGCTCGCGCTGGGCAACACCAAGGACCTGAAGGTCGGCGAATGGGTGCTGGCCATCGGCTCGCCCTTCGGCTTCGAGAACACCGTGACGGCCGGCGTGGTCAGCGCCAAGGGCCGCACGCTGCCCGACGACAGCTACGTGCCCTTCATCCAGACCGACGTGGCGGTGAACCCCGGCAACTCGGGCGGCCCGCTGCTCAACACGCGCGGCGAGGTGGTCGGCATCAACTCGCAGATCTACAGCCGCAGCGGCGGCTACCAGGGCGTGTCGTTCTCGATCCCGATCGACGTGGCGGTGCAGGTCAAGGACCAGATCGTCGCCACCGGCAAGGCGGTGCACGGCCGCCTCGGCGTGGCGGTGCAGGAAGTGAACCAGGCCTTCGCCGATTCCTTCAAGCTCGACAAGCCCGAGGGCGCGCTGGTCTCGAACATCGAGAAGGGCGGCCCCGGCGACAAGGCGGGCCTGAAGGCCGGCGACGTGATCCGCAAGGTCGGCGACCAGCCCATCGTGTCCTCGGGCGACCTGCCCGCGGTGATCGGCCAGCAGGCGCCCGGCACCAAGGTCACGCTCGAGGTGTGGCGCCAGGGCGAGCGCCAGGAGCTGACGGCGAAGCTCGGCGATGCCAGCGACAAGCCGGCCCAGGTCGCGAAGGCCGACAAGGCCACCGGCCAGGGCAAGCTGGGCCTGGCACTGCGTCCGCTGCAGCCCGACGAGAAGCGCGAGGCCGCGGTGGAGACCGGCCTCTTGATCGAGGACGCGGCCGGCCCGTCGGCGATGGCCGGCGTGCAGGCCGGCGACGTGCTGCTGGCGATCAACGGCACGCCCGCCAAGACGGTGGAGCAGGTGCGCGAGGTGGTCGCGAAGGCCGACAAGTCGGTGGCGCTGCTGATTCAGCGCGGCGACGACAAGATCTTCGTGCCGGTGCGCATCGGCTGACAGCCCCGGGCCGGACCCCGACGCGCGACGACCGATGAAGCCGCCGCACCGACGGTCTTCGGCCCCGCGGGCCGAACGCCTCGACCCTGCCGACAGCGCCGCCAACGGGCTGTCGGCCCACATCCTGCCGACCTCCGCCACCATGATCGGCGTGTGCATGACCGTGATGTCCATCGGGCACCTCGGTCCACGCGACGATCTGCGGCTGGTGATCGATCGGCTGCTCGCGGTCGACGCGCTGGTCTTCCTGGCCAGCGCGTTGCTGTCGTTCATCTCGATGCGCATGCGGCGCTCGGGCGCGCGGCTCGAGGCCTGGGGCGAGGTGGTGTTCATCGCGGGCCTGGCGCTGCTGGCGCTCGGCGCCGTGGCGCTGACCTTCGCCTTGCGCTGAGCCCGGCGCCCGCGTTCAGTGCTGCGGGCAATCGATCGCGCCCGGCCACTCGAGCGTGATGCGCGTGCCGCCGGCGGCGTTCTCCTCCTGCTCGACCGCCGCGATCTCCAGCCGCGCGCCGATGCTCAGTGCGCGTGCCCGCATGTTCGCGATGCCATGTCCCGTCGTCTTCGGCGCGGTGCCCGCGGGCCGCAGACCGACGCCGTCGTCTGTCAGCACGATGTGCACGCGCGGCGGCTGCGCGTCGGCCTGCCAGCGCGCATGCAGCACGATGCGCGTGGCGCGCGCATGCTTGAGCACGTTGGTGAAGGCCTCGAGCAGGATGCGCTGCAGTTGCAGCGCGGCCTGGGCCGAGAACGGCGCCACCGGCGGGATCACGCCCACGTCCCACACCAGCGCGATGCCGGCCGCGTCCAGCCGCGGCTGCAGCCGGTAGCGCAGGGTGGCGAGCACGGTGGCGAGGTCGTCGTGCGTGGGCTGCAGCGAGTCGACCGCCATGCGCATCTCGTCGAGCGCGAGCTTCACGTGCTCCTCGACCACCGCGCGGTCGGGCGCGGGCTGGGTCACGACGTTGAGCAGGCCCACGAGCTGCGAGCCGACGCCGTCGTGGATCTCGCGCATGATGCGCTGCCGCTCGAGCAGCACGGCCTGTTCCTGCTGCTGCAGCCGCAGCGCGTCGAAGGCCACGCGCAGCTGTCCCTCGCGCTCGGCCACGCGTTCGGCCAGCGTGGCGTTGAGCGCGCCGTAATCGGCCACGGTGCGGCTGTAGCGGTCGACCACCAGGCCCGCGAGGATCAGCACGAAGAAGAACATGGCGCGCGGCGTCTGCGAGATGTCGGAGCCGCCGAACAAGCCCATGCGCACCAGCAGCAGGTCGTGCATGCCCGCGAGGATGGCGAGCACGCCCGCCAGCAGCAGCACCATGGCGATCGTGCGGCGCTCGACCCAGGCGCTGCGCGCCACCACCGGCAGGCAGGCCACGCCCGTGAGGTTCAGCAGCACCAGGCCGGCGGTCCACAGCGCCGGCCAGGCCAGCACGAAGGAGGCGATGGCGCTCGCGACGGCGATGCCCATCGCCGCATAGAGCGCGCGCACCAGCCCCGCCGAGCCGCGCTGCAGCACCAGCAGCACGAAGCGCGTGATGAGCCCGATGTGCAGCGCATAGCAGACCGCGATCACCACGCCCCAGAGCGGCCAGGGCAGGTTCATGTCGGGCCGCACCCGGTCGATGTTGTGCGGCAGGCCCGACAGCGCGGCGAGCGCGAAGCAGCCATAGAGCGCATGGCGCTGGCGCAGCCAGAGCGCGCCCGACAGGCAGCCCATCAGCGCGAGGATGGCCGCATTGACGATCACCGAGGTGTGGCGCCAGCGCTGGTAGGCGCGGTAGCGCGGCAGCAGCTCGCGCTCGGTGCCGTACTGCAGCGTGGCCAGCGCCGCGCCGCGCTGGCGTTGCATGGTGGTGCGGATCACCAGCTCCTGCGCGGCGCCGGTGCGCTGCAGCGACACGGCCACCGGCACGAACGGCGTGCCCTTGGTGTCGTAGGACGGATCGCCCAGCGTGCCGAAGCCCGCGAGCGGCGTGCCGTTGAACTCGATCGCGACCTGGTTGCCCACGCCCGCGAACAGCAGCGCGGCCGGCTCGCTCGCGGGCGCCGTCGCCGCGGGCAGGGCGATGCGGTAGGTGGCCTTGCCGCCACGACCCGGGAAGGCATGGTCCCAGCGGAACGGCAGCTCCACCCGGCGCTCCTCGGCGGGCAGGCCGTCGGGCTCGAGGCGGGCCTCGGCGCTGGTGACGGTGTAGGGGGAGGCGGTGCCGCTGGCGGCGGCCGGGCCGGCGATCAGCAGCAGCGCGGCGACCAGGGCGAACAGGAAGCGCAGATCGGAAGAAGAGGCAGTGGCGGCGGAAGCCCGCTCAGGGCAGCCAGCCCAGGTTGCGCGCCTCGAGCACGGCTTCGGACTTGTTATGGACATCCAGCTTGCCGTAGATATTGCGAATATGGGTTTGAACGGTCGAAGCCGAGACTCCCATCTGCGCGCCGACCTCGGCATAGGTGAAACCACGGGAAACGAGGTCCAGCACCTCCGATTCGCGCGGCGACAACCGCACGGGCGGCGTGCGCGGGAGCGCCGAGGATGCCATGGCCGAGCCGATCGTGCCCTGGGCCAGCCCGACCAGTGCGCTGGCGCCGGCAGGCAGGGGCGCATCGCTGCGCGCCTGCCAGCGTCGCAGCAGTTGCCGCGCGATCACCGGCGACATCGGCGAGCCGCCCGCGCGCAGGTGGCGGATGTGGGCCGCGAGCTCGCTCTCGGTGCCGTCCTTGAGCAGGTAGCCGCTGGCGCCGGCCTCGAAGGCGCGCAGCATGTTGGCCTCGTCGCCGAAGATCGACAGCACCATCACCGCGCAGGCCGGCTGCATGCTGCGGCAGCGGTCGATGACCTGCAGGCCCGGCAGGTCGGGCAGCCCCAGGTCGACCAGCAGCACGTCGACCGGGTTGTCCTCGAGCCAGGCGAGCAGCTCGGTCGCGGTCGAGGCGCAATGGGCCAGGGTCAGCGAGGGATCGGCATCGACCACGCGGGCCAGGCGTTCGCGCATGCCGGTGTCGTCCTCGACCAGCGCGACCTGCGTGGTCGAGAGAAGGGGGGCGGCTGCGGTGTCGATGGCCATGGCGCGGGGCTGCGGTCCTCGGGTGGGTGGAGTCCGCAGCGTAGGGGCCGGCACGCGCCGTGCCCATCCTATATACGTGGGAGGGGCGGACCGCGCGCTCAGTGGCCCGACATGCGCGCCAGCCGCGACGCCACGCGCTGCAGGTGGGCGCCGAGCTCGGGCGGCGACTCGACCTCGAAGTCGTGCCCCAGGCAGCCGAGCCAGACCGCCAGCGCATCGAGCGAATTGGCCGCGGTCTGGATGCGCGTGCGGTCGGGCGCGACCGCCTCGGGCACGCCGCCGACCCACGACAGTTGCCCGTCGAGCGCGGCCACGGGCGCATGCACCAGCACGCGCGCATGGTGCAGGTAGGGCGAGATCTGCAGCGCGTGCTGCATGTAGGCCGCGATGTCGCCGTGCGGCAGCCGCCGCGGCGTGAAGTGCGCGCCGGTGGGCTCGGGATCGACGATGCGGTCGAGCCGGAAGGTGCGCCAGTCCTCGCGGTCCGTGTCCCAGGCCAGCAGGTACCAGCGCTGGCCGGTCTGCACCACGCGGTGCGGCTCCACGCGGCGGCTGCTGACGACCTCGTGGTGGTCGCGGTAGCCGAAGCGCAGCAGCGCGCGGTCGGCGCAGGCCTCGGCGAACAGCGACACCGCCTTGAGCCGGATGTCCGAGCGTTTCTGCAGCACCGGCACCACCGTCGCGCGCAGCTTGTCGAGCCGGCGGCGCAGCCGCGGCGGCATCAGTTGCTCGAGCTTGGCCAGCGCGCGCATCGAGGCGTTCTCGATGTCGTTGCCGCCGTCGCTGGCGGCCGGGCCCACGCCCAGGCCGACCGCCACCGCGATCGCTTCCTCGTCCTCGAGCAGCAGCGGCGGCAGGCTGGTGCCCGCGCCGAGCCGGTAGCCGCCGGCCACGCCCGAGGTGGAGTCGACCGTGTAGCCGAGGCTGCGCAGCCGGTCGACGTCGCGGCGCAGGGTGCGTTCGGTGATCTCGAGGCGGCGCGCGAGCTCGGCGCCGGTCCAGGCGCGCTGGGCCTGGAACAGCGACAACAGGCGGATGAGGCGGGCGGAGGCGGACAGCATGGACGCGATGATGCCTGCGATCGAGGACAGGATCTGTCCGCAATGGACCTTAGTCTTCGGGCCTTCCAACACCCCAGACTCCAGGAGAAAACCCCATGCTCAAGACCTACAACGGCAGCTGCCACTGCGGCAAGGTTCGCTTCCAGGCCGACATCGATCTCGCGGCCGGCACCGGCCGCTGCAACTGCTCGATCTGCGCCAAGGCGCGCAACTGGGGGGCGATCGTGCGGCCCGAGGCCTTCCGCATGGTCAGTGGCGAGGACGAGCTGTCGACCTACCAGTTCGGCTCGTACAGCACGCACCACCTGTTCTGCCGCCATTGCGGCGTGCGGCCCTTCGGCCGCGGCGACGTGACCGAGGTCGGCGGCAAGTACGTCAGCATCAACGTCAGCTGCCTCGACGACGCCACGCCCGACGAGCTGGTGGCCGCGCCCGTGATGTACATGGACGGGCGCAACAACAACTGGTTCAACCCGCCGGCCGAGACGCGGCATCTCTGAAAAGACGGGCGATAAAAAGCCCCGCGGCCTGGCGGCGGCGGGGCTCGCGCGACGCGGTTCGTCGCTCGCCGCGCTTACTTGCGGCGGCGCGTCGGCTGCTCGGCCGGCACGTAGGTCTGCGACGGCGCGGCGCCGCCATCCACGCCGAGACGGCCGCCGCCGCCGAGGCCCTGGCCGCGCACCGTCTGCGCCTTGTAGTTGCGCAGCGAACGGACCATCTGGTTGAAGGCGTCCATGAAGGCCGCCGCGATCACCTTGCCCTGCGGCGTGCGCGTGTAGCCGCCGACGCCGCCGGCCGCGCGGCCGCCGGCGAGGTCGGCGAAGCCCGCGAAGTCGGTCTTCGAGGCGCTGCCTTCCGCGGCCGCGACCTGCACGCCCGAGCGGTTGTCGATCAGCGTCAGCAGCGCCGAGGCTTCCTTGGTCTGCAGGTTCGCGCCCAGGCTCGCGATGGCACGGCCGCGGCCACCGCCGACCAGCCCGCCGATGGCGCCGCCGAGGCCGCCCGCGTCGTTGTTGCTGAACACGATCTCGGGCGACAGGCCGTAGTCGGACGCGACCATCTGGCCGCGACCGAAGTTGCTGCCGCCGCGCATCTCGCCCGACTGCTGCAGCGCGCGCTCGCGCGTCATCGCGTTCATGCCGGCCGCGCCGCGCTCGACCACCACGAAGCAGTTCGATTGCTGCACCAGCAGGCGCAGCAGGTTGGCGGTGGGCGGCAGCTTGTATTCGCCGGTCAGCACGGTGTACCAGCCGGCATTGACGTTCTCGATCAGCGAGACGGTGCCCAGCGGCGAGTCGCAGCGCTCGAGCGCGCTGCTTTCGCCCGAGGTGGCGGCGCCGGCCGCGCTGCCCGTGGCCACGGTCTTGGCCGATTGGCTGCCCATCTGCATGTCCATGGTCTGGCAACCCGAGAGGGCCAGCAGGCCGGCCAGTGCGCTTGCGAGAGAAAGTTTGGAAAAAGCCATGTCCCGATCTATCAAGTGAAACAACACGGCGCCTGCGCGGCAGGCGCCCCTATCGAACAGCCGAAGGTGGGACCGCGTGGCCAATACGAGCTCCCGATTCGATACCGCGTCGCAAGCGACCGCGCGACGATACGGACCGGTCACCCGGCACGCCAGTGTCGAAAGTCATGTGCGCATGCGCGTCCTCCGCGGTGCGGATTCCGGCAGGGCCTGGGATGGAAAACGGCTCCTCGACCTCGGCTCGAACGGGGGCTCTTGGAAGGTGGCCCATCTTCGAAACGCGCCGCCTGCAGCGAGGCACGAACGGCAAGGCCCGAGGGCTTGCGCGATGCGCCGGCTGGCGGAGCGAGGCGCGATTATCCATCGCTAAATCTTTGGAAAAGATGAGCACGGCGATGGTGTTCTCGAGGCCTTCTTCGAGTGAAAACCTTCGTCGTATTTTTGACCTCCAGTTAACATTTCATCGTTGGCGGAGGGTTGTGGCGCGTGATGGAGTTCATGCGGCTCGCAGTCGGCTGGCGTTGTTTTGTTTTTCCTCACTTCCAGAATCAGGAGTTTTCAGATGGCAACCACCAAGAAGAACGTCGTTGGAGAAGCGGCAGCCGAACTCACGCGCCAGCAGGTGCAGCAGGCCCTGGCCATCGCGGGCGCTTCGGAATTCAGCGGCTCGACCGACCCGGCCTTCGTCGGCTCGGTGCTCGTGGCACTGGCCATCAACACCAGCTCGGTCAGCGCGACCATCGACAACGCGAAGACTCGCCGCGACGCGACCGGCGGTGGCGGCCTCACGGCGCATTGATCGGCGCCAGGAAATGAAAAGGCCGGCGAGCGCAATGCTTGCCGGCCGGAGTGGATCGAGTGTCGCGGGATCGGTGCGAGCCCGACGATGCCTGTGTTTGCAAGGCCGCGGCTCAGCGCGCGGCCTGCTTCATCGCATCATTCGCAGCGAAACAGCACGCCGCTCTCGGCCGGTGCCTTGCCGAGCCAGCGCGGGGTCTGGTTCTTGTTGTCGCAGTACAGCTGCGCCTGCGTGTAGGTGGTGGCGCGCAGCACGCCTTCGCGGAACTGCATCACTTCGTTCGGTGGCGTCGAGCAGCCGGCGATGGCCAGCGCGCAGGGGATCGACAGGAGGGCCAGGAGGGAAGGTGCATGCCAGTTCATCGCACGATTCTCCGACATTCCCGTGTCTGCAAGACATGCACCCTCGCGCCCGACGCTTCACCCCTGATTGGCAGCGGCCGCCGCACCCGGGTACAGGTATCTGAAGTAGGGCCCCGAGCTGCCGAACAGGCGCGCCGCGAGCTGCACCGGATCTTCGGCGCTGTGCTTCTCGTAGAGCACCGGTCCCCAGATGATGAAGCCGTCGATGCTGAGCGTGGCGGGCGCGGGCTCGATCGCCTTCCAGGCATGGGCGAATTTCGAGATCCACGAGAGGGCGTCGGTCAGCGCGTAGTTGGGCACGACCACCGGTTGTTCGATGCGGGGCATGGCAGTACTCCTGGGTAGAGAAGACTGTACAAATATACAGTAAACTCCATCCCATGGCAGGCGCGTCGTGCGCCACTTTCCATTCTCCTTGACGGGTTGCCCGTCCCTTTGATGCTTGACTGCAAGAAGGCTTGAGCCCGGTCCGATGCCGGGCTTTTTTTTGCCCGTTATTTGGTAATTTATTTCGATTGGCTTTATGGCTTATTGAAAATCAATGCCAAATAATTAGCAAATTAATAACAAGAAAAATGACTAAGATATTTGCGGCACTTCGAATCCCGAGTGGCTGCCGCTGGCCTGCTCAATGGCTTTCGGCTGCTTTTGCAGGATCCCTGAAGTTTCTTGCCAAGTCATTCAAAAGGGAGTCTTCCAATGAGATTGAAATCGATCGCCGTCACGGGTGTGGCTGCTGCGTGCCTGGCCCTGGCGGCCTGCGGCGGAGGAGGCGGTGGTGGTGGCGGCTTGCCGGTGTTTCCGCTGATGCAGCCGCCCCCGACGCCTCCCGCACCTCCTCCTCCTCCGCCGCCCGGGCCCGCGCCCGCGCCCGAGCCGGAATCCAGCGTGCGGGTGGTGATGTACGAAGCGCTGAAATTGCCAAATTCCGAAGAGAACATGAACGAAATGGTGCGCCAGTTCAATTCGCAGGGCGAGCGGGGCTATCGCTTTGTCGCCTTCGGCGAATACGGCGATGAGGGGAACGTTTCCCTCTATGTGAAGGATTCGAAGACGACCTACAGCTATGAGCAGGTGGTCGCCGCGGACAGCGTCGCGGCGCTGAGGGAGCAGCTGAGGACGCAGGGATTGCGCGGCTACAGGCCGTTGTTCGGCGACGTGGGCCTCTATTACAAGGACAACGCCGCCGCCACGACCTACAGCTACATCGTGACCGAGTGGAGCGCCACGCCCACCGCGGATGCGTTCCTCACCGAGCTCAACGCCAAGGGCGTGAACGGCTACTACCCGCATGCGCTGGAGGCGCGATGGGGCGGGACCAGGATCCGGATCTTCGAGAAGGACGACAGGAGCAACGCCGCCTACGCCTACGCCTTCCTCGACAAAGCCGCCGGTGAAGACAGCACAGCTGCCTTCCTGGCCCAGCTCAACGCGCAAGGTGCCAAGGGGTTCCGTTTGCTCGACAGCCCCACCTTCTCGGACGGAAGGAAGTTCATCTACGAAAAGGATGCGACGCAGTCCGCGAAGTTTTCGTTCTACGAAAAGGCCAGCGACGATTCCTTCGACTTCGCGAAGCTGGTGGTGCGTGCCAACGACGAAGGAAAGAAGGGTGCCAGCCTGGCGGAGGTCCACGGCGAGGGCGAACGTTACTTCACGACCTCGGACTGCAAGGGCCGACTCTGCGATACGCGTCAGTTCTGACGCGGCTTCGCGAGAAGCTCGAGCCCGGCCGGGTGCCGGGCTTTTTTTCGTTCGTCTTCGAAGAAGAACGACGTGCACAAAGGAAAATGCCCCGCTACCTTGTGAGTAGCGGGGCATCCAGTAGCCTTGCGGCTTGTTTTGGCTCCTCGACCTGGGCTCGAACCAGGGACCTACGGATTAACAGTCGGCGGCCCGGACGCGCTGCCGCACCGCGCCAACACTGGAAATTCGTCCAGCGGTTGCCAAATATCTTGAGCGGTCAGAACCCCTGAAATTGCCTACTTATTAAGCAGAATCGAGGGGCAAAACACTGGATATTTGGCATTCTCGACCTCTGCACTTTTCTAGAAATTTTTCCGCGATGGCCTCTAAGTACTTCGACGCACCCGACGCAATGCGGGCTCTGCTGCTGGCGACGGTGGCTAGGCACTATCCGACTTCGGTCGAGATTGAGAAATCGATCAGCTTTTCCATCGAAGGCACTGAGATTTCCGCTGCCGTCACTTTTTTAGCCCCGAACTGGAACGACAACCCTGTGTACCGCTATCGGCCGGCGAAAACAGCAAACAGCGCGCCAAGGTGGTATAGGGAAAGGGATGGGTCTGACTGAGTTGTGCCTCAGCTCATTTCTATCAAGTTGGGTTGCGCGGTCTCCCGCCACCGCTGCTTGATGTAGACCTCGGTGGTGGCCTTACTCTTGTGCCCGCACAGCAACTGGATTCGCTCGATCGGCACGCCGGCGAGCCACATGTCGGTGGCGCCCTTGCCCTTGAGGTCTCGGAAGCCGAAGGACGCCATCGGCTCTTTCTTCCGCGCCTTGCGACGCTCATTGGCCACGGCGATCGAGCGACGCAACATCGAGCTCAGTCCGTCGTAGTCGTAGGCCTCGCCATCCAGGCGATGCACGAGCGGCTGACGGAGCTTCACGATGTTGTCCTCGGTGCCGAGCGCGCGGTCGAGAAGGTCGTTCACGCTCTTCGGCAGCTCGATGACGATGTCGGTCCCGGTCTTGTTCTGGCGGTGCTTCAGCAGGCGCTTGCCACCTTCCTTGACCAGGTTCTCCGAGGTCCAGTAGACGATGTCGCTTTCCGGCCGCTGCAGCGTGCGGTACGCCAGTTCCATCATCAGGCGCTCGCTGGCGCCGGCCACGGCGTAGACCTCCTTGAACTCGTCGTGGGTGACGTAGCGCGTGCGCCTCGTCTCCTTGTTGCGCTGCACGCCGCTCGCGCGCAGGCACGGGTTCACGAGCAGGCCGGGCACCTTGCCCGTGCGGAGCAGCCAGCTGAAGCATGCCGAAAGACATGCCCGTTCCCTGTTGGCAGGCGTCGGGCGGCCGAGCTCGGCCATCGTGATCAGGAAGTCCTGCACCATGGCCGGCGTCACATCGAGCGGGGTGCGCGGCGGCGCGAAGAACGTCCGCAGCGCGCCGCGGGTGCGGGTCTCGGTGGGCGGGACGATGGCGTCTTCGTAGTCGTCGTAGGTCCGCTGTTTGAGGGTACCGCCGTGGACGCGCTTGGCGCAGTGCAGCAGGAACTGGTCGAGCCAGTACACCATGGTCCCGTAGAGGCTTTCCGGGTCGTTGTGGATCCTCGCCTTGCGGTTGGCTTCGTCCTTGTCGGTCCCCAGGCGCTCCCACTTGCCGTTCTGGTGGACGTAGTAGAACGCCCCGTGGTTGAAGTAGACGCGCTGCTCGAGGTCGAGCGCTGATTTGCGGCGGCGGCCCATGTGGGTGTTGATCCTATGCAGCTTTCTTGCGGCCGAACAGCGCGATGACTGCTGCACGATCGCCGGTGGTGGGGCGCGGTGCGCCGGATTCAGGGTTGCCCGCGGCGGCCAGTTCCTCGGCTGCGGCCTGGGCGCGGCCGCTGAGCACGGCCTCGGCATGCGCGCGCACGACCAGGGGGCGGCCGTTGGGCTTGCGGTTGACGATCAGGCCCAGCGACTGCAGCCGCTTCACCTTCGCCGCGTGCGAGTTCGGGCCCAGGCCTTCGCAGATCTGGTCGATCTCGGGGTCGGTCAGGAACATGCCGTTCATGCCAGCTCCTGCAGCGCCGCAGCTAGCGCGCGCCTGCCGCGCTCGGCGAGGTGATCGCGGCACGCCGATTTGTCAGAGAAGTACGGCCACTTGTCGTCGGGGCGGATGGCGGGCTTCCCGCAGACCGCACAGCCCTCGATGAAGCGCTTCTGCCGGCGGGCGTCGGCCACCAGCATCGGGTGCAGCTCGGTGAAGTCGTCGTTGGCGACCAGGCACTCGTCGGGCAGCAGGGCGCGGAAGCCGTCGCGCACGCGCGGCGCGCCGTAGTAGGCGCCGGCGGCGAGGGCGTCGATGCCGCGCTGCAGGGCGGCCAGCGCCTCGGCGTCGCGCGGCCGCTCGTAGGAACCAACGAAGGCGGCGACGCGCGCGGTGCGGTCCTCGGTCCAGTGCTCGCAGAAGTCCCACAGCCGCACTACGTCGCCGGGCCGGAGCTCGACGCTGTGCAGCTTGCGGGCCTGCGGCTTGGCCGAGGCCCAGGCGTGCACGTTGCTGAAGCCGGCGTTGAGCGCGACCAGGTACACCCAACCGGTGCAGTCGAGGTGCGGATCGACGTTGGGCGCCCAGCCGTAGAGCTCGCACGAGCGCGTGTTCTCGGTGCCGACGACCTGCATGCGGGGATCCTCGTTCTGCACGAGGGTCATGGTGTTGGCCAAGGCCTCGCGCACGAAGCGGTGCTCAAGCACGGCGGGCGGGATCTCGATGTGGCCGACCACGGCCAGCGATGCGGGCGTCATCGCTTCTGGATCCACTTCAGCGCCTCGTCGCGCGCGGCATTGAGTTCGGCCATGCGCACGGGGTCGCCGCCGGCGCGATCGGGGTGGTACCGGCTGGCCAGGCGCTGGTAGGCGCGCCGCACGTCGTCCTCGGTGGGCAGCAGCAGGTCCCCTAGCTCGAGCACCAGCTGCCAGTCGCGCTTCATCCCGGCGACGATGGGCGGCGGCAGCGCCGCGAAGCCGGTGAAGGCGCGCTCCAGCACCACCGCGCCGCCGTGGCGCTCGATGGAGCGCATGGCCTCGATGGTGGCGGCCAGGGCCGCGATGTTCTGCTCGACCTTCGTGTAGCGATCGATCGCCATGCAGCGCGGCGCGACCGACCATGGGTCGGCCCAGTACACCGCGGCGCCGGGGTCGGCGGGCTGCGCCTGATCGCTGCGCGGCAGTCCGTCGAGGCGCAGGCGCAGGTTCGTGCTCAGCACCAGGTCATCGTCGCGCACGCCCATGCGCTCGAGCTCGGCGCGCAGGCGCTGGGTGGCCTCGGCGATCGTGATGCTTTGCACCGAGCGCCAGCTGCCGGCCTTGGATTGCTTCGTCGTGCCGAACTTGCCGAAGGCGCGGCGCTCCGCGGCGGTGCGCTTCCAGCCCGGCGGCCAGCACAGAGGGAATGCGGTGATCGTCATTGCTTTTGCCGCTCCTGCCACGCAGCGTTCTCGATCGCCCAGTGCCAGCGCGACCAAGCGCACCACGAGCCGACGCACAGCACGAAGATCGCGCCCAGCCAGTAGGCGTAGGCGGGCCATGGCAGGCTCGGGAACAGCAGCAGGGCCGAGCTGGCGGCCGTGCCGAGGATCACCAGCGTCAGGATGAGGAAGTCGATCCACATCACGCGGCTCCTTTTGCTTCGGCGACGGCGGCGCGGTAGGCGTTGACCGCAGCCTGTGCGATCTCGGCCACGCGGTCGCCGTCATGGCCCACGGTCGAGAAGTCGGCCGCGCTCATGGTGCCGTAGCCCCAGGCCGACCATGCGCGCGTGCAGTCGTAGGCGTCCCCCAGGGATTTCGCCACGGCCTCGCAGACCGCGTCGAAGCCCTCGGCGCTCAGGTCGGGCGCCGCGGCCGCGCGCTGCTCGCGATACCAGTCGAGCAGCCACATCACGAAGGCGAACGCGATCAGGAACATCAGGACAGCCCACTCGAGCATGTCCTTCCATTGGTCGACGGTCCAGGTGCTCATTGCGCGGCTCCCTTGGTGTCGCCGGCAGTAGCGGCCGGATCGGATTCGAGCGCTGCCTTGTTCTTCGCTTTGACTTGGTCGAGCATCGCGCGCAGGTCGGCTTCCGCGTGCTTTGCCCATTCGCTGCCGTGGCTCAGGTAGCGCATCAGCAGGAAGTGAATCACCGCGGCCTGTTCGTGCTCGGCCTTCGTCTTGATGTCGGTGCCGCAAAGACGCAGGGCCTGCGCGAGGCGGATGCACGTGAAGTTCGGCCGGCCGAGGATAGCGATCAGGTCGTCGTTCAGCGCCGCGAGGTCTCCCGCGTCGTTGCGCTGCACGGGAGCGAGCTGGTTGGCCGCCTCGGCCTCAGAGAGGCCGTGCAGTTTCAACCACGCTGGGTTGAGCATCTGCCCCTGCTCGATGTCGTGCGGGTCGTCGATCCACTTCGGCACGGGTGCCGGCTGGGCGAGCGAGTCGCGGTAGAGCGACAGCAGGAGCCGCGCCTTGCCGATGGATCGTGTCAGCACGTCGACGCTGTCCGTCGTCTGCGCGCGGTACAGCTCGTTGTGCAGGTCTTGCAGCAGGTCCGGCGCAGCCTCGCCGGGGGCCAACTGGGCAGCCGCTTCGAACCGTCGCTCGCACGCGGCGGGATCGTCGGCGAACTTCTGGCACGAGCAGGTGCCGTCGGGCGCGCAGAACGGTACCGCCGGTGTGGCCGCGAGGCGCGATGCGGCCGCGGCCAGCAGCTGACGCGCCAGGCCGCCAACGCCGTGCGGCACCAGCGCACCGGCGGCGTCGAGCCGCAACAGAGAGTCGATGCTCTTGATGAGGGCGGCGTTGTCGCCGCGGAAGGTGTCGTTCATTTCGGGTCGCTCCATTTGACGCAGTCCAAGGTCGAGCAGCGGCCGGTGGTGCGGCCGTCGATCGCGCTGGCGGTGTAGGTGAGGTTGCCGCCGCACTTCGTGCAGCGGATGGTTCCCTGCGTGGTCTGCGCAGGGCGGAAGTGGGGTGGGGTGCAGTGCTGGCGGCGCACCTCGGCCATTGCGCGCGCCACCGCACTGGAGAAAGCGCCGAAGCCCGGCCGCGTCATGGCCAGACCCTGATCGCGAACACGTGGACCGGCGACGGACCGAAGTGCTCGTGGGTGATCGTGGCGAGCTCGTAGCCGCGGAAAGGCAGCTCGAGCCGGCGCGCGGCATCGTTGGCCGGCGGGTAGCCCATGGTGAGCACGATCCCGCTGTAGAAGCGTCCCTCGAGCCGACGGCACCAGTAGGCCGTGCGGAGGCGGTATTCGAATCGCTTCTTGCCGTCGCGGATCTGCTCGAAGTACTCGCGCTTGAGCGGGAGGTGCAGCAAGCTGGCCGGTACCGGCGGGAACGGCTCGGTGTTGACCACTTCAGGCGGCGCCATGCTGAGACCTCCCGGCAGGGTCGAAGGAGGAGCGCTCGTCGGCCCAGGTGCGAACCTTCGCGATCAGCGCGCGCGCGGCCTTGCGGCGCTGGCGCGCGTTGCCGGACGGCCTCGTGTCCATCCACTCGATGTGAGCGGCGGTGTTGCACCAGGGGCAGGGGATATCGCCGCCCGACGTCAGGCCGCCGCCCGGCTCGTCGCAGCTGTCCAGGTCCCACATGAAGCCCTCGATGCAGGTCCCGTCCGGGTAGCGAGCGCCGAAGGTGGGCGCCTCGTAGTTGCAACCCAGGGGTTTAGGCATGGGTGGCCTCCCCGGGAAATTGGTGCCACGTGCGGCCGTCGAGCAGGCGGCCGGCGGCGCTCTTGCCGACCATCGACATGGTCGCAACGTCGGCGTTCTCGTCGCGGCCTTCGTCGGACAGCGGATCGACCATGGTGCCGTCCGGCCTGATCAGCGCGACCTTCTTGCCCTCGACGGTGCCGAAGGCTGGCTCGCCGGCCGAAACCCATTCCCCGTGCTGCTTGAACAGGAACGGCACGCCGACCGCCTGGCACTGATCGCGCAGGCTACGGGCCCAGTCGGGATGCATTGGCCGCGCATGTGGACCGCTCTCGCCGCCAGCGATCACCCAATGCAGCAGCGGCTTGTATCGAGTGCCGGGTTCGCTGAACCATGGCAGGTGCAGATCGACCGGGCCCAGCAGCGGCTCCATGCTCAGAAACCGCACGCGCGCTGGTACCCAGAGCAGCTTGGGGAGGTCGCGGTCGGCCTCGGCCTGGTTGACCACCGTAGCGCCGATCCAGACGTTCGCGGGCGCATCGCCCTCCAGCCAGCGCTCGATCCAGCGAAGCAGCGCGACGGTGGCTTCGGCCGCAGTCGTGAGCCGCTCGCGGAGCCATTCCGCTGCCGCCTCGAGCCGGCTGCGCCAATTGCCGATGCGCTTCGACAGCAGCAGCCAGTCGAGGTCCGGCGTGATGCGGATCAGGCCGAGCAGGTCGACCAGCAATTCCACGTCGACCGCGTTGTCGAGCCAGTCGGCCAGGCTGGCGCAGAACACGCGCTGCCGGCGTCCGTGCTCGGCGAAGAAGGCTTCGTGCTGGGCGTTCCAGCGACGCGGCTTCGCCCAGTTCGATGGGCTGGTGCGATGGCGTTCGGCGTGCGGGCCCCAGGTCTCGATGCCCCTGGCCCGCAGCACGCGGACCGGCGTGCTGACTTCCGCATAGCAGCCGTCGCAGCCGCCGCCGCACGTGGCGGCGGTGGAGACCTTCGTGCAGCCGATCCACGGGTTGAAGGTGTGGTCGCACCACTCGATCTTCGTGTCAGCGGCCACTGCGAGCCTCCCTGACCTGGTAGACCATCTCGTAGCGGCCCATCGCGAGCGGGGCGATCGGCTTGAGATCGATGGTGACGACGAGGCCGCGCTCGCGCGCGCTCTCGATGAGGTGCTGCGCGGCCATCTGTAGCGCGATGATGTCGTTCGCCCTGCTCGGTGCCGGCGTGGTGTCGATGAGGTGCATCACTATTCCCCCGCGCCGAACAGCAGGGGCTGCACGGCGCCGTTCTGGTAGACGACTGGCATGACCGTGTCGGCCGCGGGCTCGTCGCCCTCCCAGCCGTCGGGCCACGTGTTGGCGGCGATCAGCGCGCGGATGCGCGCCTCCTCGTCGCTATTGATGAGGCTGATCTGCGGGCGGCCCTCCGCGCGCGCCGCGTCGTTGCATTCGGTCTGGATGGCGAGGATCCGCTCGAGGCCCATCGTGCGTGCCTCGAGCGTGATTGGGCCCATGCGCTGCGGGTTCTTCGCGATGCTCCCGTCCTTGAGCCGCTCGAGCCCGGCCTTCTTGATCCTGTGCTTCGGCTCCCGTAGCTCGCGCCACAGCGGCTTGATGCCCTTGAGCGGCCGCAGGTACTGCCATTGCGGCACCAGCAGCACCGTGTCCAGCGCGGTGTCCTCGGCCGCCAGCGCGCAGCCGACGCAGCCGGTGCGCGCGTTGATCTCCTCGGCCTCGTCGCCGCCGTAGGCGTCCGCGATCATGGCCGTGCTCCAGTCGCCGAAGTCCGCCTCAGGCGCCCAGTGCTTGAGCCATTCCCAGACGTGGCACACCCGCCAGTGCAGCAGGGGCGCCAGCGTTGCGATGCGGCCGCGCAAGCCGCGCGCGTTGGGCAGCACCTGCTGGTACCAGCCCTGACCGCACTCGGCGCCGTCCTTGCCGCACGACATCTCGATGCGGCGGTCGCGGATCGCGCTCTCGCCCTGACGCACGCCTGTGATCATCAGGATCTGGCCGTCGAGCTGGTCGAGCCGATCGCGCAGCGCCTGCTCCATCGGGTCGATCTTGATCTGGCGCGTGCACCACCGCAGCGTGTTGTTGTTCGGCGGCGGCACGCCGCGGCCGAGGATGTAGACCATGAATCGCTTGTCCATGGGCGCGGTCACCACCTCGACGCGGATGCCGCGCTCGCGCAGCTCGTCCATGATCTGCTCGGCTGCGATTGCCAGCGGCGGCAGTTCCTGGCGCGTGTCGGCGTAGAAGACCGTCAGCGTCTCCGGCGCGCGGATCTTCCCGGTGTCGATCAGCCAGGTGACGACCGTCAACGTGGCGCTGCTGTCTTTGCCGCCCGACCAGGCAATGCCCCAGTGCGGGTGATCGGGCCCGTAGGCCTGCAGCGACTGGATCGTGAGCTCGATGCTCTCGGTCATCTGCAGGCGCTGGCCGCCGTCGAAGAAGCTGGGTTGGTGCTTCATACTGCTGGCCTCACAACCAGGAGAAGACGATGGCTACCTTGGACCCGAACAGCCTGCCCGACGCAGTGGAAATGCTGCGAAACCAGCATCTCAGTGCGCGAGATTTCGTGATGGAGACGCTCAAGATCCCTGTGAACAGAGAGGACTTCGCTATGGTGCTGGTCGGTGTATTGCAGGTCCTTGCAACAAACGAGCTGACCCTTGCGCAGAAGAAAGCGAAGGCGAAGTAGGGAATGCCGAAGCCCACCCGCACCGCAAAACAGCTGCGCGAACTGTTGCTCGAGCGCATCGAGGCCGTCCCTGACCTGGCAGGCCAGGAAACGGACGTGCACCGCGGCGGCGTGGTCGGCACGGGCGGCGACGGCGAGGGCGGCCCGAACTGGACCGTGCCGGTGCTGACAGACCGCGGCACCCATCGCGCTGACATCGCGCGGATCATTCGCGACCTGCAGCGGCAATACGATCTTGAGGACTGAGCCTGGCGCTACCGCCTCGCGCAAACGTGCAATGACACCATGATCGAGAAGCCTTTTTACGCTCCTGTCGCGACGCCGTATCGCGGGTACACCATCACGGCGGTCGCCCCAGACGTCAACGGGGAGCCTGCGGTTTCCACGTGTTCGATTCGTCGTCCGGACGACACGATCTGCGCGGTTGCTGTCGTCGGCCCGTTCCCGAGTAGAGAAGCTGCCCATGCCGCCATGCTTGAGGCCGCGAAGCTCAAAATTGACGAGGAACTGGCGGGCTGACATCAGTTCGCCCCCCTGACGGTAAGCGCCATAGCGACGTCGCGCACCCAGATCGGCTGCGCTGACAGCATGAAGGTCTCGCCGGTCATCGCCAGCAGCAGCGTGGTGCCCATCACCTCGGCGATCGCGCACGCGGCGTCGCTGGGCACTGCGTTGCCGATGCGCTCGCGCCAGGCCTGGTCGCTCAGGCCGTCCAGCTCGAAGCGCTCCTCGGGATCGAACAGCGATTGCAGGGCCGCGAGCTCGAGCGTCGTGAAAGGGCGATGCCACGTGCCGTCGAGCGCCTGAATGCGGCACACCACTTTGTCGGCCGCGGCGGGCATGCGCGGGTCGGCGACGCTCCACCGGCCGTTGTCGTGGCCGGCGGCCGCGCTGACCGCGCCGGCGGGCTCGTTCCACGACGTGACACCGTAGTGGCCGGCCGTCAGGTAGGCGTCGCCCTTGCTGCGCTGGATGCCGCTGCGAGGATCGGCCACCGCGTAGGCTCCCTGGCCGGTGGTGCTGCCACTGATCACGGTGCCGGCGGGCTCGCCGAAGCTGGTCACCGAGTACTTCGCGAATGGCAGGCCGGGCTGCCGCGGGTCTGCGACTGCGGTGCCGCCCGCCGACGGCCCGGTGCCGGCCGTGACCGTCGTGCCGGGCTTGTCCCAGGGCACCACGCGGAACACGTTGTTGTGGCGCACGCCGCTGGCGCGCGGGTCCTGCACCGCGTAGGCGCCCGAGTCGTCGCCGCCGATGACGGTGCCCGCGCTGGAATCCCACGGGGTCACCGCGTACTTGGCGAACGGCTTGCGGTCCTGAGGGCCGCGCGGGTCGGCGACGCTGAAAGTGCCCTGACCGGGCGACTTCACGCCGATCACCGCTCCCATCGGCTCGGCCCAGTCAAGCACGCCGTATTGCTGGTACTGCAGCGCGGCTGCGGGCGCGCGAGGATCGGCCACCGTGAAGCGGCCATTGCTCGGACGGCTTGATCCAGCTACCACGCCGAGCGGGTCGCCCCACGGGTGGACGCCGAAGGCGCGGTGATGCGCGCCCTCGGTGCGCGGATCAGCCACCGAAAACGCGCCATTGCTGGGGCCGCTGCGCGCCGCCACCAGCTTCGAATGGTCCTCCCAGCGGGTGACGCCGTAGGCGCCGGTGCCCTCCTGCGTGCTAGGCACGATCAGGTAGTCACGCAGGTGCCCGTTCTCGACGGCTAGCTTGTTCAGGCTCCGCCAGTCGCTGCCGGCCTCGACGAAGGCGAGGCGAACCCAGGTCTTCCACTGCAGCGCCGGAATGCGGTGCATCGGGCCGGCGCGCTCGTCGCCGGGCATCAGCATGCGGCCGAGCACGTCGCCCACGGCGCGCAGCGGGCGCTTCTCGGGCTCGTAGAGGAACGGCGGCACTTTCTCGATGTGCCTCGCAACCAGCAGGAAGCGCTTCCTGCTCTGCGCCAAGCCGCCGAGCTCGCCGCAGTCGTGCGTCGTCTCGGCCACGGCGTAGCCGTAGCTGCGCAGCAGGCTGGTGATTTGGTCGAGCAGGTGGCGCCCGCGCGTCGCGATGCGCGGCACGTTTTCGAAGACGAAGAGCTCGGGCGGATCGTTCTTCCAGGCCTCGAGCATCAGCCACACGCCGCGCAGCGTGAGCCGATTCAGCGCCTGGTACTTGTCGCTCTTGCTCTTGCCTTCGGCGAGCAAGCCGCTGAAGCCCTTGCAGGGCGCCGAGAGGAAGATGATGTGCGGCCGCTCGCCGCCCGCGGCGCGGTGGATGTCGGCCGGCATGGCCTCGCGCCAGCCCGCCGGCGGCGGCCGGCCATGGAAGGCCTCGAACTGGGCCCGGTCGAAGAGGTCGAGCACGGTGCCGGTGGCGTTGGCGAGACGGTTGAAGTCGCGGATCGCCGCGGCGTCGACGTCGATGCCGCCGATGCAGCGGAACTTCGCCTGCAGGTTGCCGACGCGCGGGTTGGCTTTGTTGAAGCCTCGCGCGCCTCCGCCCAGGCCGACGAAGGCGTGGAAGTGCCGGATCTCGACGTGCTTCATGCCGGCGCGTCCCCGCTGGGCTGTGCGGCGCCGAGCATGCGCGAGCGGATGGCCTTGGCCGCACCGCTCAGCGGCCGCGCGAAGCCAGCGCACTGGGGGGACTGGCGCATCATTCGGACGTCGTCGACCTGCCGGTAGTCGATGCTCGGCTCGCGCGGCTGGAGAGCGCGGCAGTCGAGCGCGGCTGCGGCGGCCGCACTGTCGCTGATGTCGATGGCCTCGCGCACGGCCTCGACGGTAATGCCGAGGGACTGCGCGGCGGCGTGCATTGCCGCCTTTCTGTCCTGGCCAAGGGCGAGGGCGCGCGCGAGCGCGTCCTTCACCTTCTCGATGGAGATGACGGCGAAGTCCATGCGGCTCAGTCCTTCGACGTGTCGGCGAAGATCTCTTCGGCCGTTTTGCCGCCCTTGCGGCGGCTGGCGGTGGCCGGCGCGTCGTCCTTGGGCGGGTCCTTCGGAGCATCGTTCGGGAACGGCCAGGGGCCGCCGTCCGCGGCCTGCTGCTGCTCGCCTTCGGGCTTCGAGGCAGCCGCCGGCGCGCTGGCAGCGGAATTCGCTTCGGTGTCTGCGTCGTCGAGCTGCTGCTGGCGCACTTCGGGCTCGAGCAGTTTGATCGGCACCTCGCGGCTCTTGAGCATCGCGAGCTCGGCCAGCACCATCTTCGGCACGTCGACCATCTCGAGGCTCCACCACGCCGCCACGGTGCCGCCTTCCTTGGCCTGGAAGCGCCAGTTGTCGAGCGAGGCATCGGTCACCGGCAGGTTGGATTTTCCGCCCATGCCGTGATCGATCTCGCCGCGGTAGCCGGTCAGCTTCTCGGACCACGACACCTTCTTAATGTGGCGAGCCATCGCGGTGAGGTGCGGCAGGTCGCTGATCTCTTCGACGCCGGGCAGGGTCTGCCGCTTGTCCTTCGCGCTGTTGGCAGCGGCCTCGCTCTTCGTAAAGAACGCGGTGCGCAGCGCGCCGTCGAAGTGCGACAGCACGTAATTCGGAAGGTCGGCCTGCATGTTGAGGCGCACGCCCGGGTTCGCGCCTGGCGGCCGGTTCTTCTGGCTCAGCAGGGTGACGTCGAGTATCTTGACCTTCGTGAACTCGGGGAGAGAAAACATGGAGTAGCTCCTTTGGGTTGGCGGGAATGAAAGAGGGCGCCGCTCGCGCGGGCCGGCCGGGAATGGAGGAGGAGGGAGGAGGAGGGAGCCCGGCCGGCTCGAATCGCCCGAAAAGGGGTGTCAGAACGGGATGTCGTCGTCGAGCTCGGGCTCGGGCCGCTTCAGCAGCGTGCAGGCCTCGACGGGCGCGTCGGCGGTGCGCCGCATCTCGGTCGCGTGCAGCACGTAGAACGATTTGCCCGGGTACACCGTGGCGAGCCGCTCCGCTTCGTCGGCCGCGGCCTTCGCGCTGTGGTGCTCGTGGCGAGGGGGACGCTCCCCCTCGGGACTCCACACCAGCCAGAACTCGAGGTGCTCCACGATCAGGCCGCGATCAGTTCGGCCGCAGCGCCGGTGGCCGCGAAGTAGACGACCTGGGCCGCGCGCACGTCGACGATCGCGCTGTGCGCGCCCTCGAGCTTCTTGCCGGTGAAGAACTCGTAGGCTTCGCCGAGGTTCGCGCTCTTGTGGTGGAAGCGCTTGGCCGCCTTCATCTTGGCCGTGGGCGGCAGCTTGAGGATCGGCGTGCTGATCAGCTGGGTGCACGCGGCCTTGCCGGCCTTCCACTCGTCGGCCGTCTCGGCATCCAGAAAGCGCATGCACGCGATGCGCGCGATCCGGGCGTCGAACGATTCGTTGTGGCCAATGCGGATCTCGGCGCGGCGCCACATCGACAGCAGCATGCGCAGCGCAATGTGCTCGGGGATGCCGACCTGCAGCGCGAGGTCGGTGGTGATGCCGTGGATTTCGGCGGTCTCGTCGGGAATCGTCCAGCCGTCGGGCTTCACGACGACGTCCAGCGTGCTGTAGACGCGCTGCGTCTCGAGGTCGACCAGCTCGGCGCCGACCTGCACGAAATGCGGCTGGCCGGGGTGCTCGCTTGGCTCATTGAAGAGCGGCAGCGCCTGGGTCTCGAAGTCGTAGAAGAGGGCGAGTTTCATGCTGCTTCCTTGAGTTGGCCGACGTGGCCGTTGTTGATCCACTCGGCCGCGACGGTCGCGGGGAGGTCGGAGGGCAGCGCCTTCAGCGTGCCGAAGAGGAGCGCGGTGTCGAGCTCGCCGTTCTGGGCGAGCACGTCGAGCCACAGCAGCAGGTCGCCGCGGCCCTGGGCGTCGAGCACATCGAAGCGATCGAGCACCAGCAGCTTCAGGCCGGACTGGAAGCTGATCGCCTCGGCCACCATGGCGTCGGCGCGCCAGCGCTCGGACTCGCTCAGCAGCCGGTACTCGCGCGCGCTGCCGCCCGGCGTCAGGCACGTGATCGACATGTCCGCCGAGATGCCGATGCGCAGCCATTCCGCGTCGAGGGAGCTCTGCTGCAGGCGCGTGTTGATCGGGTCGAGCGCCTCGGCGAGCATCTGGCCCGGGATGCCGTCGGGTGCGAGGTCGGCCGCGAGGGCGTCCCAGGCGACGACGTCGGCGTGGTGGCCGGCCGCGGTGGCGGTCTTCGATGCCGCTTCCTTGCCGGCCTGCACGAGCGCCTCGAGCTTGGCGACCTCGGCCGCGGCGTTGGCGCGCTTCTGCCGCAGCGTGGCCAGCCCTTGCGTCGCGGCGTCGATGTCGGACTGCTTCGGCGCGGCGGGCTGCTCGCCCTCGGTGAGCGTCTTGAGCTCGACGGCGGCGTCGCGCGCGGCTTGCAGGTCGCGCTTGTCGTTGGCGACTGCGGAGCGCAGCAGCTCGCGCGAGCGGACTAGCTCAGGCAGCGCGGCAGCGGCTTCTTCGTCGCGGACTCCATCGGGCACGGTGTGGGCCTTCAGCTCGCCGCCGGCCAGTTCGACCAGGCCGCGGCAATGCGGGCAGGTCAGGGGCTGCGTCGGCGCCGCGCCGGCAGCCTTGGCTTCGGCCTCTTGCACCTTGGCTTCCCAGCCGGCCAGATCCTTCTCGTCGGCCGCGAGCTTCGTTTCGACGCGCGCCACGCGCTCGGCCGGCGCGCGGAGCGCCTCGATGCGAGCCTCGCGCGCGGTGTGGGTGCGCATGTCGGCCTGCAGCGCGCCGAGCGCTTGGTTGGCCTCGGCGATCTGCTTGTCGGCGTCGGCGAGCTGCTGCTGCGCGGCTGTGAGCGCGGCCGGGTCGGTCGAGACGGCGGGCGCGGCCCAGCTGGCGGCCTTCACCGAGCCGTAGGTCTCTCCCGTGAGCGCGCGCCACGCGCCCTTGGCCTCGGTGGCCTTGGACTTCGCCTCGGTGCATGCGGCGTCGAAGCCGGCGCGCAGCGTTGGCGCCACGCGATCGACGCGGGCTTTGTCGTGGCCGGCGGCGAGCAGGCGCTGGGACACCGTCTCCGGGGTGATCTTGATGCCCATCAGCCCGAAGAGGAAGGCGCGGCGCGCCTTGTCGTCCATGCTGCTGAAGCGCTGCGCGTCGAGCACGTAGGGCAGGGCGGCCGGCGGCGTGAAGCCATTGCTGCGCGATGCCTTGCCGCTGGGCAGCACGATGCTCGCGGTCTCCTCGCCGATGCAGACCTCGGCGAAGCCGTTCTTCTCGCCATCGTTCACGAGCGCGGCGTATTCCTTCTTCAGCTCGACGCGGACCGTCTCGCCGGTGAGCGCCATGCGCACGGCTTCCTGCAGGCTGCTCTTCCCGGCGTAGTTGCCGCCGCCGAAGAGGGTGATGGGCCGATCGAGCGCGACGTCGGCGCGGCGGATGCCGAGGAAGTTCTCGGCGGTGATGTGGGTGATCTTCATGGTGGTGGTGCTCAGTCGACGGAGGGAGCCGCGCCGCGGGCGCGGCGGCTGGTGGGCGCCGGTGCCGGCGCGGCGGGGGCGGCAGGCGCGCCCTCGAGTTCGGTGGCGCGGCGCTGGTAGACGTCGCTGAGAACGGCGCGCTGCTCCTCGGTGGGGTTCAGGGCGCGCAGGCTGTCCATTGCTGCGTCGAGCGTGTCCTGGTCCTTGCAGGCGGCCAGCTTCTCGGAGAAGGCGTCGACGTCCAGGCCCGCGGGCTGCGTGGCGCCGGCGGCGGCACCGGATGCGGCGGCCGGCTCGTCGACGGCGCCGGGGCCCCGCTCGTCGCGCGAGTCCTCTGCGGTGTTCTTCTGCACGACCTCAGCGCCTCGCACGGGCTGGGTGCTCAGGTCCTCGACCGAGACGCCGGTCACGCGGCCCTCGTGGTCGACATCGAGCACGATCGCGTCCTGTGTCTCTTCCGTGGTGCGGCCCATGCCCATGACGATGTCGGGGGCGTGGATGTTCCCGAAGAAGCTGCCGGCCCGGTACTGCAGCATGAGGTGCCGCATCTCGGTCTGCCACTTCGAGCCGGACTTCCCGTACCAGCCTTCCTCGACCGCGAGCCGCATGCTCACGGGTGCGGACTCGATCACCGGCAGATTCGCGGCCTTGGCTTGGTCGAGCGTGCGGATCTGCGGCGGGAAGGCCACATTGCCGGGGAGGGCCCAGGCAACGCATTCCAGGTTCTCGACCTCGACGCTGATGTCCTTGAAGTCGTAGCGATTGAGCTGGCGGTTCCAGCCCTGCTTCTCCCGGTAGGTGGCCTTGATCACGCCCTTGTTCTTCACGTCGAAGCGCAGGGGCGTGAAGCGGCCGCTGGCGTTGATGGCGGCGATCTTGTATTGGCCGCTCCAGGTCAGCCGACCTTCGATCACGTTCGCGTTCTGCATCACCGCGGCGATGCTCATGCCCACCGACTGCGCGACCTCGATCGCGATCAGGCAATTGCCGAGCGCCGACGGGTTCTCGACCATCTCGACATTGCCGTCGCGACCCTTCTTCTCGGTGAACTGCCGGAAGGCGGCCGGCACGGCGTTGGAGGTCGACAGCGCGCGAGCGATACGCTGCGCCAGCTCGAAGCCTCGCAGCGAGAACATGCTGACGACGTGATCAGCAGGATCGGGCACGGTGGCGACCTGGTGCTGCTGCTGGCGCAGTTGTTGGACGCTGGCGGTGTTGACGGCCGGGGCCGCCACGGTTGCTGTTGCAGACATGGCTTTTCCTTCTTCGAGTGGGGGTCAGTCGTGGAACTTGCAGTGCGAGGCGTATGCCGGGCAGTACTTGCGCGAGCACAGCGTCGACTTCGGGTTCGGCGGGAACACGCCGCTCTTCAACATGCCGGCCGCGATCTCGATGAGCCCGGGCGTCTTGTCGTCGCCGAGTAGCGGGGTCTTCACGTCGGCGATCTCGCCCGTAGCACAGGGCGTTTCCTTGGTGGTCTGCAGGCCGATGATTTCGGCGGGGCCGTCCAGGCGCTCGCCAGTTGCCTGCTCAGCCATCAGCGTGTAGATGCCGAGCTGAATGTGGTGGCCCTTCGTCACTGCGCGCCGGCCGCCGCGCTCAAGGATCTCGGTCGCGCGGCTGCCAGTCTTCACGTCGGATATGCCCTTGCGGCCATCCTGCAGCTGTCGCACGCGGTCCGTGGTGCCGGTGACGCGCACGGTGCCGTGCTTCGTCGCGATGTCGAGCGCCGTGCACTTCACTTCCACCGCTGTGTAGGTGCGCGTCGGCGCGATGTCGTTGCAGTAGCGCGCCGTGAGCTTGACTGCGTAGGTGTCAGCAAGGGCCGGGGTGAGACCTTCATCCCAAGCGACCTCGTTCTCCGGCGCGGCCAGGGCTGCGCGCGAGGCGTCAACAGCATCGGTGACCGAAATGAACTTGCCGTCCAGGATGGACTGGTCGTAGGCCGCGGTGCCGACGTGCACGGCCGTGCCGAGATGCGCGGCGCCGCCCGAGAGGCTGCGCAGGCCGAAGATGTTCTGCCAATACCATTTGTACGAGCAGTCGAAAAGGCTGGGCCAGGAGCTGGCGCGCACGACCGCGAGGGGCCTGGTGTCGGTGGTGTTCACGAGTGCGGGACCTTTCAGCGATAGAAGAAGTGGAGGAGGACGCCGGCCGCTGCGATGCAGGCGGCGGCGACGAAGAAGGCGCGACGCGCCAAGGTGAGGAGGGCGTCGATCGCGGCGTAGGGCTGCGCGATGGGCTCGGGCGTGTCCGGGGGGAACGCGGCGGCGCGCGGGCCGCGCGTGTTGTCGACTGCGATGCGAACGGCCATGGCGGTCTCAGTGGTAGTTGTTGAAGGCGATGGCGACCACGAACCCGACCAGACCCGCGATGAAGAGGGCGATGTCGGCGAGGGTCTGCTCGAGGCGGCTCACGCGCGGACCTCTTGGCTCAGGCGCTGTTCGCGCGCGGCGTACATGTCGGCGAGCGCTTTGTGGTGCTCGGCCGCGGCCTGGTGCTCGAGGCGTGCCTGCTGGGCCTGCTGCAGCTGCTGGCGCGCGATGCGCTCCGCAGTGAGCGGCGCGAAGGGGGAGAAGAGTTTGCGGATCACGATGGCTTCCTCGCGTTGACGGCAGCCACGACCGCGGCGCACTGCGCCACGTCGAACCACCCGATGTGGCACTGCTCGACGTCAGCGATGCCGAGCGCGCTGGCGAGCCATGCATAGGCCTCGCTGCGCGTCATGGAGCCCTGCTGCCAGAGCGGGTTGAAGACTTGCTTCGCAGCCTTTCGCGCGCGGCGAATCTCAGGCGTGGCCAGCGTTCCGAGTGGAATACCGGTGAAAGGATGCAGGCCGACATAGGAGTCGCAGCCGGTGCACATCAAAGCCCAGGGCCACTCGCCGTACTCGCGGCCGTAGATCGTTGCGTTTGAGCCGATCCAGACCCGAGAGCCGCAGTGCGGACATATCTCGGGTACGGGCAGCGGGTTCGACACCCGTGCAACGGCGCGGCGCGATGGGGCCCACGGCGTGACTGGCGATGTACGCTTCGGACGAAGCGGTGCCAACTGCTCGGCGATCGTGCGGCTCATGCGACACCCCTGCGTGCTTTGATGCAGTCCCGGTCGTGCTCACCGAGCCAATCGCCGCAGTGCGGGCAGCGGTTCGGCTTGTGCTCGGCGGCCTGGGCGCCGCGCTCGACGGGCGCGCGCTCCTGGGACTTGATCTGCCAAACTGGCGCCGTGACGTAGCCGCTCTGTGCGGTCCCGAGGTCCTCGCGCAGAACAAACAATCCACTGGCGAAGGCCTCGTCAGCGATGGCCTCGTTCTCTTCCCATTGCTTCACGTAGAAGCAGTCGGCGGGCAGGCGGCTCGAGTCGTGCGAGCACTCCGGCCTGTACATGTTGACGCTCAGCGTCGCGAGGGGACCCTCATCGGTCACGAGCTGCACGGCGACGGGGCCGTCAGCGCGTTGGTAGTGCCCCCGCAGGACCGTGACTTGGCCCCAGCGGCGCGATTGGAATGTGCCGACGGTGTTCATGCGGTCCGCCCGTTGCGCTGCGAGAGGTCCAGCTCGCGCTGGGCGAAGTGAATGGCGAACAGCCGCGCCGCGGCATCGCCATCCACCGTCTGCACGCTGATCGCGGCCTTCACCGCGCCCGCCAGCACGTGCATGCTGTCGAAGAGGAAGTGCGGGCCGTTCACAGCGCACCACCGTGGCGGAGGTCCAGCTCGAGCGCGCTGCGCTGCTGGTCCTGCTGGAGGAGGCCGCTGTCCTTGGCGGCCGCGTAGGCGCTGTCGAAGGCAGCGAGCTGCTCTTCGGAGAACTCGAAGGCGTCGGGGTGGCGCTTGACCTCGGCGCGCTCGCGGCGCGCGTCACGGCGCCGCGAAAGGTTGGACTGCGTGAAGCGGCTCATCACGCTTCAACCGAGAGGGCGCCGACGTTGCTGTGGCCATCGTTGCCGAGGTAGATCACCTTGGCGGCCGTCGGCGCCTTGCAGACCTTGAGGCGGTCGCTCATCTTGGCGAGCTGCCGGTGCACCAGCCGCGTCATGTCCTCGCCGTAGTTGCCCGGATTCATGCCGTTGAGCAGGCCGCGGCGGAAGTCGTGCGCCGTGGCCACCAGCGGGATACCCCAGAAGCGGCACACCGCCGCGATCGCCTTGTCGACCAGCGCGTCGGAGCAATCGCGGTTGCAGAACACGTAGTCGGCGCCGAAGTGCACCTGCTCGCCGTCGACCATGGCGTAGGTGCTGCCCTTCAGGTCGATCGAGCCGTCGAAGTAGGAGCCCTTGAAGACGTGCGCGACGGCTTCGACCTGCTTCTCGTTCGGCCCGTCAGTCCAGCGCACGCGGACGCTGGCGCCGCCGCTGTAGACGTCCGAGCGGACCGAGAACTTGACCCCGGGGAACGCTTCCTTGAGCGCCTTGCGAATGAGCTTCGCGGTTTCGGCGCAGCTGATGAATTTCGTCATGCCCATCTCCTGTGTTGATGGGCTGCACTTTAGATGAACCTAAAGTAAAGAGTCAAGGAAAACCTAAAGAAATCTACGTTTGACTTGTCTGAGGTGCTTCAGTGGCTGAGACAGTGCGACGACGTCTGACGGTCTGCGTTCCGGGAACGGCCGAAGATGTCAGACATGTCTGCCCTTCGCCATTTGGCCGTCACCGTCATCCAGTCCGCCAGCAAGGCCTACCGCTGGTGCATAGGGGAGCTCACACCCGACGGCAAGTGGTCAGCCGTCGACGAGCAGGAGGAGGCCGCCAAGGACTACAGCGCGGCAATGGCGGCCGGCCTAGTACAGCTGCAAGGGTTGGTCGAAGATCTGGCGGTCGGGCCGCGCGAGGAGGATCCGGAAGCGCCACCGCCCAAGCGGAAGGAAGGGCTGTTTGGGTTCGGGTTCGGCGTGCCGCAGGCGTAAAAAAGCCCGCCGGAGCGGGCTGGTGGATCTGCATCTGGTCGATGTGGCCGCCGTCACCCTCTAGGTATCGGGCTCTCGCTGAGGGGCGCCCCCATTTCACACAGCAATGCAATTCGCGGCACCCGAATCCCGGGAGCAAGACGGCCGCAAACGACAAAGCCGCCCGAAGGCGGCTCAACGAGATCGCTCGGCATGCCGAACGAGCGCTAGCGACTGACTGTTAAGTAGCCGAACCCTGCGAGCAGGTCTTCGGACGGACCGACTCTTCCAGGTTGGAAGTGCACGCCCAATCGGCATTCGCAGCGGTGTAAGTGAAGGTGATGGTCTTGCCCTTCAGCTTGTCATTGACGCCTTCCGTCTTAAACGTCGCCACCAGGGCGCAGGTCGTGGAGGTCGCTGTGGCCACGATGCCGTTAACGTACTTACCCTTCAGCGTGAAGTTGTTGGCTTCGTTCAGGGCGCCAGCAGGGATTGCGGGGGTGGGGTTAGCGCCAGTCGTCGCGTCCACTGCCGCGTTGGTGCTGCAGGCTTGCGCCAGACCATTGCTGCCGGAGATGTCCATGACGGGGGTCTTCAGGCCGGCAAGCAGGTTCATCGCTTCCGTGGTCTGCGCGCGCGCCGTGTAGTTTTGGTACTGCGGCAGTGCGATTGCGGCCAGGATGCCGATGATCGCCACAACGATCATCAGTTCGATCAGCGTAAAGCCGGCTTGTGCGCGGCGAGCGAGAGTACGACGGTTCATGAGAATCCTCTGTTGGGTGGTCTTAACCGGAGGCCCTCCCCCGGCTGCAAGGTTCTTTGCAGGGCGCGTGCCAGGCGGGCCGTAGGCGGGAAAGACAGCAAAAGTTCTCAGAAGCAGGTGGACTTCACAGTGTCCAGAGCACTCAATGTCGCAACATTTGACACAAAAAGAAACGGACTCGACAAAAATGTCAAATGGACGACCGTGCGCGACGACCCAGCGTTACAGACACAAGCGCCCGCATACCTGCTTCCAGCGCGGTAGTGCCCCACGCGGTTATGGCGTGGTCGCCGCAGCGGGCAAGCCAGCCGGCGCGATCGAGATGGGCGCCATCGAACATGCCACCGGCCGTAACGGGCATGAGGTGTATTCGGTTGTGCTCGAGCAGGGGGCCGCCATGCTCCCACTCAGTGCTGAAGCGCGGGACAGGGCGCTCCCCGTGGCCATCTTCGTAGTAAACAAGACCCACATCAACGAATCGGACGCGTTGCCCGAGCGATTTGGCGACCCACATGTCGAGGTCGCGGTCGCTCAGGTTCTTGATCGTGGGGGCGAGCTCCGTCGGGGCCAAGACCAACAAGTCACTGACGAGTTGATCTACGGAAACGCTGAAGAACTTGGCAAGCGCGGAAAGCTCTGAAACGCCAGGTTCTCCGTCGCCGTTTTCCCATCGAAGGACGGTGCGAGTATTGACGCCGACGGCCGCGGCCAACTGACCTTGCGTTAACTGGCGAGCATTGCGCATGCTCTTGAGGTTCGGGACTTTAGATTCGGCCATGAAAGAATGGGCAATCGCGGGGTGAGTGTGATCACTAGCAGCTGAAGGTGTTGCCGGCGCCGCGCACGCAGAAGCGGCCGTCAGTGCCTTGGAGGTTGCCGCCTGCGACCCGGTTGTAGCGGACTCCGTTCTGGCTTCCCCAGCAGCCGGAGGCATCGCACCCTACCAGCGGGCCCGGCGCCGATGCTGCGCGCTCCTGTTGCTCGCGCTCGTATTGCTGATCCGCCGGCCCGCCACCGCCGTAGTAGCCGCGTCGCGCGGACCAGTTGGGGTTGCGGTTTCTCTCCCCGCCGTAGCAGCCGCGACGAGGAGAGACGGTGTCGCAGCCCTCGGCGTCCACTGCAACGCTCGGTGGGTGCATCGGCTCGAGCTGGCCGCGCTGAGTTGGCGCGCCCATCATGGCCGGGCCGCCTACCATCCCATCGCTCGTTGGCTCCTGAATGCTCCGAGAGGCGTTCTCGATGCTCCGCATGTTCCGCTCACGCCCATAGACCTCGTTCTCCCATCGGCGGTCGGTAGCGTTAGCGCCGAGCACGCGGACAGCACTCTTTGAACCGGTGGGGCAGGGCTGATCGCTAAAGGACGTTTTCCCGGCCGCGTCCACACATCGATGGACTTGAGCCGCAGCACCTGAAGCCATGCAGATAAAGAGAGCGGCGATGGCGATCCGATGGGGCATTCATCACCTCTTGGCTAGAGAAGGGTGCCCGTCCAGACCGCGTGCCCAAGCACCTCGAAATCGAGTTCCTCGGCTTCGGCGTAGATCTTGACCTTCGGGCTGAAATTGGAATTCTCTGCGGTCGCCACGACCCCAACGCCAGGCATCTTCGTGAGCCGCTTGATCAGCAACTCGCCGTCCACTCGAAACGCAAAGAATCGACCGTTGAGGTTGCTGTTGTCGGAGGTGTTGACAAGTACGACAGCTCCGTCACGGATCTTGTCTTCGTTGCTATTGCCGACGGCTTCCACGACCACGGCGCGCCCCGCGGGGATGCCCAACTTTCGAAGAAAGTCTGCTCGAAAAGACAGCGGCGGCTTGTCCTCAACGTGATAGACGATCTGGCCGGTGCCGTTCGAGAACTTCACGTCCGCGCGGCGGACCTGCACGAACTCCTCTTCTTCATCGTCAAGCGGCCCTCGATCATCGAAGCCGGTTTCGAAGTACCGATCGGGAAGGCGGAGTTCGAGTTCGATCTTGCGCGCCGAACGTTCCCCAAAGGCAAGACGGGAATCGAGCAGCTGGGAGATTCGGCCTTCAGAAAGGTTTGCCGCGCGAGAGAACTCGAGCTGGCTGCCGTTGTACGGCGCAGCGTCAATCAGCGCTCGCAGTCGGCGCTTCCGGTGCTTGGTCATCTCGTCCATCTTTAGGAGAGCGTAAACAAGTTGACTTTAGAAAAACCTTGACCTATCGGTTTAGGTTGACCTAAAGTTCAAGCCATGCACCTCAAACCATGGCTCAACGAGAAGCGGGGCCGCGCGACGGCCCTTGCGAAACACCTAGGCGTGTCCACTGGCCGCATCACGCAGATGGCCGATGACGGTGTCCCCGACAAGTTCAAGTTGAAGGTGCGCGACTTCTCCCATGGGACCGTCACCCTCGAGGAAATGGTCCGCGCACGCACGGCCCCCGACGACTCCACCCAGCAGGCGGCCTGAGTCATGACGCACCAAGACGTAATCGACGCCCTGGAGCAGCTGGGCCGCAAACGCAGCGCTGCATATCGAGAAGAGGAGGCACGCATCGCAGTCGAGCGGACTCGGCTGCAAGCCGAGTGCGCCCGGATCGGGCACTTCTTCGCCAAGTCGCGCTGGCCGGGTGACCTGCGCGCGGTTCGTATCTGCGTCTTTTGCTGCGCGGACGAGCCGAGTCCAGCAAAGCCGGATTGAATCGTGGCGAATCAGTCCAAATCGCTCGGCCGCGTCAGAAGGCGGTTGAACGTCTCTCGCATCACTGCGAGCTGCGCGTCTTCGATCGGCTGGTTTAGCGACGACGCGTCGAACTGCTCCAAAAGGGTCGGTAGAAGCCTGTATATCCCCTCGCGGTCGGGCAGCTTGGAGATGAGGTGGTGGAGCACTGCCTCTGTCGCGTTCTGCCGTGCCATCAGCGACCGGGCGAACCGCCTGAGATCGTCGATTTCCCTCTTCGTCTGGTCGTCCATTTTGTCCGCCCCTCGCGGGGTCCAAGTTGTGGTGACTCGGATTCTGCCCCGCGAGGGCGCGGACACCTCGGAGGTCTGACCCATGTTCGACCTCATCAACCAGCTTCCCGTCGGCGTGCAGGCCCTGTTCTTCGTCGGCGGCCTGGTGATCGCCGCCTGCATCGGCGGCCTCTATCTCGATGACGTCGCACGCCGGCGCCGCGCCCGCGACGCGGCGCTGCTCGGCGTGAAGGCGCTCGAGCAGTGCAAGCGCTAGGTCACCGATATGCGCCCAGCCATCCGTGTCTTTTCTGACGTTTCCGTCGCTCGCGCTGCTTGCCAGCGGGGTGCCTCCCAAGGCATCGGCAAAGGCGTTCGGGCACGTCAGAAAGGGCATGTTTTTCGGGTTCGGCATGCCTTCAGTTTTGCCCCGCGCCAACGGGTCATTCAACAGGTAATCCCATTTGATTTCTTCATAGAGGCACCTATGGAACAGCTGCAGCTCGCGCTGCTGGGGAGGCTCGACGCGCCAAGCGTCGTGGACCCGAGATTGATCGCCAAATGCACCACCTACCGCGACGCGGTGAAGCTCTGCTGGGAGTTGCGCCGTGTGCGCAACATGACGAAGTCGCAGCTCGCCGAGCGCGCCGGCCTCTACGCGCCGCACGTCACCACCTACCTGCGCGACAGCAAGCGCCAGCGCGATCTGCCCGGCTGGGCCGTGCGCGGCTTCGAGTGGGCCTGCGGCAATACCGCCATCTCCCAGTGGCACAACGTCGGCGCGAAGCTGGCGGTGGTCGAGGAGATGTCCTTCCTGCGGGCCGCGGCATGAGCGCCAGCGGTAAGCTCCTGGCGCTGCTGCGCGCCATCCACGAGCACGCGCCGCTCGACGGCACGGGTGTCAGCTACACCCAGATGTCGGCGATCACCGGCATCCCGTACCGGCTGCTCATGGCGAAGACCTCGCACCTCAAGGCGCGCGGCCTGATCGAGCGCGCGAACCCCGACGCGCCGAATCGAGACCAGGCCTTCTTCCTCGCCACATCCGCCGGCCGCGCGCTGCTGGCACCGCCGCCGGCCGAGCCGGTGATGGGCGAAACGATGGTGGCCGCCGCGATTCGCGCGCGGCCGGCGCTCGCGACGGTGTGGGGAGCCGCGTGATGGAGTACTCGGAGTTCCTCCGCTCCAAGGTCCAGGTCGCGCAGTCGCTGGGCTTCGAGATCACCGACAGCGACGTGAACCCGCTGCTGGCGCCGTTCCAGCGAGCGACCGTGCGCTGGGCCGTGGCCGGCGGGCGCCGCGCCATCTTCAAGCGCTTCGGCCTCGGCAAGACCTTCGACCAGATCGAGATCGTGCGCATCGTGCGCAACCACGCCGGCGGCATGGGCCTGATCGTGCTGCCGCTGGGCGTGCGCCAGGAATTCCTGATCGACGCACTCAAGCTGGCCACCGGCGACGACCCGAAGTTCTCGGACGCGCAGCGCGCCGAGCTGGTCGCGTGGCAGGCCGCGGGCCCGGGCCGCGTGCCCAAGCTGAAGTTCGTGCGCTCAATCGATGAGTGCGACGACCCCGAGGGCATCTACCTCACGAACTACGAGACGGTGCGCGACGGGAAGCTGGACCCCGAGAACTTCACCGTGACCAGCCTCGACGAGGCCGACTGCCTGCGCGGCTTCGGCGGCAGCAAGACGTTCCGCGAGTTCATGGCGCTGTTCGCTGGCGATGACCGGCGCAACATGCACCGGCGCGTGCGCCGCGGCGGCGTGCCGTACCGCTTCGTGGCCACGGCGACCCCGAGCCCGAACGAGTATGTCGAGCTGCTGGCGTACTGCGCCTACCTCGGCGTGATGGACGTCGGCCAGGCCAAGACGCGCTTCTTCAAGCGCAACAGCGAGAAAGCCGACCAGCTCACGATCCACCCGCACAAGGAGCGCGAGTTCTGGCTGTGGATGGCGAGCTGGGCGCTCTTCGTGCAGTTGCCGTCGGATCTCGACCCGAGCTTCTCCGATGAGGGCTACGTGCTGCCGGAGCTCGATGTCCGCTGGCACGAGATCCCGAGCGACCACAGCGAGGCCGGCGCCGACTCGCGCGGCCAGGGCCTGATGTTCAAGCACCAGGCCATCGGCGTCGTCGATGCCGCGCGCGAGAAGCGCGACAGCCTGCCGGCCCGGCTGGCCAAGCTGCAGGAGATCCGCGCCGAGGACCCCGCGGCGCACCGCGTGATCTGGCACGACCTCGAGGCCGAGCGCCACGCGATCGAGCGCGCCATGCCGGAGGTGGTCACCGTTTACGGCTCGCAGGAGCTGGAGGAGCGCGAGGCCTCGGTCATCGCGTTCGCGAATGGCCGCATCCGCGAGCTGGCGGGCAAGCCCGTGATGCTGGGCGCCGGCTGCAACTTCCAGCGGCATTGCCACTGGGAGGTGTTCCTGGGCATTGGCCACAAGTTCAAGGACTTCATCCAGGCGATCCACCGCGTGCAGCGCTTCCTGCAGGAGCACACGGTGCGCGTCGACCTGATCTACACGGAAGCCGAGCGGGAGGTGCGCCGCAACCTCGAGCGGAAGTGGCAACAAGACATCGAGCTGAGGCAAAAAATGAGCGAGATCATTCGCACCTACGGGCTGTCGCGCATCGCGATGGCCCAGACCCTGGCGCGCGCAATGGGCGTGCCGCGTGTCGAAGTCGCGGGCCCGGGCTACACGCTGGTCAACGAGGACTGCGTGCAGGAGACCCGCCGCATGCCCTCGGACAGCGTCGGCCTGATCCTGACGTCGATCCCGTTCTCGACGCAGTACGAGTACTCGCCGAACTACGCGGACTTCGGGCACACCGACACCAACGAGCACTTCTTCGAGCAGATGGACTTCCTGGTGCCGGAGCTGCTGCGCGTGCTGCAGCCCGGACGGGTGGCCGCCATCCACGTCAAGAACCGCATCGTGCCCAGCGGCATGGTGGCTGGCGTCGGATTCCAGACCGAGTACCCCTTCGACCTCGACACCGTGGCGTGCTTCCGTCGGCACGGCTTCCACTTCGTTGGCCGCAAAACGATCGTGACTGACGTGGTGCGCGAAAACTCGCAGACCTACCGCCTGGGCTGGACCGAGCAGTGCAAAGACGGCTCGCGCATGGGCTTCGGCATGAACGAGTACCTGCTGCTGTTCCGCAAGGCACCGACGGACGCCTCCCGCGGCTACGCCGATGTGCCGGTGGTGAAGGACAAGGCGAAGTACTCGCGCGCGCGCTGGCAGGTCGACGCGCATGGCTTCACGCGCTCGAGCGGCGACCGGCTGCTGCAGCCCGAGGACCTGGTCGGCATGCCGGCCGACGTGATTTTCAAGCTGTTCAAGGCGCACTCGCTGCGCGAGGTCTTCGACTTCGAGCACGACGTGCGGATCGGCGAGGCGCTGGCCGCCAAGGGCATGCTCCCGCCCTCATTCATGCTGCTGCAGCCGCAGTCCTGGCACGACGACGTCTGGACTGACATCACGCGGATGCAGACCCTGAACAACGCCCAGTCGGCGGCCGGGCGCGAGATGCACTTGTGCCCGATGCAGTTCGACATCGCGGACCGAGCGATCACCCAGTACTCGAATGCCGGCGACGAGGTCTACGACCCCTTCGGCGGCCTGATGACGGTGCCGTACCGGGCCATGAAGCTCGGGCGGCGCGGCCGAGGCTGCGAGCTCAGCCCCAGCTACTTCGCCGACGGCGTGCTCTTCTGCGAGTCCATGGCGCGCGAGCTCAGCACGCCCAGCCTGTTCGACCTCATCGAGGTCGATTCCGCCGCGGAGGTCGCATGACGTCTCTCGCGATCGCTCGCAATCTGCGGAAGGGAGGCTGATGGCCCGCGCACGCAACATCAAACCCGGGTTCTCCACAAACGAAGATCTCGCGGAATGCTCCTTCCAGGCGCGGCTGTGCTTTGCGCTGCTGCCGACGCTGGCAGACAGGGAAGGGCGCCTCGAAGATCGACCGAAGCGCATCAAAGGTGAGCTCTTCCGTTTCGATTCACTCGATGTCGAGCCGCTGCTGGTCGAGTTGGAGCAGCGGGACTTCATCCTGCGCTACGAGATCAACGGGCAGCGCCTAATCCAGATCCTCGCCTTCGGCAAGCATCAGAACCCTCATCATCGGGAGCCGCCGAGCACGTTGCCAGTGCACCCGAGCCTGAGGCTTGATGGGGATGGCAAGTACTTCAAGCCTGAGGCCGACCCACCTTCCGATGAAGGTAAAGCCTCGGTCGAGCCTGAGGCGGATGGTGCATCGGAAGTCGATGAAGCCCCGGGCAAGCCTGAGGCCAGCCCAGGGCTTGCCCCCCCAAGAGACGACTTGGCAAGGGGGTCTAGCCGTGCTGATTCCGGATCCCTGATTCCTGATCCCCCTTCCCGGATACCGGATTCCGGAACCCTGATCCCTGATCCCGGACTGTTTGCGGGGGCGCCTCCGGCACCGCCGCCGCCGGCTGCACCGCCGCCAGCCGCGAAGCCGCGCAAGGCGGCCGAGCCAAAGCCCGAGGCGCCGACGGTGGGGACCTGGAAGGCCTACGCGAACAGCTACGAGGTCCGCTACGGCGTGGCGCCGCTGCGCAACGCGATGGTGAACGGGCAACTGGCGAACCTGGTGGCTCGAATCGGCGCCGAGGAGGCGCCGGCCGTGGCGGCGCACTACGTCCGCAGCAACAACCAGCGATACGTCCAGGCGGGCCACTCCGTCGGAATGCTGCTCATGGACGCGGAGAAGTTGCGCACCGAGTGGGCGACCGGCCGCCACGCCACGGCCACGCAGGCGCGCCAGGCCGATCAGACCCAGACCAACGCCAATGCCTTCGCCGGCATCCTTGCCGAGGCTCGGCAGAAGGAGGCCCATGGCCAGCATTGAGCTCATCCAGGCCGTCGCGGTGACTGCCGAGCTTTGCGGGCGCACCTTCAGCGAAGCCGCGGCGCGGATGTTCGTCCAGGACCTATCGCTGTACCCGGAGGCGGCCGTTCTCGGCGCGCTGACGCGGTGCCGGCGCGAGGTACGCGGCGTGCTGACGGTGCAGGACGTGGTCAGCCGTCTCGACGATGGCCGCCCGGGCGTCGATGAAGCGTGGGCGATGCTGCCCTTCGACGAGCAGATGTCGGTCGTGTGGACCGACGAGATGTCGGCCGCGTTCGGCGTGGTGCGCCCGCTCCTGCGCGAGGGCGACCGCACCGCCGCGCGCTTCGCATTCCGTGAGGCGTATGCGAAGGCGGTGAACGCTGCGCGCGACGCCGCGCGGCCGGTGTCGTGGTGGGCATCGCTCGGCCATGACCTAGAAGGGCAGAGCGCTGTCTTGCGAGAGGCGGTCGACAAAGGGCGCCTCACGCTCCAGCAGGCGCAGGAGAAGGTGCCGCAACTGCCCGGCGCCGCTAAGGTGGCGGCCCTCGCGCTGGGCGCCATCGCTCGCATCGAGGTGAGCCATGACCACTGAGACCGACGGCCGGCAGTACCGATGCCTCGTGAACTTCTGCCCCATGACGGGCGGCATTTTTCTCGCAGGGCCGCATGCGCCTGGCATCTGCTGCTACCACTACGGCATGACCGGCCGCGAGGTCGAGCGCGTCACCCAGATCCTGCTGGACTGGGAGTGCGTGACCTACGAGATCAACGCCTGTCGCACGGCTCACCTGAAGGTCGAGATCGACAAGGCCGCCCTGGCCAAGGCCTGGACTCGACTGCAGCCGGCGCTCGGCGGCCAGTACGCGGCCGAACTGGCACCACCGGTCGACTGCAGCTATGGGCAGTGGGGACATCGGCTCGTGAAATTCGTGGAAGCCCGCGTGCGCGAGGCCATCCAGAAGAAGCAGGAGCCATCCCCTGTCGCGCCGTTCGAGGAATTCGAATGATCGAGAAGGCCATCACCCTGCACAAGCTGCTGCGCCTAGGGGCGCTGGATCCTGATGACGCCCGCGTCATCTGCGGCTGGGGCCCGGACGTGTTCCACGAGGCGCTGCATTGCGGCATCGAGTTCGGTCTCGTTGCTTGGTCGCGCCACCCGTCGAACCACCAGATGACCCACATCGCGGCCGCTTTCGATGGCCGTCTCGCCGAGGCGCGCGCGTTGACGCGGGCGATTCCCACCACCAGTCAAGTGCGCGTCGCGCGCGCATCGAAAGGAGACCTGTGATTCTTCAATTCCACGTGCCGGGCCAGCCCTACGGCAAAGGCCGCCCACGCATCGGCAAGGTGGGCGCCCATGCCCGCATGTTCACGCCCGAGAAGACCGTGAACTACGAGAACCTCGTGAAGTACTCGGCGCAGCAGGCCATGGCCGGCGCGGCGCTGATCGAGGGGGCCTGCGACGTCAAGCTGCGCATCGACTGCCAGATCCCGGCGAGCTGGTCGCAGAAGAAGCAGCGCGCCGCGGCCGCCGGCGAGATCCGACCGACAAGCAAGCCCGACGCGGACAACGTCATCAAGGCCGTATTCGACGCGATGAATGGCGTGGTGTGGAAAGACGACGTCCAGGTGGTCGACATCGCGGTGTCGAAGTTCTACAGCGTGGCGCCCGGCGTCGGCGTGCGCGTCGAACTGCTCGGCGCCGACGCGCCGGCGCAGGTGGACCTACTCGGAGCTGTGGCATGAAGCGGCTGCGCGAACGAATCCTGGACTGGGCCCGCGGCCGCCGGCCCGATGTCGTGATCGGCGGCGAGGAGCGCCCGTACCTCCGCCGCTGGTGGCTGATCCCCCGCAACCCGATCTTCAACGTCTACGTGCACGAGTTCCTGCGCAGCGACGACGACCGAGCCCTGCACGATCACCCATGGGTGAATCTGAGCGTTCTGCTCGAGGGGCAGTACACCGAGCACGAGATCCTCGCGGGCGGCGTGCACCAGAAGACCGTGCGCAGCGCTGGAGATTGGCGCTTCCGCCGCTCCGGCCGCATAGCCCATCGCATTGAGCTCACGCACGGGCGCTGCTGGACGCTCTTCATCACCGGGCCGCGGTACCGGCACTGGGGATTTCATTGCGAGCGCGCCGGCTGGGTGCACTGGCGGCTGTTCACGAGCGACGACGGCCAAGACGTCGGGAAGGGTTGCGACCAATGACGAAGCCATCTGCCATCCTCATCATGAAGGCCCAGCCGCTCGAGGCCTGGAGCGAGCGCGACCTGTCCGTCGTGCGCCGCTTTATCTTCGACGGCATCCGCGGGCTCAATGCCCAGCACGAGGCGCGCTGGCGCCGGTTCTGGGGTCGCATCTGGAAGGCCGAGCCTGGCCAGGTCTTCCAGCTCGACAACGTGGTCGAGCGCTCGGGCCCGTTCCACCGCATGCACATGGGCATGGAGCAGCGGCTGTTCGAGAGCCAGGAGCGCTGGGGCCAGCTCGAGCCCTTCCGCAACTGGCTGAAGACCGGGGCAGGGTGGGGCGAGTACCAGCGGCACGACGGCGGCCCCATGAAGTTCGTGCCGCGCAGCACCGCCTACGAGCACTGCAGCGACGACGAGATGCGCGAGGTCCACGAGGCCATGGTGGCGTTCCTGCGCACGCCCTACGCGCTGCGCCGGCTGTGGCCGCATCTTCCCGAGCCGCGGCGCCAGGAGATGCTCGAGACGGTGCTGGCCGACCGCCGCGAGGGAGCCGGAGCATGAAGGAGCGCTCGATCGCGCGCCGCGCGCCGCACCAGCACCGCGATCCTGATCGCGTTCGCTCGACGCCGACCCCGTCGACTGCGTTCCGGATGCCCGCAGCGATCGGCGCCGCGCCGGCGCCCGCGCGGCCGAAGACGGCGCGCGCTCGGAACCCGCACCTGCTGGGGATGGTCCGCGGGCGGCCGTGCCTGCTGCTGGTGCCGGGCATCTGCGTTGGTGGCACGGACACCACCGTGCCCTGCCACAGCAACCTCATCCGGCACGGCAAGGGCCTGGCCCGCAAGGCCAACGACCAATACCACGTGCCCGGCTGCGTGGCCTGTCACCGGTGGCTCGACCAAGGGCCGGCGCCGGCTGAGAAGAAGCTGGCCACCTTCATGCGCGCGCACGCCGACCAGGTGCTGCACTGGCGCGCTGTGCTGGCCGACATGTCGCTGCCGCAGCGCGACCGCGACGCCGTGCGCTGGGCCCTCGATCTCCTCAACGCGACCCCGGTGGTCCTGTTCACCCCATGAGCGCCGCCCTCACGCCCAAGCAGGCCGACGTGCTCGCGTTCATGCGCGAGTTCTTCGCCGAGAACGATCAGCTGCCGGCCGGCCCGGAGATCGCGCGCCATTTCGGCTTCCGCAGCCCGAATGCCGGCTTCGAGTACCTCATCGCGCTCGAGAAGAAGGGCTGCATCGAGCGCAACGCCGTCGGCCGGTACCGTTTCACGAGGAGCACGCCGTGCACCGACGCCGCGAGCCAAAGCTGAGCCTGCTCGAGCGGGCCGTGATCGAGAAGCAGTGGCACAGCACCACGGTCACAGCCCGCATCCACACGCTGATCGGCAACAGCAGCGAGGGCATGGTCAATGCCGCCGGCCGCGTCTTCTTCGTGGTGCTGGGCGCTGCGGTGGCCGAGCACAGCGATGCCGAGCAAGTCGACATCCGCATCATCCGCGGCGCCGTCAACTCCGTCTTCGACCTGGCTGGCCAAGAAGACATTTCCGATGAGCGCCGCGCCTCGATCGACAGCGGGCTGCGCGCGGCCGAGCGCCTGGTGCCGACCTTCGCGCGCCGCAGCCTGACCGATTCCGCGTGCGAGCTCGAGCTGAAGCTGCGCGGCCACCACGTCCACATGAGCGACTTCGCCGCGGTGCTGGCGAACCTCGCGCCCCAACACGCCACTCCCACCACCGGAGCCCGATGAACCAGAAGCCACCACCGCCGCAGCGCCGCAACGTCGGCGAGCTGGTCTACCAGACGATCCTCGACCTGCACAACGCCGGCCGGATCGCGACGCGCTCCGTCGTCAAGGAGATGACGGGCCAGAGCTACAGCGTGGTCGACGACCACGTCAAGCGGATGCTCGAGGACGGCCGCCTGCGCCGCGTCGCGCCCGGCGTCTTCGAGCCGGTCGAGGATCTGCCGCCGGCGCAGGCCATCTCGCTGACCGTGCTGCCCAACGGCATGGCCAAGCTCGAGGTCGGCGACACCTGCCTCGACCTCAACCCTTCCGACCAGCGCCGCATCGGCTCGCTGTTCCGTGGCAGCGCCGAGGAGCTGGCCGGCCTGCAGAACGCGCGCGAGCTCGCCGACAGCGTGGCCGAGCTGCGCCGGCACCAGGTCGCGGCCGCGGCGCGCGAGAAGGACCGCGACGACGTGCTGCGCAAGCTGCAGGGCATCCCCGAGCAGACCGAGATCACCTTCACATAACCGGCCGCGAGGCCACAACCCCGGGCTCCGGCCCACTTCAACCAGGAGAAGACCATGAACCTCAGTTCCACCAGCGGCCTAACGATGGGCCGCGCCATCCCCGCCATCCCCGCCGGCGACGCCCAGCCGCGCGAGCGCGAGATCCCCGACCTGCTTGGTCAGCTGAAGGACGCCGCGGAATCCGCGTCGACGTCGCTCGGCATGCTGGTTCAGCGCATCGGTCCGGTCATGCGCGCGGAGGGCCCCTCGGCCACCGGCAGCGCCGTCGAAGGGCCGGCCTACACCGATCTCGGCGGCGCGCTGCACGATGTGCTGCGGCGCGTGCGCGGCCTCGACACGCAGGCCCGCGACGCTCTCAGCCGCCTCGAGCTGCCCTGAGGAGCACGCCGGCATGATGCCCAGGAAGAAACTCAACCCCAGGGGCTTTGCCGTGGGAGTGCTGATGCGCGCGGTCGAAGACGCGGCGCTGGCGCCCGTGCGCGCCGAGGCCGAGCAGAAGCTGACCGCCTGGCTGACGGCGGCCAAGGCGCGCTACCAGGAGCGCTGCGGCGACAGCATCCCGAACGAGGCGGCCGAGGAGTGCGCTCAGACCTGCTACTCGCTGAACTGCATGACGGGCGCGCCGGGCCACTACACGCCGAGGCCCTTCGCCGAGTGGCCGGACCCGGTCGAGGCGGCCGATGAGGACATGGCGCGCTGGGCGCAGCCGGGGGCTGCCGCGTGACGGTCATCGTTTGGGACGGCAAGACCCTGGCCGCCGACCGAGAGGCCGGCACCAGGTACATCAAGTGCACGCTCATGACCAAGATCCAGCGCCTGGCCGACGGCCGCCTGCTCGGCGTGGCCGGCGACGCCGCGCTGGCGCGAGAGCTGGCGGAATGGGTGAAGGCCGGCGCGAAGCCGGACAGCTTTCCGGCCGAGTGCCGGCCGGGAAAGGCCAACACGGCCATGGTGATGGTGATCACGACGGCCGGGCGCGTGCAGGTCTACGAGTCCGGCCCGTACCCGCTGGAGTTCCTGAACGACCGGCACGCGATCGGCGCCGGCACCGATGCCGCGCTGGCGGTTTTGGCCCTGGGCCATGACGCGGAGACGGCGGTGCGGATTGCCAGCGAGGTCTGCAACGGTGTCGGCGGGGGCATCGACATCCTGCAGCTCGCCGGCCACGTGTCGGCACCCCAGTAGGGATTGGGCGCGCAGTGGGGCGGCCAGAAGATTCGGGCCTGTCAACACATTGAGGCCCCCATGACCACCACCGTCCACATCGCCATCACCGGCAACAAGCAGGTCGCCGTCGAGACCGAGTCCGGCGCGACGCTCCTGCAGCCCGGCGCTCACCATGCCTTCCTGGTCCACGGTGACGGCGAGATCAAGATCCGCGAGCACGGCGATTTCGTGGGCGCGCCCGAACTGCCGCTGGTGCGCACGCTCCAGCCCGCGCCGAACGCCTGATCACCGGCAGGGTCCGCCGCGCGTGCGCCGCGCGGTGGCTAAGCGGGCGCGCCCGACCTGGCCGGTGACCAGCACCACTCCTCCCCGCCATGGCAAGGGGTTCCCGCCGATAGCCGCGGCACACCACCTCGGAGGTTCTCCCTCATGGCTCACGCCCGTTCGTTCCGCTCGTTCGCCGTTCTCGTCGCTGGCTGCATGCTGGCCGTGGCCGGCGCCTGCTCCACCGCGTTCCACCAGGCGCGCTGCATCGTGGTCGCCGCGCGCGACTTCGCGATCGAGACCGCGCGAGCCGTGGTGGAGAAGTTCGAGCAGCCGGCGCTGCGCCTGGCCGCCCGCCCGGTCGATCTGGTGCAGGCCTGCGCCCACGCCTTGAGCCTGGCCAAGCGCGAGCGGCCCCGCCTCATGCCGGGCTGGCACATGTGCCCGTCGACCTGATCACCCCGAAGGGCAAGCCGCTGTAGCAAGAGCAGGGCCGGAGGCAACCGCTGACCTTTCGAGAATCGCCCTCTCTGTCAGAGAATTGACCTTCTAATGTTTTGGAGGGTCGATGGTTGAAGATGAAGACGCGAAAGTTCGGCGCAACTTGGTCGCTGTGTCCTCTGTAATCTTGCTGCTGGCTTGGCTCGATGTGCCGCTTTCGGCTATTGCTGGAAGACTTCTCGGCGAAAAGCCTGAGTCCGCCACTTTTGTATTGCCAGCCTGGAAAGTTTGGTTAGCAGGTTTGGTACTGCTGAACTATTGCCTCGTGAGGTACCTGTACTCGGATGAGGCAGAAAAAGGAAGGAGTGCGCTTGCGATCGCTCAGCAGGCGCGGTTTGCGGAACTTCTAGAAAGGCATATCGCTCGACTCGGCCGCGCTATCGAGCGACGAGCGCTCCCACCAGGCGCGTTCCGTGACTCCATCAATTCGTTCATCGAGCAAGTGGGGCGCAATCGTGGTCGGTCCGACGACTTTCGAACGGCTCGAATTCACGCGAAGCTGTCCCGTGCCAGTGGAGGGCCGCCAGCACTTGGACTGGACCACAATCTGTCGATCGTTCTATCGTTTGACAGAGACCTGGGCGCTAATGCCACCAGGAGCGTCACTCGCTATTCGATGAGTCCGCGGTTGAATTGGTGGATGAATCGGCGCGCAGAAGTGGAGGCCGCCGTACTGTCGAAGGGAGCTGTCGCGCATGCGTGGCCGCTGGGGATCGCTGGCGTGGCGGTCGCGGTAATACTCTGGAAGCTTGGGCGCGCAATCCTTGATCTGCTGATCTAGGCGACCCCCACTAAGGTTCGCAAGTTCGCACCGCCCCGGGAATCATCCCGGCCCATGACAGACGCGCGCGAACCTGAAGACAAGCCGATAGCCCACTGGCCGACCATCGAGGCCGACTTCCGCGCCGGCATCAAGAGCATCCGCCAGATCGCCCGCGAGCACGGCCTCTCCGAGACGGCGATCCGCAAGCGGGCCAAGGCCGAGGACTGGACCCGCGACCTCTCCGCCGCCATCCAGGCCAAGGCCGACGATCTGGTTCGCAGGGAAGCGGTTCGCAATGAAGTTCGCGCTGCGAACCAAATCCCCGACAAAGTCGTCGTCGACGCCAACGCGAACGCTGTCTACCGCGTGCAGATGGCGCACCGCGCCGGGCTGACGAAGCTCTCCGCGCTGCGCGACGGCTTGCTGTCGGAGCTCGAGCAGGCTGCCACGCCGACGGCCGCGCCGGCGCCAGAGGCCGCCGACGGTGAGAAGGGTGAGGACGCGGCCGACCCGCAGCCCGCGCCAGGCTTGACCCTGCCGACGCGCATCGCTGCTCTGAAGCAGCTGTCCGAAGTCGACGAGAAGATCCGCCGCGGCGAGCGCGAGGCCTACGGCATCGACAAGATCCAGCCTGACGAAGGCGGCATCGTCAGCAAGCTGACCGACGCCGAGCGCGCCAGCCGTCTGGCCGCGCTGTTCGCGATCGCGCGGAAGAGGGCGGCCGATGGCGCCTGACATCGACGTTCCCGAGCTCGTGAAGCTGATGCCGTTCCTCTCGGACGGCGAGCGGGCCGAACTCGACCTGCTGCTGACCGACGGCCTGCCGCTGTGGATGCCCCAGGTCGGCCCGCAGATGGCCGCGCTGGAGTCGAAGGCCGACATCCTCTTCTACGGCGGCTCGGCCGGCGGCGGCAAGACCGACCTGCTGCTGGGCGCGTCGCTCACCGAGCAGGAGCACAGCATCATCTTCCGGCGCGAGGCCGTTCAGCTGGTCGGCATCGAGGAGCGTATGGCCAAGATCCTGGGCACCCGCAAGGGTTACAACAGCCAGGACGGCGTCTGGCGCCTGCCGGGCAAGCGCGTGCTCGAACTCGGCAGCGTGAAGGAGCCCGACGACTGGACGAAGTACCAGGGCCGGCCCCACGACGCCAAGCTCTTCGACGAGATCACCCACTTCCTGGAGCTGCAGTTCCGCACGCTGATCGGCTGGATGCGCACCGACAACCCGAAGGTGCGCCAGCGCGTGATCTGCGCCGGCAACCCTCCGACCAGCAGCGAGGGCGAGTGGGTGATCAGGTTCTGGGCGCCCTGGCTCGACCCCAAGCACCCGAACCCGGCCAAGCCGGGCGAGCTGCGGTGGTTCGTCACCGACGAGGCCGGCAAGGACATGGAGGTGCCCGGGCCCGAGCCGGTGATGGTCGGCAAGGAACTGATGACGCCGAAGAGCCGGACCTTCATCCCGTCCAGCGTCGACGACAACCTCTATCTCAGCACCACGGGATACAAGGCCACGCTGCAGGCCCTGCCGGAGCCGCTACGCTCGCAGATGCTGCGCGGCGACTTCCTGGCCGGCCGAACCGATCCGGTCTGGCAGCTGATCCCCACGGAGTGGATCAAAGCGGCCCAGGCGCGCTGGAAGCCCAAGGACAAGAAGGGGCCGATGACGGCCCTTGGCTACGACGTTGCCCGCGGCGGCCTCGACAACTCGTCGGCCGCGCGCCGGCATGGCAGCTGGATCGACGAGCTCGTGACGGTGCCTGGCATCGCGACCAACGACGGCCCCAAGGGCGCGGCCTTCGTGGTGCCGCTCATCCGCAACGGGGCGCCGGTGGCTGTGGACGCGATCGGCGTCGGCACCTCGGTGCTCGACTTCCTCGTGGGTCTCGGCGTGCTCTGCGTCCCCGTCGTCGGCTCGGAGAAGAGCGACGCCATCGACAAGACCGGCAACCTTCGCTTCCGCAACAAGCGCGCCGAGATGTACTGGCTGCTGCGCGAGGCGCTCGACCCCACGGCCGAGGACCCGCTTGCCCTGCCGCCCGATCCCGAGCTCACCGCCGACCTCTGCGCCGTTCGCTACAAGGTTGTGCAGCTCGGGCGCTTCGCCGCCATCCTGATCCGTGACAAGGACGAGATCCGCGAGGAGCTCGGCCGCTCGCCCGACAAGGGCGACAGCGTCGCGCAGACCTTCCTTTCCGACATCCCCGAAGCCGTCGCTCTAGCCGAGACCTCGCCTCGCGAGGATCCCGACTGGCGCTCTTTCTGAGAACCACCATGACAGCCCTGACCACCGAGCTCAACGGCCCGCGCACCGGCGCGCCCGACACCGACATGCAGACCGGCGCGCTAACGCTGCAGGAGTTCACCGACTTCTTCCACGAGATCGAGGAGCAGCCGGCCTGGCGCGCGAAAGCCGATCGCGAGATGGAGTACTACGACGGCAACCAGCTGAGCTCGGAGATCCTGCAGAAGCAGCAGCAGATCGGCATGCCGCCCGCGATCGAGCCGCTGATCGGGCCCGCGATCGATGCCGTGCTCGGCCTCGAGGCGAAGACCCGCGCCGACTGGCGCGTGCTGCCCGACTCGCAGGATCAGAGCGGCGACGAGGTCGCGCAGGCGCTCAACTTCAAGCTGAACCAGGCCGAGCGCCACAGCAAGGCGGACAAGGCCTGCTCGGACGCCTTCAAGACCCAGGTCGCGGCCGGCATCGGTTGGGTCGAGGTCTCGCGCAACCCGAACCCCTTCCAGTTCCCGTACCGGTGCAAGTCCATCCACCGCAACGAGATCTGGTGGGACATGCTGGCCACGGAGGAAGACCTCAGCGATGCCCGCTACCTGATCCGCCGGCGCTGGACGCCCACGGTGCAGGCCAAGCTGTTGTTCCCGGCCAAGGCCGACCTGATCGGCCAGGTCGTCAGCGGCTGGCCGATCTACGAAGGCCTAGGGTCCACCGAGGGCGGCACGTCGACCGACCTGGTCAGCGCATGGGACCAGCAGCGTGGCTGGAGTGTCGAGGAGCAGCAGTGGCGCGACATGACGGGCAAGCGCGTGTGCCTGTTCGAGGTCTGGTACCGGCGCTGGAGCCGTGTGCTGGTGCTCAAGATGCCCGACGGCCGCGTCGTCGAGTACGACAAGCGCAATGCCCTGCACGTGCAGTTCGTCGCCATCGGCGCCACGGTGCCGGAATGGGCGATCGTGCCGAAGATGCGAGTGTCGATGTGGATGGGCCCGCACCGCCTTTCCGACGGACCCACGCCGTACCGGCACCAGAAATTCCCCTACGTGCCGTTCTGGGGCAAGAAGGAGGATCGCACCGGCGTGCCCTACGGGTTGGTGCGCGGCATGATGTACATGCAGGACAACGTCAACGCGACGAACAGCAAGCTGCGTTGGGGCCTGGCCGCGGTGCGCACGACGCGCACCAAGGGCGCCGTCAACGGCACCGATGCCCAGTTCCGGCGCGAGGTGGCACGCGTCGATGCCGACATCCTGCTCGACCAGGTGCACATGTCCAAGCCTGGCGCCACATTCAAGGTCGAACGAGACTTCGAGCTCAACCAGCAGCAGTACCAGATGCTCCAAGACTCGCGCGCGGGCATTCAGCGCGTCAGCGGCATCTCGCCGAGCTTGCAGGGCGCACAGAGCGGCGCCAACTCCGGCCTGCAGGAGGCCACCCAGCTCGAGCAGAGCACCCAGGCCCTGGCCGAGGTCAACGACAACTTCTCGACCAGTCGCGCCGAGGTCGGCGACCTGCTGCTGTCGCTGCTGGTCGAGGATGTCATTGGCAAGGAAGAGGTCGTCACCATCAAGGGCGACCCGCTGCGCGACGAAAAGCAGGTGCGGCTCAACGTGCCGGCCCAGGACGAGGACGGCATCACCTATCTCGACAACGACGTCGAGCGCACGAAGCTGAAGGTCGCGCTCAACGACGTGCCCAGCACCCCGAGCTACCGCAGCCAGCAACTGTCGGCCATGTCGGAGGCCTTCAAGGCCATGCCGCCGCAGTTCCAGCAGGTCGCGATGCCGTACCTGATTGCCCTGATGGATCTGCCGAACCGCGAGGACATCATCAAGGCCGTGCGCGAGGCCGCGCAGCAGATGACGCCCGAGCAGATGCAGGAGCGCATCGACGAGGCCGTCAATCAGGCCCGCATGGCCGACGCCCGCGACCTCAAGCTGCAGGAGCTGTCGCTGCGGTATCCGAAGGAGAAGCTCGACGCCGAGATCGGCAAGATCCTGGCCGACTCCTTCAAGACGGTGGTCGAGGGCCTCTACTCGGCGAACCAGACCGCGGCGACCATTGCGATGAACCCGGAGATTGCGCCGGTGGCGGACGCCGTGGCCGAGGCCGCGGGCTATCGGCAACCGACGCCGGCAGGTGTCGATCCGAACCTGCCGGTGCCGGCCGGGCTGCCACCTGCTGCGGTGATGGACGCCACGGGGACGCCGGGTGTCGCGGAGAACACCAGCCCTGCGCTGCCGCCGGTGGCACCGAGTCCAGGTTCGCCGATGGATGGTGGCGGACGCGGCATCGAGACCGAGCGCACGAGCGATAACGTGCCAGCCTAAACAAGTGTCAGGTTAAAGTTGCCCGTGTTCTGGAAGTCGATCGATCGCTCTCCTAATCCGGGCAACTCGAGCGTCATCCGCATGGCTGAAGTGAAGGTGCCGACCAGTTCCTGACCTGACAAGTGTCCGATGGCCTCGTATGTCATCTGGAAGTGCATGTCTACCGGCGCGTCGCCTTCTTGCCAAGTGTTGATGTCGATTGAAGGGGTTCCTTTCGGCACCACGACTGATTTCGAAGCTCGAAACGTCGTAGGGTGCGCTGGATCGGTCGAAAACACATCCTCATCGGAAAGCAGCTCGACAAAATTAAGGCCGATCTGCTCGTTCATAGCTTGCAATTTGGCTACAGCCACCTCGGAACGGTAGGTTAATGAGATCCCTCGCTCTGGCCTTCGGGTAACGAAGCCATCGACGATGAAAAGCGTCAGCCGATCGACCGGGGCAATAGGCGGTTCCAATCTTTCCACCCGGAGACGTCCACTGCTAATGCGCGCAGTGGACCGCAGTCCGGGCCCGAGAGGCTCTCCTTCATCGATTTGCACGTCAGGGAAGTCGCGCAACAGACTTGCCGGAGCCAAGGTATTGAGGATCGCCTGCATTCTCGCCTCAAGTTCTTCGAATTGAAATTCCAATGCAGGCGGGGCGTCTGGTCCCCGGTTGGTGACATAGAGCCGGAATAGTCGCCCATTCGTCACCAGAAAATAGACAGCCCGGACATCTGGGTGGTTTGCATAGGACCATGCCTGAGCCTCAATCAATTCGTCCAATACCTCGGACGGCGCCTTGGCCTCTATCACCCAACGAACCTTTCCACCTGCCTCGAGGATGTAGTCGGCCTTCCCTCGAAGGGGCGGATCGGTCGCTTTCTCGCGTCCGAGTTGCGTCCGGCTATAGCGCAACTCGAGCTCCCTCCGCACGTTGTGAACGGTGCCGGTTTGATAGCCCAGCCTCCAGATGAGGGGTGCGAGCACTTCTTCTCGAACATCCGCTTCATTCATCGCCTCGAACACTGGCGCTTTCGGTCCCATGGTCTGACCCTCCTGCAGCAAGCGTAGCGCAGGGTGAAGTACCACCCCCAGTAGGGTTCGCCCGCTTGTCCCTCCCTCGACACCATCACGCCCAGCAACGCCATCCCGGCGAAGCAACCACCAAGACCTTTGGCGGCCACGGCGAGATGTGGCAAGGAACTGGAACACATGGCAAACATCGAGCAGCTACTGGAACAGCACGCGGATGCCGACGGCAACGTGAGCGACGAAGCGATGGCGCGCCTCCTGACGGGCGGCCTCGAGGGCGAAACCGCAGCACCACCGGCTGCGGAAACCGGCGCGCCCACCGCCGGCGCCGACGCAGCGAACCCCGACGACACCCCCGCGGCAGCACCGGCTGCACCAGCACCCGCGTCTGCAGCGGGCGCACCGGCCTCCGCGCCGGCGGCACCGCCCGCAGATGCTCCGGCACCCACGCCTGCCCCGGCACCCGCTGCAGCTCCGGCCGCAGCGGAGTCGGAGCAGGTGATCCTGGCAAAGGATGGCAAGCACACCATCCCGTACCAGAAACTGGTGAGCGCTCGGGAAGAAGCGAAGGCGGAGAAAGCGCGCGCCGACGAGGCGGAGCGCCAGGCGGCGGAGCTGCGCGACCAGCTGGCGAGGGCGAAAGCTCCCGCCGCTGCGCCGGCGCCGGCGCCGGCCGCTGCGCCGGCGGCGCCCGAGGCGCCGTTCGGCGATTACTCGGACGAGGCGGTGAGGAAGGGCGTGAACCAGCTCGTGGCGGATGCCCTGGGCAAGTTCAAGTCCGAAGTCGCTGCTGAGCTCGAGCCGGTCAGGAAGCAGGCCGCCGAGACTGCCGCCGAAGCGCACTTCCGCGCCATCTACAGCAAGCACCCCGACACGGATTCCGTCGTCGAGAGCGCCGAGTACCAGCAATGGCTCACCGCGCAACCGTCGATCGTGCGTCGTACGTACGAAGCCGTGCTCGAGAAGGGGACCGCTGCAGATGTGATCGAGATGCTGGATGCCTACAAGGCTGCTCGACCCGCCACCGCGCCCGCGCCGGCGCCTGCCCCCGCCGCGGCACCTGCCCCGGCCGTGGACCCGCAGAAGAAGGCCGACCAGGTCATCGCCACCGTCAAGCCGAAGACGCCCACCAGCCTGACGGATGTTCCGGCCGGCTCGCAGGCGGTCCACGACGAAGCGGAAGCGATGGCCGAGATGAGCCCGCTGGACCTCATGGCCAAGTTCGAGGGCAAGACGCCCGCGCAGATCGAAGCCCTGATGCGTCGGCTGGTTTGACCACACCCCGCCACACGGAGTCTTGAATGTCGAAAACCAACATCCCGTACGGCTCGCCGCTCGCGCTCAAGGCGCAGTCGGTCGGCCTCTTCGCTGCCACCATGCAGCGCCTCACGCAGATCAACCGGCTCACCGGCCAGATGCCCACGCAGGCCGACGCCGAAAGCAAGCTGCGGGTGCAGTCCAGCACCGACATGCCGATCGTGCGATGCATGGACCTGACCAAGGTCGCCGGTGACGAAGTCACCTTCGACCTTGTGAACCCGATCGGCGGCAAGCCGATCATGGGCGGCCGCATGGCCGAGGGCCGCGGCGAGCGCCTGGACCTTCAACAGGACAAGCTGCGGATCAACCAGTCGCGCAAACCGATCTCGGCTGGCGACACGATGACGCAGCAGCGCACGCCCCACCAACTGCGCCAACTCGCGCGCGCGGCCGGGCAGGGCTACATGCTTCGCCTGGAAGACCAGCGCACGCTGGTGCACCTGGCCGGCGCCCGCGGCTACCACAGCAACATCGAGTGGGCAGTGCCGCTCGAGACCGATCCGGACTTCCCCGAGATCATGGTGAACCCGGTGAAGGCGCCCACGCGAAACCGCCACTTCATGTCGACCGGCACCGGTATCGAGCAGATCAAGGCCTCGGGCAACGAGATCTCGATCGCGACCACGGACGTGATGAACATGGACGTGGTCGATGCCATCGCGACGGTGATCTCGTCGATCCCGCTGCCGCCCCCGCCCGTCAAGTTCGAGGGCGACTCGATGGCCGACGACGCGCCGCTGCGCGTGCTGCTGGTCTCCGCCGAGCAGCACATGTCCTTCGTGAAGTCGGGCAACTTCCGCCAGCTGCAGGCCTCGGCCATGGCCCGGGCCCAGCAGGCGAAGAACAACCCGCTGTTCGTGGGCGATGCCGGCCTCTGGGCGAACGTGCTGCTCGTGAAGATGCCCAAGCCGATCCGCTTCTACGCGGGCAACGTGCTGCGCTGGTGCGCGAGCCTCACCGACGAAACCGAGACGACCACCGATGTGGTACCGGCGAGCTTCGGAACCGCGTTCGCGGTCGATCGCGCCATCCTGCTCGGCGGCCAGGCGCTGGCCGAGGCCTGGGGCAAGAACAGCCGCTCCGGCAACCCGTTCTTCTGGAGCGAGAAGGAGCTCGACCACGGCGACAAGCTGGAAGTGCTGATCGGCTCCGTCGGCGGCAAGAGCAAGGTGCGCTTCGACGTGAACTACGGCGACAGCTACCAGCCGACCGACAACGGCGTGATCGCGATCGACACCGCGGTCGCCATCGCCGGCCAGTGATCAGTGGGGCCGGCTGCGGCCGGCCCTCCTGACACTTTCCACCAAACGAATCAGGAGCCTCAACATGGCAACCATCTCCCGCAAGTTCTCGTCGACGCAGTTCGGCGGCACGCCCTACGGCAACAAGACCACGCACCACTTCGTGCTCGAGACCAACGCCGCCGGCGCAGTCGTCAACAGCGACAGCACGGCCGCGATCGGCGCCACCGACAAGGTGCGCCTCGGCATCCTGCCGCAGGGCTTTCGCCTCGACGACGCCATCGCCATCATCTCGGACGCCTTCACGGCCACCATCACCGGTGACCTCGGCTTCGAGTACGTGGACGGCGTCGACGATGCTGCGGTGCCGCAGGACGCCGACTACTTCTTCGCCGACCTCAATGCCGCGGCGACCGGCCGCACGCGCATGGCGCTGGCGAACAAGCCGGTCACGCTGCCGAAGGACGCCTACCTGATCTGGACCAACCAGGTCGCGGCGCACGCCTCGGTCGGCCGCGCCGACTTCTACGTCGACGGTGAGGACCGCGGTCCGCTGTAACCCCTTTCGTCGAGGGCCCGTTCCGGGGCGGGCTTCGGTCCGCCCCTTTTTACTTCCGCAGGAGATACCGATGAACCGAGAACAGATCGCGCAGGTGGCCCACGAGGTGAACCGCGCCTACTGCGCCTCGCTGGGCGACACCAGCCAGCCGGCCTGGGCCGACGCGCCGCAGTGGCAGCGCGAGAGCGCGCTGGCCGGCGTCGACATGCACCTCAAGAATCCCGATGCGTCGCCCGAGGCCAGTCACCTGAACTGGTACGAGGCCAAGCTTGCCGACGGCTGGGTCTACGGCGAGGTCAAGGACACCGAGAAGAAGGAGCACCCCTGCATGGTGCCCTACGAGGAGCTGCCGCCCGAACAGAAGGCCAAGGACTACCTGTTTCGCGGCGTCGTGCACGCCCTGGCCGGTGTCGCTGCGGCCGAGCCGCCTGTCGAAGGCAATGTTTCGCCCCCGGCATTCCACCCACCCATTCCCGCAGGGCAGTCCGTACCGGCGCAGGGCGTGCGCTACATCGGCCGTCGGGAGACCCACGACGACACGCTGTACGGCTCCGGCACGTGGGCGCAGGGCCAGGTCAAGCCGGTGTCCGCCGCGCTCGGCCGCCGGCTTCTGCGCCACCGCGACGTCTTCGAGGAGGTCGAACTCAGCGATCCCGTCGTGGCCGGCGCGGTCGTGCAGCCCGTCAAGGCGGGCGAGACGCCCGACGAGGCATCCCAGGCGCTGCGCGACCAGGTGCAGAACATGGACAAAGCCGCGCTGAAGGAATTCGCGCAAACCCACTACCGGGTGAAGGTCGACGGTCGCCTGTCGCTGACGGACACCCGCTCGCACGTCATCCAGCTGATCGACCGCTACGGCGCGAACTAATCAGCCACCGAAAGGAATGCCAATGAGCACCGACTCCATTGAGAACGCCATCCTGGCGGCTGGGAAGACCGCCCCGCGCGTCACGCCATCCGACATCGAGGCCGCCATCACCGGCACCTACTATTTCACGGCAGCAAACGGAGCCGAGGGTGCCCGCCTGGAGCGGCGCGGCCACCTCGCCGGCGCTGGCGATCAGCACGAAGAGTTGGGGCTGCTGACCTTCTGCGTACTGGTGCTGCGCAACGGTTTCACCGTCACGGGTGAGAGCGCGTGCGCCAGTCCGGAGAACTTCGACGCCGAGATCGGCCGGAGGATCGCGCGGGCGAATGCGGTGCAGAAGATCTGGCCGCTGATGGGCTACGCGCTCAAGCAGCAGTTGCACGACGCCGCGAAGGGCTGAGCCATGAACCTCGCCGAACTCATCGAATCGTTCCGGGTCGACGCTGACGACCAGTCGAACAGCGTTGGTGGCGGTGACGCAGACGCGCTTTGGAAGGACACGGATCTGGCGCGCTGGTTCGGCGAGGCGGAGGAGGAGGCGGCCATCCGAAAGCGGCTTCTCTTCGATGACTACACGCTTTCGATCGTGAGCATCAATGTGGTGGCCGGTCAGAGCTCATACCCTCTCGACTCGCGCATGTTCGAGATTTCCCGGGCACGGCTGCTGAATGCGAGCACCGGCCGATTCCTCGAGGACCTCTACATCACCAAGCGGGACGCGCTCGACCAGAGCTGCCCGGGCTGGCGTGATGAGCGTCGGAGGCCCAAGACCATCGTGCAGGACGACACCCGTGTGATGCTCCCCGGCATCGTCGATCGCGCTTACACGCTGCGCCTTGAGGGCTACCGCACGCCGCTGGCGCCGATCACCGCGGACAGCGATCCCGAGAGCACGACACCCGAGATCGGTGCGGTGCATCATCGCTTTCTTGTGCACTGGGTGCTACACCGGGCATACAGCAAGCCTGACAGCGAAGTCTTCAATCCCGAGAAGGCGGCAACCGCGCTTGCCGCATTCGAGCAGTACTTCGGGCCGCGGCCGGACGCTGATCTTCGTAAGGATCAGCAGGCTGACCAGCCGCACCACAACACCTCCTGGTGGTGACCACCCATTAGGGTTCGACGGGTCATTGTCTGCCGGGAACACTGCCCGGCATGGCAATGCGCACCGTCGATCTCGGCACCTTCGCTCCCGGGCTGAACAATCGGCTTCAGCCGACGCAGCTCGGCCGCACGCTGGCCGATCGATCGCGGGCGACCTTCTTGTCCGCGGGCGAGAACATCGACATCACTGGCCGCGGCTACCTCAAACGTCGCCGCGGCATAGCGTTGGCGCGCGCCGGCGCGGCAACGCATTCGGTCTGGGGCGATGACGCCGAGGGCTACTGTGCATTCGGGAGCGACCTCCTGCGCCTGGAGCCGGTTGGCGACGAGCTGGCTGCCACGACCGTGCTGTCCGGCCTGCCCGAGCTGGCGCCGATCAGTTACACCCGCATGCCCGATGGTGATGTTGTGTGGTCAAACGGCCAGCGCATCGGCCGACTGCGCGCAGCTGCTGCGCTACCGCTCGCGACACTGCGGCCGCAGGTCGTGCCGTCGGTCTCGGCGATCGCAGGCGCGCTGTCCGCTGGTCGGTACCAAGTAGCGTTTACCGAGATCGGGCCGCTGGGCGAGTCCGGCTCCACGCCCCCAGTCGCGATCACGCTGCCGGATTCGGGCGGGCTGCGCATCACTGGCCTCGGCCCGAGCACCATCGTCTACATGACCGGGCCCAACGGCTCGGTTTTCAACGCGATCGCTACGGACGGCGACATCGTGACGCTGGCCAACAGCGGGGCCATGCTGCGCACGCTGCTGCTGGCGGACATGCCGGCGGGCTCGACCGTGCGGCACTACAAGGGCTCGCTGTTGGTCGCGGCCGGCAACCTGCTGTTCAAGTCGGAGCCGTTCCTGTATGGGCTGTTCTCGCCGTCGCAAGGCTACATCCCGTTCCCGGCCCCCATCACCGTTGTGGAGCCCTGCGAAACCGGAGTCTTCGTGTGCGCGGACCGCACCTACTGGCTGGCCGGCGGCCTGCTCGATACGGCGCCCGCGGTCGTGCTGCCCTACGGCGGCCTGCAGGGCTCGGGCGGCTCCGTGCGTACGCCGGACGGCCAGGGCACGCAGCAGGCCTTCTGGCTGTCGCCGCGCGGCCTCGTGATCGGCACGCCCGACGGCGCGGCGAACAACGTTCAGGAGCACGCGCTGAAGTTCGGGCGCGCGCGTGCTGGCGCAACGCTGTTCCGGGAACAAGACGGCGCCAACCACATCCTCTGCGCGCGGCAGGAGCCGGCGCGGCCCCTGGGCGCGGCGCAGGGCTTCTTCGCCGTCGAAACCATCGTCAAGGATCTTGACCCATGAACCACCCTCAAGCAGGCGTGCTGTACCGCGCGCTTTCGTGGAGCCCGGATGGCCGGCTGCTCGCCGACGACCCGCCCCGGCTGAACCGCGTGCCCATGGAAGGCCTGAACTTCCTGCTCGGCTTGGCCTTCAAGAGCGTCACCCAGGTGCCGACTTGGTACATCGGCCTCTTCGAGGGCGACTACACGCCCACTGGCAGCGAGACCGCGGCGACGATCTCCAGCGTCGCAACCGAGTGCACTGCCTATACCGGCGCGCGCAAGGAGTTCGATGAAGGCGCCGTCTCCGGTGGCTCGGTAAGCAACGCCGCGAGCCTGTCGGAATTCGTCTTCACTGCCGACAAGACCGTGATGGGCGCCTTCATGGTGTCCGCCTCCGCCAAGGGCAGCACCGCGGGCGTTCTGCTGAGCGTCGTGCGCTTCGCTTCTCCGAAGGTGCAGGCCAGTGGCTCGAAGCTGCAGGTCTTCGCCGGCCCGACCGCAACCCCCACTCCCTGAAAGGACCAACATGCTCAAGCTCTCGACCGGCCTGCGCAACTACATGCTCGACACCGGCGCGCTCAAGGCTGCGCTGGCCGGTGGCGAGATCCGCATCTACGCCGGGACAGTCCCCGACACCGCCGATGCGGCGCTCGGCGGCGCCACGCTGCTGTGCGTGGTCAAGAACGGTGGCGCGGGCATCAACTACGACGCCTCTGCCGCGGGCGGCGTGTTGGCCAAGGCTCCCGGCGAGACCTGGAGCGGCACCAACGTCGCCACCGGCACCGCAACGTTCTTCCGTCACGTGCTGGCGAGCGATGACGGCACGCTGTCGACCACGCAGCGTCGCATCCAGGGCACGCTGGGCACCGGCGGGACCGATGGCGTCCTGACCAGCGTTGCGCTGGTGAGCGGCGCACCGCAGGCGGTCGACTTCTACACCACGGCTCTGCCGAGCGGCTGAACGTGGCGCTGATCTTCGAGGACCTGTTCGCAGGAGCGGTCGACACGCTCCTGTCGAGCCACACCCCAGACCTCACGGTCGGGCCGCTGTGGCTCGACCGGTTCTCGGACGCGCGCGCCAAGCTCGACGGGGGAGGCCACGCGGTGCCAGGTGCCTCGGGTGGCATCCCCTACATCCGCAGTCGGCTCGAGTTCGAGCTGACGGGGGAGGAAAGCAAAATCGAGGCGACCGTGGCCTCGCGCTTTGCTTCCGGCGACGGTCAGCTGCGCCTGCGCCTCTACCGCCTGAGCGGGCCCGACACCACGTTGGGTCCGGGCATCGTCGAGTTCACGACGTTCGTAGAGAACTTCGGTGGCCACCTAACATTCAACAACACGGTGGGTGTTGAGAGCCTGGCAGGCGTCAACACGAACCAGACCCAGCGCCACGGCAGTTCGGACAGCTACGTCATCGATAGCTTTCACGTGTTCAAGCTGCTGGTTGACCCGAGCGCGTTGGAGGCCTCGCTGCTGATCGACGGGGTGCTCATCATCAACATGCCTGCCAATGCCTTCGCGAGCACGGACGGGCTGCTGACCGACTGGGGCGTGCGCATTGACTGGGACTTCGACGGACAGCCGGGATCCGTGTTCCTGTCCGAAGCCTTTGGCGTCGACATGGGCACCGACGGCCCCACGCCTCCGGGTCCGCCACCCGACTTCTGGACGAACTTCGTCAACACGCGCGAGGTCGCATGAAGCCGGTCAAATTCCGCGATGGCTTCAGCGGGCAGGGCGGGATGGATGCGCAGTTCCTGGATTCATCGTCGCCCGTGCCCTTCCTGAAGAAGCGTCGCTTCGACCCGGCGACCGGCGGCCAGGTCGTCGCGCACAAACGCGGCGACTTCCTGGAGGTGACCCGCGACGCCGTGCTCGAGGATGGGTTCTACAGCATCGGCATGATCGGCGAAGAGAAGCGCGTGGTCGGCTCGGCCAGCGCGCGCGGCCGCTTCACCGATCGCGGCACCTTCGTTTCCGACGAGGGCCTGGTCGAGGTCGAGCGCATCCGCTACTACGGCCTCGGGCTGGGCCTGGACACCACAGCAGCGCTGCTGGGCACGGCAACGGACTTCGACGGCAAGCCCTGCAACGCCTACAAGCTGCAGACCTACCGCACGCGCAACGGGCGGCGCTTCGTGCCGTTCTACGACTTCTTGGCCTTCGCGCCTTTCGGGTACGGGACGCAGTTCACCTTCGTGCCGGGCGAGGTCTACGGGCCGACCGGCGCGCGGCGCTTCCAATCGGCCTACGCCTACCAAGGTCTGACCGAGGCAGGGCAGCACTACCACGCCTTCCTGCGCGATGACGGTGACGGCCGGGAGCTCGGTGGCACGCTGCACCTGCCCAACCAGCTCGCGAGCTTCCCGACGGTGCATCGCGTGTCGCCCGGGCAGTACGTGATGATGGGCGCCTACCTGCGGCCGCACTACTCGGGCTCAAGCGTCGACGCCGCCGCGTGCCCAGGCCTGACCTTCCAGTTCTCGAGCGATGGCGGCGCGACATGGGCCGAGGGCGCGTCCCATGAGCTGTTCTCCGAGTTCTTCGACACCGTCCAGCCGCTGCCCATCGCCGCCTACGCCAGCATGTTCAACACCGCGGTGAACGCCTGCGGCCTGTACGCGGCGCCGCTGAGCGCCGGTCGCGCGTTGGCCTACGCTGTAGTGCCCTACGCGCCCAATCCTGGCGTCGACTTCGTGCTGCGGGCGAAGGTGAAGCTGGGCATCATCAACGCGAGCGCACGCACGCTGTTCGGCACGCTCACGCTGTTCGATGGCGAGGTGAACGCCGCGCTCGCGTTCTGGAGCGGCGGGTGCGTGGGCGTTGCCGGCGGAGCGGTGGTTGTGACGCGACCGTTGGCCTCGGTCTACACCAACATCCAGAACGAGCCGCCGGTGATGCTGTTCACGCCCGATGGCGTCAGCGTGCAGATGATGCCGCCAGGCCCGCAGCCGAACTACCGCATGGGCGTGGTCACGGCGATTGCGCCGGGCGTGCTGGTCGCGCCGATGTACGACGGCGCGCACTCGCTGTATGAGTCGCGCGACCGCGGTGCCTCGTGGCGGCGCCGCGCGTTGCTTACAGACCGCGCGGACGCGCCGGCGCCGGAGGTCGGGACGTTCCAGCTGCAGCACTTCGCCGCGCTGACGTTCCTGCGCCGCAACGGGCAGCCGGCCGGCGGCACGCCAGGCACGCCGTGGGCGTCGGACAGCCGCATCGCGCCGCCTGTGCTCTGAGGATCTCCATGACGAACCAACTCATCAGAAACGGCTACAGCTACACGGTGCCCGAGGTCCCGTACCAGCCGGCGCGGCCGGCGTACTGGAGCTCTGAGACGCGCACCGGCGTGCGCATCGGGCCGCCGAACACCACGCGCGGCGCCTGGGTGACCACGACCGACCCGGTGACGAACCGCACAAGCACGATCTGGGACCCGAACTACCCCGTCAACCAGTCGCCGCTGATCCCCTACACCTACACGGTGCAGGTCTTCCATCCGGCCAGCGCCGAGGTGATTGGTTCGCCAGCTTTCGCTGTCGACGTGCCGCCGCAGGGCTGGACCTCCTTCGCGCACTCGATCGCAGCGGCGCGCGGCGGCGCGCGCATCAGCTACAAGGTGCCCCAAGGCGTAATGGGCGCGGTAGTCGGGGTCACCCGCGAAGCCGGCGCGCCGCCCGCGGGCTACGGCCACATCCTGAACGGGCTACTCTTCACTGGCGGCGTCATCAAGACGCTGACTGGTGCGCCGTTGGCGAGCTACCTGTCCAGCGACACGATCCGGATGGACGTCGCCGCCGGGGGCCTGGCCGTCTTCCTGAAGAACGGCAACGTGATCGGCACGCAGCTCTCTGCTGTGCCGCCCGGCGCCGACCTGTTCATGGCGGCTACGCTGTTCAGCGCGGGCGACAACGTCGACGAGCCCGCGATCGGCGTGTACCGTTCGGGCGGCGTCGCGGGTGTCTTGCCGCCGGCGCGCGGGCTTCTCAGTGAAAGTGTGACCGCCTCTCAGTTCGTCACCTACATGCCTGCGGTCGCGGGCTCCCTGAGCGTCGGCAACGGAATCCGCGCCAGCACGCCTGCGGCGACCGGCTTCCTGGCCAGTATTGACTTCGCGCAGATCGCGGGCGTGTTGCCGGCGCTACAGGGCGCGATGTACGGCGGCACGCCGGTGGTCGTGTCCAACAACAAGGTGATCGGCTCCATGCCGCCGGCCTCGGGCGCGATGAACGTGGTGTCCGGCCAGGTCTTCACCAGCGCGGGGCAGGTGAGGGCGGCCAGCGGCTTCCTGTCGGACCATCCGGGCGGCCAGGTGATCGGACTCGCCGCGGCGGCGGTTGGCACGCTCGGTGCAGAGTCCTCGCAGACCCTGCGCTACATGCTCGACGGCATCGCCTTCGGCGTGCGCATGGAGGCCTTCGGCGTCAACCTGGCGGACGCGCGCGACGCCTTCGTGGTCGACATTCCCATGACCGGTCTCGGCGTGGTCGTCGTCGACATGCGCGATGCATTCGGCTTCGACGTGCCACTGAACATCGCTGGCGGCGTGGACCTTGCCGATATCCGTGAGGGCTTCCTCTTCGATGTTGCGCTGAGCACGCCCGGCGCGGACCTCGAGGTGCACGTCGTGAACCTCGACGGAAACGGCAGTACGACCTACGCCAACTATGGATTCAACAGCTTCGCATGCATCGGCGGCCGCTACTACGGCGCGAAGCTGGGCGGCCTGTTCCTGCTCGAGGGCGACAACGACGCTGGCGTGCCGATCCAGGCTGCCATCTGCCCGGGGAAGCTCGACTTCGGGAACAGCCAAGAGAAGACCGTTGCAGAGGTCTACCTGGGCGTCGCGTCCGAAGCGCCGATGCTGCTGAAGGTCGCGGGGCCAGCCGGCGCCTTCAGCTACGAGGCGATGAGCCATTCCGCCGAGCTCAAGCAGCACCGCTTCAAGCCCGGAAAGGGCCTCAAGGCGAACTACATCACCCCCGTCTTCTACAACCAGGACGGCGCGGACTTCGAGATCGACCACATCGAATTCATCGTCGCAGACCTCACGCGAAGGACCAAGGCATGACCAACCCCATCAATCCTGGAGACCTTGTCTCGATCCCAGACCCGAGTGGCGGCGGTGCCGGCGCGCCGGTCGTAGTTTCCCAGGTCATCAATGGCAAGTGGCGCAACGCGGTGACGTTGCTGAACGCTTCGTCCGAACGTGCCGATGACGCGATCGCGTTGACCGATCCCGCTCCACAGATCCCGCTGGTGGACTTGGACACCAGCTACGTGCCGCCGCTGAAGCCGGTGCTGCCGGACAACAACCCGGCCGACGCGAAAGCTATCTTCGACGACGCTCGCGACGAGATCCACGACGAAATCACGCAGGGCTTCGTCGACTACCTGCAGACCTACTTTCCGGACCGTTCCTACTTCGATGCCGCGGTCAGCTGGATCAATCGCGCGCTCACCACGGGCGGCAGCGGGATCAACATCGCTGTGGAGCAGCAGCTGTGGGAGCGTGGGCGCGCGCGCCTGCAGACGGAGGCGCTGCGCGCCGAGAACGACGCCATCCAGAGCTTCGCCAACCGCGGCTTCCCACTGCCTCCAGGAGCGCTCGTGCACCAAGTGCAGCTGATCCGCCAGGACACGCGGGACAAGCTCGCCGAGCAGAGCCGCGACATCAGCATCGAGGCCTTTCGCGCCGAGCTGGAGAACGCGCGGCTGGCCGTGCAGCAGGCGCTCGACGTCTGGATGCGCGCGATCGCCAGCGCGAGCAGCTTCATCACCACGCTGTTGCAGGGCAATCAGGTTGCCTCGAGCTTGGCCACGGCCATGGTCAGTGTGCGCAGCGATCTCGCGCGCAACCTGGTTGCGCTCTACCAGGCCGAGAGCGCGGCGCTCGAGCCGCGCGTGCGCTTGGCGATCGCCGATGCGCAGCTCAAGCAGGCCGGCAACGAAGCGAACCTGCGATCGAAGAACCTGACTCTCGGTGACCGGGTGCAGGCCGCGATCGCGGCTTTGACGACGACCACCCAAGTCGCAGCCGCGTCGCTCAATGGCATCAGCGCGGGCGCGAGCATCAGCGGGAGCGATTCCTCGCAAGTCTGACACCCCCCGTAGGGTTCGCGCGGAAGCTCTTGCGTCGGCACGATGCCGGCATCCAAGGAGCCTCCCATGACCATCCAGATGGGCGCAACGCTGCGCAACGCGCGCAGCGCCGCAATCGAAACCACCATCGGTACGACGCCGAAGATCCAGATTCGCACCGGCGCGCAGCCTGCCAATTGCGCGGCGGCCGACAGCGGCACGCTGCTCGCGGAGTTCACGCTGCCTTCCGATTGGTCGACCCAGGCGAGCGGCGTGCTGACCTTCAGCGGCGTGCCGTTGTCCGCCACGGCTGGTGCCGCCGGTACGGCCGGCCACTACCGCATCAAGGACAGCGCGGGCACCACCACGCACATTCAAGGCAGCGTGACCGCCACGGGCGGCGGTGGCGACCTGACCGTCGACAACGCCGTGATCGCGAGCGGCCAGACCGTACAGATCACCGGCTGGACCATCACCGAGGGCAACGCCTAAGCCATGGCCGATCCCGTCACTTTCAGCGCTTCGCGCAAGGGTGCGGGGGTAACGCTGAGCGGCGGGGACCTGACCGCCACGTCGTCGCAAGCCGACAGTGTGCTCACCAACAGCTCGAAGACGTCGGGCAAGTGGTATTGGGAAATTCTGGTCGGCACTCAGAGTCAAGCCGACTACGGCACGGTGGGACTTGCGTTCGTTACCCAGAACACCGGTTCCGGCACTTTGTCCCCGTACTACTGGCTGTCGGGCGGCAACACGTCCTGGTCGTCCCCCGGAGTGAAGTGGGTGGCCGGCAACGTGCTTGGCTTCGCCCTCAACCTTGACGACCTCGTCAGCGGTCAGCCCACGAATGCGCGCGAATTTCGCGTCTATAAGAACGGTACGCTCGTCGAAACGGCGTACCCGAATACGAGCACAGCGGCCGTCTCCCCAGCAGTCGGGGATGTGTACGGCGACACCTCGACCTTCGCCTACACCGGCAAGTTCGCTTCGTCTTCGTTCACGTACACGCCTCCGAGCGGGTTCCAGGCGCTGACGGCAGACGCGCCGTCTGCTGCCATTGCTGGCGCACAGACACTCGCTGGTGTATCGCAAGCGGCGACGGCCACCGTTGCTGCGGCAGGCACAGCCTCCTTCACCGCCGTGCAGGCGCTCGCCACCGTAGCCCAGGCGGCCACCGCTGCCGAGCTGGCGAAGCTGGTTGCCACGCAGACCTTGGCTGGTGTAGCGCAGGGTGCAGTCGCTTCCGTGCAGGCGAAGACCTCGGCCGCTCAGACGCTGGCCGGCGTAGCGCAGGCAGCTACAGGCGTGGTCACCGGCGCGTCGGGATCGTTCTCTGGCGCGCAGACGCTCGAGGCCGCCGCGCAGCTCGCCGCGGCGGCCGCGATTGCCCGCGCGAGCGCTGGGCAGGCGCTAGACGGCGTAAGTCAGGGCGCGGCCGCCGCGGCGGGTGCGCGCGTCGCTGCCGCGCAGACGCTGGACGCAGCAGTGGGAGCGGCCACGGCCATCGCGATCGCCAGTGCACACGCCGCGCAGACCCTGGCCATCGTCTCGCAGGTCGCCACAGGCACCGTGTCCAACACCATCAGCCGCATGGTGGGCGCGCAGCTGCTGGCCGGCGTGCTGCAGGTCGCGCGCGTGCGTCACGCCTATGCCGTCGAGCGCAACGAGCGCACGGTGCGCGTGATCGCCGAGGACCGCAGCATCCGAGCCGTGCCCGAATCCCGCCGCGTCGCGATCGTCGGCGAGCGCCGCGCCGCGGCCTTCACCGACTGAGAGACCTCCATGGCCACCCAGAAGCCCACCACCTACGTGCTCGACCGGGGCGACCTCGTGATCGAGAAGGATCCGAACGCGGTCCTCGACTACGCCTTCGACTGGTCAGCTTGGCTCGCGCTCAACGGTGGCGACACCATCGCGTCCGTCGAGTTCGTCGTTGATCCCTCGCTCACCGTTGTCGACTTCGGCTTCGACGGCACGACCGCGACGGTGTGGCTCTCCGGCGGCGTGAAGCCAGTCAGCGGCCCCAACAAGCTGCGAGTCACGTGCCGCATCACGACCAACAACAACCCTGCGCGGATCGACGATCGGTCCGTGTTCCTCAAGATCGTGGAGCGGTGATGGACGAGAAGCCAAGCCTGGACCCCATCGAGGTCGCGCGCGTCGCAGCCGGACTGCTGATGTCGGCGAAGTTGGCTGCTGTGGTCGGCCCCTACTCGCTGATCTTGCTCGCAGCGATCGCGGGCGCGGCGATCCGGCTGGCGAATCGCCCGTCGACCGGCCGCTCGGCCTCGTTCTTCTTCTTCCTCGGCGCGACCTTCGCGTCGCTGGTGCTCACAGTGCCGATCGCGTCCCTGGTGGCCAGCTACAAGGACACGTGGGAGGCGCAGTGGTTCTTCATGCCGCTGGCAGTGGCGCTCGCCTACACCGCCGACCGCTGGAAGGACATCGCCAACGTGCTGGTCGATGCCGTGAAGACCTTCATCCGCAACTGGGCGAACAAGGGCTCCAAGCCATGAATTATGACCTCCTGATCCTGCTGCACTTCGCAGCCAACGGCCTCGTAGGCGGCATCTGCGTCTGCCGGCTCGGGAAGATGCACGGTGTGCTGATGCGGGTAAAAGCCCAGTACATCGGCCTGCTGGTGATGTCGGCTGCCAACGGGTTCTCTCCGATCCTGTTCTCGCAGTGGCCCACGGCGGTGTCGATCCTCTACGTGCTGTGGGTGTTGTTCATCCTGTGGAGCGATGGCTACCAGTGGCGAGAGGGCGCGCCGAAGCCAGCGCTCAGCGCAGACCACTGGGTGATGGGCGCCGCGGCGCAGGCCTGGTCGCGGGGGCGCGAGTTGCTGCGGGAGGCTCGGAAGAAGCTCGTCGAGCTTGCACGGAGGATTCGCCATGGCCGCTGAGCTGCACCTGGGCGCGGAGGGAACCTACCTCTGCCACTACTTCGAGAAGCTGAAGCTGCGAGCCTATCCCGACCCGCACTCGCCACTCTTCAAGGCGCTGACGGGCGACAGCATCGATCCCTACTCACTGCAGGCTGTGCCGGCGAAGTTCGCCCAATTCAGCGGCGCGCCGTGGACTATTGGCTGGGGCGACACAGGGCCCGACGTCGTGCCCGGCCTCGTGATCACCGCCGAGCAGGCTGACCAGCGCTTCGCGCGGCGCATGTCGACGGAGTTCGAGCCCGGGGTGCGTGCGGCCGTGCGCGTGGCGCTGGCTCAGAACGAGTTCGACGCCCTGGTCTCGATCTTCTACAACGCGGGCGTAGGTGCGCTCGGCAAGTCTACGCTGGTGCGCAAGCTCAATGCCGGCGATCGTGCCGGAGCGGCCACAGAGTTCTCGCGCTGGAATATGGCCGGCGGCGAACGCAGCAAGGGGCTGGATCGCAGGCGAGAGGCCGAGCGACTGGTGTTCCTGGGCACTGCGGCGCGCGAGGCCATCGCGACTGCGCTGCGCAAGTTCTCATAGGCGGAGGCGACAGATGCCCGACCTGCGCAACTACCTGCTGCTCGCACTGGTGGCGCTGGCCGGCGTGCTGGGCCTGTCGACCTGGCACTACCGCGGGCAGGCCAAGACGGCGGGCTTGGCGCTGCAGGTTCAGAACGCAGCGGTGGTGGCTACGAACCGCGCCGCCGCGCAGCTGCTCGAGCAGCGCACCAAGGAACGCGATGCCAAGCAAGCCGCACTCGATAAGCGCCACCAGGCGCAGGAGAAGACCGATGCAACTGCTGTCACAAAAATCGCTGCTGACGATCGCCGCCAGCGCAGCGCTCCTGTCGTTGTCCGGGTGCGCGACTGCGCCCGCGATGCCGGGGGCGGTGGTGGAGGCGCCCCAGGTGGTGCCGCCACCGCCGCCGAAACTGGTGCAGGAGACGCCACCGCGGCCAGTGGGCTACTTTCGGAAGCTGGTGCTCGACGCCTTGCAGACGCCCTGACCGAGATCGAAACGATGAGCGCGGCCTATGCGTCGTGCCGAACCCGGGTCGTGGACTGAGCGCTGACGCGGCTACGCGGAAAGCGTGGTGTCCGAAGAGCCGCCTTTGAGGATCTGCTCCAGCGCCAGCTTGCCGCCGATCTTCACAAGGTCGAAGGACAGCGCCAGGCCTTTATCCTTGGCGGTCTTCTTCAGCCTTTCCCAGACGCTCTGCGAGCGGATGGTTGCCAACAACTGGTGACCTTCCCACGTCAAGTCTGGCAGCATCAATCGATCTCTGTCGCTGTCGTCGGCGCGAATGCCCTTCACGAAACCGGCTTCGCCGAGCAAGAGAACATGGCGCGCCCGGACATCTGCGGCTGTCTCTCCGTCGTAGTCGGCTTCGAAGCTGGCTTCATTTTTCTGCAGAGCGGACATCTCCTCGATCTCGGTCAAAACATCTCGGACTAGATCCCAATCGAGCTTCATGACGTTCCTCGTTCCCGTTCGGAAGCAGCAATAGTACGACGCCCCCGGTAGGGTTCGACCCCGCGCGAGGGCGCGCGAAGAATGCCGCGGAACCTCAGGAAGCTCCCATGGCGACACAACTCTTGCCCGATCAAACCGGCTACGGCGTGCGCCGGCCGCCCGCGGCGCCCGCCCCCGTTGGCACCGTGCCGCCCCCAGCCGCTGGCGATGTGATTGGCCGCCGGCCGACGATCAACATGGGGATGGCGGATGTCGTGCCGCCGCCGCAGATCGCGCCGAGCGCCGCAGGTGCTCCGGTCGCTGCGTCTTCGCCTACGGGCGTCGCAACTCAGGCGCCAGCAGCGGCACCGGCAGGTGAGCTGATCGGCCGACGACCTGCCGTCAACATGGGCGCTGCGGAGGTGGTGCAGCCGACGAGGTTGCCCGCCGTGGCGAGCGCGGCCGCCGCGCCGGCCGCAGCTTCGGGTCTCGGCCTGCCGGTGGCGCGCGCCGTCGGCGGGGCAGGGGTTGCACTCGGAGTCGGGCTCGAGGGCAAGCAGGTCTACGACGTGGCGACGAATCCGAATGCGACGGGCCTTGATGTTGCCGCGCAGACCGCACAAGGGGTGGGGCGCCTAAGCGCCGCGGGCGCCGGCGCGAGTGGCGGTGCGGCCATGGGATCGGCACTCGGGCCTGCTGGCTCCGTCGTGGGTGGCCTGATCGGCGGAGGCCTGGGCTACTTGGCCGCTGACCGCGCGATAGCCGGTGGCCGGGCAGCGCTGGGCGCGGATCCGCGCGCGCCAGTCGACCGCCTCACAGTTCCGGCGCCGGTTGCTGCGCCCGACCCGCAAGGCGGCGGTGGTGCAGCATTCGGGATCTACCCGCGGCCGAGCAGCCAGTTCAGCACGAACCTCAACGACGCGGCGCTGCAGCGCGGCGTTATCGCGACGGGACCGCGCAGCTTTGCGCCGGCGACGCCGGTCGGCACTGGCGTTGCCGCAGCAGCGCCCGCGGCGCGGCTGAACAATCTGACAGACCCGCGCAGCCTCGAATACCAAGGCGGTGCGACGCCCGCGGCCGGGGTGGTGTCCGCAGCACCGGCAGCGTACGGCGAGCCCTTGGCCGACTCGATGGCGGGCCTCGGCGCGCTTCCGCCTGCCGCGGCACCTGCAGCACCATCCGGTCTTCCTCTCGGCGTCACGCGCAGCGGGAACAGTTTTTCCGGCACGAATGTCGGCACGCCAACGGCTGCTGATCCGAATGCCCTCGGTGGATTGGCCGACACGAACGCGCGCCTCGCGCGCCTGCAGGCCTCGAATGCTTCGGTCCCGCAGGGTGCATTGACGGTGATCGAGAACCCGGGCCCAGCGGCAGCGCAGTCGATGTTCGACGGCGCGGCGCTGCGCACGTTGGCCGCGCGAGGCGCGCCTCCGGGCCGCAATGGAGCGCAGGTCTTCGCGCAGCAGGTCGATGCTGCTCTGACGCCGCTGCAGCAGCGTGCGCAGGCTGCAGCCCTCGCCACGCGCGAGGCCGGCGACACACAGCGCACCTTGATCCAGGAGCGCGCGACTCAGGCGCGCACCGCGGCGCAGACAGCCCAGCAGCAAGAGGCCAACGCGATCGATCGCGCCCGTCTCGGCATCGAGGCCGTGCGCGCCAGCACCGCAGGCCTGCCAGCCGGCTATCGGCTGAAGGCCGACGGCAGCGGCCTCGAGTTCATTCCTGGCGGCCCGGCCGACCCTGACACCGCCAAGGGCAAGAACGCGCTCACCGAAGGGCAGAGCAAGGCGCTGCTGTTCGGCTCGCGCATGCAGACCGCCAACAAGATCCTCGGTGACCTGCAGGCCTCCGGGAAGTTGTTCTCCACGCCGGGGGCAAACACCCCGGTCGTGGGCGGTCTCGTGAACCTGGTGAACAGCGAGCAGGGCCAGCAGCTCGATCAGGCCAAGCGCGACTTCCTAAATGCGACGCTGCGCCGCGAGTCGGGCGCCGTGATCTCGCCAGCCGAGTTCGACAACGGCGACAAGCAGTACTTCCCGCAGCCCGGCGATTCGTCGAAGGTGATCGAGCAGAAGCGCCAGAACCGCGAGGTTGCGATCCGAGGCATCCTTGCCGAGGTGCCGAATTCGGAAGCGCGTGCGGCAACGGTCGTGGGCAACGCCGGGAACGCCGCCGCGCCTGCCACGCTGCCGGCCGGCATGTCGCGCCAGGTGGGAACCTCTGGCGGCAAGCCGGTCTACGAAGACGCGCAGGGCCGGCGCTTCATCGGGAGCTGAGATGGCGCTGAAACCCTTCGACGGTCAACTCGACGCCGCGCCCGCGGCACCCGCGCTGCAGCCGTTCAACGGCCAGCTCGACACCCCGACGCCGAGCGTCAGTCCGGTCGCCGGGTTCCTGGCTGGCGTCGGCCGCGGCGCCCGCGATGTCATCGACACCGGCGCGCAGCTGCTGGCCACCGGCTTCGACAAGGTGGCCGGTACGAAGGAGGGCGAGCGCGTCGCTGCCATCAACAAGGCCGGCACCGACGAGTTCCGGCGCGACTTCGGCGGCAGCACGGCCGCCGAGGTCGGCCGCGTGGGCGGGCAGATCGCAACCACGCTGCCGGTGGGAGGCGCGCTAGGCCTTGGTGTGCGCGCAGCTGGCGCCGCGGCCGCCGCGCCGCGTGTGGCGGCTCTGGGTGAAGCCATCGCTTCGGGCGGACTCAGCGCGCAGGGCGCGGGGTTGGGCGTCCGCACCGCTGGCGGCGCGATCTCGGGCGGCGTCACGGCCGGCCTGGCTGACCCCGAGCAGGCCGGTACCGGCGCCGCGTTGGGCGCCGCGGTCCCCCCCGTGGCGCGCGGCTTCGGCGTCGCTGGCCAGGCCATTGGAAGGGCCGTCCGAGGCCCTGAGGTGCCACTGGGCGTGCGGCAGGCCGCACAGGATGCGCAGGCCCTCGGCTACGTCATTCCGCCAACGCAGGTCGCGCCCACGCTTGGGAATCGCATCATCGAAGGCTTGGCCGGCAAGATCACCACGGCGCAGAACGCCAGCGCGCGCAATCAGGAGACGACCACGGCGCTCGCCAAGCGTGCTCTCGGCGTTGCCGACAGCGATCAGCTGACGCCCGAGCTGTTGCAGAACATCCGACAGCGCGCCGGCGCCGCATATGACGCGGTGGGCAGCACCGGCACTATCACCCCGTCCTCGGCCTATACCAAGGCACTCGACGACATCACGGCACCGTACCGCCGTGCGGCCCAGGGCTTCCCCGACGCGGCCCCGAACCCGGTCATCGCGCAGATCGACTCGCTACGGTCCGGCGCCTTCGATGCGCGCAGCGCGATCGACAAGATCCGTGAGCTCCGCGGCATGGCCGATGCGGCGTATCGCCGCGGCGAGAAGGACATGGGCAAGGCCTTCCGAGACGGCGCTGGCGCGCTAGAGAACGTGATCGAGCAGCACCTGGCCACGAATGGCTTCCCGCTCGTGATGCTCGATGAGTTCCGCAACGCGCGGCAACTGATCGCGAAGACATATTCGGTGGAGCGTGCTCTCAATCCAACGACAGGCAGCGTCTCGGCGAAGGATCTTGCGGCGCAGCTCAAGCGAGGGCGGCCGCTGTCGGGCGAGCTCCGGCAGGCCGGCGAGTTCGCCACCGCTTTCCCGACCGCTGCGCAGGTGACCGAGCGCGTAGGCAGTCGCCCGCAGGCCTCGCCGCTCGACTGGGCGCTGGCTGGTGGGCTAGGCGCGATCTCGGGGGGAAATCCTCTGTCGCTGATCGGCCTCGGTGCGCGACCAGCAGCTCGAGCTGCAGCACTCTCAGGGCCGATTCAACGGGCGCTAGCCGCAGCGCCGCCTGCAGCGCTGCAGCCCGCGCTTGGCGTCAGTCGCGCTTCTCAGGCGATTGGCCGGGCCGCTCCAGTCGTCCTCTCAAATCGCGACCAGTGAGCCCGCAGTAGATTCCCCAGACCAGAGCAGCGACGGCTACGAAGATGAGCTTGCCGATCTGGTAGGTGGTGAAGGTCATCGCGGGAATGTATCAGGGCTTCGAGCGCCGCTCGCGCCGCCATTCCCAAGGCGCCATCGCCCGCTTGTCCACCCAGAGCCCGGCGCCCTTCGCTCGGGCCTCCTGCTCGGCGAACTCGTACTGGCCGCGCTCCTGCGGCGTCTGCTCGCGTGCGTAGTCCCGGTACCACCATGCGAGGCCCAGCGTGATCATGGCCAGGCCGGCGTCGAGCGTAGCCGGGCCGCGCGGCGCCGAGGCTGGAGCGACGTGCACGCGGCACACGCTGCGGCCGTAGCGATCCGTCTTGCGGCAGTCGAGCTCGACGGTCTTCATGTAGACCAGGTCGGACATCGCCTGCTTCGCGCGCTCGCCGAATGGCTGCCGCTTTTCCGGCGCGTCGATGCCGTTGAAGCGCACCTTCACCTGTTCGTAGCTGCCCGCGGCGCCGCAGCGCGCGGTGATGGTGTCGCCGTCGCTGACGCCGACAACGAGGCACGTCCGGGACTCGGCCGCGGCGAAGAAGGGCAGGGCGAGTAGGGCAGCAAGGATGCTTGCTTGCCGGAAAAGTCTATGCAGGCTGCCCCCAATTTTTCGCTAGTAAAATTTTTGACGCTCGGGCATCCGCTCGACCGTGCGACCGCGATGGCGCACCCGCCGATCGCTCGTGGCACGGCGCCCGCTCTGACACTGTGTGCATCGGGGACTCTAAGTTCAACCTTTGGAGTTCCCTGCATGGGCACACATCGCATTTCGACCCTTCGAAGCCTCGCCTGCAGCGCGCAAGATGGTAAATGTTTTTACTGTTATCGAGCGATGGGTCGCGAGGTCACGGCCGAGCATCTGAAGGCTCGCATGGACGGCGGCCGCAACGCGCGCGAGAACATCGTTGCGGCCTGTCGATACTGCAATCAGCAGCGCCACGCGCTCTTTGGCCGAAGCGCGCCAGGCCCTGACACCTATGGGTTCTACGTTTTGTTGATGTTGGCTGCTGGTCTCTGGGGGCCTGATCACTCCGGCACCTCGGCCCCGAAGCGAGCAGCAACGATTGCGCGGCCGACAGCGACGCGCGGCGTGGCCCCTTCCTGCCAGGGCGCTCGGCCGTCCGGGAAGCGGCTTCCAGGTTTGCCAGTGACGATCGCGCACCATGTGTGGCCCTTCCCGGGCATCGGCGCGACGTGAATGGCCTCGCGCTCGAGCAGCCGGTCGAATGCCGGCCAGTCGTTGACGTAGTCGATGACGACCGGCTCGCCCAGGGCCTTCGCGATCCAAGCATTGAGCGCCGCGCCGGCGAGCTCGGCAGTCTTCATGCGTCGGGGGTTCCGAGCAGCGCGACCTCGGCGCCGTCGGCCGCGACCATCACGCCGGGCGTGCCCTCGGTGAGCTCGATCGGCACGCCCATGTGCACCATGCTGTCGGTCGGCGGGAAGCTACCTATGACGCGCAGCCGCTCGTACTCCTTGTGCTGCGCCGGCGTGAGGATGAACTTCTTCGGGTAGGTGTTGCCCGTGGCCTTCCAGTGCGCAACGAGCTTCTCGGTCATCGAGAGGTAGAGGGATGCCATGCCGCTCACCTCGAGCCGCGGCGGATCTCGACAGGGCCGATGCCACTGTAGACGGTCGAGCCGTCCTTCAACGAGGTGACCGTCCAGCGCTCGCCGGGCGTCACCTTGTAGTCCCCGGGCGCCAGCCGCAGCTCGGTTTCGTCGTGGGCTTCGGCGCTGTACCAGGTCGGCGTGCGGAGGATCGTGGACTCGGAGGGGAAAAATTCAGCTTGCATGGTTCGATTGTCGAGGGTCGCACTATCCGAGCTTTTCGCTCTTCATGCCGATGCGGGAGACGAGCCATGCTTGCAACTTTTCTTCTTCAGGTGTCTTTGCCCTACCGTTGTGCTTGATCTGGTTGCGCTGCATTTCTTCCGCCGTTTCGGGCAGGCTGCGCACCTCTCGGGTGCTCATGATCGGCGTGGCCTCTGGACATCGCTGCGCCGCTTGCTCGATCGACATCTTGAAGCTCGACGGGTGCGGCTTCTTCTTCCAGATGCTCGGCGGCATCATGAATGTGAAGTACTCGACGTCTTTCATGGTCAGAACGGCACATCTTCTTCACTGGCTGGCCAAGCCTGCGGTGCCGGCGTGTGCGGCAGTTCAGGCTTCGGGCTGTTCTCGTAGTGCTCCTGCGCGACCTCTTCGGGAGATCGTGCCTTGAGGACCGGGTAGAGGGCTTCTCCAACCTCGATCAGATGCTCGTGATTGGCTTGGCCGTCGGCGGCCCTGTTCCAGGCATTGGTAAAGCTGGAAACCCAGGCGAAACGGTCTGTGGCTGCTGTCATCGGAATCTCCGAAAGTACTGGATGGGTGTACAGTATCTTCTCGGCCCCGGTTGACCGTCAACGGGTATCCGAGCGCAGAATCTAGACCATGTGCACCCGTTACATTTCCGCTGAGGACCGCGAGATCGAAGCCTTCTGGGCGATCGACCGGAAGACCAATCGCCGCAACGACTGGAAGAACCTGCTGCAGGTGTTTCCGCTGTCAGGTGCAGCCTTCATACGCCGCGCGCGCGACGTGACGGAGTACGAGCGGGAGATGGTGTTTGGACAGTGGGGGATGATCCCGCCGTGGTCACCGACGCACATCCCTCAGGCGAAGCAGACGAAGGAGCAGAAGGAGAAGGACCAGCCGGGCAAGAGGCTCAGCACGGTCAACTCGCGCACCGACCGTATGGAGAAGTCCTTCACTTTTCGCAATGCGTGGAAGCGGGGGCAGCGGTGCATCATCCCGGCCAGCAGCTTTGATGAGCCCAACTGGGAAACCGGGAAGAACGTCTGGTGGCGCTTCCGTCGCGCCGACGCGAAGCCTTGGGGCCTGGCTGGTCTTTGGGACGTCTGGAAGGACCCAAAGACCGGCGAAGAGTGGGACAGCTACACGATGCTCACCCTCAACGCGAACCTTCACCCGTTGATGTCGCGCATGCACAAGATCGAGATCGATCGGAAGACGGGCCAGGAGATCTTCGACAAGCGGTCGGTCGTGCCGCTCGAGGAGCACAACTTCGATCGTTGGCTGACGTGCACCGTGGACGATGCGCGGCAGATGCTCGAGCTGCCGTCAGCGGACTTGATGGCGGCCGGCCCGGCTGGAGAAGGCGGAGCGCCAGAGGCCGAGGAAGAGGCCGCCGAGGCTTGAGGACTACCGCGGCGGCCAGGGCCCGAGGCACCGGGCCAGCCACGGACCCACAGCCTTCAACCTGAGGTTGCGCTCGCGCGCGGCAATCTCGGTCTCCAGGAACTCGGGCATCTCGAATGTCAGGGTGACGTAGACGAGCTTCGCAGCTCGCCGCGGCTCACCATCGAGCGCAAGCGGATAGATCGCGTCGCAGATCGAGTGCAGCCAGTCGTCGTCGACGGCGCCATCGGCAAGTTCGTGGAATTCATCGTGGAACGCTCGCCGCCAAGCCTCCTGCGCGGTGAGGGGATGGCCAAGCTCGTCGTGTGAATCTGGCGGGGTCCACATGGGCCGGATGGTAGCGGCGCGGCGTGTGCCGAACTACTGGATATTTGGCGACTGCCAAATAAACGGCCTAAAAAGGAAAAGCCCTGCTACCTTTTGAGTAGCAGGGCATCCAGAGGCCTTGCGGCTTATAGTGGCTCCTCGACCTGGGCTCGAACCAGGGACCTACGGATTAACAGTCCGGCGCTCTACCGACTGAGCTATCGAGGAACAAGCCTCAGATTATAGCGTCGTTTTTGAGGGTCTGGCAAACCGACGCAACTTTTCGCTAAAAAAGTTCAGAGCGCGATACTCACGCCGAGCCGCAGCGTGCGCGGTGCGCCCGGGAACAGGTAGACGTGGCTGAACTGATAGGGCGATTCCTTCCAGTAGCGGCGATCGAAGACGTTGTCGACGGCCAGCGACCAGCTGGTGTTCACGCCGTTGAGCCTGGTGTCGTAGCGCAGCACCGCATCGAGACGCGTCCACGACGGCAGGCGGATCGAACCATCGAGCAGCACGTTGCGCCGGCCTTCGTACGACAGCTGTCCCGCGATCTCGAGGCCCGCCACCGCGGGCACGCGGTAGGCGACCTGCGCGCGCAGCACCTGCTTGGGCACGTTGGTCGGCGACTGCCCGTTGAGCGCGGGATCGGCCGTGCTGCCGCGGCGCTTCGCATCGATGACCGACACGCTGCCGTCGAGCCGCCAGGGTCCCTGGTTCCATTGCGCGCCGGCCTCCAGCCCGCGATGCACGGCGCGGCCGTCGTTGCGCACCGTGCACGATTCGCCGCAGGCATCGAGGTTGGTCAGCGGCCGCGAGATGTCGAACCACGCGAGCTGCCAATTGAAGGCCTCGTTGCCGCCCTTGAGGCCCAGCTCCCATTGCCGCGACGCGAGCGCCGCGAGCGCCTGCCCCGCATTGCTGTAGAGGTCGGGCCGGTTCGGCACCACTTGCGATTCCACGCCCTTGCCCCAGCTCGCATAGGCCAGCAGCTCGGGCCGCAGCACGTAGCTCACGGCCACCCACGGGGTGGTCACCTCCTGCTTGTAGCCGGTCGGGTCGGAGCCGTCGTTGCCGATGCTGCTGCGGTCGAGCCGCGTGTGGCGCACGCCGACCCAGGTGGTGAAGCGCTCGTTCCAGCGGATCGCGTCCTGCAGGGTGAGCTCGGTCGAGCGCTCGTCGCGGTTGGTCTGCGGCGTGGCGGCGTCGGGCGCCGGCGGCACGAACGAGGTCGCCCAGATGTTGCCGGTGCCCGCGTAGTTGTAGGCCTGGTTCTGGAAGCGGTTGCGCACGCGGCTTTGCAAGAGGCCGATGCCGAGCTCGTGCCGCACGCTGCCGGTCATCACGTTGCCCTTGAGGTTGAGGCTGCCCGCGGTCTGCGTGCGGCGCTCGTTCTCGCTGCGGAAGTCGTAGACGTCGAAGGTGCCGTCGCTGCAGTAGCGGTCGTAGTTGCCCTCGGCGCCGCAGCCGAAGGCGTAGGCCAGGCGGTCGTCGGTGCGCAGCCGCTGCCGGCCGATCTGCGCGCTCCAGCGCCAGTCGGCGTTGATGGCCTGGCTGAAGCGCAAGGTGCCGGTCAGCGCATCGAATTCCGAAGGCTGCGACCAGGGCTGGTTGTTGAGGTTGATGCGCGGATCGACCGGCGCCGGCAACCGGGCACCCAGCAGGCTGTAACCGTTCTGGCTCGGCTGCGTCTTGCGGCTCTTCTCGATCTCGAACTCGAGCACCGAGTCGCGCGTGATGCGCCAGTCGGCCGCGAGCGAGAACAGGTTGCGGTTGCCGTCGAGGTCGTGCACCAGCGGCTTGAGGTTCTCGGCCGCGACGTTGATCCGGTAGCCGAACTCGCGCTGCGCGCCGAAGCGTCCGCCGAAGTCGACCGCGCCGAGCAGGCTGCCGCGGCTCGTGGTCTCGATGCGCACGGTGCGCAGATCGTGTTCGGTCGGCCGCTTGACCACGTAGTTGACGAGCCCGCCCGGCGCGCTGGTGCCGGCCTGGATGCCGCTGGTGCCGCGCAGGATCTCGACGCGCTCCTTGTTGTCGAGCGGGATCGAGGTCTCGGCGCTGATCGGCAGGCCCTCGCGCCGATAGTTGAAGCGGTTGTCGAGCACGAAGCCGCGCACCGTGAGGTAGTCCCAGTAGCCGGCTGAGTTGTAGGCATCGGTCACCGAGGCATCGAACTGCGTGAGGTCGGCGAGACGGCGCGCGCCGCTCGCGCGCAGCTGGTTGCTGTCGATCACGGTGGCCGACAGCGGCAGCTCGCGCAGCGGCACGTCGCCGAAGCCGCTGACCTCGGCCGGCGGCGCGACGGCGGCCGGGTTCACGGTCACGGCGGGCAGCGCGGTGGTGTCCTGTGTCTGGGCGAAGGCGCCGTGGGCGGCGAGCAGGGCGGCCATCGCGCAGGCAATGGGCGTGCGCGAAAGAAGGAGAGAAGGATGCGTCATTCGGTCGGGTTCAGGGCTTCGCAGCCGATGCGGTGCGGTGGGCGTCGATGGCGGCCATCCATTGCGCGGCCGTGCCTTCGGGGTCCTCGGCGGCCACCAGCGCGCGCACCACGGCGACGGAACCGACGCCGGTGGCGAGCACCTCGGGCAGGCGCAACGCGTCGATGCCGCCGATGCCCACCTGCGGATAGCCGCGCAGCAATCGCGCATAGGCCGCGAGCCGCGCCACGCCCTGCGGCGCGGTCGCCATCTTCTTGAGCGTGGTCGGATAGACCGCGCCCATCGCGATGTAGCTCGGGCTCACGGCGTCGGCGCGCACCATCTCGGCATAGCCGTGCGTGCTGACGCCCAGGCGCAGGCCGGCGGCGTGGATCTGTCGCAGTTCCTCGGGCGCGAGCGCATCGAGGTCTTCCTGGCCCAGGTGCACGCCGTAGGCACGCGCCTCGATCGCCACGCGCCAGTGGTCGTTGATGAACAGCAGCGCGCCGGTGCCCTGCACGGCCTCGACGGCCGCGCGCACTTCGCGCGCCACGGCCGTCGCGTCCTCGGACTTGAAGCGCAGCTGCACCGTCGGCACGCCCGCGCGCGCCATGCGGCCGACCCAGGCCGCATCGGGCAGCACGGCATAGAGGCCGAGCTGCTCGGGGCAGGGCGCGAAGGCGTTGTCGCGCGCCGCCGGCGGAAATTCGCGCAGGCCGAAATCGGCGGGCGCATCGGGCCAGCGCTGCGCATCGAAGCCGCCGAGGCGCTCGCTCTGCGCGCGCCAGGCGCGTGCGATGCATTCGGCGTCGATGCCGATGAAGCCAAGCGCGCCGCAGGCCTGTCGCGCGCCGCGGTAGATGGCGTCGTCGGCGCTGTAGGCGATGGCGGCCGCGGGGGCCGAGGTGGCGGCGCCGAAGCGCAGGCCATGCGCCGCGACGATCTCATGCGCGACGCGCGCGCGGTCCGGTTGCCGTTCGTGGTTCATGGCGCCGCTCATCCCGCGTGATGCCAGAACGGCGTGCCCAGCACCGGCGTGCTGGCCTGCGCCGCATCCTGCGCGGCCATGGCGCCGGCGCGGCGCGCGGCCCGGCCGGCCTGCACCGCATCGGCGAAGGCACCGGCCATCGCGACCGGGTCCTGCGCGAGAGCGACGGCGGTGTTCAGCAGCACGCCGTCGAAGCCCCACTCCATCACCTGGCAGGCATGCGAGGGCAGGCCCAGTCCCGCGTCGACCAGCATCGGCACCTCGAGCCGGTCGCGCAGCACCTGCAGCGCATAGGGGTTGACCGGCCCGCGGCCGGTGCCGATCGGCGCGGCCCACGGCATCACGGCCTGGCAGCCGATGTCGACCAGCCGCTGGCACAGCACCAGGTCCTCGGTGCAGTAGGGCAGCACCTTGAAGCCGTCGCGGATCAGCTGCGAGGCGGCATCGACCAGGTTCAGCGTGTCGGGCTGCAGCGTGTAGTCGTCGCCGATCAGCTCGAGCTTGATCCACGGCGTGCCGAACAACTCGCGCGCCATCTGCGCGGTGGCGACCACCTCCTGCACGCTGTGGCAGCCCGCGGTGTTGGGCAGCACCGGCACCTCGAGCCGGCGCAGCAGCTCCCAGAAGCCGTTGCCGAGCTCGCTGTTGCCCGAGCCCTGGTTGGCGGTCTGGCGCCGCAGCGAGGCCGTGAGCATCGCGGGCTTCGCGCGCTTCACGGCGGCCTCGAGCAGGTCGGGCGAGGGGTAGCGCGCGGTGCCCAGCAGCAGGCGGCTGTGGAAGGTCTCGCCGTAGAGCACCAGCGGATCGTTCGGGGTCGTGGTCATCGGTCTTGTCTCCATCAATGCGTTCAGCCGCCCGTCACGGGGCGGATCACTTCGACGCGGTCGTCGGGCCGCAGCGCGCGCGCGGCATAGGCCGAGCGCGGCACGAACTCGCGGTTCACGGCCACCGCGAAGGGCGGCGTGGCATTCAGCGCGGCGAGTGCGTCGGTCAGCGTGGCGTGCTCGGGCAGCGCGAAGGGCTTGTCATTGATCAGGATGTTCATCGTCGTCATGGGGTCTCCAGGCCGAAGCCCTGCGCCAGCGGCGAGCGGCCCTGCGCGAGCCACTCCATCGCGACGTCGAGCAGCGCGGGCGCGATCATGAAACCGTGGCGGTACAGGCCGTTGATCTGCAGCACGCGCGGCCGCGGCTGGCGCAGCGCGGGCAGGTTGTCGGGCAGGGTGGGGCGGCACTGCGTCGCGATCTCGACGATGCGCGCCTCGGCGAAGCCGCTGTGCACCGCATAGGCGGCACTCAGCAGTTCGAGCGTCGAGCGCACGCTCGCGGGCGACATGTCGTTCGATTCGATCTCGGTCGCGCCGATCACGAACAGGCCTTCGGGCTTGGGCGCGATGTAGAGCGGATAGCGCGGATGCACGAGCCGCGTGGGCCGCGCCAGCGTCACGTCGGGCGCATGTACGCGGATCACCTCGCCGCGCACGCCGCGCAGCGCGTTCCACTGCGGCCGGGCACCGAGGCCGCGGCAGTCGATCAGCCAATCGGGCTGGCCCGGCGAACCGGGCGCGAAGTCCTCGGGCGCGCGCGGCGACTGCCAGTGCAGCGTGACCTTGTCGTCGGCCTGCAAGGTCGCGAGCAAGGCGGCCAACAGCGCGCGGTTGTCGAGCTGGCCTTCGCCGGGCAGGAACAGCCCGCTGGCGAAGCGCCGGCCCAGCGAGGGCTCGAGCGCCTCGATGCCCGCTCCATCGAGCGTGCGCATCGGCGCCAGCTCGGGCACCTGCGTGCCGGTGTGGGCCAGCACGCGCGCGAGCCGCGCGGCCTCGTTCGCATCCTGCCGGTGCCACAGCACCAGCGTGCCTTCGCGCTGGAAGAACACCGGCCGCGCCAGCGGAGCGAGCAGCTCGGGCCAGCGTGACAGCGCGTGGTGGCCCATGCGCACCAGCGGCACCGGCGCCACCGCCGACTCGGCCAGCGGCGCGAGCATGGCCGCCGCCACGCGCGCGGCCGCGCCTTCGGCCTCGGCGCTGCCCGCTTCGTAAAGGTCGACACGGCAGCCGGCCCGCGCGAGCGTCACGGCCATCAGCCGGCCCATGAGGCCCGCGCCGAGGATCGCCATCGATCGAAAGGGCAGGTTCATCGCCATGCTCCTCGGGCCTTCGAATCGCGTCGATAATTTTCGGCATGACCCAAGGACCCACCCAGCGCTATGCGCGCGTGCTCTCGATCGCCGGCTCCGACAGCGGCGGCGGCGCCGGCATCCAGGCCGATCTCAAGACCTTCGCGGCCCTCGGCTGCTACGGCATGACGGCCATCACCGCGCTCACCGCGCAGAACACGCTCGGCGTCACGGGCATCCACGGCGTGCCGCCGGCCTTCCTCAAGGCGCAGATCCAGGCCGTGGTCGAGGACATCGGCGTCGACGCGGTCAAGCTCGGCATGCTGCATGCGCCCGAGGTGGTCGAGGTCGTGGCCTGGGCCATCGACCACTACCGCCTGCCGAACGTGGTGCTCGATCCGGTGATGGTCGCCACCAGCGGCGACCGCCTGATCGCGGCCGAGACGGTGCAGGTGCTGGTGCGCGAACTGTTCCCGCGCGCCGCGGTGGTCACGCCCAATCTCGACGAGACGGCCCTGCTGATCGGCCATGCGATCGACGGCATCGGCGCGCTCGATGGCGCGGCCGACGAGCTGCTGGCGCTGGGCGCGCGCGCCGTGCTGCTCAAGGGCGGCCACCTGCCGGGCAGCGAGGTGGTCGACGTGCTGTTGCAATCCAGTGGGGAACGCACGCGCCTGGCCTCGCGCCGTATCGAGAGCCGCAACCTGCACGGCACCGGCTGCACGCTGTCGTCGGCCATCGCCGCGCACCTGGCATTGGGTGCTGCGCTGCCCGAGGCGGTGGAGCGCGCACGCGCCTACATCCTCGGCGCGATGGCGGCCGCTGTCGACGTGCGGGTCGGCGCCGGTCATGGCCCGCTCAACCACGGCTTTGCGCCAGTGCCGACGCAGCGCCTGCCGCTGCGGGCTTCGGCCGGCTGAGCCAGGCCAGCACGAAGGTCAGCGCGAGCGTCGGCAGCGCCGAGCCGAACTGCGGCGCCCACTTCGCGAGCGCGTGGTAGGCCGCAATGCCCGCGATCCAGATCAGCGCCGCCGCCAGGTCGACCTTGGGGCGCGCGCCGGCCGGCGCCACCGCGCGGCCGCCGCCCAGCCGCCCGAGGATCACGCCGTAGAGCGGCACGAACACCGAGCTCAGCAGCAGCAGGAAGGGCTCGAGCGTGTGCATCGGTAGCACCAGCGCGAGCGCGATGCACAGCACGGCCAGCAGCAGGCCCCAGCGCTTCACGCTCCAGCGCGGCAGCAGGCTGTGGGTGGAGACCGAACCCGAATAGACGTCGCCATAGGCGTTGTCGAGCTCGTCGATCAGGATCAGGCCCAGCGCCACCAGCCCGCCCTGCGCCAGCAGCAGCGCCGTGACCAGGCTGGTGCCGGGCTCGGCCACGCTGACCACCATCACGCCCAGCGCATAGCACCAGATGTTGGCCAGCGCATAGCCGATCCAGGTGCCGCTGAAGGCGCTGCCGAGCCCGCCGGCGCTGCGCTTGCCGTGGCGCGCATAGTCGGCCACCAGCGGCAGCCACGACACCGGCATCGCGATCACGAGGTCGAGGGCGCCGAACATGCCCATGCTGCCGTCGCCCGGGCGCGACCAGAAGGCATCGAAGCCCTTGGCATGCAACTGCGTTGCGAATTGCCAGCTGAGCCACAGCAGCGACAGCACCACCAGCGGCAACCCGAAGCGGCTCACGAAGCGCCGCACCAGCTTCACCATCGAGCCCGCGAGCAGCGCCAGCAGCACCGCGCCCCACAGCAGCGTGGTCGCCACGCCGCCCCAGGCACTGCCCAGCCATGGCCCGGCCACCGACTGGCCGATGGCCTGCGTGCCCTCGCGCATGATCACCAGCTCGAAGGTGGTCCAGCCCACCAGCTGCACGATGTTGAGCAGCACCGGCAGCCGCGCGAAGGCGCTGCCGTAGGTGGCATGCATCAGGCCCGCGCTGGCCAGACCGCTCTCGCAGCCCAGGCGCGCGGTCCAGGCCAGCAGCGCGGCGCCGAGGCACGAGCCCAGCGCGATCGCGATCGCCGCGTCGCGCGTGCCCACGGCCGGCACCAGGTAGGCGCCGATCTGCATCACCAGCAGGCCCACGCCCAGGCTGAACCAGAGCGAGGCATGGTCGTGCCAGCCGAAGACGCGCTGCGACGCCGGCAGCGGCGTCAGCGCCTCGTTGGCGAGAGGGTTCGATGTGTCGTCGTGTGCCATCCGTTTTGCTCCGGGCAAAAGGTTTGGCAGGTGGGCGAGGCTCCAGCGGCGCGGCCGGCACGCGAGAGAACGTGACAGGCCGCCGGACCAGCTTCCCTGCGCGAGGATTACCTCAATCAGGTTCAAAGGGACTTTCTCAGCCGGGTCGGCAAGCCGACCCAACACCCCTAGCGAACCGCCATTTTAGGCCTGTCGCGGCGTACCGGGGGCATTCCGCGAAGTCCGGGACAATCCGCGCCACAACGAACGCGGGCGCGCATGAGCGCGCAGGAAGGGAATCACATGGCAGACGCTGCTCCATCCGCGGCCCCCACGGAGGCCGGCCGGCCACCCCCGGCCGCCAGCCGCATGCGGCGCTTCCGGGTCGATGTCGGCACCATCATCTGCGCCGTCGCGCTGGTGCAGTCGCTGCTGCTGGTGGCGCTGGGCTACTGGGGCGCGCAGCGGCTGGTGTCGCGCATCGGCGAGTCGGCGCACAAGGTCCACCACGACCGCATCGAGGACAACGTGCTGGCCTTCCTCGCCAAGACCCAGGCGGTGGTGCACGCCGTCGGCGAGTCGCCGAGCCTGCATCCGCTGGGCGAGGACGGCGAGCGCAGCGCCGAGCTGCTGTGGACCCTGCTCGAGGAAGCGACCGAGCTCGACAGCCTCGGCGTGGCCAGCGACGACGGCCACCTGCTGATGGCCGAGCGCTACCCGGTGTCGGCGATCCGCCAGGTGGTGCGCGATCCGGCCTTCAGCACCGAGACCTGGGAATACAAACGTCCGTTCGACGTCGAGGGCGGCGATCCGCGCCAGCGATTCGCGACCACGCGCATCGAGTCCTTCCGCAGCGACCACGACGCCACCGAGCGCGCCTGGTTCCGCGAGGCGCTGGCGCGGAAGGCGTCGGTGTGGACGCCACCGTTCCGTTTCGACGACGGCGAGGAGCTTGGCGTGAGCTACGCCCAGCCGGCCGAGCGGCTCGACGACGAGGGGCACACGCCGCAGTCGCTGGTGGTGGTCGGCCACCTGTCGCTGGGCCACCTGTCGACGCTGGTGCGCCAGTTCGGCAGTCGCGGCCCCGGCGAGAGCGTGCTGCTGAGCGACGACCACCACGTGCTCGCGCGCAGCGACCATCCCGACCCCGTGCGCGAACTGCGGCTGCCCGAGGGCGGCGTGCTCGGCGCGGTGCATGCGTACATGCTGGCGCACGGCATCTCGGAGAACGTGGAAGACGAGAATTTCGTCGTCACCCACGCGGGCGAGCGCTACCGGGTCGAGTCTTCGCGCATCGGCCCCACGGGCTGGGAACTGATCAGCTGGGAGCCCGAATCGGTGCTGCTCGCCGGCGTGGAGCGCCTGGTGCGCTGGGGCCTGCTGCTGACCCTGGCCTTCCTGGTGTTCGCGCTCTTCGTCTCGCTGCGGCTGTCGAAGCTGGTGACCGCGCCGATCGAGAAGCTGTCGCACACCGCGCGCCGCATCGGCCGGCTCGAGCTCGACGACCTGCCGCAGCAGCCCAGCCGCGTGCTCGAGATCCAGCACCTGAACCAGGCGCTCGACGACTCCGCGCGCAGCCTGCGGGCCTTCAGCAAGTTCGTGCCGGTGCACCTGATCCGCCAGCTCGTGGCCGAGGGCCATGCGCTGGCACCCGGCGGTTCGCCGCGCCGCATCACCGCGATGTTCACCGACGTCGAGGGCTTTACCAGCATCGCCGAATCGCTGCCGGCCGACCTGCTGGTGCGCCAGCTCACCGAGTACTTCAACCTCGCGCAGCGCGTGTTCGCGCGCCATGGGGGCGTGGTCGACAAGTACATGGGCGACGGCATCATGGTGCTGTGGGGCGCGCCGCTCGAACTGCCCGATGCCGAGTACCGCGCCTGCCTGGCCGCGCTCGAGCTGCATGCCGAGATGGCCGAGCTCAACCGCCGCTGGCAGGCCGAGGGGCTGCAGCCCTTCCACACGCGCATCGGCATGCACACCGGCGTGGTGATCGCCGGCGTGCTCGGGTCCAGCGACCGGCTCTCCTACACCGCGCTCGGCGACGTGATCAACGCCGCGAGCCGCATCGAGGGCAGCAACAAGGAGCTGGGCACGCGCACGCTGATGTCCGACACCACGCACGAGGGGCTCGCGGGGCGGCTGCCCACGCGCCGCATCGAGGAGCAGGTGCTGCTGCGCGGCCGGCAGACGCGCATGGTCCTGCACGAACTGCTCGAGGACCCCGAAGCCTCCTAGAGATCGAGCACCAGCCGCGGCGAACGCGCGCGCGAGCAGCAGGGCAGGAACTGGTCGTTGGCGGCCTGCTCGGCGGGCGTGAGGAAGAGGTCGTGGTGCGCGACCTCGCCCTCGAGCACGCGCGTGAGGCAGGTGCCGCAGACGCCCTGGGCGCAGGACACCGGGATCTCGATCCCCTCGGCCGCGAGCGCGTCCACCACGCTGAGCGCGGCCGGCACGCGCACCACGCGGCCGCTGCTGCGCAACTGCACCTCGAAGCTGCCGGCCTGCTCGGCGGGCAGCGACGCGCCCGTGAAGCATTCGAAATGCACGCGCTCCTCGGGCCAGCCGAGCGCGCGGGCGGTGGCGCGCACCGCTTCGATGAAGCCGTTCGGCCCGCAGACGTAGAGATGGCGCCCGGGCGCCGGCGCGCCGATGGTGGCGGCCAGGTCGATGCGCTGCGCGGGCGGGCCGTCGTCGTCGTGGAAGAAGACCCGGTCGGCGAAGGCCTCCGCCCGCAGCCGCGCACGATACGCCGCACGTGCCGCGCTGCGGCTGCAGCAGTGCAGCGCGAAGTCGCGGCCCAGCGCTACGAGCCGGTGCGCCATCGCGAGCAGCGGCGTGATGCCGATGCCGCCGGCCAGCAGCAGGCTGTGGCCGGCCTCTTCGTCGAGCGCGAACAGATTGCGCGGCGCGCTGACCTGCAGCAGCGTGCCCTCGGCCACCGCCTCGTGCAGCGCGCGCGAGCCGCCGCGCGAAGCTTCCTCGCGCAGCACGCCGATCTCGTAATGGCCGGGCGCTTGCGCGGGCGGGTTGCACAGCGAGTAGGGCCGTACCAGGCCGCCGGGCAGCAGCACCTCGATGTGCGCGCCGGCCTCGAAGGACGGCAGCGCGCCGCCGTCGGCCGCTTCGAGCCGGAAGCCCGCGATGCCCTCGGCCTCGATCGTCTTGCGCGCGACGCGCACCGCGATGCGTTCGACGGCCGCGCTCATTCGCCCTGCAGGAAGTTGCCGGCCTCGAAGCGCACCGGCGGCGCATCGGCGTCGAAGCTCACGCCGGCCGGGTCGCGGCCCTCGCGCAGCGCGTCGAGCTGGCGCTGCAGCAGCCGGCGCAGCATCACGATGCCACGGTCGGAGCTCGCCAGGTGCTCCTCCGAATGCGCGGTGATCGCGCCCTGGCTCACCTGGGCCTCGTAGTCGCCGGGAAAGCGGCGGTGCTCCTCCTCGCTGAGTTCCTCCCACAGCTTGCCGTTGAGGCGCGAGCGCACCCGCGCGAGGTCGCCGGGCTCCTTCACCCGGCCCACGGTGTAGATGCGGAAGCTGTGGTCGTCGATCGGCAGCACCCAGCCGATCGACTCGACCCGGCCATAGGCCGCCACGCGCGGGTTCGGCACCACGCGCAGGGTCGGCAGCACCGGCCCGGCCACGCGGCGGAACACGCGGCCGTCCTCGAGGCGGCGGATCGAGGTGATCATCACGCCGGTCTCGGTGCTCTCGAAGTTCACCTCGGGCATCTGGCCCATCAGCGCCACGAACTGGGTGCCGCTGAAGCTGCCGTGCAGCACCGGCACGTGGAAGGGGTCGGCCACGTTTTCGTAGTGCTGCAGCCAGTTGCAGGGAACGATCCGCGGCCCGCCGCCGCCGATGCTGTTGTCGTCGGCCTCGAGCGTCTCGCCCTCGTCGAGCACCTCCAGGCAGTCGTAGCGCGGCAGCACCGGCTTCTTCTCGGCCGGGCCGAGGTAGGCCCAGACCAGGCCGTAGCGCTCCTCGACCGGGTACCAGGGCTGGCGCACGCGGCCGCGGGTGCGCGCGCCGTTCTCGGGCTCGCAGGGCTGGTCGACGCAGTGGCCCTGCACGTCGAACATCCAGCCGTGGTAGCAGCAGCGGATGCCGCCTTCCTCCACGCGGCCGTAGTAGAGCGAGGCGCCGCGGTGGGCGCAGCGCCAGTGCACCAGGCCGGGCCGGCCGCCCTTGTCGCGGAACAGGATCAGGTCCTCGCCGAGCACGCGCACCTGGCGCGGCGTGTCGGTGGCATCGGCGGCCAGCCCGATCGGATGCCAGTAGCGCCGCAGCAGCTCGCCCATCGGCCTGCCGGCGCCGACCTCGGTCAGCTCGGCCTTGTGGCTCGGCGGCTTGCGGCCGTAGGCGGTGCCGGTGTCGAACGCGACCGGCTGCCATTCGGACGCGGAAGAGGAAGAAGAGGGGGGAAGGACGGTGCTCATTCGGGGGTGACTCCTGCGGCCTTGATCAGGTCCGCGACACGGGGGAAATCGGCTTTCTGGCCGGCGCGGAACTCGGCCGGCGTGCTGCCCAGCGGCTCGAAGCCGAAGCCGGCCAGCCGCTCCTGCACGTCGGGCTGGCGCGTGACCGCCTGCAGCGCGGCGACCCATTCGTCGATCACGGGCTGCGGCGTTTTCGCGGGCGCGTAGACGCCGATCCAGCTGTCGAGGTCGAAGCCCGCGAAGCCCTGCTCGGCGAAGGTCGGCACCTCGGGCATCGAGCGCACGCGGCGCCGGCCGGTGATGCCCAGCACCTTGATGCGGCCGGCCTGCGCCAGCCCGCGCGCGGTGGCCGGGTTGGCCCAGGCCACGCCCAGCGCCTCGCCGAACAGGTCGTTGTGCGCGGCCGCCTCGGCCTTGTAGGGCACGTGGATCAGGTCGATGCCGGCCTGGCGCGCGAGCAGCTCGCCGAACAGGTGGGCGTTCGAGCCGTTGCCCCAGGTGCCGTAGCTGATGCCGCGGTGCGCCTTGGCGTAGGCGACGAACTCGCGCACGTTCGAGAACGGCGCCGAGGCGCGCGCGATCAGCATCGGCCCGCCGGTCGCGAGCTGCGACAGCGGCTCGAAGTCCTTCACCGGGTCGTAGGGCAGGCGCGGCTGCAGCACCACGTTGTTGATGTGCGTGAGCGGCAGCGTCAGCAGCACCGTGTAGCCATCGGGCGCCGCCTTGGCGACCGCGTCGGCCGCGATGGTGCCACTCGCGCCGGGCCGGGGTTCGACGATCACCGGCTGGTTCCAGCGCGTCTTGAGCTTGTCGGCGTAGATGCGCGCGATCGAGTCCATCGGCCCGCCGCCCGAGCCGAAGGGGATGATGCGCACCACGCGGGTGGGAAAGCTGGGTGGGCTCGCCTGCGCGAAGGCCGGGCCGGCGGCGCCGGCCATGACGGCGCCGAGAAGGCCGAGCGCGCGTCGGCGCGTCGGCTGGGGTCGCAACGGATTCATCGTGTCTCCAGGTCGTGCTGTACTTGTGGACCCGACGATAAGTACCGCCCGTGCCCCGGGCAATTCGAAGCTTTGGATATGAGATATGGCCCGACGTGATATCCGCAGCCTCGACGTCGGCATGCTGCGGACCTTCGATGCGCTGATGCGCGAGCGCAGCGTGTCGCGCGCGGCAACGCGCCTGTTCCTGAGCCAGCCCGCGGTGAGCGCCTCGCTCAACCGGCTGCGCGAGACCTTCGACGACCCGCTGTTCACGCGCACCGCGCACGGCGTGCAGCCGACCGCGCGCGCCACCGCGCTCGCGGGCCAGGTCGAGCGCGTGCTGGCCGACCTGTCGGCCATGCTCGAGCCCGACGACCGCTTCCAGCCCGAGCATTCGCAGCGCATCTTCCGCATCTCGGGCGGCGACTACGCGAGCCACCTGCTGCTGCCGCGGCTGGCCAACGAGCTCGTGGCCTGCGGCTCGCGCGTGCGGCTGTACTGGGAGACCAGTTCCTTCCTCACGCTGACCGAGCGGCTGCGCAAGGGCGATTTCGACGTCGCCGTGCTGCCGCGGCTGCAGCCGCCGAGCGACTGCGAATCGGCGCTGCTCTACGAGGACCGCTACGTGGTCGCGGTGCGCCGCGGCCATCCGACCCTGGGCGAGGCCGCCTCGCTCGACGACTTCTGCGCCGCGCCGCACGTGTTCCTGGGCTACGGCAGCTCGGCGCTCGACGACCTGATCGACCAGGTGCTCGCGCGCCAGGGCCGTCAGCGCAGCATGAGCGTGGCCATGACCAGCTTCGGCCAGATCGTCGACCTGCTGGCGCAGACCGACCACGTGGCGGTGATGCCGCTGCGCGTGGCCGCGCGCTTCGACGCGCTGCTCGCGGTGCATCCGCTGCCCTTCGAGCTGCAGGGCTACCGCTCGGTCGTGTGCTGGAACCGGCGCTCGAATTTCGACGCCGGCGTGCTGTGGCTCAAGGACGCGCTGCTGCGCATCGGGCGCGAGGCCGATACGGTGCCGATGCCCGTGCCTACGTCGGCCTGACGCGCCGCGCGAAGGCCTCGAGGCCGTCGATGGTCATCTGGACGTGGCGCTCGAAGCTGCTGTCGAGCGGCACCGTGCTGCCGTTGTCCCAGCGCACGATGAAGGCGCGGTTGGCCAGGAGCGGCAGGTTGCGCGAGAGCACCGGGTGGTCGAGCGGGCGGATGGTGTGGACGCGCTCGCGCAGCTCCTCGGCCCAGGTCTGGGTGTTGTCCGAGGGTAGCGGCGAGAACTCCATCGTGAGGAAGCCCAGCATCGCCGCGATCGTGCAGTTGTAGGCCTCGCGCAGCGGCTCGCCCTCGAAGCCGGCCTCGGTCAGCGCCGTGAGCACGCCCTCGACCAGCGCGGTCGGCAGGCTGCCGTTGGACACCAGCTGCGCGCCCAGCAGCTGCGCGACGTTGGGATGGCGCCGCACGGCCGCTCGGCAGCGGCGGAACAGCTCGGCGATCCAGGCCTGCCAGTCGGGCTGCGCGACATCGGCGGGCGGCGCCACCTCGGCCATGACCGCGGCCGCGACCTCGGCCAGCAGCGCCTCGCGCGAGCTCACGTGCCAGTGCACCGTGGCCGGGTAGACGCCGAGCCGCGCCGCCACCTCGCGCAGGCTGAAGGCGCCGAGGCCGGCCTCGTCGATCAGCGCCAGCGCGACCTCGGCGATCCGGCCCTTGGTCAGCGCGGCGCCGCCCGCGGGTCGGCCGGCGGTGCGGGGCGGGGGAGCGGCTTTCTTGCGCGCGGTGGTCATCGGGTGGGTGCCATTGTTCGGTCGGTGAATTGATTGTATAAACATCGGAAAATTGAGCATCGAACAATTAATGCTGAGCCGAGCGCCAATTCCAGCCGTCCCACCCTTTCCAGGAGCCGCCATGACCCTTGCCCCCATCGACCACGCCCTGGCCGAGGCGCACCGCCGCTTTACCGAGGCCAACCCCGCCAGCCGGCGCCAGTTCGAGGCCAATGCCGAGTCCATGCCCGGCGGCAACACGCGCTCGGTGCTGTTCTACGCGCCGTTCCCGCTGACCATCGCGCGCGGCGAGGGGGCTGCGCTGTGGGACGCCGACGGCCACCGCTATGCCGACTTCATCGCCGAGTACACGGCCGGCGTCTACGGCCACTCGGCGCCCGAGATCCGCGAGGCGGTGATCGAGGCGATGCAGGGCGGCGTCAACCTCACGGGCCACAACCTGCTCGAGGGCCGGCTGGCGCGGACCATCCGCGAGCGCTTCCCGCAGGTCGAGCAACTGCGCTTCACCAACTCGGGCACCGAGGCCAACCTGATGGCGCTCACGGCCGCGCTGCACTTCACGGGGCGGCGCCGCATCGTGGTGTTCTCGGGCGGCTACCACGGCGGCGTGCTGGGCTTCGGCGACCAGCCCCTGCCCACCACCGTGCCCTTCGACTTCCTCGTGCTGCCCTACAACGACGCCGAGACGGCGCGCGCGCGCATCGCCGAGCAGGCCTCGCAGATCGCGGCCGTGCTGGTCGAGCCGATGCAGGGCGCGGCCGGCTGCATCCCGGGGCAGGCCGACTTCCTGCGGGCGCTGCGGGAAGCGGCCACGGCGGCAGGCGCGCTGCTGGTCTTCGACGAGGTCATGACCTCGCGGCTGGGCCCGCGCGGTCTGGCCAACGAGCTGGGCATCCGCGCCGACCTCACGACCCTGGGCAAGTACATCGGCGGCGGCATGTCCTTCGGCGCCTTCGGCGGCCGCGCCGACGTGATGGCGCAGTTCGACCCGCGCACCGGCGCGCTCGCGCACTCGGGCACCTTCAACAACAACGTGATGACCATGGCGGCCGGCCAGGCGGGCCTGACCCGGCTCTTCACGCCCGAGGCAGCCGGCGCGCTGGCCGAGCGTGGCGAGGCGATGCGCGCGCGGCTCAATGCGCTGAGCGCGAAGGAGGGCGTGGCGCTGCAGTTCACGGGCGTGGGCTCGCTGATGAACGCGCATTTCCTGCAGGGCGAGGTTCGGCGCGTGGCCGATCTCGCGGCGGTCGACGGGCGGCTGCGCCAGCTGCTGTTCTTCCACCTGCTGAACGCGGGCATCTACACCTCGCCGCGCGGCTTCGTGGTGCTGTCGCTGCCGCTGGGCGACGCCGACATCGAGCGCTACCTGGGGGCCATCGGCGGCTTCATCGCCGAGTACCGCGCGCTGCTGCCCGCCCTGGGCTGACGTGGCTCAGGCCTTGGCGCCGGCCACGCCCAGCAGCTCGTGCAGCCGGGTGCTGGTGGTCGTGTACTGCAGCGGGATCGCCTTGCCCGGGAACACCAGGGCCGCGGCGCCCCAGGCGGCCAGCGTGGCCTCATGGAAGCCGCAGACGATCAGCTTTTTCTTGCCCGGGTAGGTGTTGATGTCGCCGACCGCGAACACGCCGGCTTCGCGCGTCTGGTACTTCTCGGTGTCGACCGGCACCTGCTTGCGCTCGAGCTCGAAGCCCCAGTCGGCGATCGGCCCGAGGCGCGGCGAGATGCCGAGGCAGGCGACCAGCGCGTCGAGCGGCAGCTCGACCGTGCTGGCATCGGGCGTGGCGATGCGCAGCACGTGGCCGTCGAAGCCGCTGGGCTGGCCGACCTGGAAGCCCAGCCGGCCCTCGGCCACCAGCGCGCGCATCGCGGCCACCGTGGCCTCGTCGGCCTGGAAGCCGTCGCGCCGGTGCACCAGCGTGACCTGCCTGGCGATGGCCGTCAGCGCGATCGCGGTTTCGAGCGCCGTGTCGTCGCCGCCGTTGACCACCACGGCCTGGCCCGCGAAGCGGTCGAGCGAGTCGGGGTGATAGAACAGCGATTGGCCTTCGAAGCGGCCGATGTCGTCCAGCGCGATGCGCTTGGGCACGAAAGCGCCGACGCCGGCCGCGATGAACACCGTCTTCGCGAGGAAGCGGTGGCCGGCCGAGGTGCCCAGCAGCAGCCGCTGGTCGGCCTGGCGCTCGAGCGTGGCGACCTGCTCGCCGAAATGGAAGACCGGCTTGAACGGCGCCACCTGCGCCAGCAGCGACTGCGCGAGCTCGCGCCCGCTGGTCACCGGGGTGCCGGGAATGTCATAGATCGGCTTGTGGCCGTACAGCGCCACGCACTGGCCGCCCGCGGCGGGCAGCGCATCGACGATGTGACAGGAGATCTCGAGCAGGCCGAGCTGGAAGGCCTGGAACAGCCCCACCGGGCCGGCGCCGATGATCAGGGCGTCGGTCTCGATGGGGGCGGGGGACTGGCTCAGCGCACCAGCTCCGAGATCTTGCCGGCCTTGTCCTTCCACTCGTCGGCGTCGGGCAGGGCGGGCTTGCGCTTGGTGATGCTCTTCCAGCCGTCGGCCTGGGCCAGCTCGGCATTGAGCTTGATGAAGGCGATCTGGTCGGCCGGCAGGTCTTCCTCGGCGAAGATCGCGTTGGCCGGGCACTCGGGGATGCAGACCGCGCAGTCGATGCATTCGTCCGGGTCGATCACCAGCATGTTGGGACCTTCGCGGAAGCAGTCGACGGGGCAAACGTCCACGCAGTCGGTGTATTTGCAACGGATGCAGGCTTCGGAGACGACGTGGGTCATTTGGCGTTGTATGCGTTCTGTGGTCGGGAAAAACCCTTGATTTTAGGCCTTTGCGGCGCTCGGCTGCACGAGCACGGCCGCGGAGGTGCGATGCGAGGCCGTATCGACCAGCACCAGCGAGCCCAACGTGCGCGAGCGCGTGAACGGCAGCACCGCCAGCGGCTGCTGCAGCGCCAGCACCACGTCGCCGATGGCATTGGCCTCGAGCTGGGTCGCGGGCTCGGATTCGAGCGTCGTGATGTTGATCCGGTCGACGATGCGCGCGACCTTGGCCTTGACCCAGCGGTGCCCCTGCAGCGCCCAGTAGACGCGGCCCGCGACCAGCGGCTCGTCGTCGAGCCAGGCCACGGTGGCGGTGATCTCGCGCACCGGCTCGAAGGCCTCGGGCGCCAGCAGCCAGTCGCCGCGCGACACGTCGACCTCGCGGTCGAGCACGATGCCGGCGCTGTGGCCCGCATGCACGGTCTTCGGCTGGCGCGCGTGGCTCAGCACCTGGGCCACGGTGGCCGTCTGGTTGCTCGGCAGCACGGTCACGCGCTGGCCCGGCTCGACATGGCCCGAGGCCACGCGGCCCCAGAACACGCGGCGGCCCTGCGAGGTGTCGGCCGAGGACGAGAACTTCTCGACCCACTGCACCGGGAAGGCGAAGGGCACCGATTCGTCCTGCGCCGTCACCGGCAGCTGTTCGAGCAGCTCGAGCAGGCTCGGGCCTTCGTAGCCGACCCAGTCGGCATGGCGCGTGGCCACGTTCCAGCCCTTGAGCGCCGAGATCGGCACGATCGCGGCCACCCGCACGCCCGCTGCTTCGGCGAAGGCGTTGAGCGCGGCCGAGATGCGTTCGAAGGCCAGGCCGGCATCGGCGATGGCGTCGAGCTTGTTGACCGCGAACACGATCGACTGCACGCGCAGCAGGTGCGTCAGCAGCGTGTGGCGGCGCGTCTGCGGCAGCAGCTCGCGCTTGACGACCGTGCCGTCCTCCACCTCGGCGGCCCAGGCCAGCTTGGTGGCATCGACCAGCACCACGGCGGCGTCGGCGGCCGAGGCGGCCGTCACCATGTTGCGCGTGTACTGCTCGTGGCCCGGCGCGTCGCCGATGATGAACTTGCGTTTGGCGGTCGAGAAGTAGCGGTAGGCCACGTCGATCGTGATGCCTTGCTCGCGCTCGGCCGACAGGCCGTCGGTCAGCAGCGCGAGATCGGTTTCGCCGCCGCGCTGCACGCCAGCGAGCTGGTCCTGCAGCACGGTCTTGCTGTCGACCAGCAGGCGGCCGATCAGCGTGCTCTTGCCGTCGTCGACCGAGCCGCAGGTGATGAAGCGCAGCGCGGTGCCGGTGTCGGCTGTGATTTCGGGTTGAAGCGTGGTGGCGGTCATGGGTTTCTTTCGGGAGACACCGCGGAACCGGCTTTGCCGGGCCGCTGGTGTCGCCCCCTTGAGGGGGGAGTCGAGCTACACGAAGTGAGCGAGGGACGGGGGTGGGTCAGAAGTAACCGTCTTTCTTGCGTTTTTCCATCGAAGCTTCGGAGGTCATGTCGTCCATCCGGGTGGCGCCGCGTTCGCTGACGTCGACCGACAGCGTCTCGAGCACCACGTCGCCCGCGTCGGCCGCGAGGCTCTCGACCGGGCAGGTGGTCGTGATGTCGCCCACGGTGCGGAAGCGCACGTCGCGCACCTGCACGGTTTCGCCGTCGCGCGGCGGGGTCAGTTCGGTCACCGGCACCAGCAAGCCGCGGCGCTCCACCACCTCGCGCTTGTGCGTGTAGTAGATCGAGGGCAGGCCGACGTGCTCGCGCTCGATGTACTGCCAGACGTCGAGTTCGGTCCAGTTCGAGATCGGGAACACGCGGAAGTGCTCGCCCGGCGCCAGGCGGGTGTTGAACAGGGTCCAGAGCTCGGGGCGCTGGTCCTTGGGCTGCCATTGGCCGAAGCTGTCGCGGTGCGAGAAGATGCGCTCCTTGGCGCGGGCCTTCTCCTCGTCGCGGCGCGCGCCGCCGATCAGCGCGTCGAAACGGAATTCCTCGATCGCCTCGAGCAGCGTCACCGACTGGTGCGCGTTGCGCGATTCGCCCGGGTGCGCGAGGCGCACCGTGCCGCGCTTCATCGAGTCCTCGACGCTGCGCACGATCAGCTCGGCGCCCAGTTCCTTGGCGCGCTGGTCGCGGTAGTCGGTCACTTCGGGGAAGTTGTGGCCGGTGTCGATCATCAAGAGCGGATAGGGCAGGCGGCCGACGCCGAAGGCCTTCTCGGCGCACTTCAGCAGCACCAGCGAGTCCTTGCCGCCCGAGAACAGCAGCGCGGGGCGCTCGAAGGCCGCGGCCACTTCGCGCAGGATGAAGATGGTTTCTTCTTCCAGCGCATCGAGGTGCGTGTTGGACAGGTGCGCGGGCGGCAGCAGCAGATCGGATTCGGTACGGGCGTTCATCGGGTGGGGCACTGGAGATTCGGAGTCGGTGGAGCGTGCGTTCAATGCGAGAGGTGCAGGCCGCATTCGCGGTTGTCCTCGCCCTTGGTCGGGTCCACGTAGTCGAAGTTGTTCGGCAGGCCGTGCGCCTCGCAGTAGGTGTAGAGGTCCTTGGACGACCAGTGCAGGAGCGGCGCGACCTTGATCAGGCCGTCGGGGTTGATGCTGACCGGCTCCATCTGCGCGCGCACGGCCGTGTCGGTGGCGCGCAGCGCGGTGAACCAGACCTTGGGCGCCGTCTCGCGCAGGGCACGCGCGAAGGGCTCGAGCTTCACTTCCTCGGTGAAGGCGGCATGGCGCGGATCGTCGAGCGCGGGCGTCGGGCCGTCGACCGCCTCACGGTGCGCGCGCGAGCGGCCCGGCAGGTAGATGTGCAGGTCCAGGCCCAACTGCTTCGTCACCTCGTCGGCGAAGCGGTAGGTGGCCTCGGTGTTGTAGCCGTTGTCCATCCAGATCACCGGCACGTCGCGCTTGGCGCGCGTCACCATGTGCAGGATCACAGCCTCGAAGGGCCGGAAATTGGTGGTGACGATCGCGTTCTGGCCCAGGCCGATGGCCCAGTCCACCAGGCCTTCGGCGTTGCGGCCGAGTTCGGTGTTGATGCGTGCGAGGTCGATGCTCATGGATGAATCAGGCGTTGCTGTGGGAACTCAATTGCCGGCCGCGAAGTGCGGCGCGGTCTGCACCGCGTCGCCCTGGTAGAAGGCCGAGAAGCGGTCGAACTGGCGCTGCGCGTCGGAGGCGTCCACGCCTTCCTTGAGCACGGCGCTCGAGAAACCGGTGCGTTCCATCTGCACCAGCTGGTCGATCAGCACGTCGCCGGTGGCGCGGATGTCGCCCTTGAAGCCCAGGCGGCGGCGCAGCAGGAAGGCCTGGCTGTAGGCACGGCCGTCGGTGAACTTCGGGAAGTGCAGGTCGATGCGTTCGATGTCCGACAGGCAGACCTCGATCGCGAGCGGATCGGCGTCGTTCGCCAGTTGCAGCACCTTCGGGTCGCCGTCGTCGACGTGTTCCTCGGCCGCGAGGATGTTCAGGGTCTTGTTCATGCTGCTTCCTCCACCTTGAAACGCGCACCGTTGGCCGCGGCCTTGAACGGGTCGGGTCCCACGCGGCGCAGCGTGTCGATGAAGTTCTCGCCGTTCTCGCGCGTGTCGCGGTAGGTCGTGAGCACGGCCTCGATCACGCCGGGCACTTCGGCCGCCGAGAACGAGGGGCCGACCACCTTGCCGGCCTGCGGCGCGCCGCTGAGGGCCGAGCCGTCGGAGCCGCCGAGGGTGACCTGGTACCACTCCTTGCCGTCCTTGTCGACGCCCAGGATGCCGATGTGGCCGCTGTGGTGGTGGCCGCAGGAGTTGATGCAGCCGCTGATGTGCAGGTCGATCTCGCCGATGTCGTCGAGCTCGTCGAGGTCCTGGTAGCGCTCGGTGATCGCCTCGGCGATCGGGATCGAGCGCGCATTGGCCAGCGCGCAGAAGTCGCCGCCGGGGCAGGCGATCATGTCGGTCAGCAGGTGCACGTTGGCGCTCGCGAAGCCGGCCGCGCGGGCGGCGAGCCACAGCGCATGCAGGTCTTCGGCATGCACCCAGGGCAGCACCACGTTCTGGTCGTGCGTCACGCGGGCTTCGCCGGCCGAGAAGCGGTCGGCCAGTTGCGCGAGCGTGTCGAGCTGGTCGGCCGAGGCATCGCCGGGCGCCTGCTTCAGGCGCTTGAACGACAGCGTGACCGCGCGCAGGGCCGGGTTCTTGTGCGGCGCCACGTTGCGCGCGAGCCAGCGCGCGAACTGCACGTCGTCGGCGGCATGGGCGCGCAGCTCGGCGTCGGTCTTCTCGGCGCCCTGCAGCACGCGGGTGGCCAGTTCCGGCGGCACGAAGGAGGCGGCCACGCGGTCGAACTCTTCCTGCGTGATGGTGTGCGGCGCGCCGTCGTGCTCGAGGATCTGCTTGTACTCGGCATCGACGTCGTCGATGTAGCGCTGGCCTTCGGCCTTCACCAGGATCTTGATGCGCGCCTTGTAGATGTTGTCGCGGCGGCCGTAGCGGTTGTAGACCCGGATCACGGCCTCGAGGTAGTTCATGATCTGCTGCCACGGCAGGAACTCGCGCAGCACCGTGCCCACGATCGGCGTACGGCCCATGCCGCCGCCGACCTGCACGCGGAAGCCGATCTCGCCGGCTTCGTTCTTCACCAGCTTCAGGCCTACGTCGTGCCAGCCCGTGGCCGCGCGGTCCTCGTCGGCGCCGGTGATCGCGATCTTGAACTTGCGCGGCAGGAACGCGAACTCGGGATGCAGCGTGCTCCACTGGCGCATGATTTCGGCGTAGGGGCGCGGATCGGCCACCTCGTCGATGGCGATGCCCGCGCGCTCGTCGCTCGTGATGTTGCGGATGCAGTTGCCGCTGGTCTGGATGCCGTGCATGTCGACCGAGGCCAGCAGGTCCATCACGTCGGCCGACTTGGCGAGCGGGATCCAGTTGTACTGGACGTTCTGGCGGGTCGAGAAGTGGGCGTAGTGGGTGGGCAGCTTCTGGCTGCCGAGCTGGCCCTGGGTCTCGATGGCCTTCTTGTAGACCTCGGCCTCGGGCTCGTCGTACTCGCGGGCGATCTTCGCAAGCACGCGCAGCTGGCGGCTCGAGAGTTCGCCGTAGGGCACGGCCACGCGCAGCATCGGGGCGTAGCGCTGCACGTACCAGCCGTTCTGCAGGCGCAGGGGACGGAACTCGTCTTCGTGGAGACGGCCCTTTTGCCAGCGCTCGAGCTGGTCGCGGAATTGGGCGGCTCGTTGATGAACGAACTGGCGGTCGAAGTCTGTGTATTGGTACATCGTGCGTGAGTCTTGTCTTGAAGTGCGGTGCGTCCAGCGCGCCAGCAAGAAGCCGGGATTCTGAAAGCGAGCCTTATGGAACCAAACTATTTTTTGGTTCGCGCCTTATGCGG